>JAZRPH010000056.1:0-2542 GCA_045649125.1 Acutalibacteraceae bacterium | reverse complement strand
TTTACGAACTGCCATCCATTACAGCACAGGGGGATATAAATTACTTTGTTGCCGAAAGTTGCGGGGTGATTTACTGCTATTTGTCCGACTGCAGTATAAAAAGGCTTGAATATACAAAAACGGGTGCGACTTGGGAAACGGTAGCAGAAGAAGATATTACCGCGCCCGTGGTTATGGCACACTGCAAACCCGAAAATCACAGTTATTCATATTCGGGCACACAGATAAACGGATACAACCTGATAGGCAAACGCTATAAGATGATATATTCCACCGTTAATTTTGAAGACGATGAGCATCATATGTGGTATCCGCTTCGTTGGAATTTGCCTTTGGGTAGCACAGGTAATGTGACGGCAAAACTTACAAATAAGAACGGCGTCACCGTAGAACACAAAGTTTTGTGGGACGGCAAAGCCGACACCATAAATACCGAAGACGATTCAAAAGACGGTTATTATATGTTTGTTGGGCGAAATTACATAGCCTTTTCTAAGGAAAAAGGCAGCACACAGTGGGTGCAACTTTCAAAGACACAGGCAGAAAATGACTTCAGAACAGAAGATAATCTTGAAATCACCGCTTTTTATGAGTGTTCGGCTGACGATAAGCAAAAGGTGTTTAATATGACAAAAGCCACTTGGTTTGGCGGCGCTGCTATGGGTATAAACGGCGGTACGCGTTTATTCTTAGGCGGCAACACAGCCGATTCCAAAAAAGCGCTTGTTGTATGGTCGGCGCTAAACGACCCGCTTTATTTCCCCGAAAACAATTACTTTTATGTCGGCAATCAAAGACAAGCCGTTACGGCATTCGCCAAACAGGGCGAAAACCTTGTTATATTCAAAACAAGTGAAACCTATTATACATACTACGCGCAGAACACCGATATAACGGCGGATAATCTTATAAATCAAAGCGTGGTGGATTTTCAGGCGAACAGCGTATATTTTCCGCTTGTTCTGCTAAACGGCGCAATAGGGTGCGACTGCCCTGACACTGTGCAACTTTGCCGTAACAGACTCGTCTTTGCAAACAGTGACGGTAATGTTTACACCCTTGTGTCACTTAATCAGTATAACGAGCACAGCATCTACACCGTAAGCGATATGATTAGCGCAAAACTTAAAACCGACACAGCCGCACTTAAAACGGCTAAAAGTTGCGACTTTGACGGCAAGTACATATTGTATCTAAAAAATCACGCCTTTGTTATGGACTACAACAGTTACGGCTACCAGAATGTCAGTTCATACTCGAAAAGCCAAGACAGTAATATGCACATCCCTTGGTATTATTGGGATTTTTCGTGCATTGACAGCAAATCCCGTAGTAACAAGCAGGCCTTATCAACAGACATTTGCTGTATTGACGGAAAATTAGCAATATTTACCTTTAATTTCAGTTCACCGTCCTTTAAACTTATAAACCCTCAAGGTGATAAGTACCCTGTATATGCGGTGAGGGTGTGCTACATAATGGACAGCCTCGGCAGTGATATATGCGACACGGTTTACCGTGAAAATGCAAACTCCACAAATTTGCAGCAGCACCTACAAAAAAGCGATATCGAAAGTATGGTGCAGACAAAGTTTTTTGATTTTTCTGCACCCAATTACACCAAAAACATTGACCGAGTGTCGCTTAATATCGCCTGTATTGACGAGTGCGGTATAGCGGTCAAGTTTATCACCGACTGCGGTGAGGAAAACGACACCGTTAATACGGGCAAAAACGCGGTGTGCAAAACGCTGTATCCAAGCATTCGCGCGGTGACAAGGTTTGGAATAAGGCTTTCCTGCCGCGGCAGAATTTGTATCGAAGGCATAAATTTACTTTACAGACTATTGGGAGGTGTCAGGTAATGGCGGTAACATTACCCTCTTGGGATGAGATATACAGACAGCAACTTGAGTCACTTAAGGCTGCAAAGCAGAGTGAAAAGAATGCGCAGAATGCGATTTTTGACAGTCAGATTGCTTCTCGCACCACCGAGTATGAGCGCGATGTCAGTGAAACCGAGCATAGTTTCACCGATGATTATCAGCGAAATGCCGTACAGAAACTTATTAACGAGCAGACTGTGGCTGAAAGTATGGCAAATTTAGGGCTTGATAATTCGGGACTGAGCGGTGTTCGTAAGGCGGGTGTCAGACTGTCGTACGCTAATAAAAAGGCAGGTCTTGATGCACAGCGAAAAGGTCTGCTTGACGGACTGTCGGCGTCACTTGAAGAAAGCCTTGCCGAGATAGAGCGTAAGCGTACAAAAGCGCTTAGCGATATTGACAAGGACTACAACGACGACGCTGTAAAACAGGCGAACACCATTTACAAAGAAAATCTGAAACTCAACAAATAAGGGAGGAAGCATAAATGTCAGTAAGAAAAATTGAATATACGCTCGATGTAGACGGTATATCACCCGCCGCCGAGCAGTTTGGCGGTACGCAGGGCGACCACAGGGTATGCGAGTTACAGTTTACGCTGTCGCACGGGTTGTACGGCAGTGTAATTTCAAAGGCGGGTGACGGCAAGGCGGTCT
>JAZRPH010000055.1:0-1683 GCA_045649125.1 Acutalibacteraceae bacterium | reverse complement strand
CTGCAAATTTCACGCTTCGCCTTTCGAAAAAAGGCGGCTGTGAGAAACTCTTTGACCTGCCAAATAAATAATTTTTTGAAAAGGCGAAGTCGAAGAACGCAGTAATACTGCCGTATTACAAGTGATGAGACAAGAAAGGGCAAAAAATTATTATTTGTCAGGCGTGACGGGTTCGACTCTCGTCAGCCTAAGGAATAGGTGAGAAGATGATAGTCGGTAAGGTAGTTGGACACATTGTTTCTACCCGTAAAAATGAAAAGCTTGTGGGCTCTAAGTTTATGGTTATTGAGCCTATTGAAAAGCTGGGCGATCCTAAAGCCAAAATTGTCGCAATAGATAATGTAGGCGCGGGTATCGGTGAAATTGTACTTGTTGCTACAGGCAGCGCGGCAAGAATCGGCTGTGATATGCAGACCAGCCCCGTTGATGCTGCTATTGTAGGTATTGTTGATAACGGAATCGGTTTACCGGAGTTATAATAATGAAATTAGATGAATTAAAGGGCATACTGCAGTCAAACGGTGTTGTCGGCGCGGGCGGCGCGGGTTTTCCGACCTATGCAAAGCTTAGCGAAAAGACAGATACCTTGATTTTGAACTGCGCCGAGTGTGAGCCTCTGCTTAAGCTACACCGTCAGGTGTTGGAAACTCACGCACAGGAAATTCTTGAAGCCCTTGACATAATCTCGAAAACAATAAACGCAAAAAGGGTATGTGTTGCGCTTAAAAAGTCTTACAAAAAGACTGCCGAGGCAATAACCCCCTTTCTGCAGTTTTTTCCCAATATAGAAATTTGCAGATTACCCGATGTCTACCCTGCGGGTGACGAGGTAATTCTTACATACGAAGTTACAGGCCGTGTTGTTCCACCTGGGGATATACCGCTTGCTGTGGGCGTTACCGTGCTTAATGTTGAGACGGTGTATAATGTCGCTCTAGCCCTTGCGGGTAAACCCGTAACGCATAAGTTTGTCACCATCGCGGGTGAGGTTGAAAACCCCGTAACCGTGTATGTACCAATCGGCGTTACGGTGGGTGAAATTCTGTCTTTGGCAGGGGCAGTTACAATCGACAACCCCGAAATTATTATCGGCGGTCCGATGATGGGCATTCTCGGAAGTATGGCTAATATAGTGACCAAAACAACAAATGCAGTTTTGGTGCTTCCACCCGACAGTGCTGTTGTAAGAAAAAGACAGTCCAAGGCATTTATTGATATGAAAAGGGCAATGGCGGCATGTTGTCAGTGCAGTTACTGTACAAGTATGTGTCCGCGTAATCTGCTTGGGCACCCGATTGACCCCGCAGAGTTTATGCGCGTTGCCTCAAACGGTGTTACAAATGATGCAGCACCATATCTTGATTCAATGTACTGCTGCTCCTGCGGACTTTGTGAAATGTATTCCTGCGTTCAGAATTTGTCACCAAGAAGTCTGCTTGCCGCTTGTAAGGACGGACTTCGCACCGCAGGTGTAAGACCGACGGCTTTATCGGGCGAATTTAGCGCCAACACTGACAGGGCATTCCGTCAGGTGCCGATGAGTCGGCTTATGGCAAGACTCGGTCTTAAAAAATATAACATAACCGCCCCCATAGTAAGCGACACGGTAGATGCTAAGACGGTTTCAATACTTTTGTCACAGCACATCGGCGCACCCGCTAAGGCGGTTGTAAAAAAGGGCGA
>JAZRPH010000054.1:0-2439 GCA_045649125.1 Acutalibacteraceae bacterium | reverse complement strand
GCATCATTTATGGTTAAGAAAAATTTAAGGCAGTTAGGTTTACCCCCTGAGTTAATCAGACGTGTTTCGATTGCTATGTATGAGGGAGAAATTAATATGGTTATTCATGCAAACGGCGGCACTGCCGATGTTTACGTGAGCGAAGACCATATTGAAATCGTTCTTTGTGACAAGGGACCGGGAATAAAAGATATTAAACAGGCTATGCAAGAAGGTTATTCCACTGCAACTGATAATATCCGTTCCTTAGGCTTTGGCGCAGGAATGGGACTTCCTAATATGAAGCGATATACCGACTATATGGATATTGATTCAAAGGTTGGAATTGGTACCACAATTACCATGAGGGTAAACATTAATTAATTAATTTTCGGCGGTAATAATTATGAATACATATGATCATTCTGTTTTTTTAGATGTCGAAAAATGTAACGGTTGTACTACTTGTCTTAAGCACTGTCCAACTGAAGCTATAAGGATTAGAAACGGCCATGCTGTTATAAACGAAGGGCGTTGTATTGATTGCGGCGAATGTATTAGAGTTTGTCCCAATAATGCAAAAAAGGCTAAATGCTCAAAATTATCTGAAATGGATAAGTTTAAATGGAAAATAGCTTTGCCTGCTCCTACATTATACGGTCAATTTGATAATCTTGATGATGTAGATTATGTGCTTGATGGTCTTTTGAAAATTGGTTTTGATGATGTTTTTGAAGTATCAGCTGCAGCTGAATTAGTTTCAGCGTACACAAGAAAATATCTTAAAACCGACGGAATAACAAAACCCGCGATAAGTTCGGCTTGTCCAGTTGTGACAAGACTTATTGCGCTTCGTTTTCCATCATTGTCAGACCATGTAATTCATATGTTGCCACCAATGGAAGTGGCGGCAGGTTTAGCACGTGATAAAGCAAAAAAAGAACACCCTGAATTATCTGAGAGTGATATAGGTGTATGTTTTATATCACCTTGTCCTGCAAAAGCTAGTTATGTTAAGAACGGTTTTGCAGATTATAAAAGCAAGGTTGACTGTGTAGTATCAATAAGTGATATTTATTTTCAGTTATTAAGTGTTATGAAATATGGAAGTGATGTTAAAACACTTGCTAATTCAGGAATGATTGGTATTGGTTGGGCATCTTCAGGTGGCGAGGCAACTGCAATTTTTAATGAAAGTTACCTTGCGGCTGACGGTATTGAGAATGTTATGCGAGTTCTAGACCAAGTTGAAAACGGAAATATTCCACCGCTTGAATTTATTGAACTTAATGCTTGCACAGGCGGTTGTGTCGGCGGTGTGCTGACAATACAAAACCCATTTATTGCAAAAGCAAGACTTCAATCGTTAAGACGGTACTTACCGGTTTCAAAAAATTTCCTATCTGATGAAAGCGAATATTTGCCAAGCGAGTTTTTGTTTGACGATTTGCCGACATATCAACCAATTTCACGCCTTTCAGACAGTATGGCTGAATCAATGCGAATGATGGCTGATATTCAAAAAATCAAATCTCAGTTACCCGGTATTGACTGTGGTTCCTGCGGTGCTCCAAACTGTAGAGCGTTGGCGGAGGATATAGTCAAAGGTCATTCGACAATTGAAAAATGCCGTATACGTAATAACAATGACAGTGGGTGTGAAGATGACAGTAAATGATTTAATAAAAAACAACGAATTTATTGCATTGGCACTTCCTGATGGTGAGCGTAAAATAGACGGTGTTTATGCCTGTGACCTTTTAAGTTGGGTTATGGGACGTGCAAAGGCAGATAATGTTTGGATAACAATTATGTCAAATGTTAATATTCTTGCGGTGGCTTCCTTGGTTGACACTTCTTGTATTGTTTTGGCAGAGGGTGTTACAGTCTCTAAAGAAGTTATTGATACTGCGGTTGAAAAAAATATTAATATTCTTTCAACAAATATGGATATTTACACAACTTCGGTTTATTTAAGTAATTTAATATGAAAAAGTATTATTACGATTTACATATTCATTCTTGTTTGTCACCTTGCGGTGATGATGAATCGACACCAAACAGTATCGCAGGTATGGGCAAAATCAACCGTCTTAATATTATGGCACTTACCGACCATAATTCCGTTAAAAACTGTCCCGCTTTTTTTAAAGCCGCAAAACAATATGGCATAATTGCAATAGCAGGTATGGAACTCACAACTTCTGAAGATATTCATACAGTTTGTCTTTTTGAAACTTTGGATGAGGCATTAGCTTTTGATAAAGCAATTGAAGATAAAAGAGTTTTAATTGAAAACCGTACAGATATTTTCGGCAATCAGTTAATTTGTGATGAATTTGATAATGTTTTAGCAAACGAAAGATATTTGCTTTCAAATGCCACAACAATTTCTTTTGATAACGTTAAGGAAATTGTTGAAAAATACGGCGGTGTTTGTTATCCTGCACATATTGACAG
>JAZRPH010000053.1:0-20231 GCA_045649125.1 Acutalibacteraceae bacterium | reverse complement strand
GCTTTATTCCGAGCTTAGTGTTTTTGAGGCAAAGCGCAATAAAGACGCGGTTTATTTTTCGCTTTCAGGAAAATGCGATAACGAATCGATTTATTATAATATAGATAAAATAAACGAGGCTATCAAAGAGGGCAAACAAATTAAATTTGTTTATACTGTAAGAGCTATTGACGATAACCGAAATATCATAAAAAAATCAAAGGAAATGACTATAAATCCTTACGCGCTCGCGTGGGAGGACGATTGTTATTATCTTTTGGGAAACCATATAAAGTATGATAATTTAATCCATTTAAGGCTAGACCGAATGAGTAAAGCCGAGGTTTTAAAGGAGAAAGCGAGACATTTTTCTGAGGTTTCAGAATATAAGGAAAAGTTTGATGTTGCCGATTATGTTAATAAACTTTTCGGTATGCATACGGGTGAGCAGACCACGATTGAGCTTAAATGCGATAAGTCTATTGCAGAGCCTGTTTTAGACCGCTTCGGCGAGGATATTTTTATTAAAAACGAAACTGAGAAAGACTTTTCGTTTAATGCGAAAGCGGTGTTATCTGATGCGCTTGTAACCTGGATTATAAATTATTCAGATAAAATAGAGGTTAAAAAACCTGAGAATTTAAAAGAAATGATTAAGGAAAGAGCACTTTCGGTGCTTAAAATTTACGAATAACGAGGCAAAATTTATGCGAATGCGAAAAAAGAAAAATTTAGAGGAGAGGTTATCGGCTGTTGGCGATATTCTTTTCATAAGCGATATAGAAGACCGCAACTTTAAAACTGCGAAGGATGATAAGGAATACATAGATTTTAAAGCTTGGTTTAAAAACGATAACCCGATTTATTTGGAAATCGGTTGCGGAAAGGGTAAATTTTCCTGTGAATATGCCAAGGCTCACCCCGACATTAATCTTTTGGCGGTGGAAAAGGACGCGAATGTTCTGGTGTCTGCCTGTGAACAGGCTAAGGCGCAAAACATACCTAATCTGCGTTTTATTAACGCGTCGGCGGAATATATTGAACGGCACATAAGACCAAATAGTGTTGACCGTATTTTTCTTAATTTTTCCTGTCCGTTCCCTAAAAATAAATATGCGTCGCACCGACTTACAAGTGAGAATTTTCTGCGCATTTATAAGCGCATTATGGCACCGGGTGCCGAAATACACCAAAAGACCGACAATATGCATTTCTTTGAATTTTCCATTGAACAGTTAAGTGGCTGCGGATTTAAACTTAAAAACATATCCCTTGACCTGCACAACAGCGGTTTTGAGGGCAATATCGTCACCGAGTATGAGGCAAAGTTTATTTCAAAGGGACTTCCAATCTACCGACTTGAAGCATATAGCGAATAAAATAGGGGATACCGCAGTAAAATTTGCGGTATCCCTTTTTTGCCCCTAAACGATAATCTATCCGAGGGCGCGATTTTTAGGCTTTCGTCAGCCTAATTAGTTTAAACCAAGTGCGCTAAGCGGGGACACTGTTTCGCCGTCTACTGCCGCTTCAATGTGAATGTGGGGGTTGTCTGAACATTCGCTAGGTATTTCACCCGATGTGCCGATTACCGTACCCGCGGTGACGGTGTCACCCTCTTTTACACTTACACTTTCCATTCCGCAGTACTTTATTACAATGCCTTCGCCGTGGTCGACGGTAATTATTCTGCCAAAGTGCATATCCTCGGTAACTGCGGTCACACTGCCGCTACCTGCTGCCTTAATACTGCTGCCGCTGTCACATAAAATGTCAATTCCTTTGTGAAGACGCATATCGCCGTAGGTTGCCGAATACTGAAGCGCAGTATCGCTGTAACCCTTTGCGACATTACCCTCGACGGGAAGTATGAAACTGCGCTCGGGCTCGGGTTCGGGCTGTGGCTCGTTTTCTTCTTCGGCTTCGTAGGGTACATCCGACACATTTTCGCCGACATCGGTTATAACTTCACTCGGTGTGGGGGTGGGTGTTTGCGCTGAACTATTATATGAACTATCGTCACTTTCGTATGACTGGTTATTTGAATTGTTGTCAGGTGTGCTTTCGCTTATGCTGTTATAACGCGCTACTGCAAACCAAGCGACCGCACCTACCGCAATAAGACAGCAAGCGGTAATGGTTATAAAGCCTGTAAGACCTATTGATTTTGTAAATCGTGACGGTTTATAATATCTCATTTTATTTTCGCTCCTTAATAATTTTGTTTTGTGTAAATAGTATTGTCTACAATTTTGAAACATATTCTTAAAAATTGTTTTAAAAATATTCATAAAAAGTATAAATTTTCATTGTATTATTTTATTGTATCCACAGGTAGCCGCAGCCTGATGGGTATATCGCGGTAATTTACTGCGATTCTCTCCTCAAACCCCTTAAAAGCGAGAAAGAGCCGTGTTTTACGGCTCTTTTTCGCATAGAAATAGAAAACTGTTTGATTTATAATATTAAATATGCTATAATTAAATGAATATTTTTATTTTACGGAGGAAGTTAATATGATATCGCAAATTGTTAATATAAACCTGTTTTTAATTCCCTTAATTACCGTTTGGTTATTTTATTTTAAAAAGGAAAATAAAAAGTTCGGTGTATCAATGCTTGGTAATTACGCATTAAGCGTGGCACTTAATATGATTTTGTGCAAAGCGGCATTTGCGTTCATAAGACTTTTTATGCCCGAAAAGGTAATTACACTTGATTCTACATACTACACATTAATTTCTTTGATTGTTGCCGTAATACTGGCATTACTTTATCGTTTGATAGCAAAAAATGTTAAAATCGGCGCGTATGAACCCGTTGCGGAGGAAAAGAATGAAAAATAAAAAGACGACGCGGGGCAGGGTAATAGCCGGATATATCATATTCGGAATTATTTACCTTCTTGGCTTACTTATACAGATAATCGTTCACTGGTCGCTTGTCACCTTTGAAACCGACCTTTCGGGAATTCTTTTTACACTTACCACCCCGCTTGAGGGTGCTGACTCAAGTACGGTGGTCACTATTTTTAAGACCTGTGTACCAAAAGCGCTGTTGTGGTTTGCGCCCTATCTGATGTTGGTGGCACTTGATGTATGGCTTCGCAACACGGCACCCTTTACGCTGTATGTGTTTAAAAAACCGATAAGGACAAGTGTGAAAAAACTGCTGCGCACAGCCGTTGCGGTACTGTGCTCGGCAACGCTTGTTTGCAGTCTTGCCTACACCGTAAGCGAATATGATGTAGGTGCATATATTTCCAATAAATTCAAGGAAACAAAAATTTATCAGCAGTATTATGTTGATCCAAGGCAGGTAGATATTACCGCACAAGACGGCAGTACAAAAAATCTTATTTTTATCTATCTTGAAAGTATGGAAACTGCCTATGCTTCTGTAGAGGAGGGCGGAAACCAACAGGTAAATCTTATACCTAATCTTACCGCTGTCGCACGGAACAATGTATCCTTTTCAAATTCTGAAGCGCTTGGGGGATTTCGCTCATTTACGGGTACAACATTTACGCTGTCGGCACTGTTTTCAACCAATGCCGGTGTTCCGTTTGCCTTTCCCGTCGGCGGCAATTCAATGAACGAATACAGCGAGTTTGCAACCGGCATTGTCAGTTTGGGTGACATTCTTGAAAGCAAGGGCTATGCACAGGAATTCCTTTGCGGCTCGGACGCTAATTATGCGGGTAGAAAAAACTTTTTTGAGCAGCACGGCGGATATGAGGTGTTCGATTTATATACCGCGCGTCAGACGGGGTATATACCCGAAGATTATTATGTTTGGTGGGGCTTTGAGGATAAGTATCTCTACCGTATTGCAAAGGACGAAATAACACGACTTGCCACCGGTGGTAAGCCCTTTAACTTTACCATGCTGACGGTTGACACGCATTTCCCCGACGGTTATATTTGCGAACTGTGTGGCAGTGATTATCAATTGGTTGCCGAAAATGTTCTTTCCTGTGCCGACAGACAGATTAAGGAATTCCTTGACTGGTGCTCACAGCAGGATTTTTATGAAGACACGACAATAGTGCTTATTGGCGACCATCCGCGAATGGATACCGTTTTGGTTGAAAATTTAGAGTATCTTGACAGAACGGTTTACAACTGCTTTATAAACGCCGATGTCGGTGATAAGCAGCCCACCCTTACAAATCGTGATTTTTCGTCGATGGATATAATGCCGACCACCCTTTCAGCAATGGGCTTTGATATTGAGGGTGAGCGTTTAGGACTTGGTACAAATCTGTTTTCCGACAAGCCGACGCTTAGTGAAGAGTTGGGCGCCGATTACCTACAGGAAGAATTTGGCAAAAGTTCAAGTTATTATGTAAAACAGTTTAAGTAGTATTTGAAAGCGGTGTTTAAGTTGCCTAAAAAGTATGATGTTATAATAATCGGCGGGGGCGCTGCGGGTATGTGCGCCGCAATATCCCTTAAAATGCGCGACCGCAGTATCAGTGTGGCAATACTTGAACAGATGTCGCGTGTGGGCAAAAAACTTATAACAACGGGTAACGGCAGATGTAACATAACCAATTCTGATATCCGCCTTGAAAGATATCACGGTGTGGATGTGTCATTTGCGCAGTTTGCGTTAAGCGAGTATGACAACCTTTACATTTCCGACTTTTTTGCAGAACTTGGCGTGGTGTTTACCTACGACGAAACGGGCCGTGCCTATCCCTATTCATTACAAGCGTCGTCGGTGGTGGATGCGATGCGTTTTTCGCTTGACAGCCTGGGTGTTGAAACACTGACCGACATTAAGGTGGATAGTTACAGGGCTTCGCACGGCGGATACACGGTAAGCACCGCTAAGGGTGAGTTTTGGTGTGAAGCGCTGATTATAGCCGCAGGTCTTTATTCGGGCGGCGAAAAGTTAGGCAGCGACGGCAGTATGCTTAAAATACTCAAATCCGCAGGGTACAAAACCGTAAAAACGACACCCGCCATAGTACAACTAAGGACTAAAACCGATATTGTAAAGTCGCTTAAAGGAATTAAGGTTAATGCTGCTGCCACGCTTTTTGTGGGCGAAAGGGCGGTACGACAGGAATTTGGCGAGGTGCTGTTTTGCGACTACGGTGTATCAGGACCTGCTGTAATGCAGATATCCCGCGCGGTCGAAAGAACAAACGGCGACAAAAAAATCACGCTTGATTTAATGCCAGAATATTCATTTCAAAATGTCTGCGATATGATTAATTTCAGGGTGTCAGCCCTGATTGACCGCAGCCTTGACGAGTTTTTTACGGGTATGCTTAACAAACGCGTAGGGCAGACGGTCATAAAACTTTGCGGTCTTAAACTGTCGGATGATGTGTCGTGTGTGACTGCCGCCGATGTTAAAAAAATGGCATCGGTAATCAAGGGTATGTCCTTTGAGGTGACGGGAACTACGGGATTTATAAATTCTCAGGTCACGGCGGGTGGACTTGATGTTACGCAGTTTGACAGCACTACCATGATGTCAAAGCGTGAAAAGGGACTTTACTGTATTGGCGAAATACTTGATATCGACGGTGACTGTGGCGGATTTAATCTGCAATGGGCATGGTCAAGCGCAATGTGCGCCGCCGATGCGGTATACAGGTATTTGGTATGATTATTATAAATAATATAAAACTGCCGCTTGACACCGATTTTGGTGATATGAGGGCAATTACCGCAAAATATCTGCGGGTTAGTACCGACGATGTTATATCGGCTGTACTTTACAAAAAGTCGGTCGATGCGCGAAAAAGTGACGATGTGCATTTTTGCGTTTCGGTAGTGGCTGATGTAAAAAACAGTAGCAGAATTATTAAAAGACATAAAAATGTATCGCAGTTTGTAAAAAAGGAATATGTGTGGCCGCAGTGTAAGCCCCTTGACCAAAGGCCCGTTGTGGTGGGCTTTGGCCCTGCGGGTATGTTTGCGGCACTTTTACTTGCCCGTGCGGGACTTTGCCCGATAGTGCTTGAACGCGGAAAGGATGTCGACGAGCGAAGCGCCGATGTCGAGCGCTTTTTTAAAGACGGCAGTCTTAACACTGAATCGAATGTTCAGTTTGGCGAGGGGGGCGCAGGTACCTTTTCAGACGGAAAACTGAACACGGGAATTAAGGATATACGCTGCCGCGCGGTGCTTGAAACATTAGCGCGGTTCGGTGCGCCGACAAGCATACTTACAGATGCAAAGGCGCATATTGGCACCGATATTTTAAAAAGTGTTGTCAAAAATATAAGACAGGAAATAATAAACCTTGGCGGTAAGGTGCTGTTTTCCTCAAAACTTGACGGTATATATAAAGAGGGCGAATGCCTTACTGCAGTTTCGGTAAACGGCGAAAAAATGCCGTGCAACAGACTTATTTTATCTATCGGACATTCAGCCCGTGACACCTTTAAAATGCTTTATGAAAGCGGTGTCGAAATGCAGCGGAAGCCCTTTTCGGTAGGGGTGCGGATTGAGCATCTGCAAAGCGATATTAACCGCGCGATGTACGGCCGATTTGCCACTCATCCGTCGCTTAAGGCTGCCGATTATAAAATGGCGGTACACCTTGAAAACGGCAGGGGGGTATACACCTTTTGTATGTGCCCCGGCGGTGAGGTTATTAACGCTTCAAGTGAATGCGGCGGTATTGCCGTAAACGGAATGAGTAACAGCCGCCGTGACGGTGAGAATGCCAACAGCGCACTGCTTGTGGGTGTTGAGCCTGATGACCTTAAAGGTGAGAGCATTTTTGCGGGGTGCGAACTTCAGCGTGAGATTGAGCGCCGTGCATATAATGTGGGTGGGGGTGCCGTGCCCGTTACCACGGTGGGTGAGTTTGTCTTTGGTGACGGCACAAAGCCTTGCCGCATAAGACCGACGGTAAAACCCCGAACAAAACAAGCCGATTTTAACGATATTTTTCCGCAGTTTGTTACCGATTCGCTAAGACAGGGAATAGTTGCTATGGATAGCAAAATCAGTGGATTTGCCTGTCGTGATGCCGTTCTTACCGCGCCCGAGACACGAAGTTCGTCTCCTGTCAGAATTTTAAGGGACAGCGAGGGTGTTTCTGTCAGCCTACAGGGCATTTACCCCTGCGGTGAGGGTGCAGGGTATGCGGGTGGCATTATGTCGGCGGCGGTTGACGGACTTAAATGCGCCGAGTGGTTGATTAAATCAGCGAAGTAAATATTTTTATGGGTGATAACGGGTCGCAAAGCAGTGTTGCAGCGCCCGTTATTTTTTGGCTTTTTTGGGCTGTCTTGTAGTTTAGAAAAATTGAATAAATATTTTTGCCGCCAATTTTCAGCATTACGCTGTCCTCGGCTTTTAAAAGGCGCTTTAGCGTACGGCTGGGCGGCGCACCCGTGTAGGTGATTTTAAGTGTATCACCCTGAGCGTCTACAAAAATTTCGCCGCAGTGTTTTGAGCAAAGTATTGCCGTTTCGCACAAAACGGCGCAGAGTATTTTGCGGTCGGCATATACTACCGCGTCACCGCTTACGCGTAAATTAAAGTCTAAATTTTTTCTGAAAAGTTCCGCCTTAGCGCTGTAAAGCACGATTGCGCAGTATACCGCCATATCGGTGGCGGTCGGCACTTTGGTGTCACGGCAGATACTGAAAATGTTTATTTTTTTAAGCGCTTTTAGTTTTTTGTCGCTTAATCCGTTACGCACTATCGCACCTTGAATGTAATTTCTAAGCCTTGATACATATATTTCACTTTTTTTAGGTGAAAATTGCATATTTAAAGTCACCAACCCTTAAAATTTTTGCCAATATAAATGAAAATTAAAAAATTTGTTAAAAATTAAACAAAATGTCTTGAAAAATAAATTGAAATGGGGTAAAATATCAAATAGAAAAAATTAGGAGGTTTTTCCCAATGGTTAAAGTTGCTATTAATGGTTTTGGCCGTATCGGCCGTCTGGCTTTCCGTCAGATGTTCGGCGCAGAGGGTTATGAGATTGTTGCTATCAACGACCTTACAAGCCCTGCAATGCTTGCTCATCTTCTTAAGTACGACTCTGCACAGGGCAGATATGCTCTTGCTGACACCGTAGTTGCAGGTGAGGATAACATCACTGTTGACGGTAAGACAATCAAAATTTATGCTGAAAAGAATGCTGCTGATCTTCCTTGGGGTGAAATCGGTGTTGACGTAGTTCTCGAATGCACAGGTTTCTACTGCTCTAAGGACAAGTCACAGGCTCACATCGATGCAGGTGCTAAGAAGGTTGTTATTTCTGCTCCCGCAGGTAATGACCTTAAGACTATTGTTTACAGCGTTAATGAGGATACTCTTACTGCCCAGGATAACATCATCTCTGCTGCTTCCTGCACAACCAACTGCCTTGCTCCCATGGCTGATACTCTTAACAAGTATGCTCCCATCCAGAGCGGTATTATGACCACCGTTCACGCTTGGACAGGCGACCAGATGGTACTTGACGGTCCTCACAGAAAGGGCGACCTTCGCCGTGCACGTGCTGCTGCTTGTAACATCGTTCCTAACTCTACAGGCGCTGCTAAGGCTATCGGTCTTGTAATTCCTGAACTTAACGGCAAACTTATCGGCTCTGCACAGCGTGTTCCTGTTCCTACAGGTTCTACCACCATCCTTGTTGCTGTTGTTAAGGGTAAGGACGTTACTAAGGAAGGCATCAATGCTGCTATGAAGGCTGCTGCTTCTGATTCCTTCGGTTATACTGAGGAGCAGCTCGTATCCTCTGATATCATCGGTATCACATACGGCTCACTCTTTGATGCTACTCAGACAATGGTTACTAAGATTGATGACGACACCTATCAGGTTCAGGTTGTTTCTTGGTATGACAATGAAAACAGCTACACCAGCCAGATGGTTCGTACAATTAAGTACTTCGCTGAAATCTAATTAAATATCTTCAAATAAAAATCGGGACAAGGTTTTCTTGTCCCGATTTTTTTCTGCCTTGACAATCAGTCGGCTGTTACTGCGTGGTGGTCGTGGTCGCTGCGGAACAGCAGGGAAATACACCATATACCCGCAAGGGCAATTACGGTGTAGATTATTCGGCTAAGAAGCGCATCGCTGCCGCCGAATATCCAAGCGACCAGATCAAAACTGAACAGACCTACCAGTCCCCAGTTAAGACAACCGATAATGGATAAAATAAGACAAATTTTATCAAACATTCAAATCTCACCTCTTTGTTATTAGTATAAATTACAAATCGCAGATTATACCCTTTAAAAAAGCGCCGACAGGATATTTCCGGTCGGCGCCACCTTGGTCAACTACTTAATTATCCGTAGTTTATTTCATGCTGTTTTCGTAAGATTCGATCATCTTCTTGACCATCTGACCGCCGATAGAACCAGCCTGCTTTGAGGTCAAATCGCCGTTGTAACCCTGCTTAAGATTTACGCCAACCTCGTTTGCAGCCTCCATCTTAAAACGGTTAAGAGCTTCCTTTGCTTCAGGTACTACATTCTTTTTAGACATCGTATTTCACTCCTTACTTACTTTGTTTCATTCGCGTTTGCAGTATTATTCTGTGAAATACTTTTGCAATTATCATAGGTAAATTATGTCCGCGCTGTCAATTTTTGCAAATAATATGATTTTATCCTTGATAAATCTATAAATATGTGGTAAGATAATAAGTAAGATAATAAGCAAGTCGGAGGGTGTTAAAATGTCATATATGCCGCCATATCAGATAACCGATAAAATATTATCGCTCGTGGCTGAGATTTCAGAAAAAATCGGTAAAATAAACACGCGCACCAATTTGGATTCAAAACCGCATTTGCGCAAAAATAATAAAATCAAATCTATTCATTCGTCTCTTAAAATCGAGGCTAATTCTTTAACGCTTAATGAAGTGCGTGATGTTATAAACGGTCGTACTGTTATTGGTGAGCGTAAGGATATTCAAGAGGTTAAAAACGCTTATGCCGCTTACGAACAAATCGGAAAGTTCGATATTTATAACTTAGACGATTTTAAGCGTTTACACGGTGTTATGACTAAATATATCGTGGATGAAAGCGGTAGTTTCCGAAAAGGAGAAGAGGGTGTCTTTAACGGTGATAAGTGTATTTTTATGGCACCGCCTGCACGCTTTGTTCCTGAACAGATGCAAAATTTATTCGATTGGATGAAAAATTATAATAATAAAGTACATCCGCTAATTCTAGCATCAGTATTTCACTACGAATTTGTTTTTATCCATCCTTTTTCAGACGGTAACGGAAGAATGGCAAGACTTTGGCATACAGCAATACTTAGCATGTGGAAACCTATGTTTGAATTTATTCCGATTGAAAGCCAAATCGAGAAATTTCAGGATGGGTACTATGAAGCAATCGCTAAGTGCCATATAGACGGTGCAAGCACTGTGTTTATTGAGTTTATCCTAACACAGATTAGTGCAGTATTGGATGAAATATTAAATACCGCTGGTTCTTCTTCTGATAATCTTTCGGAATATGTTAAGAAGTTACTTTCAGTTATGGAATATGATACTCCGTACACCGCAAATGCTGTTTTGGATTTATTAGAACTTAAATCTAAAGAAACTCTCCGCAAAAACTATTTAGGTCCCGCAATTGAGAACGGTCTTGTTAAAATGACCTTGCCCGATAAACCCAATAGCAGAAATCAGAGGTACATTAAGATATAACAGAAACAGTCACTTAAAAAGGCACGAACTATGGAAAGTTCGTGCCTTTGATAATTTTTATTTTGAATAATAATCAAGTGCTTTTTGCATAAAATCTTCGGTGACGCCAAAATGCTCTGACAGTTCATATCGGTTTGTGCATATTTTACAAGCCTTTTTTAATTCGTTTATGGGAATAAGTTTTTTTATTGCCCATTTGTCAGCGCGGCGCTCGTGCTTACTTCGTATATCAAGTGCTGAATAGCGGTTGTAAAATGAGCCCGTCACGCAGTGGCCGAGTTCGTGCGCAAGTTTTACCTTTTCTTCCGAATGCGAATTTAACTTAAAGGGGTTAATTCCGATAAAATACCCCTCGCCGCTGCACAGCGACACGCTTGGTATACACAAAAAATCGTAACAATCAATATTTATTCCGCGCGTACACGCGTAGTCATACAAGTTTTCTAACTCCAACGATATCAATCCTTCTTGTATTTGGCTTTTACAAATTCGGCAAACGCCTTAACCTCTGCATACATTTCATCGGTTATTTCCCCAACATCGCCGTCAAACAGCGCGAATTTAATGTCCTCATCGGTTATGTCGTCCCTGATGGTGCGCTCACTTTCCGCCTTTAGAGAAATATTTATATCCTCAACCTTAGAGAACAGTTCATTAACCGTCATACCCATTCCCTTGGCAAGTTTTTTTAGGTGGGGCAAGGTAGGGGTTATCGGCTGTTTGGTTTTCGGATTTTCGCCCCTTTCAAGCATAGAGATATAGCCGTTCGATAATCCGCAGATGTCGGCAAACCTTCTTTGCGAAAGGTCGTTTTGTTTTCGGTAAGAAATTATTAATTCAGATAATGTCATAATGTTAAGGTGGCACCTCACTAATTACTTTATACCTTATTATACATTCAAAAAAATGCGGTGTCAAGAGAATGTTAGAAAAATTAAACATTTTTTGTTTAACCCACTTGACAATTTCATCGGTCTATGCTACAATCAATGTGCAATCAATTAAACGGAGGTGTAGTTATGGGCTACAGAATCAAGCAGGTAAGAGAGGCAAAGGGCATAACACAGGAGAAATTGGCTGAATTAAGCGGTGTTAGTCGAGGAACGATTGTTGCGCTAGAAAGCGGCGAGGCGAAAATCACCACCACAAAAACCCTTGTAAAACTGGCGGATGCCTTGAATACAACGGTGGAGGAGATTTTTTTTAGCGGTAGTGTTTAATCGACTAAACACGACAAACTTCGATTTTTTTAATCTTTTTCAGACAGAAAGTGTTTAATCTTAGGGTAATAAGATTATATCAGGCTATGTGTACTGAAAAAAGGACTGTGAGGTACTGAATGTGGAAAATTTGTTTAGATGTAATGTGTGCAACAGGACCTTTACTACCCCCGATGTAGTAGGGCAGGTGCATCCGTACGGTAACGGCTGCGCATTAGAGCGGTATTTAGCCTGTCCGTATTGCTGCGGGGATTATGAGGGAATTTTTGAATGTGAAGTGTGCGGCCGTTACTTTGAAGCCGATGATATGAGCGCTTTGACAGACGGTGTGTGCCAAGGCTGTGAGGAGGGGTAAGCGAATGGAGGGATACATATTCGTTCACCGCAAAATAATGGACAGCCCCGTTTTTTCGGACCCGTGGCTTTTTAAAATTTGGATGTGGTGCTTATTTAAGGCGGTATACACACCGCAGAGGGTGAGTATTGGCAGTGAAATTATCTGTCTTGAAAGAGGGCAGTTTATTTACGGCAGAAAAAAGGCGGTTTGTGAGTTGTCGGGTACAAAATGTGAGATTTCCGAGAGCGCTTTTTACAGACGGATGAAGATTTTAGAAAAAAACGGAAGTATTTTACAAAAAGCGAACAGCCGTTACACCCTTGTAACCGTTGTAAAATACGACATTTATCAGCCGTTTTTTAAAACCCGCCGACAAAATGAGGACAATATGAAAACAGCCGACGAACACATAATAAAAAATAAACAAGATAATAATAACAACCCCCTTTTATCCCCCTTGAAAAAGGGGAAAAGAAGGGTGAAGAATAACTTTGCAGGGTACGACCTTGAATTGTTTGAAAGGATGCTTAAGGAGGATGAATGATAATGACGGACACTTTATACAAAAGGATATGCATTGATTGCGGTTGTGTTTTTTGGCATACCCAAGGCAGAAAGCAGTTATGCGCAGAGTGTGAAAAATCACGGCACAGGGAAGCGGTCAGGCGGTCAAGGCTTAAAAAGCGAAAGAAAAAGGGGGCACTTGATATACCGCTGCACCGACTGGTATTTTTGCTTGAAAGGTACAATACCGAAAACAAGACAAGCATTACATACGGCGCATTTGTTGAGATGTTGAAAGTGGGAAAGATTAAACTTAAGGAGGTAATCGGCTATGAACTGGAAAACCGAAGCGATAAACGACCTTAAAAAATATGCGCAAAGAAAGGCGGCGATAGAAAATTTAAACCGCCGAATTGCCGCACTTGAGGAGCGGCTTGTAAGCCTTAGGGGAATGCCCGACGGTGAGCGTGTAATGGGCGGTGCGTCAAAGGGGGATGAAGTCTGGCTTGACAATATTTGCGAAAGGGAAAAATTAGCATTTAGTTTAAAGACGGTGCAGATATTAACAGAACTTACCGAAAGGGGCCTTTCGTCACTTGACGAGCGTGAAAGACGGGTGCTTGAGGGCTTTTACATAGACGATATGCAAAACCGTACCGAGCGGCTGTGCCGTGAACTTAATATGGAAAAGTCAACCCTTTACAGACTAAAGGATGCCGCATTGGAAAGGTTTACAAGAAGTGAATATGGAATAGTTGAACTGTAATGCACGAAGTGCAATTCATGCGGTGTGCCGCAATTCATGAGCCGCAAGGCTCAATTCATGTAACCGTAAGGTTACAATTCATTTTTAAATGATTTGATGCTAACGCATCATGAATTGGCTAAAGCCATGAATTGTTGCTTACGCAACATGATTTGAATTGCAACTAAGGTTGCAATTCATTATTTATACTGACGAGCCCTCTCGTCAGTATAAATTTGTGCCGCACATAATAGGCGGCGGTTGAGGACGGTGGGAAAATTGATAAAAAGAGTGGTGAGCGGATGGATAAACTGACACCCAAGCAACAAAAATGGCTTATGGCTTACAAAAAGCACGGCAACGCTACACGCGCGGCGAGGGAAGCGGGATACGAGTGTAAAAACGATCTATCCTTTAGAAAAATCGGCAGTGAAAACCTTGCCAGACTTGGCAGTCACATACGCGAATTCGAGGAGCAGATTAAATCGGAAAACATTGCCGATATATCAGAATGTAACGAATTTTTGACCTCGGTTATGCGCGACGGTGAGCAGAAACTTGCCGACAGGATTAAGGCTGCCGAGATAAGAATGCGAAGTGCCGGTGCTTTTGCGACAAAGCACGAGTCCGATTCAAGCGGCGGCGGTGCGGTTATTCTTGCGGGGGGCGATATGATTGCAGACTAAAAAGATATGGCTGCCCGATATTGTGGGCAGAGGCTATGGACAGTTTTGGCGCGACCAATCACGGTACAGGGTGCTAAAGGGCGGTAAGGGTAGTAAAAAATCTACCACCACCGCCCTTAATTATTTGGTGCGGCTTATGGACGAGCGGTACTCTGCTGCAAATTTGTTGGTGGTGCGAAATGTCTGCAACACCCACCGCGACAGCACCTTTGCAATACTTAAATGGGCGCAACAGGCGTTGGGGGTGGCTCATCTGTGGCAGAATACGGTATCCCCTATGGAGATGTGCTATCTGCCGACGGGGCAGAGGATACTGTTCCGTGGCTTTGACGATGCGCTGAAACTTGCTTCCATCACGGTGCCAAAGGGGTATTTGTGCTGGGTATGGATAGAGGAGGCGTTTGAACTGGGTAGTGAGGGTGAATTTGACAAACTTGACCTTTCGGTGCCGCGTTCAAAAGTGCCGCCGCCGCTATTTAACCAGACGACGCTTACCTTTAACCCGTGGAGTGAAAATCATTGGCTTAAAAGACGCTTTTTTGATGTACATTCGCCGCTTGTCAGCACATACACCACCAACTATATGTGCAACGAGCATTTAACCGATGAATTTTATGAACTGATGGAGCAGATGAAAAAGAGTAATCGCCGCAAGTACAATGTGGCGGGGCTTGGCGAATGGGGAATTGCCGAGGGGCTGATATACGAAAATTGGGAGATACAGTCTTTTGAGTCGCGCACATTAGGGGAAACGGATAATACCGCTTGGCAGTACCGACACTTTTTCGGTCTTGATTACGGCTACACCAACGACCCGACGGCATTTATTGCCTTTGCGGTAAACCCCATAAAAAAGCAGATTTACATATACGATGAGCATTATGAGGCAAGGATGCTTAACTGCGATATTGCCGATATGATAAAGCGCAAGGGCTTTGCAAAGGAGCGCATTCGTGCCGACAGTGCCGAGCCAAAATCAAACGAGGACCTGCGGCGAATGGGGATAGCAAGGCTGATGCCGAGTATTAAGGGTAAAGATTCGGTCATAAACGGTATTACAAAAATTCAGGAATACAAAATTTATGTCCACCCAAGGTGTAAAAACACCATAACCGAACTTTCGAGTTACTGCTGGAAAAAGGATAAAAATGAAAACGGACTAAACGCACCTGAGGACCAAAACAACCACCTTTGCGATGCGCTGAGGTACGCCTTTTACGATGTGCGGTATTTCCGCCCTGAAGACCCCGACAAGCCCAAAGTCAAACCCACACGGCAACAGTATTATTATAAAAAACACGGACTTAAGAAGGCAGATTTTAAAAGGATGGTGTGATATTTATGCAAGATTTAATTTTTATACTTTTGTTGGCGGTAGTATTTTCGGGCGTATTTATTTCCTGCTTTGCGGCGGGTGTTTTATGCGGCTGTAAAGCAAGAATTTTACAAAAAAACGCCAAGAAAATAACAAAAAAGCAGAGCGTGAAACCGTCGCCCCAACAAAAAAGGCAGGAGCAGATGCGAAATTTTCTTAAATATGACGGTTCTGCACAAAACCAAAAGGACAGTATTTAACAAAAATCCCTTCACCATAGGGTAGAATAATAAGGAGAAATTGATATGGACGAAAATTTAAACGTTCAAACACCCGACGTTCAGGACACCATACCTGATGAAGTCGGGCAGCAAACAACAGGCACAACCACAACCGAAACCGCTGCCACCGCACCACAGGAGCAGCAGGACGCTAGTGTAAGTGCCGCACGAGATACAGACCGACTATCAGCGCAGCAGTCTGTATCAGAAAAGGGGACTGAAAACGCACAGGACGAGCCATTTGTCACGGTAAGATACAATCACGAAAACCGTGACCTTACCCGTGAGCAGACGGTTACATACGCGCAAAAGGGGATACACATGGAGGCGCTGCACACTAAACTTGGGTGCTTGGCGGCGTCGCTTGATATGGATGTTGATGCGTTTGTAGACCGTCTTGTAAAAGCCCCCGAAGACGCCCACCGCAAACACCTTGAGGAACTTTACGGTAAAGACTCGGAGGATGTCGAGATTGGTATGGAAATTTTTCGCAAGAAACAGTCGGCAGACTATGAAAAACTGTTAAGTGAAAAAAGTAAACAGCAAAGCGAAAGGGAAAGACTGGAGGAAAAAAGCGTTCAGTCGCGTCTTGCCGAGCAGTACCGAGAACTTAAAAGGGAAATTCCCGATACACCCGATTTTGCGCATCTGCCCGATTCGGTAATAACCGAGGCGGCGAGTGGGAAAAGGGATTTGTTTTCTGCATATCTGCGCTATTTATACAGCGAAAACAAAAAAATTGATGCTGCCAACAAATCGCAACAGGCGGCGGCAGAGGCTTCGGCAGGGTCTAAAGCCCAAACGGGAGCCGACGATATGTCCTCATTTGATAGAGGCTTTCTTGATGGAATTTGGGGACGATGAGTTTTAATTAAAAAGGAGAAAAAATTATGTCAAACACAATCAATTATGCAAACAAATACGCGCCTGAACTTGATAAGATGATAGTTCAGGAATCAAAAACAGGCTTTATGGCCGACAGCAAATTCAAGGCAAAGTTTACAGGCGCCAGAACGGTTTATCTGCCTGAAATTAACTTTGACGGTCTTGGTGATTATGACCGCGCGGGTGGTTACTCGAAGGGTGACACCAACCTTGTGCACACACCCTACACACTTTCAAAAGAACGCTCGAAGCAGATTATTATCGACGCGCAGGACGCAGATGAAAGCGGTATGTCTTCCCTTGCGGGTAAGATGGTGGGCGAATACACCCGTATGAAAGTAAATCCCGAAATTGACGCTTATGTTCTTTCAAAACTTTTTAGTGTGGCAAAGGAAAATTCAAACACAAGAGTTTTTGCAGAAAATAGCGCTGTTAAGGATATGCTTACTGTAATCAACGAAGCCGAGGCGGCAAACGGTTACAACAACGAGCAGACAGTAGCGCTTGTTGACCCCGTTATGTATGCGGCTCTTATGACTTCTGACGAACTTCAGCGTATGATTACCGTAGACGATTTTAAGCAGGGTGAGGCTGACCTTAAGGTTAAGACACTTAACGGCTGCGTTATTATTCCCGTTGCGGCTGAGCGAATGAAGACTGCATACGAATTTGGTGACAAGGGCTTTGAGGCGGCTGCAGACGCAGGTGAAATCAGGGCGATTGTTATGCCAAAGGGTGCGGCTTCGCTTGTTAAGAAGGTCGACAAGGTGGATGTTTATTCACCCGACGAGGTTCAGGATATGGACGCTTACAAGATTAATTTCCGCCTTTATTATGACCTGTTTGTCACAAATGCAAAGAAGGGTCTTATTTTTGCAATAGGCGGTTAAGGTAATAAGAATAATATTATGTGCGGCAGCCTTTTTTCAGGCTGCCGCCTTTTTTGGAAGTAGGGATAAAAAAGATGACTGACAAAATTAAAACCGAGCCTAAGGCGATATGGGGCGAATATACCGCAGGACAGGATTTTAAAAACGGTATAGGTGACAAGGGGATACACGACCAATCGAGAATAAACGAGCGCTTTTTTGTGGGCGACCAATGGCACGGTGTTAGCGCCGGTAACGAAAAGCCGCTTACAAGAAGAAACATAATCAAGCGCATAGGCGAATACAAAATGGCGACCATTGGCAGTGCGCCCATTGCGGTAAGTTACACCGCCGAGGGTGTACCGTGTGTGTCAGACACCGATTTAAGACAGGAAATTAAGCAAAATCTGATTAACGGTGCTGTGCCGCAAAGCCACACACCAAGCAATCAGGAAATTAATGTGATTATGTCGGCGTTATCCGATTACTACCGCGTAACCGCCGAGCGTGTTAAATTTAACGACAAGATGGACCGGTTTCTCAGAAATGCCTACATTTCGGGAACGGGCATTTTATATACATACTGGGACGAGAATATTGCGACGGGGCTTTATGCCGATGAGGGCAGAACAATGGCTATTCGCGGGGATATTGCCTGTGAGGTGCTTGACATTGAAAATGTTGTTTTCGGCGACCCCAACTGCGAGGATGTTGAGGCGCAGCCCTACATCATAATCGCGCAGCGGCTTGATGTGGCGGCGGTGCGCCGTATGGCAGAAAAGCACGGGCAAAGCAGTAAGGACATTATGCCCGACCGACAGGGCGCTTACTTTAACAATGCGGGTGACCGCGGGGAAAGTGAGCCTAGTGACTCGCGCCGAGTTACCGTGCTGACAAAACTTTATAAAAAGTACGAAGCAGACGGGGAATGCGCCGTTTACGGTAAGACGGTGACCGAAAAGGCGGTAGTGCGTGAGCAGTGGTGCCTTAACATCAGCAGATACCCCATAGCAAAGTTTGTCTGGGAGCGCCGCCGCAGTTGTGCCTACGGTGACAGTGAGATAACATACCAGATACCCAACCAGATAGCGCTTAATCAGGCACACGCAATATCGGTATGGGCGATGCAGAACACGGGTATGCCCAAGATGATTGTAAACGGCGACCTTGTTGACGAGGTATCAAACGACCCTGCCGAAATTATAAAGATATACGGCAGCGCCGAGGATATGGCGAGTGCAATAAGATATGCCACACCGCCGAGTTATTCCAACGCGTTCATCGGCTACACCGATGCCTTTGCGCAGAACATACTTTCTGATTCGGGTGCGACAGATGTAGCGCTTGGTAACCTGCGGCCTGACAATGCTACCGCTATTATTCAGGCGCGTGAGGCGGCTATGGCGCCGTTGCAGATGTATCAAAACCGTTTTTACAGCGCGGTTGAGGATGTGGCGCGAATCTGGGCTGACTTTTGGGTAAATCTTTACGGGCGCCGACTTATAAAGATTAAAAGCGGCGCTGATACTAAATATATGCTCTTTGATGCTAAGCGGTATAAAAGCCTTGTTATAACGGCGAAAATTGATGTCGGCGCATCGACGCTGTGGAGCGAGGCGGTATCAATCAGCAATCTTAGTAATTTGCTGACCGACGGGCAGATTACCTTTATTGAATACCTTGAGCGTGTTCCCAAAGGGCTTATACCCGATATAAACGGTCTTATAAGGGCGCGACGACAAGCCGAGGCGGTTGTAAGCGAGGGTGACATTTCGGATGACGAGGTGCTTGAATATTTAAAGCAGACAAACCCAAGTCTTTACGAGCGACTTATGGCGCTACCAAAAGAAGAACAACAAAGAGCGCTTAGTATGATGAGAAACGGCGAAAGGGAGGCGGCGGCAAATGACAGCGAATGAAATTTTAAATGAGGCACTAAGAACGCTTGGTTACACCGACTGTGACGGTAACACCCGTCTGCCACAGGCAATACGAAACCGCGCGGCAGTTACGGTAAACCTTGTTTATGAGGATTTGCACAACATCTGTAACGGCACACCCTTTGTGCCGATAAACTCGCTTGATGACAAGGTAACACTTCCCGAAAAGGTGCTACATTCGGCATTTCTTTACGGACTTGCTATGCACATAGCAAGAAGTGAAAACGACGGCGACCAACAGCAGTTTTATGCGCATCTTTACAACTCAAAAAGGGCGGCGCTTTCAAAAACACAGAAGGTTAAAAACACTATTCCAAGGGGTGTGGATATATGAAATATCCGATGATTAACACTAAGCCGCGGCGCGAAGTTAATATCCCCGCGCTTTCGGGCGGTCTTAATTTAAGGGACTCATTAAGCCGTATAAACGACAATCAGATGACCGACTGCCTTAATATGTGGTACAAAGACGGTGCACTTTGCACCCGTCCGCCACTTCGCACCGACCTTAATCTTTTAAATGTTATTAAATGCGCTGATGACCAAGCGCCGTCTGATTATGAGACGGCTTGGTCGCATTTTCACAGTGAGGTGCGGTGTGTATATAATTCTGAAAACTGTATTTTAGCATCCAACAGGGTGCTTAAAGGGGTACTGACGGTAATTTACTTCGGTTTTCAAAGCGCCCAGCGTTTTTACGAACTGCCATCCATTACAGCACAGGGGGATATAAATTACTTTGTTGCCGAAAGTTGCGGGGTGATTTACTGCTATTTGTCCGACTGCAGTATAAAAAGGC
>JAZRPH010000052.1:0-19260 GCA_045649125.1 Acutalibacteraceae bacterium | reverse complement strand
ATTGACAAAATTATACCACAACTGCACCGCCAGAGCAAGAAAAAGCGATACAAAAACAGAAAACGGCAACCCTTAATTAAAAAGATTGCCGTCTGAATTTTGTATTGATAATTTAGTTTATATTTAAGATTTTTTCGAATACCGGCTGTATGACTTTTGCCATTCGATAAAAACCAAGGTCGTTAGGATGAATTGTATCAACCGTACATAAATGGCGGTCGGTTTTGCCAAAAAAGGTTTCGCCGTCTATGAAGTACACATTTTTATCACCGCAATTTACAGCATTTTTATATGTTTGTTCAATTATTTTACGGCGGCTATCGCCATCGTCTGAATAATCGAAATTAGGTCTTGAAAGCAAAAGAATCGGCAGATTTGGATTTTTCTCCCTGACGCGCTTAAAAAACGGTTCGTGTGTTTCTTGCAAATGTTCAACGGTGGGAGCGTTATGGTCATAATCCATAACGAATAAATTCATATCTATCGTATTAATGTAGTCAGCAAGTTCAAGTTCGCCCCTTGCGCTGCCCGAAAATCCAAAATTATAGTAATCCAAATCCAACCAGCGAGATAATAGCGCATTATATGCATTCGTTACGCTGCAGCAGCATCCACCCTCTGTAATTGACGAGCCATAATATAACGCCGTTCCGTATTTATACGGGGTAGGCTCTTCAACAGTCGCTTCCTTAGGCACGGCGACCTCAACGCTTTCAAGTTCCTCGTTGCGTAAAAGCCACAGTGTAACATCCTCCATCCTGCCGCTTTTTTTAAAGGTTTTTTCAAATGTTTTGGTGTTGTAATCTGGCGGAGCTACAAGTCCTGCAAAGACAGCGTTCTGTCTGTCGCCAATCATAACACTAACCGACTGACAACCCAAAATGCTAATTCCGTTATCCACACTTAAAGTTTTTAACGTTACCTTTACAGTAAACTCTTGCGCATCTGTGCGGAAACCCACACGCGCACCGGGGCATCTTCTGCCCAAAAAATCAAGATGACTTAACTTGGCACGAAGTTCTACAGGCAGCCTTTCAAACTTCTTTTTTTCATCAAAAAACGGAATTCCAAACACCTTAAGCGGCGCGTCTTTACAGTTGTATATTTTCATAAAAACTTCCTCCCGCCCTGGAAAATTCATTTAAAAACAGATACTTTTATGTGTTTATTCATTTTTATCGTTAATAGTACAGTTTGACATTTTGATTTTTCCGCGCTGATTTTGGAAATTATGAACATTTGCGTTTTCAATCCTTGCATTAAGCGAGGCAAATCCTAAACCTTCGACAGTACAGTCATTAACAGTAACATCCTTACACTTGCCTAAAGCCATACCCTGAATCTGACAATTAGTGATGGTTATGTTTTTGCTGTCTTCCACCTTGATATCACTGATAAATTTTTCTAATTTCTCAATTCTATCTTCTAATGACTTAATGTATTCCATATTGTCCATATAATCAACTCCTTTGGTTTATTTTATGGTTGTGTCAAATTAGGGACAAATTTAAACCTCGGCTCTCTCTGACGAGGGAGCTGGATTTTGCGAAGCAAAAGACTGAGGGAGAGAAAACTACTCCTCCGTCAAAACTCCGTTTTGCCACCTCCCCTAACAAGTGGAGGCTTAATTTTTCAATAGATAAATTACATTTCTATTATTCTTTCTGTTTCTAAAAAGTTATCACCGCTTAAATATACTATCCTTATCTTATCATCCAATTTTACAAAATCAATAACTGGATCGGTTACTTTTGAAGCATCCTCAAGCATTATTTCTTTAAAATACTTTTCTTTATCAAAAACATCTTGTATCACAACACTGTGCATGCCGTTGTCATAATTTACAAATACAATCTTCGCATCATAGTCACCTAAAACTGAATAATATGTATCTGATACTTTTCCGTTATTAATATTGCAATAAATTGTCCATCGCGCAGAAATACCTGTACCTGTTTGAACTGAAATGCTCAATAAATCCTCATTTATAACATTCACTTTAGGTTCTCGTGATATACCTTTATCACTTAATATAATATTATCATGTTTGTCTTTGATGACATAATCGTAATTAAAATTGCCGTTATCAGTAATTTTATATAATTGGTTGATATCATAATTGCTATTACAGCCCGAAAAAAACAAAATTAAAATATATATTAAGTATAGGATAATAATTAGTCTTTTCATTTCCTTTCCCTTCTGACAGTCATTCCTCAAGGTATGACAAAAATCATACTTCCACACAAGAAATCATACCATACTTCTCCTTGTTTTACAAGGATGCATTAAAGTATGGTATGACAGTTATTCCTGCCTTGCCTTACTAATTTGATGAAATAGGCAAGGATAAATAGTTATTTGTCCCTATTGTAGCACAATCATAGCATAAAAGCGGCGATAAATCAATGCGGAGCATTGTATGTAATCCGCAACTTGTTGCGGCATGTAATCATTACGAAGTGATGTATGTAATCCACTGCAGGTGGTATGTAATCAATCCGAAGGAAGAAACATACAAGCCTTGCGGCTTGATGACATACCGTTTGCAAAGCAAACGGATTACATACGCCTTGCGGCGATTACATACCAATCCTTCGGATTGGATAAAAAAAGAACGAAGTTTTCACTTCGTTCTTTTTTTGGAGGCACCACCCAGAATCGAACTGGGGATAAGGGCTTTGCAGGCCCCTGCCTTACCGCTTGGCCATGGTGCCGTATTCTGTTTTATTCTGGTAAATAAAGGGCGCTTATATTTAAGCGCCCCTTTGGAGCGGATTACGAGGCTCGAACTCGCTACCTCCACCTTGGCAAGGTGGCGCTCTACCAGATGAGCTAAATCCGCATGGTATGGTGCCTCCGGTCGGAATCGAACCAACGACACGGGGATTTTCAGTCCCCTGCTCTACCGACTGAGCTACAGAGGCAAATGGCGACCTGGATGGGGTTCGAACCCACGACCTCTAGCGTGACAGGCTAGCGTTCTAACCAGCTGAACTACCAGGCCATGTGGTGGGAACAACAGGGCTCGAACCTGTGACCCTCTGCTTGTAAGGCAGATGCTCTCCCAGCTGAGCTATGCTCCCACATAACGCTGGCTTTGCTTTGCAACTCACCGGCGACGAACACTATAATATCATAATGATTTGCACTTGTCAAGCACTTTTTTTAAAAATTTTTCAGCTTTTTTTGCTACACCAACATATCCTTAAGTTCATCTGAACTAAAACTATATATGGTGTTGCAAAACTGACAGACGGTTTGCGCATTTTCCATCTCTTCTGCCATTTCCCTGAGCTCTTGGGGGTTTATGCTCCTTAAGGCGCGCTCAAATCTTTCCCTTGAACAATTACATTTATATTCAGCCGTTTGCTCCTCTAGAACTTCAACCTCAAATCCGTCAAGGGCAAGTCTTACAATTTCCTCAATATCAAGACCGTCATCAAGAAGTGTGGTTATTGGCTTCATTTTTTTAATGTTTTCTTCAAGTCGGCAGATAACCTCTTCATAACCGACCGCTGCGGGTAGCAGTTGAATAATATATCCGCCTGCGACACGAACGGTGAGGTCGGGGTTTACAAGCACACCGAGTGCGCAAACGGTGGGTATCTGCTCACTTACGGCATAGTATGTGGTTATATCCTCTGCAATCTCACCCGTAGTAACGGGTACAAAGCCGTTATAGGGCTCTTTAAGTCCTAAATCCTTTATTACATAAAGGGTGCCGTTAGTTCCTACGGCACCGCTTACATCAAGCTTACCGTTTTCCTTAAGCGGTATTTCCACAACGGGATTTACGGCATAGCCACGAACATTGCCAAGCGCGTCGGCTGCGGCAACAAGTGCACCTGCGGGGCCGTCGCCGTCAATCTTTACCGTGATGCTGTTCTTTTCGCTTTTAAGCGCATTACCCATCATAGAAACGGCGGTAAGAAGTCTGCCTAAAGCCGCCGTTACCACGGCAGAGGTTTTATGCAGATTTTCTGCTCTGCTTACTATATCAGTGCTGTCAAGCGCGGTAGCCATTACAAGACCGTCACTTGTGATACATCTTATAAGTTTTCCCATATCAATTTACCTTTCGTGTTACATATATAATACGCTGTGCCGTATCGCTCGGTTCATTTTGCGTCATTTCCTCATAAACCGCCTCGCAGCGAAGTCCTGCTACCGACAGTGCGTCTTTGATTTCGTCGTCGGTATAAGCGCGCTCGGAAAATTCCTCACTTGCGCGGTGATAAGCACCGCCGTCACGGGTGAAAAAGTCAAGACTTATATTTACAGTTTTATTCTGCGGTACATACTCGTTCTGCCAAGCGCAAAACACATCATCATTTTCAATAACAAAACTGTTGTTCCCAAGCACTTTTTCGTGCTTGAAAGGTGTGTTTACATCGAATATAAAAAGCCTGTCCTTTTCAAGAAAAAGCGACACCCGTTTAAGCGTTTGACAAAGCCATTCGTAATCGGTTATATGGTTAAGACTGTCAAGACAGCAAACAGCACCGTCAACCGTGCCGTACAGGTCAAGTTCTGAGGCTTCCTGACAGAGATAAAGCACATCAAGACCGCTATCTGCTGAGTTTTCACGGGCAACGCTTAGCATTTCGGGCGAAATGTCAACACCGATTACCGAAACACCGCGCGCAGCAAATTGGTTAGAAAAACCGCCTGTACCGCAGGCAAGGTCCAAAAGCAGTGTGGGCATTCGGTCAAAACGGCAAAAAAGCGAGCACAAATAATCTGTCCTCGCCTTGTAATCGACATTACCTGTTAAACTGTCATATAAAAACGCAAACTCACTGTACATTATTTCTTAAGCCTTTCAAGTACGGTTTTTGTTCCCTCACTCATAGTGCGGTTAACACGGCTGATTGTAGCGGTGGATGCGCCCGTTTGCTCGACAATATCATTATAAATGCTTCCTTGACTGAGCATTTTTGCAACAGCAAGACGCTGCGCAATAGATTTTATCTCCTTGGGTGTGCAAAGGTCCTCAAACAAGCTACGGCATTCATCCGCAGTTTTTAAGGTCATAACAGCGTTGTAAAGAAGTTCGGAAAAATCGCTTTGCTTCATTGCGGTAATCCCTCCAAAAAGAAATAGTATTTATTACACCTTAAAATATTCGTGATACCAGACAAGGAAGGTGTAAACCGTCCAGATTTTACGGCTCACATCCTCTTTACCGCTGCGGTGCAGGTCAAGAAGCGCCACCAGTTTGTCGGTGTTAAAATATCTTTGTGCTGCAGCCGAGGTAAAGGCCAGTTTTACCGTTTCATAATAGTTGTCCTGTTTAAGCCATTCACGAATAGGCACGGGGAAACCAAGTTTGTCCTTTTCTGCGGTGCGGCTGGGCAGTGTTTTTTCGGCTGCCATACGAAGCGCTAACTTTGTGGTCTTGGTATTAACACGGCAGTCAAGCGGCAGTGTTTGTGCAAGTTCCATCACCTTTTTATCAAGGAAAGGTACTCTGAGTTCAAGAGAGTTTGCCATACTTGTTTTATCTGCTTTAAGCAGAATATCACCCATAAGCCACATATTGATATCAAGATACTGCATCTTTGTGATGGTATCCTTGTCGCTTACCTCATCATAAAACTTATCGCAAAGCACCTTTGGCTGCGGTGCAGATTTTGCAATATCGCTTCTTAAAATCGCATCACGCTCACGCTTGGAGAATATTGAAGCGTTACCGATAAAGCGCTCCTCAATAGTCTTGCCGCGGCGGACAAGATAATTGATGCCGTGTTTTTGCGGCAGATGCTCACAAATCTTTGAAATTATACGGCGCACGGCAAAGGGCAGTTTATCATACGCGGTAAGGGTAATCGGCTCCTGATAAATACGGTAGCCGCCGAAAAGTTCATCGGCGCCCTCGCCCGACATTACAACCTTGACATGCTTTGACGCAAGATTACTTACAAAATAAAGCGCTATTGCCGCAGGGTCGGCAAGTGGCTCGTCCATATGATACTGAATTTTACCGAATGTGCCCCAATATTCTTCGGGTGTAATTACCTTTGAAATATTTTCAACACCGATTGTGTCAGCAAATTCCTTGGCAAAATGGATTTCGTTATAACGGTCGCCGTCGCTGCTTTCAAAGCCGACGGTAAAGGTTTTATCTACATTTGCAGCCTCGGCAATGTAGCTTGAATCGACACCGCTTGAGAGGAATGAACCAACCTCAACATCGGCGATTTTATGGGCGGCTACAGACTCACGGACGGTTCTGTCCACCTCATCAACATAAAAGTCAAGCACCCCTGGGACCGCCTTAAAATCAGGACGGAAATAGCGTGTTTTTTCCATCACACCGTTTTTAAAAGTAAAGTAGTGCGCGGGGGGAAGTTTGAAAACATTTTTAAAAAATGTCTCCTCGGTAGGAGAATACTGGAACGAAAGGTAGTGCGCCAGCGCCTCCTCATTCAACACCTTTTCAAATTCGGGATGCTCCAGAAAAGACTTTATTTCCGAGCCGAATATAAAATTATTGTCGTTTATCGTATAATAAAACGGCTTGATACCAAACATATCGCGGGCACCGAAAACCGAGCCGTCTGCCTTGTTAAAAATCACAAAGGCAAACATACCGCGAAGACGCTTTACAAGGTCCTCACCCCACTGCTCATAGCCGTGAATCAAAACCTCACTGTCGGCATGGTTTTTGAATACGTGTCCCGCCTTTTCAAGTTCGACACGCAGGTCCCTGAAGTTATATATTTCACCGTTAAAGACAAGCACCATTGTGCCGTCTTCATTGAACATAGGCTGATTGCCTTCCTCAAGGTCGATAATACTTAGTCGGCGAAAGCCGAGAGCGATGCTGTCATCAACATACATTCCGGCAGAGTCGGGACCGCGGTGAACAATCCTGTTCATCATCTTTTCAAGTATTGTGCCATCGTCCTTAATATAATTTGTAAAGCCTACAAATCCGCACATAATTTAATACTCCTTAGTAATCAGTCGTTAGTATTATACACTAAAAGTTTCCATTTGTCTTTACTTTTTTTAAAATCAGTTTTACAAGCGCGCCGCAAAACGCACCGCAAAGCGCACCTAACAGTAACAAAACAGGCAGATAATACACCGCCGCCACACCCACAAAAATCATTGCGGTAAGGCACTGAAAAAGGTTATGTACCGCCCCTGCGGCAATACTTATACCGATTTCGCTGACGTTTTTAAATCTGTTTAAAAGACAGGCTGTGAGCAACGAAAATATGCCGCCAGAGAGCGAAAATACAAGCGACACGGGTGAGCCAAACAACAATGCCGACAGCAAAATCCTTGAGATATTCACCGCAAAAGCACCCTTTATATCCCCACGGCAAACAAGTATCAATGCCACAGCATTTGAAAGGCCGAGCTTGACACCGGGGATGAGCGCCGTAAGGCTTAAAGACAAAATGCCCTCAACATAACCGACAATAATACACGCCGCCGTAAGCAGAGCATAGGCGGTAAGTCGTTTTATATTTACTTTATTTCCGCTATCACCCTGTTTGGAAGGCATATAATGCTTTCACCCTTTTTTGAAATTTTTTGATGTTTTACACACACCTGATTTTTGCAGTCAGCCTGACGGACATAAACCTGACCGTCTTCTATAACCACCGTATTACCCTCAAGCATCACAACTTTATCCTGATGGACGCTTCCCTGATATACGGTTTCGTTATCCTGCTTTACAATAACGCTGCTGCCCTTTCCCGAAAAGGTAAAAAGACAGACAGCGCCAACAAGGGCGGCAGCAAGCAGCGATATGATGATAATTATATCACCTTTTTTCACACTGCACCACCGCCCTTTAAAATTGTTTTCTATATTATATTAACATATCTTTACAAAAAAAGAAAGAAGTTGTATAATATTCTTTATGAAAAAAATGTTTTCCTTTAATATGGTACTTGTCCTGATGCTGCTTTGCGGTTGCAACAGCGTCACGGAAAATAAGCAGACACAGTTTTTGTTTGACACTGTCGTCACACTGACCGCCGATTGCAACGATGAGGTAATGGGCGGTGCCTTTGCGCTTTGTAGGGATTTTGAAAATATGCTCAGCCGCACGGTAGAAAGTAGCGAAGTTTACCGCCTTAACAGTACCGACGGTTTTGTACAGGTGTCACAGGAAACGGTTGAAATTATTGAAAGGGGCATTTATTATTCAAAGCTTTCAAACGGAAGCTTTGATATTACAATACAGCCCGTAAGTGCGCTTTGGGATTTTGAGGGTGCTGCCCTGCCCGACCGCAACGAAATTGCCGCCGCGCTTAAGAATGTCGATTACGGCGGTATTGAAATTGACGGAAAACTGATTAATTTAAACGGCAGAAAAATCGATCTTGGCTCAATCGCCAAGGGTTATATCGCCGACCGGCTGTGTGAATACTTTAAACAAAACGATGTACCAAAAGGTATAATTGATCTTGGCGGTAATATCGTAGTTTTCGGTGACAATACTTACAATGTGGGTATAAAAAAACCGTTTAGCGACAACGAAATTTGCGCTACAGTTCGCGTTAAAAATAAAAGCGTTGTCACTTCGGGTGTGTATGAACGCTATATTGAACACGACGGAAAAATATACCATCATATTTTAGACACCGAAACAGGCTATGCCTGTGACACCGACCTGCTTAGCGCGACGGTGATTACGGACAGTTCGCTTGACGGTGACGCGCTTGCCACCGTTTGTATGCTTGGCGGACTCAAAAGGGCAACAGAAATTGTGGAAAGCACACCCGATACACAGGCTGTTTTTATTGATACAAACTACAATATACACTATACCTCGGGACTGATTTTCGAGGACAACATATTTACTTTAAAATAACACTTAATTTTGTGAGGTTAAATCATGAGTTTACTTAGCGCCATTTTCGGCAATTACAGTGAAAAAGAATTAAAACGCATAAAGCCTATTGTAGCAAAGGTTTTATCCTATGAAGAGCAGTACCGTACGCTTACCGACGAAGAGTTAACTGCTAAAACCGACGAGTTCAAGAGCCGTCTTGAAACGGGCGAAACACTCGACGATATTCTGCCTGAAGCATTTGCCGTCTGCCGAGAAGCAGGCGACCGTGTACTTGGTATGCGCCACTTTGAAGTGCAGATTATCGGTGGTATTATTCTGCACCAAGGCAGAATAAGTGAGATGAAAACAGGTGAAGGTAAAACACTTGTTGCCACACTGCCGGCATACCTTAACGCGTTGTCGGGCAAGGGCGTTCATATTGTAACGGTCAACGATTATCTTGCAAAGCGTGACTCTGAATGGATGGGTAAGCTTTACCGCTTTTTAGGCCTTTCGGTAGGTCTTATTATACACGGTATGGATAAGGACGAAAAACGCGAGGCATACAATGCCGATATTACCTACTGCACCAATAACGAATTGGGATTTGATTATCTGCGCGATAATATGGTAACCTACAAAGAGCAGAAGGTTCAGCGTGAGCATAACTTTGCCATTGTGGATGAGGTTGACTCCATACTTATCGACGAAGCAAGAACGCCGCTTATTATTTCAGGTCAGGGCAACAAATCGACCGAACTTTATACCAAAGCCAACAGTTTTGCAAAGACTCTTCGTATGGTAAAGGTTAAGGAAATGGACGATAAAGCCAGTGACGAGGAAGTTAACTACGACGGCGACTATGTTGTTGACGAAAAGGCAAACACCGCCACGCTGACACCCCAAGGTGTAGAAAAAGCGGAAAAGTATTTTGCCATTGAAAACCTTAACGACAGTGAAAATATTGAAATTGCACACCACGTAAATCAGGCTATCCGTGCACACGGCATTATGAAGCGCGATGTTGACTATGTGGTAAAGGACGGCGAGGTAATAATCGTCGACGAATTCACAGGACGTCTTATGTTTGGCAGACGCTACAACGAAGGTCTGCACCAAGCCATTGAAGCAAAGGAAGGCGTAAAGGTGGAAAGGGAGTCTAAAACCCTTGCTACCATTACCTTCCAGAACTTTTTCAGACTTTATAACAAACTTTCGGGTATGACAGGTACCGCCATGACCGAAGAGGGCGAGTTTCAGGAAATTTACAAACTTGATGTAATTGAAATCCCCACCAACAAGCCACTTGCCCGTATCGACGAAAATGACGCCGTCTACAAAACCGAAAGGGCAAAGTATATGGCGGTTATCGACCGTATTGCCGAGTGCCACCAAAAAGGACAGCCGGTGCTTGTGGGTACCGTCACGATTGAAAAGTCCGAACTGCTTTCTTCTCTGCTTAAAAAACGCGGCATCAAGCACAATGTGCTCAATGCTAAGCATCACGAAAAGGAAGCGGAAATTATCGCTCAGGCAGGTATGCCGTATGCCGTTACCATCGCCACTAATATGGCAGGCCGCGGTACCGATATTATGCTTGGTGGTAATGCCGAGCACCTTGCCAAATCAGCGCTTCGCCACGATGGACTAAGCGAAGAATTAATCGTTGAAGCCACAGGCTTTGGTGAAACCGAAAATGCCGATATACTGTCCGCTCGCGAGCAGTATAAAAATTACTACAACAAGTTTAAAGAGGACATTGCCCCTGCCGCAGCTCAGGTAAGGGAAAGCGGCGGACTTTGTATTATAGGTACCGAGCGCCACGATTCAAGACGGATTGACAATCAGCTGCGCGGCCGTGCAGGACGTCAGGGCGACCCCGGCAATACAAAATTTTATATTTCACTTGAAGATGACCTTATGCGTCTTTACGGCGGTGAGCGTATTTCAGCCCTTATGGAAAGTCTGCATGTTGAAGAAAATGTGCCCCTTGAAAGCGGTATGCTTTCAAAGACTATTGAGGGCGCCCAAAAGCGCAAAGAGGGTATGAATTTTGCCGCCCGTAAGAGCGTACTTGAATATGACGATGTTATGAACAAGCAGCGTGAACTTATTTACAACCAGCGCAACCGTGTGCTTGACGGCGAGGACCTTAAAGCAACCGTGCTTAAGATGATTGACGACACTGTCGATGTTTACACAGGTATCTATTTATCAGATGATGCAGTTCACGATAATTGGGATATTGCAAGTCTGCGCGACCATTTCCGCGGCTGGATTACAAGCGACAACGATTTACAGTACACCACCGATGAACTTGCCGATATTTCGGCTGCCGATGTTGCGCAGATTCTTAAGGATAAGGCAAGACAAAGATACGAAGACCGTGAAGCCGAATTTGGCAGTACGGTTATGCGTGAGATTGAGCGTGTAATGTTGCTTCGCTCGGTTGACAGCAACTGGATGGACCATATCGATGCTATGGACCAGTTGCGTCAGGGCATCGGTCTTCGCGCATACGGTCAGCATAATCCCGTTGTGGAATACCGCAACGAAAGTTATGATATGTTCTCTGCAATGACCGACGCTATCCGTGAGCAGACCGCAAAACTTGCCCTTACCGTAAGGGTTCGCAAAAATGAAGAGGTCAAGCGCGAAAAGGTTGCCGAGGAGACAAATACAGGTGACAACAAACCGCTTACCGTACGCGGTAAGGGTGTCGTCAGCAAAAACGCCCTCTGCCCTTGCGGCAGCGGTAAAAAATACAAGCGTTGCTGCGGTAAGGACCAAGACTAACATTCAGGAGTTTTGAAATGGACAAATTTAAAAAAATATTTAAACTGTTTGTCACATTTTTAAAAATAGGCGCATTCACCTTTGGCGGCGGATACGCTATGATTCCGCTTATACAACGAGAGGTTGTCGAAACTAACGAATGGATAACCGATGACGATATTCTTGAAATAGTCGCCATTGCCGAGTCCACCCCAGGACCTATTGCAATTAATTCCGCCACCTTTGTCGGTTATAGGGTGTGTGGATTTTGGGGCTCGTTTTTTTCCACACTTGGTGTAGTGCTGCCATCATTTGTAATAATACTTTGCATTTCGGCAGTGCTTGAAGCCTTTAGCGACATTCGTGCCGTACAGTATGCCTTTTTTGGCATCCGCGCGGGTGTTATTGCATTGGTGTTAAAGGCGCTTTGGACAATGTTTAAAAAATGCAAAAAAGATATCGCCGCATACATTGTTATGGCTTTTGCGGTAATTTTATCTGCATTTTTCGGCGTAAATGTTTTCTACATTATTATCCTTTGCGCTCTTTTCGGACTTATTTCCTCGCTGATAGCGGCAAGGAGGGCTGAAAAATGATTTTTTTGGAACTTTTCTGGACCTTCTTTAAAATAGGCGCCTTTACCTTTGGCGGTGGTTACGCTATGCTGCCGCTCATACAACAGCAGGTTATTTTGCACGGTTGGCTGAGTGAAGAAGCCATTGTCGATTTTATAGCCGTAAGTGAAAGCACCCCAGGTCCTTTTGCAATAAATATTGCAACCTATGTCGGCTCCCACACGGGCGGCATTTTAGGTGCGGTGTGCGCAACATTGGGTGTGGTTCTTCCCTCCTTTATTATCATTCTTATTGTTGCAAAATGCTACGAAAAATTTAAGGAAAGCAAATATGTAAAGGGGCTTATGTCAGGTCTTAAACCCGCAACAGTAGGTCTTATTGCGGCAGCGCTGATTTCAATGGCAGGTATCGTATTTTTACCCCAAGGCTTTAGTGTCTCTGTATTTAAGGATATTTCACTTTATATTTCCCTTGTAATATTGATACTCAGCACATTTTTGGTGTTCAAAAAGAAAAATCCGATTTTGGTCATCTGCCTTTCAGCAGTCATCGGTATTATATCGGGTTATATTTTTAATCTTTAAGACTTACAGGTTATTTGAAATGAGAATTAAATTTTGGGATATCCTATAAGGGTAGATACCAAAATTATTTTCAGCAATGCGCTTTGAAGCGTAAAAGAGGTTTTTAAATGCTTATTGATTTTCATACACATTGCTTCCCCGACAAGATTGCACCCCGTGCGATAGAAAAGTTATCCTTTGCTTCGGGCGGACTTGAGCCCTATACCGACGGTACGGTAGGCGGTCTTAAGCGCTCGATGAAACATAGCGGCGTTGATGCTTGTGTTGTGCTTAGTATTGCGACAAATGCGCACCAGCAAAAAAGCGTAAACGATTTTGCCGCCGATATAAATAACGGTAAGGATATTTTTGCCTTTGGTTCGGTTTATCCGCACAGTGAAGATGCATTGTATGAACTTGAGCGTATTAAAGATTTAGGACTAAAGGGTGTTAAATTACATCCCGATTACCAAAGTTTTTCGGTTGACGATGAAAAATTTAAACCGCTTTATAAAAAGATTTCGCAACTTGGTCTTATTACCGTTTTTCACGCGGGCTTTGATTATGGCTTTGCGCCCCCTTATGGTGCCACACCCGAAAAGATGGTTAAGGCGCTTTCGTGGTTTGATTCGCCCGTCGTGGCAGCGCACTGGGGCGGTGTAAACTGCAACGAAGCGGTTGTTCAGTTGCTTTGCGGTAAAGATGTTTATTTCGATGTTTCCTTTGGTTATTCAATGATGCCAAAATACTATGCGCAGAAAATTTTTGATAAACACGGCGCCGACCGATTGCTTTTCGGTACCGATACACCGTGGCATACCGCAGATATGGAAAAAAGATTGCTTAACTCACTTGAAATCACAGCGGAGGATATGGATAAAATCACCCACCTTAACGCTAAGAAACTTTTAAATATTTAATTTTGAGGACAGAAATTTTTATGTTGATAAGAAAAGCTAATTTAAGCGATATTGAACAGATTACAGAAATGTACAACAAAATACACACCATCGAGGAGGCGGGTAAAACCGCTATCGGTTGGGTAAGAACTGTGTATCCCACGCGCTTTACGGCGCAGAGTTGTATTGCAGACGGTGACCTTTTTGTCGCAAAAGACGGCGGCAGAGTTGTGGCATCGGTATGTATTAACCGTAATCAAGCGCCTGAATATCGTGATGTACCCTTTACACCCGCAAAGGAATCGGAGGTTATGGTACTGCACACATTGGCGGTAGACCCCGACTGTCAGGGTATGGGCTACGGCTCTAAAATGGTGGAGTTTTACGAAGACTATGCCCGTCACCACGGTTGCCGTTTTTTACGATTGGACACCAATGCCACCAACCTTAAGGCTCGGCATTTTTACATAAACCACGGTTTCAGGGAGGTTGCTACCGTTCCCTATCACTTTGAGGGTATACCAAATCTTAATATTGTTTGCCTTGAAAAAGCACTGTAAAAAACATAAGCCCACTGCGACTCTTTAAAAAGAATCGCAGTGGACTTTTTATGTTGCAAATAATTTTATTTTACTAAACCCTGCAGCCAACCAAGAATGGTAAAGTCATCTGCAAATTGGAATGTAATAATTCCCATTACAAACACAACAATTATAATCAGTGGCAACACATAGGTCATATACGGTTTCATCCAACGGCGAAGCTTAAAGCCCTTACCGGCATTAACCTCTGCCATAAAGTTATCAAATCCCCATCCGTGTTTTGATGTGCAGAAAAGGATATAAATCAGTGAACCTAATGGCAACAGACAGTTGCTTACAATAAAGTCTTCAAGGTCAAGTACATTTGTGTTTGAATTAAAGGGGTGGATGTTACCAAGTAAATTATAACCGAGTGCGCACGGCAAAGACAGTATAAGCAAGGTAATTCCGCATATAACACATCCCTTTACCCGTTTCCAACCGGTAATTTCACGAACACAGGCAAGTATATTTTCGCATACCGCAAGTACTGTTGACATTGCGGCAAAGAACATAAACAGGAAGAACAGCGATCCCCACCATCTTCCGCCTGCCATACTGTTAAACACCTTAGCCATAGCCACAAACAACAGGCTAGGACCTGCCCCTGGCTCAACATCAAAGGTAAAGCAGGCAGGGAATATGATAAGTCCTGCAATAATCGCAACCGCCGTGTCAAGCACCAAAATGTTAACCGACTCACCCATAAGTGAGCGTTCTCTGCCAATGTAGCTGCCGAATATCGCCATCGAGCCGATACCAAGGCTTAGTGTAAAGAACGCCTGATTCATAGCGCCCACAACAACGCTGCCGTTAATTTTTGAAATATCAGGTTTTAAATAAAAATCAAGTCCCGCTTTTGCGCCCGAAAGCGTAAAGCCGTGTATGGCCAACACAATCATCAGAACAAACAGTATTATCATCATATATTTCGTGATGCGTTCAAGTCCCTTTTGCAGACCAAAGGAAAGAATCACAAAACCCAACACGACAACAATCGCCATATAACCTACCATTGTGTAGGGGCTTGACAGCATATTACTGAAAAGGTTTGCCGAAGCTTCGTTTGTAATTCCGGTCATATCGCTCTTTAAAAAGCTTACAAAATAATAAAGTATCCACCCTGTAACCGAGGTGTAGAACATCATAAGAAGCAAATTTCCCGCCAGTGCGCCGTAACCGCTCAAATGCCACTTTTGTCCCTGCTTTTCAAGCCTTTTAAAGTTTGAAATCGGACTCGCCTGACTTGCGCGTCCTACAGCAAACTCCATAAGCATTACGGGAAGTCCCATAATTACCAAGAACAAAAGATATATCAGCACAAACGCACCGCCGCCGTACTGACCGCACATCCAAGGGAATTTCCAGACATTTCCGCAGCCAATAGCGCATCCCGCACTAAGCAGAATAAATCCTAACCGACTTCCTAATTTTTCTCTCTCCATAACAATCTCCTTTAAAGCATTAAAGTGTCAAAGCACATCACATTATACCAAACTAATATTCTAAAGGTCAAGTAATACTTTGTCATGAATTGTAAATATTGTTGACAAATCGATTATTTTTTTGTATTATTATATAAAAGCAAAGACGGGAATCAAGTAACTTGTAGTTTATTTTCAAAGAGAATAGGCGGTTGGTGAAAGCCTTAAAATTGTTACAAGCGAAGCTATCCTACCAGCTGCACCCGAAAGGGCTGACGGTCAGCGCCTCCGTTAAAGGGCAATGAGAGCAAATTGGCAAAACGCCTTTTTGAATTTAGGTGGTACCACGGACTGTTGTTCGCCCTAAGTGAATTTTCGCTTAGGGCGTAATTTTATATTAGGAGATAGATTGTTATGAAAAATGAGCTTTTGAAATTACTCAGCCGCAATGCGCGGTATACCCTTGATGAGCTAAGCGTTATGCTTGGCGCCGATAAGGCGGCAGTACAGGCGCAGATTAAAGAACTTGAAAACAGCGGAATTATCTGCGGTTATAAGACCGTTATCGACTGGGACAGCGTTGACGGCGCCTATGTGTCGGCTATTATAGAGTTAAATGTTGTACCTAAGGCAGACCTCGGTTTTGAGGAGGTTGCAGAAAAAATCTCCGCCTATGAAGAGGTTGAGTCTGTATTTCTTATGTCAGGCGTTTATGACCTGAATGTTGTGGTAAAGGGTAAGACTTTGCAGGATATTGCGCGTTTTGTCGCACGCGAACTTGCAACTATTGACTCTGTTACCTCCACCACCACACATTTTGTGATGCGCCGTTACAAAGAAATGGATGTGCATCTTTGTGAAAAAAGAGATGACGATAGGGGGACGTTCCTCTTATGATTGATTATTCCAAGGTTTTATCACAGACCGTCTGCGACATTAAGCCTTCGGGAATAAGAAAATTTTTTGATATTGCCGCAACTATGGATGATGTTATATCTTTAGGTGTGGGCGAACCTGATTTTCAAACCCCGTGGATTGTTCGCAAGGCAGGTATAGCTTCTCTTGAAAAGGGAAAAACTAAATATACTTCAAATTCCGGTCTTAAGCAGCTGCGGTTGGAGATTGCCAACTACACAAAACGCAAAATCGGTGTGGAATACTGCGCCGAAAATGAGGTGCTTATCTCAATCGGCGGTAGCGAAGCGATTGATGCTGCAATACGCGCATTGGTAAATATGGGTGACGAGGTTATTATTCCCCAACCCAGTTATGTTTGTTATGAGCCGATAACCCGTCTTGCAGGCGGTGTTCCGGTGATTATTGAAACCCGCGACCAAGACGATTTTAAATTAACCGCCGAACAGCTGCGCAGCGCCATCACCGACAGGACCAAAGTGCTGATACTGCCCTATCCCTGTAACCCCACAGGCGCAATTATGGAACGTAAAGACCTTGAAGCTATTGCTGAGGTTTTGCGTGATACTAATATAATTGTAATATCGGACGAAATTTATTCCGAACTTACCTTTGCTGACGAGCCGCATATTTCGATAGCGTCAATAGACGGTATGCGTGAGCGCACTGTACTTGTAAACGGCTTTTCCAAATCGTTTTCAATGACCGGTTGGCGCTTAGGTTACGCCTGCGGACCAAAGGAAATTATCGCACAGATTACAAAAATACATCAGTTTGCAATTATGTGTGCGCCCACCACCTCGCAGTACGCAGCTATTGTGGCACTGCAAAGCTGTGACGAGGCAGTGGCAGATATGCACGCAGAATATAATCGCCGCCGCCGACTTATTGTCGATGGATTTAATAAGGCAGGGCTTACCTGCCGTGAACCAAAGGGCGCATTTTACGCCTTCCCATGCATTAAATCCACAGGTATGAGCAGTGATGAATTCTGTGAAAGGCTGCTTGAGGCTAAGCACGTGGCAGTTGTCCCTGGTACCGCCTTTGGTAAAGGCGGCGAAGGCTTTGTAAGAGCATCATACTGCTACAGCACCGAGCATATAATCGAGGCGCTTAAAAGAATTGAAGAATTTGTCAAGGAGATAAAAAAATGAAAAAGGGCATTATAATTTTAATCGCAGTAGTTGCCGTAATCGCAATAATAATCGGCATATTTGCTTCCTCTTACAACAATTTTGTTTCGCTTGAAGAAAATGTAAGAACGGCAAGTTCTGATATTTCGACACAGCTTCAGCGCAGAGCCGACCTAATACCCAACTTTGTAAATACGGTAAAGGGTTACTCTGATTACGAGCAGTCCACCTTTACCGCAGTAACACAGGCGCGTTCAAACCTTATGAATGCCGATGATGTTGAGGAGCAGGCAACCGCTTCCGCTCAGCTTGACAGCGCCATTGACATTTGGGTGAATGCGGTTACCGAAGCATATCCTGACCTTAAGGCAAACGAGCAATATATCGCCTTGCAGGATGAACTTGCAGGTACAGAAAACCGAATCGCTACCGCCCGTAAGGACTATAATGAGGCAGCACAGATTTACAACAAAGCTATTCGCCGTTTCCCTGCAAGTATAGCGGCAGCAATATTTGATTTTGAAAAGGCGGATTATTTTGAAGCAGATGATAGCGCTTTATCCGTTCCGCAGGTGGACTTTAATTAGTTATGAGTAAAAGAACTTTTAAAGAGATTTTCAGCCGTAGTTTATGCGCAGTAATTTGCCTTTTTATGCTGATTGCACTTGTAGGTTGCGGCGAGGAAAAGGACAATTATCCTACGGCTACCGAAAAGCTCTATGTTAACGATTTTGCGTCGGTTATGACAACTGCCGACAGTGATATGATATACCAAAAAGGTTCTGCCTTGGATACCGCTACAACAGCGCAGGCGGTTGTGGTAACAATTGACAGCACCGACGGTATGGAAATATCCGAATACGCGTTGGAGCTTGGCAGAAAATGGGGCATCGGTGACGATGATAAGGACAACGGTGTTCTTTTACTGCTCGCAGTCGAGGACCGTGAAGTTTACATTGCGGTAGGCTACGGTCTTGAGGGCGCGTTGCCCGACAGTAAGACAGGCAGAATTATCGACACCTACGGTATACCGTATCTTTCAAACGATGATTTTTCTACGGGTATTGTGTCGATGTACACCGCGTTGGTAAATGAGATATACATTGAATACGGTATGACCGCGGAGGAGGGGTACACCCCCATTTCCCAAATACCCAAATATCCATACGAAGAAAACGAAGTGTCGGCATTAAAGGTTGGCCTGTCGTGGTTAGCGCTCATAGTTTTTGTTGCGGCTTATGTTGCAATCTTCGGCAGACGCGGCGGATTTTTCCTGCTGCATATGGGTAGCAACTCATTCCGCGGTGGCGGTGGCTTTGGCGGCTTCCGCGGTGGCGGTGGCTTCGGCGGCGGCAGTTTCGGCGGAGGCAGCTTTGGCGGCGGCGGTGCAGGAAGGCGCTTTTAATGTAAACTTATTTAATTTATACGACATCAAACCACCCAAAAGGATTTTGGACTGCCCCAATTTGTGCGGACAGTACAAAAACACCCCTATGGTAGATAATATTAAATTTTAAGCAACATACTGACATCGCTTTTCTAGTGGTGTCAGTTTTGTTTTTAGTTGGATACGTTGGTGATTGTAGAAGTGG
>JAZRPH010000051.1:0-120768 GCA_045649125.1 Acutalibacteraceae bacterium | reverse complement strand
TCACTAAAAACAGAAGTTTACAATCCGAAGACCTTCTTCCTTCACGCGGCGTTGCTGCATCAGGGTTTCCCCCATTGTGCAATATCCCCCACTGCTGCCTCCCGTAGGAGTCTGGGCCGTGTCTCAGTCCCAATGTGGCCGTTCAACCTCTCAGTCCGGCTACCGATCGTCGACTAGGTGGGCCGTTACCCCGCCTACTATCTAATCGGACGCGAGGCCATCTTACAGCGGATTGCTCCTTTGGTGCTTTAGGGATGTCCCAGAAGCACATCATGCGGTATTAGCAGTCGTTTCCAACTGTTGTCCCCCTCTGTAAGGCAGGTTCCTCACGCGTTACTCACCCGTCCGCCACTAAGACAAACAAGAAAAATCCTTTAGCAAGCTAATCTCATTTTCAGCGTTTGTCTCCGTTCGACTTGCATGTGTTAGGCACGCCGCCAGCGTTCGTCCTGAGCCAGGATCAAACTCTCTAAAAAATTATATCTCAACACTTACCGTGTTAAAACCTTTTTTAAAAAAGCTTTTTAGCTCATTTACTTAATGCTGACGCATTAATAATTGTCCTTGTTTCCTAAGATTTCTCTCAAGAATCGTCGGGTCCTTATTATCTGTCGTTGTTTAATTTTCAAGGTCCGTTTTGCACCCCGCTTTTTAGGGCGCTCGATTATATTACCACATTAAACCCCGCTTGTCAACACTTTTTTTGCGTTTTTTTAAAGTTTTTTTGCATTTTTTTGATGTTTGAAAAATCATACTATATCTTGGGTCTGTCACAAACAAAAAGCACAATTACATATAAAAATAAAGCAAAACCCGAACCGCATTTTGCGGTTCGGGTACAGCGTGTATTATAGTCCAAACAATCTGAACACACCTATCGATTGTAGGAAAAGAAGCAGCATAAGCAGTGGCGCTATATACTTAATCATAACAATATAAAGATTCTTTCTTTTGAACTTATGTCCGCCGATTTCAATTTCATCAATAACCCATTGGGGTTTTACAACCCAGCCTATAACAACACAAGTAAGCAGCGAGATAAGCGGCATAAAGAAGCTGTTGCTTATATAGTCGAGAACATCAAGCAAATTTTGTTCAGTAGCGCCTGTGGGCAGTGTTACACCAAAACTTAATACATTATAACCGAGGCAAACCACCACAGCTGCCACTGCCGAAAGAATCGCTATAATAACACTTATCTTTTTGCGGCTCACCTTAAAGGTTTCCATACAAGCGCCAACAATCGCTTCCATAATAGACACGCTTGATGTCAGCGCCGCAAATGCAACCATTAGAAAGAACGCGGGGCCGATAATGCGACCGGCAAATCCCATTGCGTTAAATACCTGAGGCAGAGATTGGAAAATGAGTCCGGGGCCAGCCTTCATACCCTCGGTGCCCATAAAGACATATACCGCAGGCACCACCATAAGTCCCGCTAAGAAAGCCACGACGGTGTCAAAAATTTCTATCTGCGCTACCGATTTGTTGAGGTCTATATCCTTTTTGACATAAGAGCCGTAGGTTATCATAATGCCCATAGCAACCGACAGCGAAAAGAACAGCTGACTCATAGCATCGAGCAGCACACTCATAAAGCTTTTAAATGTAAGTCCTGTAATATCAGGCTTGATATAAACCCATAAGCCCTGCAAACCCGTGCGCACCTCGCCGTTTGCATCGGGCTGACTTTTAATTGTGAGCGAAAAGACGCTTATGCCCACAATCAACACAAAAAGCGCCGGCATTATTATTTTTGAAAAGCGTTCTATGCCTTTTTCAATACCGCAAAAAACAATAAATGCGGTTATTGCAAGAAAAATCAGCATCCAGAATACAGGCGGTATTTTTGAGGTGATAAAGTTTGCAAAATAGTCGCTTTGTGCCGTGGCGGCAAACTCGGTCACAGAAGACACCATATATTTAAGTATCCAACCGCCGATAACGACATAATAGGTAATTATGATTGACGGTACAGCGAAAGTAAGTTTTCCAAGGAAAGACCATTTTGGATTTATGGTTTTAAAAGCATCAAGCGAACTTTTACCTGTTTTTCTGCCGATGACAATATCGGTCATAAGCAACGAAAAGCCAAAGGTTAAAACCAAAATCAAATAAACGATTAAAAACAATCCACCGCCGTGCTTTGCAGCAAGTGTTGGAAATCGCCAGATATTACCAACGCCCACAGCGCTGCCTGCCGCAGCCAATATAAAGCCGACGCTTCCGCTGAAAGTACTCTTTTTTGTTTGAGTTGCCATATTTGTATCTCCTAAAATAAAATAACCATTGTAAAAATCATATTTATTTTACCACTTTAACGTGCTAAATGCAACAGTTTTTGCGACGCCTTTTTCGGCGGCAGTTAATTTCTTTAAAACGCAAAACGCCGCCCTTGTAAAATCACAAGAACGGCCGTTTTTATAAAATTTAACCCAAGATTACTATGCCCGCAATTACAAGAGCAATAACCACGTAATGTTTCCAAGACATTTTTTCCTTCAGGAATATCCTGCTCCAAAGAACCGAGATGGCACAATAAGCCGAGATGATTACCATTCCGGCAGAAAAATCGCTGAACATAACTGCCATATAGAATATCTGACCGACGGTTTCACAAAGGCCTCCCCAGAACAGATTTTTGTTTCCTTTGAAAACAACATCTTTTTTAACAAACTTAAGCCATACGAATGCAAATATTGCCAAAATAAAGAACGTCAATTCAAAAGCGGAGTTTGCTGCGTAGTCGCTAATCTCTTTTCCTGTTTTTTCTATAAAGAAATCAGAAAACAGATATTCATCACCAACGGTGCCCAAAGCATCGATTATAAGATAAGAGATTGGAAGCAAAAAGGCGAGAATGCTTTTCGTATATTTTCGATTTGCCCTTTCTTGTCTTGCCTTTTTAACCTCTTCGTCTTCATGTTGCTCGACAAAGCCGAGTGCTACAATGCCAACCGTTATCATTGCGATACCGATAATTGTTGTTATTGTTATATCCTCGGCTGAAACAAGCCCAAAAATCAAACACAAGAGAAACGCCAGCGCACCTGAAGAGTTGCAAATCGGCGAGGAAATTGAAAGTTCGATATAACGAAGACCTATGTACCCCAGCACCATCGCCAATATGTAAAGTGCAGCGACAGGCAAATAAACCACAAAATCAACCAGCTTAAAATCTGTGTAAAACAGACTTGCAACTATCTTGTTAACATTCTCAACACCAACGGTATTGTCAATTACAGCACCACCGATAAGTGTTATAAAGAAATGAATTCCCATTATCAAGCCGACGGCAAAAACAACCTTCCAATGACTGTTTTTATCCCGCTCTCTTGTCCCCATTTTTGAAAAAAGGTCCGAGCCGCTCCAACACAGCAGTGCCAGTATTGAAAAAATAAAGAATATATTCATTTTACACCTCTAATAAAACATTAAATTTCACAAAACAAATTTAACACTTTATTGGGGGTGGTCGTCTGCGAAAATGCCGATTGGCAATTCGGTTTCTATATCTTTTAGTCATAAACCTATTCCGATAATTTGCGGGCAAAGTCGGCAAGTTCGTCATCACTGTAAAATTCAATTGTAATTGTACCCTTGCCCTTGCCCTTTGATTTGATGTCTACTTTTCTGCCAAGTTCGTTTTTAAGGGATATTTCAACCTCACTGTAAAAACGATTTTTGACAGTCGGCGGAGTAACTTTTTGAACTTTTGTTTTGGTCTTTGCCATAGACTCGAGTTCGCGCACCGAAGCGCCGCCCATAGCGGCTTTAAGCATTTCTGCGCGAAGCGCATCACCCTCTGCCGCAAGTATTGCGCGTGCGTGGCCCGCCGTTATTTTTCCGCTGCGCAACGCATCAAGAGCATCCTCATCAAGATTTAAAAGTCTAAGCGCATTCGCAACGGTGCTTCGTGATTTACCGACACTTTCTGCAACCTTCTCTTGAGTGAGGCCGTAGTTGTCGATAAGGTTACGATAACCCATCGCCTCTTCAACGCAGTTGAGGTCTTCGCGCTGAAGATTTTCGATAAGCGCAATCTCATAATATTTTTTGTCGTCAAGTTCTCGGATAATAACGGGAACTTCATTGAGCCCTGCCATACGGCAGGCACGCCAACGGCGCTCACCCGCAACTATCTGATATGTACCCGATGTCCATGGGCGAACCACAATAGGCTGAATAAGTCCGTGCTTTTGTATGCTGTCGGCAAGTTCAGAAAGCGCATCCTCATCAAAATCACGACGAGGCTGATTGCGGTTAGGCTCAATATCTGTAAGTCTTACCTGAACAGCGCCATTGCTGTCGACAGCGTTTTCATCAAACAAAGCTTCAAGTCCGCGGCCGAGACCGCCTTTTTTTACTGCCATAACCTACATCCTCCTATTACGCTTTAAAAATTCCTTGCCAAGCTCATTATAAGCGGCGCAGCCTTTTGAGCGCTTGTCATAATACTGTATCGGACAACCGTAACTGGGCGCTTCGGAAAGACGCACTCCGCGTGGAATTGCTGTTTTATACAGCTTGTTAGCAAAATACTTCTTAATTTCCCCTACTACCTGCTGTGTAAGGTTAAGTCTGCCGTCAAACATAGTAAGAACAATTCCCTCAATTTCAAGGGTAGGATTATAAAGCCGTTTTACCTGACGAACCGATGCCATAAGTTGTGATAAGCCCTCCAACGCATAGTACTCGCACTGAATAGGCACCAGAACGGTGTCGCCTGCGTTAAGCGCATTTATTGTAATAAGTCCCAGCGACGGCGGACAATCGATGAATATGTAGTCATAGTTTTCCCTTACAGGTGAAAGCGCGGTTTTTAAACACGCCTCGCGGTGCTCGGTTTCGACAAGGTCCACCTCTGCTGCCGCTAAATTCATCGAAGAGGGTACAACATCTACATTTTTAAATTCAGTTTTAATTATTGCCTGCTCAACACGGGCTTGTCCGATAAGCAGTTCGTATGTAGTCGCATCCACATTCTTTTTATTAATACCGTACCCGCTGGTAGAATTTCCCTGAGGGTCGGCATCAACAAGCAGCACCTTTTTGCCGGCAAGTCCTATTGCAGCGGCAAGGTTTACAGCGGTTGTGGTTTTTCCGACGCCGCCCTTTTGATTTACAATTGACACTATTTTGCCCAAACCAATATACCCCCAAGCACATAATTAATATGTAAGTACTTTAATATATAGATATATATTATAAATTATACATGCGATTTTCTTTGCAGTGTGTTTCACGTGAAACATTTGAAGTATAATCATTATATCAGTATACACACCAAAAGTAAACAAAAAGATTCCTTGCCTTAGCAAAGAATCTTTTTAAATCGCTGATTTTTAATTTTATTTATCCCCTGATTTAAAAATAAGCGACATTACAAAGCCTGATGTTACGGCGGTCGTAATTCCCGCCGCAGTGGCGGTAAGCCCGCCTGTCAGCGCACCCATAAAGCCGTATTGCCGCACTCCTTCTTTGACTCCGTTTGCAAGGCTGTAGCCAAATCCGGTGAGAGGTACGGTTGCCCCCGCACCTGCAAACTCGACCAAAGGCCCATAAACGCCGATTGCCGTAAGTATAACGCCGCTTACAACATAGGCCACCAATATGCGCGCCGGTGTAAGCTTGGTATAATCAATGAGTATTTGGCCTATAAGACAAAGCAGACCTCCGATTACAAAAGCCCAAATACACTTTACCACTAAATCCATAACAATTCTCCTTTGCATAAAATGTTTCACGTGAAACATTTTATGTTTATTTTTTCACCTCTTTGTAATTTTATACCTCAACATTATAAATTTCGCGTATTTTTTCGAGAACAGTTGTGAGCGAAATGTTTTTTACCCTTACACTGTCTGCGCTTTCAGAGCGGACAACAATCTTTGTCTTGCACGTGTGCAGCCGTCTGTCCGCGGGGGTTTCGGTAATTTTTATACTTCCTACCCTGTTCCTTGAGCAGTAAAGTTCCCTGACGGTAACGCCGATAGAGCCTGCGGCGAAGATTTGCTCACCCAAAACAAGTTCGCTTCTTTTGCTGTCACGAAGACATATGCTACCGTAATAAAGATCTACGCATAAAAGCACAATTCCCACGAAGAGTATCAGACGGTCAAAAAACGGAAATATTATCATCGCCATCAGCATAAGCGATATAATCGCCATGGCAAATACGGTTGGCAAAAGCAAAAAGCGACTTATGTTGGTTTTTGTTCTCAGCGGTTTTATTCCCTCTTGTTTGGCCCTAAAAAACGGGAAATGTGTTTTTAGCCGCTCTTTTAACTCATTATGTCTGCCCGCAGGCACGATTACAGCCTTTTCACCACGCGAATCACCGTATCCACCGATTGATACACGCATTGAAAACATTTGAAACGCGCGCATAAGGGACGTTTGCTGAAGACAGATGTTGTTTACACTGTGTTTTTTAAAAACCGTTCGTTTTCTCACAAAAAGCCCCGACTGTACCTCAATTCTGCTCTGCCCGGTTATCAGTTTAAATTTTACATGCTTAAAAAATGTGATGATAACCGAGATTCCGTATGCCGCAACAAGCAAAAGGGTTATAATATTAACGGTAAGCGGAAAAAACATATTAAACTGCTCTGATATGCGTTGCGCTCCGCTTATAACCATATCAGAAAGCGCAACGCCCAACAGCTTTGCCGCTCCGTTTGCAATCGGCACCCCGATAACAAGCCCTGTTGCCGCCGACGAGGTTGCTGCCGCAAGTAGCGCCACTCTTAAAGCAGAAAACTTGATAACAGTAGTTTTTTCCTGTCCATACACCAGCGAAAAAAGTCTTTCGGCTTCCTCCAATCGCATTTTAATGCGAAAATCGGGCTTTGTCGGTCTGCCGGCTTCGGTGTTTATGCTGCAATCAGCACTGCCGAATATCGCATCAATAGGCCCTCGCCTTATACTAACACTTGAAATTCGTGAAATTTCTATAACCGAGCGCGACCTGAATATAAAGCCCTTGTTTACAGTAAGTCTATTGTTGCTTATGGAAAGCAAGATGCACCTGAATCGAAAAATTGCTACTGCTGTTATGGCAACAAAGGCCGTAATCTCAAGACTTAAAATCCCATTTGCCCTGCCTTGCCTTAAAAACTGTACAACCGCCCGTATAAGCGGCAGTATCAACACAAACAGATAGGGCTTCATCAACCGCAGTATCATTAACGGATGCGCGCCAAAAGTTCTTTTAATCATTTGGCTTCACCTTTAAGTTGCAAAGCAAAAAGTCGGCATCAGCAGATTTCATTTCGGGTATCACAATAAATGCCCGTGACGCTCTTAACACAACTCCTTTAAGGCGCATTGATGCCGCTAAAGGTGTGGTCACACTCTCGGCAAAAATAAGACGCGGAAAAGGCATTATGTGCGTAGTCTTAATTATAACACCGCGCGACACACAAACGGCACATTCGGTAATTGTTACGGTGCAACCCTTAAAATAAAGCGGTAGATAAATAAAAATTACCGCAAGACATATTGGGGCAATCAAGCATAGACCGATTACCACACTAAGTCTTACGGTAACAGCGCACAAAAGCGCAGATATTGCGGATATTCTTATTTGCCAAAGCAGTGCCGTTCTTTTGGGATAGGAAAAAGTCATATAAATCGCCGACCTAAAGTTAATTGGATTTTTTTATTTTCTCCCAATATTCTTTGAACATCTGCTCGTTTTTATTATCACCAAATTCATAATATTTTTTATTTTTTATATTATCAGGCAAATATTGTTGGTTTACATAATGCATAGGATAGTTATGTGGGTAAAGATAATTTTGCCCTTTTATCTCAGCGTCCTCCCCGTCGAAATGCTTGTTCTGCAAATGTCGTGGAACATCACCCGCTATGCCGCTTTCAACATCCGCCATCGCAGCCGCAACAGCATCATGTGCGGTAACTGATTTCGGGCTTGTAGCAACCAGTATTACGGCGTTTGCAAGGGGTATTTGCGCCTCGGGCAGTCCCACCGCCATAGCGGTATCTACTGCCGCTTTAACTATGGGAATTATCTGCGGATACGCAAGTCCGACATCCTCATTAGCGCATACCAGAAGACGACGGCAGGCGCTGGGCAAATCGCCTGCGGCAAGAAGCCTTGCAAGGTAATAAATTGCAGCATCAGGGTCGGAGCCGCGCATCGATTTTTGGTAGGCGGAAATTATGTCATAATGTTCGTCACCCTCACGGTCATAACGCACCGAATTACCGGAAAGTATCTGCTCTGTTATGTCGTCTGAAATTTCTGTGCCGTTATCGCTTATGGTTAACATAAAGCATAATTCTAACATATTGAGCGCACGGCGCACATCGCCTGCGGCAGCCCTTGCAATTTTAAGGGTGTTCTCCCCGCTAATCTGTACTTCGCTGCCGTTTTCCCTTTGTAAGATTCCCACAGCGCGTGTTATCACCGACGCAATGTCCTGCGCCGCCAAGGTTTTAAACTCAAAGACGGTTGAACGGCTGAGTATTGCGTTGTAAACATAAAAATATGGATTTTCCGTGGTAGATGCAATAAGAGTGATATCACCGTTTTCTATGTAGGACAACAATATCTGCTGCTGCTTTTTATTGAAATACTGAATTTCGTCAAGATAAAGCAGTATGCCCGACTGTGCCTCGATAGTGCCGATAGACGACACAATATCCTTGATGTCCGCAGTTGAGGCGGTTGTCGCGTTAAGATAGCACAGTTTCTTGCCCGTTGCATTTGCAATAATTCGCGCAACGGTGGTTTTTCCCACACCTGACGGTCCGTAGAATATAAGGTTGGGTATATCCCCCGATTCAATAATCCTGCGAAGTATTTTTCCCTCACCCAAAAGGTGACGCTGACCCGCTACTTCATCAATGGTGGTGGGGCGAACCCTGTCTGCAAGAGGTGATTTCATTTTACAGCCTCCTATAAATACGAATACATATATTATATTATATTCTACCCTATTTCCAAGTCTTTTTCAACACCGAACATCATATTATGTTTTGGTGAGAATATGAGAAAGACGATATTTATAAAAAATGCGGCGATACTTACTGTATCCTCGCTTATTCTGCGCTTTTTGGGCATAATTTTTAAGGTTTGGCTTGCAACCGAAGTCGGCTCTGAGGGTATCGGTCTATATCAGTTGGTCTTTTCGGTGTATACACTTGCCGCTACCTTTGCTACAAGCGGAATTTCCACCGCAGTCACCCGTCTTGCCGCTGACGAGTTGGCTCTCGGTACAAAGGGGGGCACCCTTAAAATTATGCGGCGGTGTGTCGCAATAACACTTGCAATTGCCGCAGCAACCATCGCGCTGTTGCTTTTCGGCGCCGATTTTATAGCAAATGTTTTGCTTGGTGACAGCCGTGCGGCGCTGTCGATTAAGCTGCTTTCCCTCTCGCTGCCTTTTATGGGTATAAGTTCGTGTCTTCGCGGTTATTTTATTGCGCGACGAAAGGCAAGTCCCGCATCGTCGTCACAGCTTTTAGAACAGTTTATAAGAATCGCGGTAATTATGCTGCTTGTTAAAAAATTCGCTTCCCGCGGACTTGAATACACCTGCGGCGCCGTGCTTTTGGGTGATACCATAGCCGAGGGTGCGTCCTGTCTTTATATGTATCTGCGCTACCGCTTTGATTTAAAGAAGCTAAACTCACTTTCGGGCAGAAAAAGACCGCCCTTTAGCGTTACAAGGGCGGTATCGCACATAGCACTGCCCATAACGGCAGGCAGATATTTAAACTCGTCTCTTCGTACTGCCGAAAACATTTTGGTGCCGAAAGCGTTGGCACAATGCGTGTTTTCAAGTGATAATGCCCTGTCGCTGTTTGGTATGATAAAGGGTATGGCATTACCGATTTTATTCTTCCCCTCTACCCTTTTAAACGCCCTTTCCACCCTGCTCATTCCTGAAATGTCTGAGGCTGTTTCGCGCGGAAGGCGTTTGCTTGTAAAGAATGCCGCCGAACAGATTATAAAAATCACCAGCCTTGTAGCGTTTATCTTTTCCGCTATTTTTCTGGTTGCCGGCAGACGAATAGGGGTGCTAATCTATAAAAGCGAGGATGTTGGATTTTTATTGTGCGCGCTGTCTCCAATAGTGCCGCTTATGTATCTTGATGCCGTTGCAGACGGTATTTTAAAAGGACTTGACCAGCAGTTGTTCACCTTTCGCACCTCTGTAACCGATTCCTTGATAAGAATTGTGCTTATCCTGACCTTGCTGCCAAGGTTTGGTATTTACGGTTTTATAGGAATTATGTATTTTTCAAATCTTTTAACCTGTATGCTCAATGTAAAAAGGCTCTCGCGTGTAAGCGGAGCCAAAACACAATTTATAAAAAATATACTTTTGCCGCTGGTGGGGGCGGTGACCTTAACGCTTGGTACAAACGCGCTTCTTAACCTCTTTTCACCGAGCGACTTAGTTTACATAATGTTGTTGTGTGTGGTTTGTATACCTCTTTATCTTTTATACCTGTGCGGATTGGGAATTATCAACAATGATGATATCAGGGCTTTTAAGTAGCACCTATAAAATCTTAGTTTCTCTAAGTTTTTTTGCGACAAAGTATGCCGCCATAATCAGCAGGATATCCTTAACAATATAATAAAGTGAAGCCGCAACTGCCGCCGACTGAAAGCTGCCACCGACGACCGCCCAAAATTGTAAAACACCGATTATATGGCACAGTATCAAACCAATTAATGAGAGTGTCATTTTTAGGATTGCTTGGTTTACATAAATACATAGCGCACAAAACAGACACAAGGGGATAAATCCCCATAAAAATCCGCCTGTCGCACCGAAAAGGACACCGACACCGCCTGTGAAAGATGAAAAAATCGGCACTCCCAGTGCGCCCAGCGCCAAATAGGCGCATATTGCCGAAGTCCCTTTCTTTACACCCAGCGCATAGCCGCAAAGCGCCGCGCCAAAGGTTTGTAATGTCATATTAACGCTGCCTGTGGGAACAGCCAGTTGTGCGCACACCGCCATAATTGCTGTAAAGAGCGCGCACAGCGTCATCGCTTTTGTACCGTTAGTTCTCATCTGTTTTCCACTCTGCTATCTGCACTTCACCTGACGATAGGTGTGCGGTTTTTCCATTTTCACTGACTATCAGTCGCGCGTCATCATCAATGCCGACGACCGTTGCGCAGTGGGTGACTCCCTGCGCGGTATATGTCACCCTTTTGCCGTTAAGAAACGATTTTTCGCGGTATATAGTAAGGAATTCGCGCTGCCCAAGATTTTCGTAAAATTCAAAAAAAGTGTTTGCAAACTCTGCTATTATCTGCGCCTTTACATCGTTAGAAACAACCGTGTCGCCGAAGACACTGTCGGCAAGCGGTAAAGACGGGAAGCCCTGCTGTGATGTGGTGACATTAATTCCAACACCTAAAACGGCATGATCAAGGGTTGCGGATTTGGGATTTATGCCGCCCTCGGTAAGTATTCCGCAGACCTTTTTGCCGTCAATATAAATATCGTTCACCCATTTGATTTTTGTCCGCTTTCCCGATATCCTCTCTATTGCAAGTGCCGCCGCACAGGCCGCTGCTACAGTGATAAGCAAGGTCTTTTCGGATGCAATTTTAGGACGGAGTATAAGCGACATATAAATTCCCCCTTCGGGAGAAAAGAAACTTCTGCCAAGTCTACCTCTGCCACTAGTCTGTCGGCGGGCAATAACCGCCGTTTTCTCGGGAAAACCATCGGCTGCAAGACTGCGTGCGACGGCATTTGTCGAATCAACACAGTCATAAATAATCGGCTCTATTTTATCGGTAAATTTTAAAATTTCGTCACGCAATCGTCTCACCTCCATAACGCTTTTTATAATTTAACATAAGTTTTGTTCTATGTCAAATCACACCCTTGTTTATTAAGTGTGGTATGTGTTATGCTTGCGCTACAATAGGGATAAAACGAAAGCAGGGATTAATTCCCTGCTTATTTATATGTTTTAATCATCTATATATTGCATAATATCTTCAACATTGCATTTTAAAAATTTACAAAACATTTCTATCGTGTGTGTGCTTACACTTTCGTTTCTTTTTAATCTTGTGATTTGTGCAGGGCTGACATTGTATTTTTTAATAAGTGCATATTGAGTAATGCCTTTTTCTTTCATAGTTTGCCATAATCTATCATAGGAAATCATAAAACTTCAATCCTCCCTATTGACATATTAACCGATTATGGTATATAATAATATTAACCAATATCGGTTAACGCAGTTTTAAATAAGGAGTATTTTTAAGATGTCAAAAAAACTAATCACACTATTGCTTACCATTTGTATTATGATATACTTATCTGCGTGTGGGACAACAGAAACAAGTAACAATCCAACCGACACACCATCTGAATCTCAAACAGATACCCCGCAGAGTACTGACGAGAGTACTGTATCAGAAGAAATTAAAGCTAAATTAAATAATAGTTGCGATAAAATATTAGCTTCTGGTTATGATGCAGATAGTAATTATTATGAGTTGGTAGCAAATGAGGATGAAGATTATTCGGGAACAAAAATAGAAATGGGTATAATCAAAAACAATGAATGGGTTATTCCTTTGACTTCAAACTCACCTTTTGTAAGCGAAAGCGGACTACTTATTGGTGCAAGAGGTAATTTTAAGGGCAGTATATATGAAACAGGTTTTGCTATATTCAATTATGTGGGAGCTGGCTGCTTTTGTTATAAAAATATTATTTGGAATGGTAATAATAACAAATCATATCAAGCTGACGATACAATAAATGTGAGCACACATATGGATAGAGGAAATATTATGTATAATGTAAATAACGAGGGATTATTCATAATATCAAAATATGGAAAAAATTATAAGCTTTTAAATGCAAACGATATGTCTGTTAAGGAAATAAATTTGTGTGAAGACGGTTGGAATATTGACTATTGTTTTCCATATTCTGAAGGCTTGTTTGCTTGTATGAATCATTCTTCTGATAAAGAAACTAATGGATTTTATGATATTAATGGTAATAAAGTAATAGATTTAAGTAAATATCAATTAGCCAAAAACACATACACTACCAGTAATATAGGTGGATATTCTGGACCTGTACAAAGTTTAGTTTTTAAAAATGGAAAATGCACCTTTACAGTTACTAACGATCAGGGAAGTAAATATATTATAACAATAGACAAAACAGGAAATATTATTAATTCTGTACCAAAATAACTTTCAACTTTTTACTATTATTTTATACTATTTTAACAAGACAGGAATAGCCATTATTCTTTTAGCGTTTTTACTGTTAAAAAACAAAGTTATCAACTGCTTTCTCACTTGTATTATTTTCAGTTCTGTGGTATGATTATTGTCGTACCACAGTTTTTTGTATTCTAATTTCACACAAGCATATTATGTACTAAAGACAGTCTCAGGAGGAGTGTATTGTGAAACAAAGAATAAAATCTGCTGCTTTGCGTCTTGCCATCCTGTTGTTAGGACTTTCCGTCGCCCACTTTGGTGTGACTCTGTTTTTGCTGTCAGGGCAGGGGACAGACCCCTTTAATGTCTTGGTGCAGGGCACACATTCAGCCCTAGGTTCAGTAATAAACCATCCTCTTCTCACGCACGGAAATACGCATTTGTTGCTTTGTTTCTTGATTATCGTGGTCCTGCTTATTGTTGACCGCAGTTACATAAAATTGGGCACGGTGGTCTGTATGGCATTCGGCGGTCCAATTATTGATGTTTTCAAATTTCTTTTATTGCCGCTTTTCCCGACAAAACTATCCTTGTGGGCGGCTTTGCCTTTAATGGCAGTGGCTTGCGCAATACTTGCATTTGGTATGACAATTGTTATTAAGTCAAATGCAGGTACAGGTCCTAACGATTTGGTTTCGGTCGTAATCGCCGATAAATCCAAATTAAAATTCGGTTTGGTAAGGATTGTCTGTGATTTAAGTTTTGTAGGCATTGGCTGGTGGCTCGGCGGCGCAGTCGGCATCGGTACTGTCGTATGTGCCTTGTTGGTAGGGCCCACCGCAAACATTTTCCTGCCAATAAACGAAAGATGGATTAACAAAATAGTCGTGTGCGACAAGGACACCTGTGACACACAAAAAGATTAAAGTTTGTGTTGACTTTTTGGCTTTAGTTATATATAATAGATAGGCTAAAAGCCAAATAACGAGATGTGGCTAAGTTTGGTAGCATTGAGCCCGACCGCTGCCTGTGGCAGATGCAGGGAGGGCGACAATGGCGTAGCGGTCGAAAGTTGTTGTCGGCGCTCCAAGCCGATAACAACTTTCGGGCACCGCAAGAGTTGGCGCTGCGTAGCAGTGCGACGGTAAAGCACAAGTGCATATTTGTTGCAAAATTTTAATAGTTTATCGAGATGTGGCTCAGTTTGGTAGAGCGCTGCGTTCGGGACGCAGAGGCCGCAGGTTCGAATCCTGTCATCTCGACCAAAAACCCAAGGACACCTTTTTGGTGCCCTTGGGTTTTTATTTGTTGTATAAAAGCGCTTTTATGCAATATATTCTTCGGCATAATGCACGGCTACGGCGCCGTCCGATACAGCCGTTACAACCTGACGGAGAATCTTTGTGCGAACATCGCCAACAGCATACACTCCATCGACATTAGTTTTGGTCGATTCATCGGCAACTACATAGCCGTTTTTATCGAGTTTGACCGCGTCTTTTAAAAATTCGGTTGCGGGCTTTCTTCCTATGCTGATAAAAACACCGTCGCAGGCAAGGTCGGTTATGCTGTTGTTTGTTACATTTTTAACCTTCACACCGCTTACCCTTGTGTCTGTGATGAATTCCGCAACTGTACTATTCCAGATAAACTCCACATTTTCCGCTTTTAAAAGCGGCTCGTGGTATATCTTGGTGGCTCTTAAGGTATCTCTGCGGTGAACCACATACACCTTTTTAGCAAGTCGTGAAAGATAAAGCGCGTCTGCCGCAGCGGAATTACCTCCGCCCACGACAACCACTGTCTTATCTTTGTAAAATCTGCCGTCACAATGTGCGCAATAATGAACACCTTTTCCTATCAGTTGTTGCTCATCGCGAATTCCAAGTTCACGCGGATTGGCGCCTGTAGAAATCACAACCGTCTTTCCGTAGAAAACACCGTTAGCAGTTTCAACTTTTTTAATCTGCTCGGAAAAATCGACGCCTGATGCCTCGGCATATTCTGTTTTGGCGCCAAACCGTTCTGCGCCTTGCTGCATTTTCATACCAAGGGTAAAGCCGTCAACACCTTCCTCAAATCCGGGATAATTATCAATGTCTCCAGTCAGCGCCATTTGTCCACCCGCAGACAGTCTTTCAAGCAAAACAACATCTAAACCGGCACGTGCGGCATATAAAGCGGCAGTGTATCCCGCCGGTCCTCCGCCGATAATAATCATATCATAAACGTGCATCGTCATTTAAACCTCAATCATAGCAAGAATTTGTTGCTTCGACTTTGCGCCCGCCGACTGATTGACTATTTCACCGTTTTTAATTACCACCAGCGTCGGAATGCTCGATACACCAAAGGCACCTGCAAGTTCTTCCTCTTCGTCAACATTGATCTTTCCTACGAGGTACTGCGGATTTTCCTCTGCGATCTCGTCCACAATGGGCGACACCATACGGCAGGGGCCGCACCAATCGGCATAGAAGTCAAGGAGAACGGTTTTCTCACTGCTTTTTATTTGATCAAAATTGTTTTTATTTATGCTAATTACAGACATGGTTTATTACTTCCTTTCTTTTGATTGTATTTTTAGTATACCATAAAAAACAAAAGATTACTATCTCTCTGTCACAATTTGTCTAAAACCTTTATTTATAACCTGTTTTTATGATACTAAACCACCCGTAAGCCGTTGGCTTACGGGTGGTTTGCATCGAATATAAATTATGTTGCGCAAATTCACTTTTATCTTGCGGTTGGATTAATAATTCCACAAGCGATTTTTTCACCCGCGTTGCCCGCAGGCTGTGTTGTAAAATCGTCAGGTCTGCTGTGTATAATTATTGTCTTTCCCAAAATCTCACGAACTGTAAATCTGTCGGTTAAAAAAATCAAAATTGCTCTGCCGTTTGCCGCAAACAACGGCGGCAGGTCACCCGCGTGATAGGGGTGGGGGCAGTTGTTGGGATTATAGTGTCCGTTTGCTTTTGCAAATGCATCGGTTTGATTTCCTGCACACTCGGTGCCGCTATGGATATGAAGCGCAAATATCGGGCTTTTGCATTCCCCGTCCGTCACGGGTAATCCCGAAATTTCAGCGCGGACCAGCACACCGTCACGCATTCCGTAAAATAGCACTCTGCCGCGAATAGTATTGTGTTTCTCGCTGCCGCTTATAAATGCGGCGGCGTCTGCCCGTCTTTGAAACACTCTTGCAAGATTGTCGTTGTTCATCATACTGTCACGCCCTCTGTTCTGTTTTATATACAATATATGCCACAGACACAGATTTGTTAAGCAGACAGCCTATATTCCGTAAAACAGCCAGATGTAAATATATGCGGGAATTATGGCGGCTAATGTAAACGGAATACCGATTTTAAAGAAGTCGGCATTCTTTACGGTATAGCCCTCTTTTCGCAGAATACCGATACCCGCTATGTTTGCCGAAGCGCCGATGGGCGTACAGTTGCCGCCCAGAGTTGCGCCCGAAAGCAAACCGAAATACAACACCGTAGGGTCGATGTTAAGCGCCGAAGAAAGTCCTGCAATTACGGGTATCATTGTTGCCACATACGGAATGTTATCTATAAACGCGGAAATAAGCACCGACGCCCAGACAATAACCGTATACAACAGGAAAATGTTTCCGCCACCCGTTTTTGCCAGTAGCCGTGCTGCCGCGTTGATTACGCCCTGCTCGGCAATGCCGCCAATCATAAGGAACAGACCGAGCAAAAGACCGATGGTTTCAAAATCAATTGCCCTTAAAGGCTTGGTAACAGCCGCTATATTTTTCTTGCGGATAAAATTGTATATGATTCCTATTATCATCAAAGAGCAGCATATAAGTCCGTTTGTAATATCGGGTTTATTGGGTATAAAGGATGCGGCAATCAACAGCACTATTGTGCCGACAAGCAAAATAGAAGGCAGGTAATCGGTGACCTGTGTGCGCTGCGCCGCTTTGGGAATAGATGCAGTTTCCTTGCGAAAAAAGCATGCCAGTATAATTGCGGAAATAACGGCGCCCAACTCAACAGCAAAGAATATACTGGGTTTTCCCTTATACCAAAAGAAGTCAACAAAGCTCATATCCAGCGCCGAGCCAAGCATAATTGCGGTGGTGTCACCAACCAGTGTTGCCGCACCTTGAAGATTGGATGAAACGGCAACAGCAATAATAAACGGCACGGGGTTGGTTTTAAGTTTTTTACATATCTCGAGCGCAATAGGTGCCACCATAAGAACGGTGGCAACATTGTCAACAAAGGCCGAAATAATCCCCGCAAACAGCGCAAGTGCCACCGCTGCCCATTTTACATTCGGCACCCTTTCCATTATTAAATCGGCAAGTAGAGATGGCATTTTGCTTTCAATAAACAGCGCTACTACGCCCATTGTTCCTGCAATCATAAGCAAAACATTAAAATCAATCGAGCCGAGCACTTTTTCAAGCGGTAGCATACCGCTGATAACAAAAACGGCGGCAGACGAAAGCGCTATATACGGTCTGTATTTGCTAAAAGCCAGCATCAAAATATATGTAATGCCAAATAAAATAAGAGCTGGTATCATTGTGCCATTTCTCCTTTTGCTAAATTTGAAATAATGATATCATTGTGACAAATAAAAGTCAACCGCCAAGGAAGCACTTGGCGGTTGGTAATTAAAAATCATTATACTCCTGCATAAATTTTTGAGTATGCCTGTGCAATATTCAGCACATGGTCGCCGATACGTTCAAAGTCGGTAAGCATTTCAGAGTAGAGAATACATGCCTCCTCACTGCACTTGCCCTCACGCATACGCTGTAGGTGCGTTTCGCGGTATTTTTTAGTCATATCGTCTATCTGTTGCTCTATTGCCGCAATCTTCGAAAGCCATTCTGCAGTGTCTCTCGGTCTTTCAAGCGTTTTCTTAAGCGCCTTTTCGGTAATGGTCTGCATCTCTTCAATCTCTGTGCGTGCATCCTGTGAAAACTCAATCTTTTTGTTTTGTATTACCTCGGTGTAACCTGCAATATTTACAGCGTGGTCACCGATACGCTCGGCATTTCCTGTAATAAGGAAATACTGCTCTATGTCGGCAACGTTTTGTCCGCTGTTGTTGTGGACCAATATTTTTGATATATATTGAGAAATCTCCTTATTTAAAACATCAATTTCTTTTTCTGTATTGGTAATCTCTTCCACTGCAGAAGCGTCGTTTTTCAAAATGACACCGAAGGCTTTCTTTGTGTTTTCTCTTGCCATTTCAACAATGCGTACAATTTCATGCTTAAGCTGGTCGGTATGCACAGCGGTAGCGCCAAGCGTGGTTCTTGCTCTGCCGTATTCTGCAGACAGCGAAGACAGGGAAGACACACCTGTTGTATTTACTGCCACATCGGGCAAAATCTTTTCCGCAAATTTTGCCATATAAGTGCCGAAGGGTAAAAGTAGCAAAGTTGTCACGATGTTGAAAATAGTGTGCATATTGGCAATCTGTCTTGACACTTCGCCGGGTGTAATGTTTGCCACCCATTTGGTAACGGGAAGCGTAAGGCAGACGGCGGTGAATATAACTGTACCTATGATATTGAACATCAGGTGAATAGCCGTCGTTCTTTTGGCGGCGCGATTTGCACCGATGGATGCCAAAACCGCCGTGATACAGGTGCCTATATTCTGACCAAAAAGCACATAAACTGCACTTGGGAAACCTATAACACCTGCGATTGCAAGGGTTTGCAGTATTCCTATAGATGCCGACGACGACTGAATAATTGCCGTAAAAACAGCGCCCGCAAGTATACCAAGCAATGGGTTTGAGAATTTAGTCATCAAGGATACAAATGCTTCAGATTCCCTTAGCGGCACCATTGCATCGCCCATCATATTCATACCGATAAACAGTACACCTAAACCTGCCAAAATCTTACCGATGTGTCTTACCCTCGGTGATTTCAGAAAAACAATCATTGCAACACCCAAAAATGCGAACAAAGGCGCTAACATTCCAACATCAAGGGATATCAGCTGACCTGTAATAGTGGTACCGATATTTGCACCCATAATAATCCAAACGGCTTGTCTTAATGTCATCATTCCCGAATTTACAAAACCGACTGCCATTACCGTTGTGGCAGAGGACGACTGTATTACAGCGGTAATACCCGCGCCCACCGAAACGCCCAAAAAGCGATTGGTTGTAAGTCTTTCCAAAATTCGTTTCATTCTGTTTCCGGCGGCATCCTCCAAGCCTCCGCTCATCATCTGCATTCCGTAAAGGAAGAGCGCAAGTCCGCCGAGCAATCCTAAAATTTCCGTAATTCCCATTTTTACCTCCTGATTTAAAATCAATCTATAATTATTTTTCCTACAATTTCTATTATAACGATTGACTAACGATAATAAAACTATTATAATGTTATAAAGTTTATAACGATTTAATTATGAGGTGTAATATGACAATTAGGCATTTAAGGGTTTTTGTCTGCGTTTGCAAACACAACAGCATAACACGCGCCGCAGAGGAGCTTTTTGTGGCTCAGCCCGCGGTCAGTAATACCATTTCGGAAATTGAAAAACATTACAACATCGTTTTGTTTAACAGAATAAATCAAAGGCTTCATCTTACCCCTGAGGGAAGTGCGCTGCTTATAAAAGCGCAGGAGGTTCTTGCTTCTTTTGAGGAATTTGAATTGCAGGCGCAAAATTCCTCATCGCGCCCACTTGTAAGAATAGGTGCATCCTTAACCATTGGAAAACAACAAATGCCGTCTTTAATAAAGGGTATAAAAGAGCGGTTTAAAGATGTTAATGTTCACCTTTCAATTAACCAGACCGCCTTTATCGAAAGCAAAATTGCAGACGGCACCTTGGATTTTGCTTTTATTCAGGGCCGCGGCTCAGATTCAAGCATAAAATCTGAGGTGGTTTCAAGCAACAATCTTATTGCCGTCTGCGGAATGGAATATGACATACCCGACACCGTAACCTTAAAGCAACTTTGTAAATACGACCTTCTTTTACGTGAGGACGATAGCGTTTCAAGAGAGTTTTTAGGCCATATGCTAGGGGCGCGTAACATTACCGTTTCGCCGGTTATCGAATCGGTAAGTAATCAGGCATTAATTTCTGCCGCAAGAGAAAATCTTGGCGTTACAGTACTGCCCGAAGCGCTTTTGAAAAGTCATATTAAAAAAGGTCGTCTTAAAAAAATTGCTATTACCGACTGTGAATTAACCCGCGTTTGCTCTTTAATTTATCACAAAAATAAAACCTTTAGCCCCATAAAAAAGGAAATTATTGATTTTTGTTTTAATAATTACAATAAATAAAATCAGCCGCAGAGGGTATGTATCCTCTGCGGCTGATTTAATAATTCTTATTATCCTAAAGAATCCTTTTTGTTAGTAACAACCTGCGCGTCATAGCAGACAAACATTTCGTCGACATTTTCGGGTTTGGTCTTTTGTGTAAGCAGACTGACAATCGGTACGATAATAAGTCCGCCCACCATTGCAAACACACCTGAATAAAGTGAGTTTTTGAAAATAAAACCTAACACTCCGCCGTCAACACTAATCCAGCCGACGCTTATGCAAAGTTGTATGATTTCAAGCCCTGTGCCGAAAATAAAACTTGCCGCAACCGCCGCCTTTGTGGTCTTTTTCCAGTACAGACCGTACATAAAGGGAGCAAGGAACGCACCTGCCAACGCGCCCCAAGAAACACCCATCATCTGTGCAATAAACACCGAATCAGACCAGATGCTGTCCTTAAGAATGGCAATAACCGCCGAGATTGCGATAAAGAACACAATGAACAAACGCATAATGAATACGCTTTTCTTTTCGCTTACCGCCTTTTTGCGTGAAATTGCAGGATTTACAACATCAAGCGTCAGCGTAGAGGAGGAGGTAAGTACAAGCGACGAAAGGGTTGACATTGATGCCGCTAAAACAAGCACGATTATAAGCGCCACAATAACAGGCGCAAGGTCGCTTAGCATCGTCGGTATTACCTTGTCAAATGCAACACCCTTGTCGGTGACAAATCCGCCCGATACCATTTTGTTATAATACAGTTTGCCAAAGCCGCCCAAGAAATAACATCCACCGGCAACAACAACCGCAAATACGGTAGAAATTACGGTGCCTTTCTTGATTGCACCCTCATCTTTGATGGAGTAGAATTTACCCACCATCTGAGGAAGTCCCCAAGTGCCAAGCGAAGTAAGTATTACAACAAAGAAAAGGAATATTGGATTAGGTCCAAACATTGAAGTAAATTCGGGGCCCGCGTGTTCACTTGCGCTAAGAGCTTCCACCGCGGCAGTAAATCCACCGTTTTGCTTAAGCACCGCCCAAACAACCGCAACTATGCCAACCAACATAATAATTCCCTGAATGAAATCGTTTACTGCGGTTGCCATATATCCGCCGAAAATTACATACGCGCCCGTAAGCGCTGCCATAACCACTACCACTACCCAGTAGGGTATGGAAAACACATTATTAAAAAGAGATGAAAGACCGTTGTAAAGCGAAGCCGTATAGGGAATAAGGAATACGAAAACTATAAAAGATGCCGCAACCTTAAGCGTTTTTGAATTGTAGCGTTTTTCAAAAAAGTCAGGCATTGTTTTCGAACCTAAATGCTGCGTCATAACGCGCGTGCGGCGGCCAAGCACCGTCCACGCAAGAAGCGAGCCGATAAATGCGTTGCCAAGACCAATCCAGGTAGAAGCAAGTCCAAAATTCCAACCGAACTGCCCTGCATAGCCGACAAAAATTACGGCAGAAAAATAGGAGGTGCCAAAGGCAAATGCCGTAAGCCAAGGGCCTACCGCACGGCCGCCTAACACAAAGTTGTCAACACTTGCGGTGTGCTTGCGGCAAACAATGCCCACACCAATCATAAGCGCAAAAAACAAAATCAGCATCGGCACCGCAAAAAGCGCCACGCTGTTACTGCCAACCGCGGCAGTAATGGGTGTAATATTCATATTTACCTTCCTTTTGCTTTAACGGTTTAAAGCGTTAAAATGTTTATCTTACTTTAACACCGTTTTCTCCGTTTGTCAAGAAGTTTTTATAATTTACGCCGTGCAAATCTCAGTCTTTTCTTGACATTTGCGCTTTAAAGTGATAAAGTATATCTTGCTTATTGAAATTATGTATATTTATATATATAATATAATTACATTATTTGTGAGGATTTTTTTATGACCATCGTTCATGTACTTGAAAAAAATGCCAAGGAATTTGCGCAGGATACGGCATTGGTTGAAATCAACCCCGACCAACCCGAAAACCGCCGCATCACCTGGCACGAATACGATCTTGTTGAGCCAACACATCGCTCGGACTACTACCGCCGCAAGATTACTTGGGAGGTATTTAACGAAAAGTCCAACCGCCTTGCCAATATGCTGCAGTCACACGGCATCTGCAAGGGTAAAAAAGTAGCCATACTGCTTATGAATTGTATTGACTGGCTGCCGATTTACTTTGGCATTTTAAAGACGGGCGCTTTGGCAGTGCCACTTAACTTCAGATATTCGTCGGACGAAATTGATTACTGCTTAAAACTTGCCGAGGCGGATGTGCTTATCTTCGGCACCGAGTTCGTCGGTCGAGTTGAGGCGATTGCCGATAAAATCAGCAAACAGTGTACCCTAATATACTTAGGCGGCGCCTGCCCCGCATTTGCGGATGATTACAATGATTTAATTTCCGAACATTCGGGCAACTTCCCCGAATGCACCCTGCAAGAAAGCGACGATGCCGCAATCTATTTCTCATCGGGTACAACAGGCTTCCCGAAGGCTATTTTACATAACCACGAAAGTCTTATACACGCCTGCCATGTCGAACAGCAGCACCATGGACAGACAAAGGACGACTGTTTCCTTTGTATTCCGCCGCTGTACCATACAGGCGCTAAAATGCATTGGTTCGGCAGTTTTCTTGTCGGCTCAAAGGCAGTAATACTAAAAGGTACTCAGGCCCGTACCATTCTGGATGCCGCAAGTAGCGAAAATTGTAGCATCGTGTGGCTTTTGGTGCCATGGGCTCAGGATATTTTGAATGCACTTGACCGCGGCGAAATAAGTCTTGACGACTATGACCTTTCAAACTGGCGGCTTATGCACATTGGTGCACAACCCGTACCCCAAAGCCTTATAAAGCGTTGGCTTGAATATTTCCCGCATCATCAGTACGACACAAACTACGGCCTTTCTGAATCTATTGGTCCGGGGGCTGTTCACCTTGGTGTCGAAAATGTGCATAAAGTGGGCGCAATCGGTGTTGCAGGCTACGGCTGGGAAGTAAAGATAGTTGACACCGACGGCAATGCCGTAAAGCAAGGCGATGTCGGTGAGCTTTGTCTTAAGGGACCAGGTGTTATGACCTGCTACTACCGCGACGAAAAAGCAACTGCCGACACACTTAAGGACGGTTGGCTGTATACAGGTGATATGGCAATGCAGGACGAGGACGGATTTATATACCTTGTCGACCGCAAAAAAGATGTCATTATTTCGGGCGGTGAAAACCTGTACCCCGTACAGATTGAAAACTTTTTATCAGCCCACCAAAAAATCAAGGATGTTGCTGTTATCGGTCTGCCTGACAGCCGTCTTGGTGAGATTGCAACCGCAATTATTGAAATCAAGCAGGGTATGACCTGCACCGAGGATGAGATTAACGAGTTCTGTAAAGCGCTGCCGCGGTACAAGCGTCCCCGAAAGATTGTTTTTTCCGATGTACCGCGCAATCCCACTGGAAAAATAGAAAAACCGAAGCTGCGCAAAATTTACGGCGCCGAAGGCTTGGTTGATTCACAGAACAAATCGTAAACAGGAGTAATTTTTATGAAAAAACTTATGATTGGTAATCAGGCGGTGGCTGCCGGTCTGCACGACGGCGGACTGCGCGTTGTTTCAAGTTATCCGGGCACACCGTCAACCGAAATTACCGAATTTTTATCTAAATATGACGACATTCATTCCGAATGGGCGCCCAACGAAAAGGTTGCTTGTGAGGTCGCCTTTGGCGCAAGTCTTGCAGGCGCACGCAGTGCCTGTGCTATGAAGCATGTCGGACTTAATGTTGCGGCAGACCCGCTTTTCACACTTTCTTACACAGGTGTAAACGGCGGTATGGTGATATGTGTGGCGGATGACCCCGCAATGCATTCTTCCCAGAATGAGCAGGATTCCCGTCACTATGCGATTGCAGCCAAAGTGCCTATGTTAGAGCCTGCCGACTCGCAGGAGGCATACGACTTTGCCCGCAAAGCATTCGAAATTTCCGAAAAGTACGATACTCCCGTGCTGCTTCGTATGTGCACCCGTATTGCACACAGCCAGTCGATTGTTGAAACGGCGCAGCCCGTTGACACGGCGCTTAAGGATTATGAAAAAACTCCCGCCAAATACATAATGATGCCGGGCAACGCAATAAGGCGCCACCCCGTAGTCGAAGCGCGTACCAAAGCGCTTACTGAACTTGCAGAAAACTGCGAGTTCAATACGGTTGAATACAACTCTGACGAGGTGGGAATCATCACCTCGGGTTGTTCATACCTTTATGTAAAAGAGGCTTTGGGTGATATTCCAAGCATTCTTAAAATCGGTATGCCAAATCCTCTGCCTGTAAAACTTATACGCGAATTTGCATCCAAGGTTAAAAAACTTTATGTTATCGAGGAACTTGACCCCGTTATCGAAACCCATATAAAATCACTGGGTATCGAGGTTGTGGGTAAGGACACCTTTTCAATTTTGGGTGAATTTTCACAAAGCACTATTGCAAAGGCATTTGCTCTTGAGGATAAAGTTAGCGTTTGTGCCGATTCCGAAATCCCCAACCGCCCGCCGATGATGTGCGCAGGCTGTCCTCACAGAGGTATGTTCTATACTCTGGCAAAAAATAAGATTACCGTCCACGGTGACATCGGCTGCTACACCTTAGGCGCAGTGCCGCCGCTTAACGCCCTTGATTCCACACTTTGTATGGGCGCGTCGGTTTCGGGACTGCACGGATTTAATGCCGCAAGGGGTGAATCGGCAGAACAAAAGAGTGTTGCGGTAATCGGTGATTCTACCTTTATGCATTCGGGTATGACAGGGCTTGTAAATGTGGCTTATAATTCCACAAATTCCACCGTAATTATACTTGATAACTCCATCACAGGTATGACGGGACATCAGCAAAACCCCACAACCGGCTTTAATATAAAGGGTGAGGTTGCCGCAAAGGTTGACCTTGAGGCGCTCTGCCGCGCACTTGGTATAAACCGTGTGCGTGTGGTTGACCCTTATGACCTTAAGGCGTGTGAAACGGCAATAAAGGAAGAACTTGCCGCAAAAGAACCGTCTGTAATCATTTCACGCAGACCTTGTGTACTGCTTAAATCGGTAAAGGCAATGCCCAGTCTTAAAGTCGAAAGTGAAAAGTGTAAGTTCTGTAAAAGATGTATGAGTCTTGGCTGTCCTGCAATCAGTATTAAGGATGGCAAGATTGCCATTGACAACACACTTTGCGTCGGTTGCGGAGTTTGCAAACAACTCTGTGCCTTTGATGCAATAGTTTAATGAAAGGGGATATCGCTATGAAAACTACAAGTGTTATGATTGTCGGTGTCGGCGGTCAGGGAAGTCTGCTTGCTTCAAAACTGCTTGGTCGTCTGCTTACCGATGAGGGTTACGATGTAAAGGTAAGCGAGGTTCACGGTATGAGTCAGCGTGGCGGTTCGGTTGTTACCTATGTGCGTTTTGGCGACAAGGTGTATTCACCGATTGTAACCGCAGGCGAAGCCGATATAATTATCTCCTTTGAAAAACTTGAGGCAGCACGCTATGCGCCCTATCTTAAACAGGGCGGCAAAATCATTGTAAACACACAGCAAATTGACCCTATGCCCGTAATTATAGGCGCAGCAGAATATCCCGAGAATGTTCTTGATGAACTTACAGCGAAGGGTATCGATATAGAAGCCTTTGATGCGCTCTCTCTTGCTGAGACTGCAGGTTCTTCAAAGGCAGTTAACATCGTACTTATGGGCGCAGCGGCTAAAAACTTCGACATTCCTTACGAAAAATGGATTGCCGCCATTGAAAACACCGTTGCCGAAAAATTTGTTGAAATGAATAAAAAAGCCTTTGATTTAGGTTATAAGAATTAAACTTCATTGCTTTTAAAGAAAGAAGATGACCACCAAATGCAAAAGCGCTACTATCAAAAAGAAATTGAAACAATGCCCGTTGACAGCATTAAACGGCTTCAATCGGAAAAATTGGTGAAGCAGGTAAAGCACGTTTACGAAAATGTGCCCTACTACCGTGACCTTATGGATAAAAAGGGTGTGTCTCCCGACGATATTCACGGTATTGAGGACCTGCACAAGTTACCGTTTCTCACAAAAGCTGACCTTCGTGATGCATACCCCTACGGTCTGCTCGCAAAACCGCTGAATGAGTGTGTAAGAATTCAGTCAACCTCAGGCACAACCGGACGCCGTGTAGTTGCCTTTTACACACAAAACGATATCGACCTTTGGGAAGATTGCTGTGCCCGTGCAATAGTCGCGGCGGGCGGCACTGACGAGGATGTTTGTCAGGTGGCGTACGGCTACGGTCTGTTTACAGGCGGCGCAGGTCTAAACGGCGGCTCGCACAAGGTGGGTTGCCTTACACTTCCGATGTCTTCTGGTAATACCGAACGTCAGGTGCAGTTTATGACCGACCTTAACGCAACCATTCTTTGCTGCACCCCGTCCTATGCCGCTTATATCGGCGAATATATTAAGGAAAAGGGTATTAACCCCGACGACCTTTCCTTGAAAGCGGGAATTTTCGGTGCAGAGCCTTGGACAGAGGAGATGCGCCGCGGCATTGAAAAGGCGCTTGGCATCAAGGCTTACGATATTTACGGCCTTACCGAAACCAGCGGACCTGGTGTGGCATTCGAGTGTGAAGAACAGTCAGGAATGCACATCAACGAGGACCACTTCCTTGCCGAAATTATCGACCCCGATACATGCGAGGTGCTGCCCGAGGGCAGTAAGGGTGAACTTGTATTCACCTCTCTTGATAAAGAAGCGTTTCCGCTTCTCCGTTACCGCACACGCGATATCTGTGTGCTATCCCGCAAACCATGTTCTTGCGGAAGAACGCATATTAAGATGTCAAAGCCGATGGGTAGAAGTGATGATATGATGATTATCCGCGGCGTAAACGTATTCCCAAGCCAGATTGAAACGGTGCTTCTCAACGAGGGTTATCAGCCCAACTATCAGATTGTTGTTGACCGCGCTAATAACACCGATACATTTGATGTAAATGTTGAAATGAATCCCGAACAGTTTACCGATACCGTAAGCGGTGTAACGGCGCTTGAAAAATCACTTGCCGCCGCTATGAAAACCATGCTTGGCATTAATCCTTCAGTGCATCTTGTGCCACCTAAAAGCATTGCCCGTAGCGAGGGTAAGGCTGTACGCGTGATTGACAAGCGTAAACTGATAGATTAAAGGAGGATTTTACTTATGTCGTTAAAACAACTTACTGTTTTTGTAGAAAATAAGCAGGGTGCATTGGTTGCAATCACCGATACCTTGGCTCGTCACAATGTAAATATCCGTGCGCTTTCTATCGCAGATACCGAGGAATTCGGTATTCTTCGTCTTATTGTAAACGACAATGAAACCGCACTTAAAACACTCAGCGATGAGGGATACCTCATTAAAACCACCGATGTTGTGGGTGTGAAAATCGGCGATGCACCGGGCAAACTTTCATCCGCACTTGCTGTACTTGATAAGGCTTCGATAAATATGGAATATCTTTATGCTTTTATGGCACGCACCGAAAAGCACGCGTATGTAGTGCTTCGTGTGGCTGATAACAAAAATGCCGAGACCGCTCTTGAGGCCGCAGGCTTCCATCTTATCACCGATGCCGATGTCAACAAGCTTTAAAAACATTGACATACATTTAACAAAGGTGTATAATAATATTTCCCCTAAAACACAAATATTAGTGTTTTAAGTCAGCACTATGACAAGAAAGGATTTATTTATGGAAAAGTATCTTGTTATTTTTACTTTCGTTGGTGCAGTAATTGCTCTTCTTTTTGCTCTTTTAATGGCAAAAAAAGTCCTTAAATTTTCTGAGGGCACCGACAAAATGAAAAAAATCTCTATGTCAATAAGGGCAGGTGCCAACGCCTATTTAAAGCGTCAGTACATAATCGTTGCCGTGTTCTTCCTGGCTATGTTTGCGATTATCGGCATTATGTCGCTTACCGGTCTTCTTACTCCCTTTGTTCCGTTTGCCTTCATCACAGGCGGCTTTTTCTCGGCTCTTTCGGGATTTATCGGTATGAAGATTGCAACCCTTTCCAACGCGCGTACTGCAAATGCATGCCGTGAGGGGTTAAACCGCGGACTGCGTATTGCATTTTCCGCAGGTTCGGTTATGGGCTTTACGGTTGTAGGACTTGGACTTCTTGATATTTCCATCTGGTTCTTCCTACTTAAGTATGTATTTAATCTTTCGCCTGCAGAAATCTCAGGCGCTATGCTTACCTTTGGTATGGGCGCTTCCTCAATGGCACTGTTTGCGCGTGTAGGCGGCGGTATCTTTACCAAGGCTGCCGATGTGGGTGCCGACCTTGTCGGTAAGGTTGAAGCGGGCATCCCTGAGGATGACCCCAGAAACCCTGCCGTTATCGCCGACAACGTTGGTGATAACGTTGGCGACGTTGCGGGTATGGGCGCTGACCTTTACGAGTCTTATGTCGGCTCGGTAATCTCATCCTGCGCTCTCGGTATTGCGGCTTTCGGTGACATTAAGGCTATGGCGTTGCCTATGCTTTTAGCGGCTATTGGTATCATCTGCTCTGTATTTGGTACATTCCTTGTCCGCACTAAAGAGGGTGCAAGTCAGAAAAATCTTCTCAAAGCACTCAGCCGCGGCACTAATTTCTCTGCTATTGTTATTGCGCTTGTCGCATTCCCGCTCGTTTATTTCGTACTCGGCAAAGATAATCAATCTCTGTATTTTGCAATCCTTGCCGGTCTTATCGCAGGTGTTCTTATCGGTCAGTCAACCGAATACTTCACCTCCGACTCATATAAGCCCACCCGTAAACTTGCTGCTTCTTCGGAAACCGGTTCTGCCACAACTATAATCAGCGGCCTTTCCCTTGGTATGCTTTCTACCGCGCTGCCGATAGTTATTATTGCCGTTTGCGTACTGGTTGCATACTTTGTATCGGGCGGCGCTGCAAGTGCAAATTCAGGTCTTTACGGCATTTCTCTTGCAGCAGTGGGTATGCTTTCGACTTTGGGTATCACCCTTGCGACCGACGCTTACGGACCTATCGCCGATAACGCAGGCGGTATTGCTCAGATGGCAGGTCTTGAGGAGCAGGTGCGTGAACGCACAGATGCCCTTGATTCCCTTGGAAATACAACCGCCGCAACAGGTAAGGGCTTTGCTATCGGCTCTGCCGCACTTACTGCTCTTGCACTTATGGCTTCTTATATAGACAAGATTAAATCGATTGACGGCGGTGACCAGAAAATTGCCGATTTAAGTCTTATGAATCCTACCGTTCTTATCGGTCTGTTTATCGGCGCTTGTCTGCCATTCGTTTTCTCAGCGCTGACTATGGAATCTGTCGGCCGTGCGGCTCAAAGCGTGGTTAAGGAAGTCCGCCGTCAGTTTAAGGAAATTACAGGACTTATGGATGGTACTGCGGATGCCGATTACGCCAGATGCGTTGACCTTTGCACAAAGTCAAGTCTTCGTGAAATGATACTTCCCACCATAGTTGCTATTGTAGTACCCGTTGTTACCGGTCTGCTTTTAGGCTGCAGCGGTGTCGTGGGTATGCTTGCAGGCGCTACTGCATCAGGCTTCCTGCTTGCAGTATTTATGTCTAATTCGGGCGGCGCTTGGGATAATGCTAAAAAGCATATTGAAAGCGGTACACACGGCGGTAAGGGCTCTGACAGCCACAAGGCAGCTGTTGTCGGCGACACTGTAGGTGATCCGTTTAAGGATACCTCCGGCCCTGCAATTAACATTCTTATTAAGCTGCTTTCAATGGTTTCCATCGTATTCGCAGCACTTATTGTTAATTTCAGCCTTCTGTAATATTTCATTAACAGTTCTATTCTTAGCGTAAAGGTTATAAGTTCACCAAAGCATTAGCATCACATTTGACTAGTCCAACCTAATATAACGACTAAAAGAGAGAACAATGCGGCAATATGACCGCTTTGTTCTCTCTTTTTTGTGTTAGTTGATATGTTTGCTCTGCAAACGCGATATACTCGCCTTGCTCGTGCGATATATCGTTGCTTCGCTCTGATGCGATATGATATAAACCCCCCACGCCCCGCAGGGCATATCGCTTGCCACAGGCAAATATCGCTCTCATAGGGAATATCGCAAATCCCGCAAGGGATTTATATCGTTGCGTGTTCTCCTTAGCGGAGAACACGCATATTCGAAACAGTTCTTTTTTGTTGTTTTTTATTTAGCACTGACGCATCAGTCTTATATAAAACTCAACCGCACGGCAGGCACATTCAAGTCGTATGCGCTCGTTATGACCGTGAATTGTACGGCGTTCCTCTGCCGTTAGGTCCATCGCAGAAAAGCGGTAAACATGGTTCGATAAATCGCGGTAATGACGGCTGTCAGAACATTGTACCATCAGATACGGTGACACAATACATCCTTTCCAGGTGGATGCCACTGCGCGCTCAACCTTATTCCACGCGTCGCAGTCGGTTTCGGATATGGGGCTTGGCTCCATACTGCTGCCCACATTAAGTTTTATGCGGTCGTTTGCTATTGTTTTTCTTATATACTCAGTCGCAGATTCTATACTGTCCTCAGGATTAAGACGAAGATTTGCCACCATAGACGCAGTCGGCGGAATAACATTAGGCGCCTTGCTACCTGTCGACTGTGTAAAGGCGACCGTGGTGCGTACAAGCGCGTTTATTTCGCCGCCGCTTTTTGTACAAAAAAGATTTATTACACCCTTAAACAGCCACATATTAGCAAAAATCATACGGAAAAGCAGATTTGAATGTCTGCCGAGCGTATCAAACATCTTACTTGCAGGATCGGTAATATGCATTTTAAAGGGGTTATCTTCCACCCTGCAACAAGCCTTTGATAACTCACCGATAGGTGTGTGCGGCGCTGGTGCAGACGCGTGTCCTCCGCTTGTTTCAACAGAAAATTCAAGGTTCATCATACCCTTTTCAGCAATTCCTATAAGTCCGCAGGGTGCGGTGACACCGGGGAAAACATTTTCTACTACTGCGCCGCCCTCATCCACAACTAAAGCGGGTTTTATGCCGTTTTCAACGAAATAATTAACTATGTTTTCGGCGCCCTTTCCGTTTATCTCCTCGCCGCCCGAAAAGGCAAGGTATATGTCCTGCTCGGGCACAAAACCGCCCGCTATAAGCGTATTTGCGGCTGTCATTACAGCGTTTAGCGTTACCTTTGTGTCAAGCGTTCCTCGTCCCCACATAACGCCGTCCTCAACAATGGCAGAAAAGGGCGGTTTTTCCCAATACTGCTCCTCAACGGGTACTACATCATAATGCGCCATCATAACCGACGGTGCATCGTGCGAAGTTCCTTTCCAACAAAAAAGCAGTGCGCGGTCGGGCAATTTTTTAAACTCACACACACGAAAAACTTCGGGATAAAGGGAAGGCAACATATCAATCAGTTTTTCAAATTCAGCATCGTCCTCAAGCGCCTTGTCGTAGTAGGACACCGTTTTACATTTTACAAGCTGGGCAAGTGCTAAAATGGCAGAGTCTTTGTCAAATAAAACGGTATCTGTGTCGGGGGTTATTTGTTTTTTAGGTTTAAAGGTGACGGTGCGAATAAAAATCACACCCAAAAGTACGGCTAAAAATCCTAAAATTATATATAAATATGTCATTTTAAATCCAACCCTTTTTATACATAATTCTGCTAAGCGCAATGGTAAATAGTACCCCTACAGGCACCATAATACCAACCTCCCCCTCGCCTAAGGGTGAGAATATGAAAAGCAGCAACATAAGGGTTATAGGCGCTATTGCAATTTTCCAGTTTCTTGAGATAAAAACTACGCCCAATCCGCCGAATAATGCAGGTAAAATCTGCGCAAAAGCAGGCTGTAATACAGGGTGCTGAAGTATTGGTTGAAGCGGAATTATAAGCAATACACCGATTATAATTATAAGGGTTGTAACAATGCTTGAAACGGCAATTGCAATGGTGGATACAACCTCACCCTCCTCGGTATCGGCCTTGACACCCGCCTGTTCAAGCGCACCCAGCGCACAGGGTAATTTTAAATTTGAAATATTGCCCGTTACAAAGGATAAATATGAACCTCCTGCTCCAAGCATGGGTATGTAGGTTATAACCTCAACAATGCCCACCGCCCAATACATCGGGGCTGTGGCAACAAGTCCCCTTAAAAGACCATTCCAATCGGGAAGCGCTTTATAAAGGATTGCTACGGTAACGGGGAAAAGGAAAAGAATTATCATTACAAAGATATTCCATTTAAGTCCCCATGAATATACATTTTCAATATAACTTTTATTGTTTGTTTTCATTCTTCCCCACCTCCTAAGAAAGCCATGCGGTTATCGGTATGGCACTTGCCATTCCTACAATCAGGCTAAGCGGTAAAGCATAGTCGGTAATCCACTTTGCCTTAAAAATCTTTACAGCTGCTCCCGCAAGCAACATTGTAACGGCTGAAACTGCCATTACGCAAACGGGAATAAGTCCCGTAAGAGATCCTGAAAAAACAGTAGAAAAATCACAAAAAACAAAGCCTACAAATGCCGAAATCATACCGATAAACATTGACGCTTGGAATATATCCAACCACTTTTTATCACGGTTTTTCATACTTACCAAGCCATTTTGCATCCTTTTGCAAAGCACAGGTACAAGCCAAATTCCCACCATTATGCTGATTGTCATAACAAACGCTACCGTCACATATTGGGTTGCTGTAAGACTTTGTACTTCACCGAATTTAAGGCCCATACCGTTTAGCGCATTTGTAGCGGCAATAGTTTCATAAGAAAGTGAGCCTACAACGCTAAGCCGCAACCAAGGCAGCGCAATACCAAGATCCTTTGCCAAGGTGATAACGCTTACAACTATTGCTACTGCAGGCGCTATTGTAAAAATTGCGGCGGATAGCGCTATTCTGCGCAATTTTTTGCGGTCCATTCCTATTTCTTTGCCTCGCTTCCACGCTTTTACAAGGAAAAACACCGACTGCGCAAGTACTATCGCAATTACAACTGCCACTATTAAAAACAAAATCGGGCTATTTACATTAAATTGCATAACAATTCCCCTTTATTTTTTTATTTATTTTACCATAAATTAAATTTTTTGTCATTATTTAATTTGACTTAATTTAATTTGGGTTATATAATCTAAAAAAGAGGTGATGAAAGTGGAAATTAAGCCAATCGCGTTTATCCGCACAGATTTTCGCGAGAAATTCGGTATTCCGCGTCAAAGCGGTCGCGTTCCAAATCTTTTGGGTAAAATTATTTTTGAAAAAGACTTTCAAGACGACAATGCTCTTCGCGGAATTGAAGAATTTTCGCACCTTTGGCTTTTTTTTGATTTCTCAAAAAACCACCGTAAAAAATGGTCGCCGACTGTGCGTCCTCCCCGTCTTGGCGGAAATCTACATCTTGGTGTTTTTGCTACTCGCTCCCCCTTTCGCCCTAATAATTTAGGTCTTTCCTGTGTTAAGTTTGAAGGAATAGAAAAAAGCGAAAAGATGGGCAGCATTTTGATTGTAAGCGGGGTTGATTTGCTCGATAAAACGCCTATTTATGACATAAAACCTTACATTCCGTATTGTGATTGTAAGACGGATGCGAAAGGTTCTTTTTCATCAGAATTTAAAGATTACCGTTTAGATGTAATTTATGAAAATTCTGTTTTTTGCGGTTTTCCTGAGGATAAAAAACAGGCGCTTATAAACTGTATTGCCGAAGATCCACGACCTGCTTATCAAGAGGATGAAAACAGAATTTATAAAATGTCTTTTGCAGAATTTAATGTTTCCTTTAAAGTAAGCGGAAAAAGTGTTGAAATATTAAAAATTGAAAAAATATAATTTAAAAACAGCAGAAAATTTCTGCTGTTTTTTCATCTTTTTATATTGAAAATGTGGATAACTTATGATATACTCTATAATGTATTATTATTTATATTATTATATATATTTATATATTATACAGAAAAGGGGAAAAAAGATGGCAGTAAGGTCACATCATGATATTTGGGAAGCCGTTTGTGAAGAATGCAAAAAGAATATTTCAGAAATTGCTTTTGATACCTTTTTTATTTACTTAACACCGGAATCAATAAGCAGTAATGAATTTGTGCTTTCCGCCACAAATGAATATATTCGCGGAATGATTGAAAATATTTACAGCGAAATTATAAATTCTGCTGTTGAAAAGGTTATGGGCTTTAAAATTCCCGTAAGATTTATTATCGCTGATGATGAAGAATCAATTTTAAAGGCTGAACACGAAAGTGCAGGTCTTACTTTTGAGGATTTCTTTACATTTGATAATTTTGTTGTCGGCTCTACCAACCGTTTTGCACATGCGGCATCTATGGCTGTTGCTGACAGTCCTACAATAATTTATAATCCCCTTGTTATTTATGGCCCATCAGGTGTTGGTAAGACACATCTTATGTTGGCTATTAAAAATTATATTAAGAAAAAGTATATTGGTAAAAAGGTTGAGTTTGTCCGCGGTGAAGATTTTACCAATCAACTTATTCAGGCGCTTCATGAGGGTAAACTTGGAATGGGTACTATTGATGATTTTAGAAATAAGTACCGTAATGTTGATGTTCTTTTGCTTGATGATATTCATTTTATTGCAGGTAAAGATCAAACTCAGGAGGAATTTTTTAATACCTTTAATGCCCTTTATCAAAACGGAAAACAGATTGTAGTAACCCTTGACCGTCCTCTTAAGGATATTAAAACTCTTGACGAACGTATCCGTTCCCGTCTTTCAGCCGGTCTTTTCGCTGACATTGACGCTCCTGATTTTGAAACCCGTGTAGGTATTATTCGCCGTAAGGCACTTCAAAGCGATATTGAACTTGAAGAAAATTTAATTTTTTACATAGCAGAAAATATTAAATCAAATACTCGTCAAATTGAGGGTGTTATTAAAAAACTTCAGGCATTTATTAATATTCAAAAGAAAACACCAACCCTTTCTATTGTTCAGACATTTATAAAGGATGTTATCACCGACACTTTACCTGAGCCTATAAAGATTGAAAAAATTATTAGTGAGGTTGCAAGAACTTACAACGTTTCAGAAAGTGATATTCTTTCTAATAGAAGAACCGCTTCTTTGGCTCTTGCCCGTCAGGTTGCCATGTACATAGCACGTGAAACAACCGAACTTTCATATAAGGCAATTGGTGAATCATTTGGTAAAGACCACACCACTGTTCTTTATAATGTAAACCGTGTTGAAGCATTTTTAAAGGACAAGCCGTATGAAAAAGAACTTGTTGATGATATTATAAAAAATCTTAAAAGCGGTCAATAGTTATCCACTTTTTTAATGTTAATTATTTAAGAATTTTTAACACTTTTAAACTTTTTAAAAACTTATTATAATTATAAAATTTTTATTCAACATTTTCTAAACATTAAAAAAAGGCTTGTCTATTATAAGAAATATAGTTTTCCACCGTTTTAACATACCTTATTATTACTGTTATATATTAATTTATTTTTTAAAGAAAAAATTGTTTGTGAGGAAATTTTATGAAATTTACAGTTGAAAGAGCTTCTCTTCTTGACGCGGTGTCAAGACTTCAAAAGGTGGTAGGTTCTAAAACATCAATGCCTGTGCTTGAGGGAATACTTATTTCCGCGGAAAAGGGCAGACTTACATTAGCCTCTTACAATCTTGAAATGGGAATGAAGAAGGAGCTTTATTGTAAGTGTGATGAAGAGGGAGATATTGTAATAAATGCCCGTCTTCTTGCTGATATTTTAAGAAAACTCGGCGCTATTGAGGTTGAGATTGAAAGTGATGACCGTCTTATGTGTCACATAAGAAGCGGTGAGGCAGTATTTGATATTATGGGAATGTCAGCAAGTGATTTTCCTGAAATGCCGTCTGTGTCAGAGGGAACAAAAATTAATATTGATGGCGAAACTCTTTGCGATATGGTAAAGGGAACAATTTTTGCCGTCGCACAGATAGAGGGTACCCGTCCAATCCTTACAGGTATTAATATTTCAATAAAAAATAATATTTTACAGTTTGTTGCGATTGACGGATATCGCCTTGCTATAAGAAGAAAAAAGATTGATATTAATGAGAAGATAGAATTTGTAGCATCGGGAAAGGCTGTAAATGAGGCTGTAAAACTTATTGATGAAACTGTAGAAAAAGTTGAAATTACTGTAGGAAAAAGACTTATTTCCTTTAATATCGGCGGTTATATTTTTATTTCCCGTTTACTTGAGGGTGAGTTTGTAAACTACGAAAAAATAATTCCGACAGAATTTAAACAAAGTACAGTTATGAACAGTAATGATTTTATAAATATAGTTGAGCGTGTATCACTTCTTATAAATGATACTTTTTCAACACCTATTCGTTACGCGTTTAAAAGTGATGAGGTAATAATAAGCTGCGCAACCTCTGTAGGAAGAGCAAAGGAAAAATTTAATATTAATCTTGATGGCGATGAGTTTGAAATAGGTCTTAACAGCCGTTATTTACAAGAAGCTCTGCGCGGATGTGACAGCGGTGACGTACTGTTTAAGTTTAACGGTGCAAATGCAGGTGTTACAATAACATCTGCCGACCAAAACAACAACGAATTTCTTTATCTTATAATGCCTATGAGGTTGAAATAAAAATGGTAGAACTTTCTATTAAAGAAGAATATATCCGTCTTGATGCGGCGCTTAAACTTGCCGGATTTGTTATGACCGGCGGTCAGGCAAAAATATATATTCAAGAGGGTGCGGTTAAGGTAAACGGTGAAATATGTGTCCAAAGAGGAAAAAAACTTCGTCTTGGAGATATTGCCGAACTTGATGAAAACCGCCTTATAATTAAAAATGCTGGTTAAAGAATTAAACTTATCAAATTACAGAAATATTTCATCTTTGTATATAAATGCAGATTATGGAATGAATGTAATTTGCGGCGAAAATGCACAGGGAAAAACCAATATTATTGAAGCCATTTGGCTTTTTACAGGCGCTAAAAGTTTTCGCACTTCAAAAGAGTCAAATTTTATAAAAATTGGCGAAAGCAGTGCTAAAAATAAGATGAGTTTTTTTTCATCAGGTGTTGAAACTCAGGTACAGATGATATTCGGTGAAAAAAGAACGGCATATATAAATGAAAAAAAGTTAAATAATCCGTCCGCTTTGGCTGGAAATTTTAATGCTGTTGTATTTTCTCCTACCGATTTAACACTTGTATCCGGCGGACCTGATAAACGCAGACGGTTTTTAGATATTTCAATAGGGCAGTTGTATCCTAATTATATTGAAATATTGCGCAGTTATACACGCGCAGTAATGCAGCGAAATCAAATAATAAAGGATTACAAATACGATGGTTCGCTTTCGGTTATGCTTGATGTATTTGAAAAAGAGATTGCTGACTGCGGTGAAAAGATTGTTAAATACCGAAAAAATTTTCTTGAAATTATAGGAAAATATGTTCCTGAAATATATTACGGATTATCAGGCGGAAAAGAAAAAATAGAAGCTGTGTATGTTGCAAATAATGAAGGAACAATGCTATTGGAAAAACTAAAAAATTCCAGAAAAAATGATATGTATTCAGGCGTTACTTCGGTAGGTCCGCATCGAGATGATATTGAATTTAAAATAAACAACATTGATGTCAGAAACTACGGGTCACAAGGACAAAAAAGAAGTGTTGCGCTGTCATTAAAATTGGCAGGGGCAGAGGTTATAAACGAAATTTCCGGTGAGTATCCCGTTTGTTTATTGGACGATGTTATGAGCGAACTCGATGTCACGCGTCAAAATTATATTTTAAACCATATCCGCGATTGGCAAAGCTTTATTACCTGTTGCGACCCGTCAAATGTGCAAAGACTTCGTGACGGCAAGATAATTGAAATAAGGGACGGTGCGGTTGTTTAATGTATATACATCTTGGTAACAACACCATGCTTAAAACAGATGAAATAATCGGCATATTTGACCTTGATAACGCAACCGTTTCAAAAAGAACGCGTGATTTTCTTTCCCGTGCGGAAAAAGAAAAAAAAGTAATTACCACAAGTTATGAATTACCAAAATCCTTTGTAGTAGCAAGTAAGGGTAAAGGCGAAATGCGAGTATATCTTTCACAACTTTCATCAAACACATTGATGAAAAGAACAGGATATATTGATTCGCTTTAAATAATTATTAATTAGTAATTATCTCAAAAAGGAGAAACTTTATGAGTGACGAACTTAATTTACAGGTTACCGAAAAGTATGATGAAACCTCTATACAGGTACTTGAGGGGCTTGAGGCAGTGCGAAAGAGGCCGGGTATGTATATCGGCTCTACGGGAGAGCGCGGTCTTCACCATCTTGTGTATGAGATTGTCGACAATTCTATCGACGAAGCATTGGCAGGATATTGCGACAAAATCGAGGTTGAAATTCTTGATGATGGAATTATCCGCGTTACCGATAACGGACGTGGTATACCTGTAGGTATAAACCCGCAGAAAGGAATTCCCACCGTTACGGTTGTATTTACCATACTGCACGCAGGCGGCAAGTTCGGCGGCAGCGGTTACAAAGTTTCGGGCGGTCTTCACGGCGTAGGCGCGTCGGTTGTTAACGCGCTGTCAAGTTGGCTTGAGGTTGAGGTTCGTGACGGCACACATATTTACAAGCAAAGATATGAAAAGGGTAATATTGTAACCGACCTTGATGTTGTCGGTGATACAAAGGAAACGGGAACTACCGTTACATTTAAACCCGACCCGACAATCTTTACCGACACCACCACCTACGATTATGATACGCTTTTGACACGACTTCGTGAGCAGGCATTCCTTAACGCAGGTATTCGTATTGTACTTACCGACAAGCGTGAAGATTCATATACCAAAGACCGTAGCGACGACCTTTGTTTTGAGGGCGGTATAAAGTCCTATGTAGAATATCTTCTTGCGGGCATTAAAAAAGAAAGTCTTATTAAAGATGTAATCTATCTTTCAGGCAGCAAGGGCGACAGCACCGCAGAAATTGCTCTGCTTTGGTCAACTGCATACGACAGTAAAATTTTATCATTTGCAAATACACTTCATACTATCGACGGCGGTACACATGAACAGGCATTCCGCCAGACAGTAACAAGGATAGTAAATAAATACGCGCACGATTTTAAAAAGTTAAAAGAATCAACCGATAACCTTAAAGCAGACGATATTTTAGAGGGACTTGTAGCGGTAGTTTCGGTAAAACTTGCCGACGCGCAGTTTGAAAGTCAGACTAAGGCAAAACTTGGTAACACCTCTATCGGTCAGCTGGTGCGTGATATTGTAAATGACCAGCTTTATAAATTCCTTGAGGAAAATCCTGCCGATTCAAAGATTGTTATTGAAAAGGCGATTGCAGCGTCCAACGCGCGTGAGGCTGCCCAAAAGGCGCGCGAAGCATCAAGAAATAAATCAGGTATCGGAAATAAAACCCGTATGCCCGAAAAACTTACCGACTGTATTTCAAGCGACCCAAGCAAGACCGAAATATTTATTGTAGAGGGTGACTCTGCAGGCGGTAGCGCAGTAGAGGGAAGAAACAGCACATATCAAGCAATTCTTCCTCTTTGGGGCAAGATGCTTAATGTTGAAAAGGCGCGTGAGGATAAGGTTTACGGCAACGATAAACTTACCCCCGTTATCGTGGCTTTGGGTACGGGAATTGCTGAAAACTTTGATATTTCACGGCTTCGTTATGATAAAATAGTTATTATGGCCGATGCCGATGTTGACGGAAGCCACATAAGAACACTTCTTCTTACCTTCTTCTTCCGATATATGCCCCAGCTTATTGAAACGGGACACATATATCTTGCGCAGCCACCGCTTTACAGAATTTCAAAGGGAAAACAGCATTTTGATGCCTTTACCGATGAGGAAAAGGCGCAGTATATCGAACAACTCGGCGGCACGGCAGATGTTCAGCGTTACAAAGGTCTTGGTGAAATGGATCCCGATCAGCTTTGGGAAACCACCCTTGACCCCGAACGCAGAACATTTTTACGCGTAACTATGGAGGATGCCGCTTTAGCAGACGAGACCTTTACCATGCTTATGGGTGAAGAGGTAGAGCCCAGACGCAAATTTATTGAAGAAAACGCGATTTACGCAACCGACTTGGATATTTAAGAAAGGGGGAAAGCGAAGATGTCTAAACAAGAAAAGGTTTATTGGCCCGACAGCGAAGAAACAAACATTGTCCCTGTCGAAATCACCGATGAAGTAAAAAGCAGTATGCTTCAGTACTCAATGTCGGTATTGGTAGGCCGTGCTTTGCCCGATGTTCGTGACGGACTCAAGCCCGTTCACCGCAGAATACTTTACACAATGTATGAAAATGGGCTTACACCCGATAAGGCTTACCGTAAGTGTGCCGACACCGTAGGCTCGGTGCTTGGTAGATACCACCCCCACGGCGACGCTTCGGTTTACGACGCAATGGTGCGTATGGCGCAGGATTTTTCACTGCGTTATCCGCTTATCGACGGTCACGGAAACTTTGGTAACATCGACGGCTATCCCGCCGCTGCATACCGCTATACCGAGTCCAAAATGAACCGTCTTTCATACAGTATGCTTGACGATATTGACAAGGATACCGTTGATATGGTACCCAACTACGATGACCGTCTTAAAGAGCCTGAGGTACTGCCCGTCCGTTTTCCGCAGCTGCTTGTAAACGGCTCAAGCGGTATTGCGGTAGGTATGGCTACCGAAATTCCGCCGCATAACTTGGGTGAGGTTATCGACGGTATGTGTTGCCTGATTGACAATCCCGAAGCCGACCTGCAGGAGCTTTGTCAGCACATAAAGGGCCCCGATTTCCCCACAGGCGGCATTATTATGGGCAGAAGCGGAATCCGCGCTGCCTATGCTACGGGACGCGGCAGAATTGTTGTTCGCGGAAAGGCAGAAATCGAGGAAACCCGAAACGGCAAATATCGCATTGTTATTACCGAAATTCCATACAAGGTGCGCAAAAAGGACCTTGTTAAGCATATATATGATCTTGCGGCAGACAAGCGCATTGAGGGTATAGATGATGTAGTTGACTATTCTTCAAAGCGTGACGGCGGTATCAGAATAGTAGTTGATATAAAAAAGGACGCAAATGCTCAGGTCGTTCTTAACAAACTCTATTCTTATACAGCGCTTCAATCCACATTTGGTGCGATACTGCTTGCAATCGTTAACGGTAAGCCACAGATACTTACCCTTAAGGATATGCTTCAAAACTGCATTGACTTCCAGTGTGAAATTATCCGTCGCCGTACTGCGTTTGACCGCAAGAAAGCGGCTGAACGCGCCCATATTTTAGAGGGACTTAAGATTGCGCTTGACTTTATTGATGAGGTTATAAATATAATCCGAAGTTCAAAAACCATACCCGAAAGCAAACAGGCACTGACCGAACGCTTTGGTCTTGACGATATTCAGACCACCGCCATTGTTCAGATGCAGCTTGGTAAACTCGCAGGTATGGAAAAGCAGAAGATACTTGATGAATTAAAGGAAAAACTTGACTTTATCAAGGAATGTGATGAGATTTTAGCCTCCGAGCGGCGTATACTTGAGATTGTTAAGACCGAAGCGCTTAATCTTCGTGATAAGTACAGCGATGACCGTAAGACCGAAATCACCGATGTTGCGGGTGAGGTTGATATTGAAGACCTTATTCCGCGTGAGGAATGTGTCATAACAAAAACGGTTAACGGCTATATTAAGCGTCTGCCGTCCGACACATATAATGTTCAGCACCGTGGCGGCCGCGGTATTACAGGAATGACTACCCGTGAGGAAGACAGTGTCGAGAATATGTTTGTCTGCTCGTCCCATGATAGAATTATGCTGTTTAGCAATCTTGGACGAGTTTACAGAATTAAAGCATACGAGATACCGGTTGGCTCACGTACCGCTAAGGGACTTAACCTTGTTAATGTGGTTCCGCTTATGGCGGGTGAAAAGATAAACGTTATCATCCCCGTCACCGCCGATGATGAGGAGGAACGCTACATTTGTATGATTACCCGCAAGGGTATTGTAAAGCGTACCAAGCTTTCCGACTTCAAGAACACCAGAAAAAGCGGTATTATTGCAATCTCTATTGACGAGGGTGACGAGTTGGCGCACGTTCGTATGACCGACGGCGACAACAACCTGCTTGTTGCAACCAAAAAGGGTAAAGCAATCCACTTTAACGAACATCAGGTGCGCTCGATGGGCAGAACTGCGCGCGGCGTAAAGGCTATGAATATGGCGGATGACGATATTGTGGTGGATATGGCTCTTTGTAAGGAGGATACACGAATCCTCACCGTTACCGAAACCGGTTACGGACGAATAAGCCCCATCTCCTGCTACCGTCTGCAGTCGCGCGGCGGTAAGGGACTTACCAACTACAAGGTTGAAAAATACGGTGATGTTGCGGCAACCCTTCCGATTGAACGCAACGAAGATATTATAATGATAGCTTCTAACGGCATTGTTATCCGTATTTTCGGTGATACTATTTCCGAATTTGCGCGTCCTGCCAAGGGTGTACGCGTTATGCGCGTTGCCGAGGGTGAGCGCATACTGTCGGTTGCTAAGGCAGAACACGACGAGGCCGAGGTAAACGACACACCTGAGGAAGCCGATGCAGACGCAGGCGCGGTAGAAGAAAACGAATAATTTTTTTAGTGTGACAGGAGGCAAACCTGTCACACTAAAAAATCCGTTATTCATTTGTCTGGTTTGGGGAAATAACTCAAAGGAGTTCTTTCTAAATGGAAAATAATTTTAACACACAGCCTTATACACCCTTTGTGCCGTACGGTTTTACACCTGAAACCTATGCCGAAAGAAAGGATATTCGTCGGCGCGCAATTATTTTAGGTATACCGGCAATATGCCTTTTTGCTATAAGTTATGTGTGGTCGTATGTATACTTTTTTGTGACCTCTAACATTTTAAAAATTGATGTGGGCGAGGCATATAAAATAGCGCAAAACCCCGCCGTACAACAAATTTTGCAGGTGGTATTATCCACGTTTATGTTCACTTTGCCCTTTGTTATTTCCGTAAAGTCAGCTGGTCTGCGGGTGGGTGAACTTGTCGATTTCGACAAGCCGAAAAAGGATACTGCGCTGCCAATGTTTTTGTTGGGTGTCGGCTTTTGTGCGTTTGCTAACATCTCTGTCTCCTATGCCAGTGGATTTTTCAGAAGTTTCGGCTTTGAATATAATGTCGATTACGGTGACAGTCCCAAGGGCATTTTCGGGTTTATACTTTCTATTATTGCAACGGCGGCGATACCTGCTTTGGTTGAGGAGTTTGCCTGCCGCGGCATTATGATAGGTCTGCTTAAAAAATACGGACAGGGCTTTGCCGTTATTACATCGTCCTTATTATTTGGTGTTATGCACGGAAACTTTGACCAGATACCTTTTGCGGTGCTGGTAGGACTTATTTTAGGATTTATCTATGTAAAAACAGGCTCTGTATGGGTGTGCGTTGCAGTACATGCGGCAAACAATCTTGTGTCGGTGATATTTAACTATATGCCGTCGTCTTTAAGCGAAAACGCAAAAAATGTTATATATCTTGTTTATTTGGCAGTTTGTATGTTACTGGCAATCGTTGGCGTTTTAATGCTTCACCGCCACGGTAAGCAGATCTATTCTTTTGAAAATGCGGATAATCACTGCACACAAAAGCAAAAGTACAAGTGGTTTTTCACAAGCGCAGTTATTATTGTGTTTGTTGTGCTAAATATTATTGAGGCTTGCACATATTTCGTATTATAAAATTATAAAAGGGGCGGCTTTTTAGCCGCCCATACATATATCCTGAAAAGCGGTGATAAAATGGATAGCAAATTTATGGTAAGGGCAATAGAACTTGCGCGTGAGGCTGCAGCCCGTGGGGAAATACCCGTAGGGGCTGTAATTGTAAAGGACGGCGTTATAATTGCAGAGGGTAGCAATCACCGCGAAGAAAAGCGGAATGCGCTGTCCCATGCCGAGATAGAGGCAATAAATTCTGCCTGTAAAGCGCTGGGTGACTGGCGGCTTGACGGCTGTACGCTGTATGTCACACTGGAGCCGTGTCCTATGTGTGCAGGTGCGATTATAAATTCCCGAATACCCGAGGTGGTCTTTGGCGCATACGATTTGTCAATGGGCGCTATGGATAGCGTGACAAACCTTGCCTCAATGCCCTTTGGCACCAACATCACCGTATACGGCGGAATAAAAGAGGACGAATGCCGCCGACTGATGACCGATTTTTTTAGCGGGGTGCGGCGCGGTGAAGGATAAAATTATTGAAATTTTCAACAGTGTGGGAATAAAGAACATAGGCTTTTGTTCCTTTGACATACTAAAACCGCATTTGCTCGATTGCCGCGCAAAAGCGCGAATACCGCAGTCTGCGCGCACGGTGATAATCTGCGCTTTCCCCTATAAAATAAAAGATGAGGCACCGAAAAACATCAGCCGCTATGCCGCCGTGCCTGATTACCATCCCATTTGCGAAAGGTATCTTACCTTGGCACAAAATAAACTTAAAAAACAGTTTCCGAAAAGTCAGTTTGAAATTTTTGTAGATAATTCACCCATACCCGAGGTGTCGGCGGCTGCCGCGGCAGGACTTGGTGTGCGCGGTGACAACGGATTATTAATTACAGAAAAATACGGAAGTTTTGTCTTTTTGGGCGAGGTAGTCACCGACCTTTACATAGAGTGTGAAAACAACTATCGCGAATGTGAGCGTTGCGGCTTATGTACCGCTGCCTGTCCTGTTGGACTAAAAAAGCAGAATTGCCTTTCGGCATTAAGTCAAAAAAAGGGCGAACTTCAACCCTTTGAAAAAGAACGACTTTGCGAAAATAAGATAATCTGGGGCTGTGATAAGTGCGCCGATGTGTGTCCGGCAAACGCGAAGGCAGAAAACACATATATAAAAGAGTTTATCGATTTCTACCGAAACGAATACACCTATGGCGAAGATATATCGGACCGCGCATACGCGTGGCGCGGTGAAAAGGTCATAAAGCGGAATTATGAATTAATAGGTGATGATAAGAAACTATAATTATTTATTTTAAAACTGCATATCCTTTTTTAGAGTAGTATTATTCTAAAGGAGGATAAAATATGAAATTTTTGTTGAGTTTAATATTGTGTATGTGCGTGTGTGCAACATCGGTAGGTGCTGCCACCGTTTCAAGCGAATGTGATATTTCGGATGTTGATGTGCCGATTGCCGTAGCAACCGAGCAGACGGCAGTGGGAACCACCCTTGACATCAAGGCAAAATCGGCAATTCTTATGGAGGTCAACACAGGCAAAATACTCTATGAAATGAACGCTGATGAACAGTTACCGCCCGCATCAATTACAAAAATTATGTCGCTTTTACTTGTGATGGAGGCGATTGACCGTGGCGATATGTCGCTTGAGGATGTGGTAAGCACAAGTGAGCATGCGGCATCAATGGGCGGCTCACAGATATGGCTGGAAGTCGGCGAGGGTATGACGGTAGATGATTTGCTTAAAGCGGCTGTGATAGCCAGTGCCAACGATGCCACAGTGGCTTTGGGCGAGGCAATTGCCGGAAGCGAAGAGGGCTTTGTCGCAATGATGAATGAGCGTGCAAAGGAACTTGGTATGACCAACACCGTCTTTAAAAATGCCACAGGGCTTGACAGCGAGGGCCACATTTCCACTGCGCACGATGTTGCGCTTATGTCGTCTGAACTTATAAAACACGACCTTATCAAAAACTATTCAACCGTATGGATGGATTCTTTGCGCGACGGTGAATCTGAACTTGTGAATACGAATAAGCTTGTGCGTTTTTACGAGGGCACAACAGGGCTTAAAACAGGAACAACCTCGGGCGCGGGATACTGTCTGTCGGCTACCGCTCAGCGTGACGGGTTAGAACTTGCCGCAGTGATTATGTCGGGTGACACCTCTGCCGACCGCTTTGAAGGTGCAAAAAAACTGCTTGATTACGGCTTTGCAAATTTTGCATATACCGAAATACAGGCACAGACCGACAGTATTAAACCCATTAAGATAAACGGCGGAGTTCAAAAAACGGTGGAAATAAAACCTGACGGAACCTTTGGCACCCTGATGCAAAAAAGCGAGAGCAAAAACATAACCCAGACGGTTAATGTCGAAACACAGGTCGATGCACCCGTTAAAAAAGGACAGCGTGTCGGCAGCGTTGACATCTATAACGGAGAAGAGCAGATAGGAAGTATTGATTTAGTTGCCTGTGATACGGTCGGCAAAAAAGATTTCAAGACGGCACTATGGTGGATTTTTATGGGGCTTTTTGAATAGGACACTTACTGTTAGAAAAAACAGTGAAAAATTTGGTAATTTTTTATTAATTTGCCAATTATATAAGATTAAATACTTGCAAAGTTGTACAAAATAATGTAAAATATAATTACAAATCTAATTCCACCGAAAAAACGAAGGGACTGATATTATGGGACTTAGATTTAATAGTTCATATGCAAAGACTTTTATAAGAGAAAACGACCTTGAAGGTCTTAAGACACAGATTGCTGCTGCACACACAGCAATACACAGCAAAAACGGTCTTGGAAATGATTTTCTGGGCTGGGTTGACCTGCCCTTTGACTATGATAAAGCGGAATTTGAACGAATTAAGGCAGCTGCCGACAAGATTTGTTCTGACACCGATGTGCTTATAGTTATCGGTATCGGCGGTTCATATCTCGGTGCACGCGCTGCTATTGAATTCCTTAAGGGACAGTATTATAACAACATCCGTAAGGGTGTTCCTGAAATATACTTTGCGGGCAACAGCATAAGCGGTTCAAACCTTGCAGATCTTCTTGAAATTTGTGAGGGCAAGCGTGTGTCGGTAAACATTATTTCAAAATCCGGCACCACGACCGAACCCGCGGTGGCATTCCGCGTATTCCGCAAACTGCTTGAGGAGCGTTACGGCGAAAAGGAAGCGGCAAGCCGCATCTACTGCACCACCGACAAATCACGCGGAACACTAAAGGCACTTGCTGACGAAAAGGGTTACGAATGTTTTGTAGTGCCCGACGATGTCGGCGGCAGATTTTCCGTGCTGACAGCGGTGGGACTTCTTCCCATAGCGGCAGCAGGTTGTGATATTGACGCTATTATGAAGGGCGCAGCAGCCGCAGCAAACGATTATAATAACGCTGATATGGCGCAAAACCCCTGCTACCAGTATGCTGCACTTAGAAATGCGTTTTACCGCAAGGGTAAGTCGGTAGAACTGCTCGTTTCTTACGAGCCGCGGTTTACCATGATGGCTGAATGGTTTAAACAACTTTTCGGCGAGAGCGAGGGCAAGGACCACAAGGGACTTTTCCCTGCTTCTGTTACATTTTCAACCGACCTTCATTCAATGGGCCAGTATGTTCAGGATGGCGCGCGTCTTATGTTTGAAACGGTGGTAACCATCGGCGATAGCGGTCGTGATGTTGTTATTGAGAAAGAGGAAAACGATGGCGATGGACTTAACTTCCTGTCGGGAAAGCCTATGTCCTTTGTAAACCGCAAGGCTTTTGAAGGCACGGTTCTTGCACATACCGACGGCGGTGTACCCAACCTTGAAATTGCGGTTGACCGTGCGGATGAGGAAAATTTGGGCAGACTTATTTACTTCTTTGAAAAAGCATGTGCAATATCCGGTTATGTGCTGGGCGTAAATCCCTTTGACCAACCGGGTGTTGAAAGTTACAAGAAGAATATGTTTGCACTTCTTGGCAAGCCTGGATATGAAGAACAAAAAGCAGAACTTGAAAAAAGACTTAAGTAAAGCTGTAAAATATCCGCAAAGGTGTAACGCTTTGCGGTGTTAAATAAAAAGGAGCTGATTTAAATGATTAAACTCATTATCGGAAAAAAGGGCGCAGGTAAAACCAAAAAGTTAGTTGAATTGGTTAACGGCGCAGCAGAAACCAGCCTGGGAAACGTTGTTTGCGTTGAAAAGGGCGGCACACTTACATTTTCCGTTAGTCATAAGGCACGTCTTATTTATGCTGATGATTTTTCAATCAGCGGTTATGATGAATATTACGGTCTTCTTGCAGGCGTTAAGGCAGGCAATCACGACGTAACACACATCTTCGGCGATGCAACGCTTCGCATTGGTTCACGCGACAGCGGTGAGCTTGAGGTGTTCCTCCGCAGACTTTCAAAGATTGACGATGTTGAATTTGTATTCACCATTTCTTGCGATGAGTCTGACCTACCCGAAACCATTTTCGAGGTTGCAGAAAAAATCTAAGCAACACAAAAAGGCAATTAAAAAAACTTCCCTTGACAGAGGGAAGTTTTTTGCTATTATTATGAATTTTTTACAAGGTTTATTTGTTTTCCTTGGTGGAAAAATAAATCGGGTGAAGTGTATGTATGAAAAAACGATTTAAAATCGGCGTTATGATAATAATTATATTATTGGCTGCGGTTATCCTTTGCAACAGGTCGAAAGAGGTCAGAATAACTATACTTCAAACCGCCGATATACACGGTATGCTTTATCCGTATAATTATGAGAAAAATTCGGCAGTAAACTACGGTATGGCACACATCGCGTCGGTGGTAAAGGCAGAAAGAGTACTTGACCGCGAACTGCTACTTATTGATACAGGCGATATTGCAAGGGGCAATTCAGTCGAAAATTACCGTTCTGTTTTACCGCATCCGACCGTCAGTGCGCTGAACTTTTTGGATTATGATGTATGGACACTTGGAAATCACGAATTTAATTTTGAATTTTCGCTGCTTGAAAACCAGATTAATAATTTCAGTGGATACACAGTTTCAGGAAATATATATACTGCCGACGGAAAGCGTTGGCAAAAGGCGTGGCAGATATTTAATATAAAGGGTGTGCGGGTGGCAATTTTCGGCATAACCGCACCGCATATTCCCTATTGGGAGGGTAAAAGCATCGAACATTACAATCAAATGTCTTTCACTGAGCCGGTCGATGAAGCGGGTGTAATTTTAAGTCAGCTTGAGGGACGCGCAGATGTAATTATCGGCAACATTCATTACGGACTTGGCGGCAGTTACGGCAGTCGGGGTGCGGCATCGGTTATAAGCGAATATTCAGACAAAATCGATGCTTTATTTTTGGCGCACAGCCATCAAACCGTTGTCGCAGAAATAGAGGGGGTTCCCGTACTGCAGCCCGATTGCAAGGGCAGATATGTAAGCCGTCTTAGTCTTACACTGCGGAAAAACGGTGACGGATGGGCGGTACAAAAACAAAAAACAGAAGCACAACTTATAGATGTTTCTAACTACCCTGCCGATGCTGATTTTTTAGAGGAGTTTAGTGAATTGCATCAGCAAATAAGCAAAAATAAATAAGGCATTCTTCTTGTATGAAGAATGCCTTAAAAATTATTATGCAGTAAGATAGTACTTCACAAGGGACTGTAGCAACAAATCGCGGTCTACGCGGCGAATAAGGTTTCGTGCGTTATTATGTGTAGTAATGTAGGTCGGATCTTCCGATAAAATATAACCGACAATTTGGTTAATGGGATTGTAGCCCTTTTCTTTAAGTGAATCGTAAACCGTAATTAAAATACGGCGGATTTCCTGTTCGGTCTGGTCACCGATTGAAAAGGTCATGGTCTTGTCGTTCATAATAACACCTCTTTTTAAAACTAATTACAATTCTATTGTATACCGCAAAATATTAAAATTCAAGCATTATTTTTTTAATGTTTGATTAATATTATATGCCGCCGATTATTTTCTAAGTTCGGCGCCTAATTTTTCAAGTTTTGCGATAATCTTGCTGCTTGTGTCTTCAATCTGCGCATCGGTAAGTGTACCCTCTGCCGAACGTAGCCACACGCTGTATGCTACACTCTTCTTGCCGTCGGGAATTTGTGCGCCCTGATAAACGTCAAACAGTTCGACACGCTCAAGCAGTCTGCCGCCGCCCGACACGATTGCTCTTTCCAAATCGCCTACGGGGATATCGGCATCGCAAAGCATTGCAAAATCACGCTCAACCGCAGGGAATTTAGGCAGCGGTTTATAGGTGGTCTTGCGTTTTTCAATACCAAACAGCACATCAAGTTTGACTTCGGCAACATAAACACGGGTATCAATGCCGTACTCGGCTGCCACCTTGGGATGCACCTCGCCGAAAACAGCGACAGGCTTGTTGTTGGCAAGCACCTGAGCCTGACGGCCTGGGTGCAGATACGGCTCTGCCGAGCGGATATATTGTGTGTGCGCACCGAAAAGTTGCATTATTACCTCTATTATACCCTTTAAAGTAAAGAAATCTTCGTCCTTGCCGTAAATACCGATTGAAAGGGTGGGAAGCTCGTCAGGTTGCTCGCAAACGGGCAGCGATTTTGCAATAAAGCGTTTGCTCTGCTCGAAAAATCTACCGGCTTCAATCTTGCGGTTAATGTTTGTTGCAAGTACTGTCAGCATACTTGTGGTAAGCTGTGTGCGCATAGTCGAGTATTCGTCGCCTAAAGGATTAATAAGTTTTATTGCATTTCTTCTTTCATCATTTGCGTCAAGATGTAAAGTATCAAGCGCCGATGACGAAATAAAGGAATAGGTCGAAATCTCATAAGCGCCCACTGAGCAAAGGGCAGCCTTTAATTTATCCGATTTAATACGCTCGGGCAGTTTTTTACCGCGCATTACACTGCCACGCATAGCGGTGCCGACAATATGGTCATAGCCGTAAATACGCATAACCTCTTCTGCAATATCGGCTCTGCCTTCAATATCATCACGGATAGATGGTACACGTACGGTAAGCACTCCCTCATTTGCAGTTGTTTCAAGTCCCAGACTGTTAAGAATGGATACCATTTTATCTTCCGGAATTTCCACACCTAAAAGTTCGATAACACTTTTTGTTGCTACCTTTAAAATTTTGTCCTCAGGCAAACCTTGGTGGCGGTCTAACACGCCGTCTATTATATCGCCCGCATCAAGTTCACAAATAAGTTGCAGTGCGCGCTCCATAGCGTATGCGACATTTACAATGTCAACACCCTTTTCAAACCGTCCGCTTGCCTCGGTGCGAATACCAAGACTTCTGCCGGTCTTTCGCACACTGTCGCGACGGAATTTCGCAGACTCAAGGAAAAGGTCTTTGGTGTCATCCTCGATCTCACTTTCGCGGCCGCCCATAATACCTGCCAGACAGGACGGCTTTGCGCCGTCAGCGATAACCAGCATATCGGGTGTCAGAGAATATTCTTTTCCGTCAAGTGTGGTGATGCTCTCACCCGCATTTGCGTTTCTTACGATGATTTTCTTATCCGCAAGGTCATTATAGTTAAAGGCGTGCATCGGCTGGCCCGTTTCAAGCATTACAAAGTTTGTAATATCAACTATATTATTTATAGGGCGCATACCCGATGCCAAAATTGCCTTTTGCATCCAAACGGGTGACGGTTTTATACGCAGATTTTTAACAATTCTGCCCATATAACGCGGACAAAGGTCATAATTTTTAACCTCAACATCCACATAGTCGCTAATATTACCGCCTGATGTGTTGTAGTTTGGTACGGGGGGATTAAACTTTGTACCCAGCACTACCGAAATTTCCTTTGCAACACCTAAAAAACAGTTACAGTCAGGACGGTTTGCGGTTATCTTAAAGTCGATTATATAATCGTCAAGGCCAAGTACTGTACGCATATCGGTACCTGCTGCCCATTCGTCCTTAAGGATAAGTATGCCGTAAACACCGGCACCTTCGTAATCCTCCTCGGTAAGACAAAGTTCTTCACCCGAACAAAGCATACCGTTTGACTCGACACCGCGAAGTTTACCTGCCTTAATGTGCATACCGTTTGGCAGGTGGCTGTCGTGCAGTGCGGCGGGCACCAAATCGCCCACCTTAATGTTTTGGGCGCCTGTTACGATTTGAACGAGCGCGTCAGCACCTACATCCATCTGACAAATCTGCAGATGGTCGCTATCTGTGTGGGGAGCAAGTTCTACAATTCTTGCCGCTACCACATTTACAAGGTTGTCGCCCTCACACTCGATGCTTTCAACCTCAAACCCTGCCATAACCATACGGTCGCAAAGCTCATTTACGGGGACATTTATATCAACATAATTCTTAAGGTGATTAAGTGAAATTTTCATAGCCTACTCCCTCCCTTAAAACTGCTGCAGAAAACGCTTATCGTTTTCAAAAAGCAGACGGATGTCACTGATTTTATAGCGTGTAGTGGTAAGACGGTCAAGACCGATACCAAATGCAAAACCGCTATACTCCTCGGGGTCGATACCGCATGAACGAAGAACATTCGGGTGCACCATACCTGCGCCCAGAATTTCAATCCAGCCGGCGCCCTTACATACACGGCAACCCTTTCCTCCACATTCTGAGCAGGAAACATCAACCTCAACCGAAGGCTCGGTAAATGGGAAGAAAGACGGGCGGAATTTAACCTTGGTGTCAGCGCCGTAAATTTCGTGCGCAAACTGTTCAAGTACGCCTTTAAGGTCGCACATCGTAATTCCCTTATCCACAACAAGACCTTCGATTTGGTGGAAGACGGGGGAATGGGTGGCATCAACCTCGTCAGCGCGGAAAACACGGCCCGGACAGATAACACGGATGGGCGGTTTGCGCGTTTCCATCGTTCTTATCTGTGCGGCAGAGGTCTGTGTGCGAAGCAGCAGACCTTCACCCAAATAAAATGTGTCCTGCATATCGCGCGCGGGGTGGTCAGCAGGTACATTAAGACATTCAAAGTTGTAATAATCTGTCTCAACCTCGGGACCGTCAACCACGTCAAAGCCCATCGACTGAAAGATATCAATCATATCGTCAAGCACAGTGTTAAGAGGATGTAATTTACCCACCGCAGAGCTTTTTGCGGGAAGTGTAATATCAATAGTTTCTTCCTTTAACTTAAGCTCGTCGGCAGCAGACTTTATTCTATCGTTCTTTTCGGTGATTGCTGCCTCAAGTTCGCCCTTGGCGCTGTTTACAAGCTGGCCCATTACGGGGCGCTCTTCAGCAGAAAGCGAACCCATCTGCTTAAGTATTGCGGTAAGTTCACCCTTTTTGCCAAGATATTTAACCCTTACATTTTCAATGTCCTGAGCGCTTTCGGCGGCATCAATCGCCAAAAGTGCGGCGGCCTTGATTTGTTCAAGCTGCTGTTTCATATCCAAACTCCTTATAATTAAAAATAAAAACTTCGCCCTGAATTACAGGACGAAGCTTATACTCATAAACTCCGCGGTACCACCCGCATTTTCGCTCAAAGAGCAAACACTCTCAAAGGTCTGTAACGGAACCTTACACCCGTCACCGCTTACTGCATTGTTCGGCGGCGCTGCTCAAAAGGGAACTTCAAACTGCTGCGAAGTAGGCGGCTTACAGCCTGCGACCGCCCTCTCTTAAAATCGCGCACAATTCTACTTTTCTTTATCATAGCATTTGTACAACAGAAATAATAACACATATTATTTCATTTTTCAAGTATTTTTTAACGCATTTGTAAGCTCGGCAAGATTTTTCATATTAAGCGCTTCACCGCGAATGTTTTCATTCAAATTCATTTGCGCAAGAATTTCCTTAAGCATCTGCTTATCGGCGCCAAGCGTGTTTGAAAGTGTGTTAAGAAGCGTCTTTCGGCGTTGCGCGAAACACGCCCTTACAATTTTAAAGAACAGTTGCTCATCAAGCACCTCAACAGGCGGATGGTCGTGAAGGGTAAGCTGTATCACCTGAGAATCAACATTAGGTGCAGGCAAGAAACTGCTTCTAGGAACAAAGAAAAGCTTTTTCGCGTCAGCGTAGTAGTTAACTGCCGCCGTTACTGCACCCGCCTTTCGTGTACCTACTTCGGCGCACAGGCGGTCGGCAGCCTCTTTTTGTACCATTACGGTGATACTGCCAATAGGCAGACGGCTTTCAAGCAGCATCATTATTACCGGCGAGGTAATATAATAAGGCAAATTTGCGCATATGTTAACCTGTGTGCAATCGGAAAAATTTTCGCGTATAAGCGATAAAAGGTCGACCTTTAAAACATCGTTCCAGATAATTTTTACATTATCATATTCCTTAAGTGTTTCGGCAAGAACATCCTTTAGCCGCGTATCAAGTTCAATAGCGACAACACGCTTTGCCCGACGCGCAAGTTGACTTGTAAGCACGCCGGCACCTGGTCCTATTTCAATAACTCCGACATCCTCACCGGCAGCTGCTTCTGCCATACGCGGACAGACGCTGCCGTCAATTAAGAAATTTTGACCAAGCGATTTTTTAAAGGAAAAACCTGCCGCCGTCAATACCGATTTCACATCATTTTTATTTGCTAAATTCATAAAATTCACCTTGTATTCATTATATTCTTTTCATACCCTTTTTTCAAGAAAATTTTAGATGACAAACAGTATTTTTTGTGGTACAATGTAATAAATATTAAATAGATTTTGGAAGTGACATTAAAATGGATAACCGTTATTTTGATACCGTTATAAATGAAATGAAGCCTTTTTTGGATGAAAACGGCTTCAAGGAGCAAGACGGCGCCTTTGTAAGTGATACTAAGGCGGCAAAGGTAAGTTATAACGACGAGCGGCAGATGTACCAGCTTTATATGGCAGAGGTTGAGAATGGCACCGTCGGTGAATATAGTGAGGTTTCGGCTTGGCTTTTCGATGACAGCCAGACACAAAAGGATGCTGAGTCTGTCGCCATCGACTTCACTGCGACACTGCGTGATAAGATGGGTATTAAAATCAAGCGTTCTGTGAATTCGCAAATAGACCTGCCAACAGCAAAGGCGGGCACATACGATATTTCTGCTTTTTCTAAAAAGGTGTTGGATATTTATCCTCAGTTCAAGGAAAACTATAAGGCACACATTGCCTTCTACGGAAACTTCCTGTACCTCAACTTCTTCGGTGAAACTCTTGTCCCGCAGATGAGGTCGGTGCTTTGCGAAAACAACAAAAAAGCGGTTAAAAAGCTCTGTGAAATGCTTGAAAACGGCTATGTTCAGGGCGACCGTGATACCGTAAATGCAATCGTTGCTGTGTGTGCAGCCGCAGTGGTTAATGATGACACTGCAAAGACAAATTTGTTTTCAGCACTTGCTGACAACAGTCACTTTGTAACGGCGGTTGAGCAGTTTATTCCCGTTCTTTCGGGCAATAAAAAGCTGCAAGCGACGCTTATAAAATAATAAAAATTTTTACAAAAAGGGGTTTTAGAAATGGGATTAATAATTATCGTTGCAATACTACTTGTTATTGTCATTCCAAATGTGCGCATTGTGCCGCAGGCAACACAGTATGTCATTGAATTTTTGGGCAAATACAAAACTACTTGGGACGCAGGAATTCATGTAAAAATTCCGTTCCTTGAGAAAATTTCTAAGCGAATCACCCTTAAAGAGCAGGTTATGGATTCACCACCGCAGCCTGTTATCACTAAGGATAATGTTACAATGCAGATTGACACGGTTGTATTCTTCCGCATTTTTGATGCTAAACTTTATACCTACGGTGTGGTAAATCCCATCAAGGCGCTTGAAAATCTTACAGCCACCACACTGCGTAACATTGTAGGTGAGATGGAACTTGACGGCACACTTACCTCACGCGATATTATCAACACAAAGATGGCGGAAATACTTGACGAAGCCACAGACCAGTGGGGTATGAAGGTAAGCCGTGTGGAACTTAAAAATATTATTCCGCCTGCTGAAATTCAAAATGCAATGGAAAAGCAGATGAAGGCAGAGCGTGACCGCCGTGAAACACTTTTACAGGCAGAAGGCCACAAGGCTGCTGCTATCACTCGTGCAGAGGGTGATAAGCAGGCTATGATTCTTGAAGCCGAGGGTGAACGTGACGCGCGAATTGCCCGTGCCGAAGGTGAGGCAAAGGCAATATACCTTTCCAAAAAGGCAGAGGCTGACGGTCTTATCGCGCTTAAAGAGGCGGGTGTCGACGCCGCTGTACTGGAACTTAAAAAGTACGAGGCATTGGTCAATATGTCAAACGGCACTGCTGCCAAGCTGATAATACCTACCGATGCTGTAAACACTGTTACCAATAACGCTATTTTCAGTGAGACAACAGGGCTTGGCGATAACACCAAAGCCGCGCAAAAACCAAAGAAAGCGCCCAAAGCGGACGAATGTTGCGACAAATAATGCAAAGAATATATTAAAAGGAGGAATTGATTATGTCAGTTCAAAAAAATAAGTATTCGGGCACACAGACCGAGAAAAATCTTATGGAAGCCTTTTCGGGCGAATCACAAGCAAGAAACAAGTACACCTACTTTGCATCCAAGGCAAAAAAAGAAGGCTATGAGCAGATAGCTGCGCTTTTCCAAAAGACCGCAGACAACGAAAAAGAACACGCAAAAATGTGGTTTAAGGAATTAAACGGATTAGGTGATACTGCGGAAAATCTTCAATCGGCTGCCGAAGGTGAAAACTATGAGTGGACCGAAATGTATGACGGTTTTGCAAAAACCGCTGAGGAGGAGGGTTTCCACGAACTTGCTGCTAAGTTCAGAATGGTAGCCGCTATTGAGAAGCATCATGAAGAACGTTACCGTGCGCTTCTTAAAAATGTAGAAACCGCCGCTGTATTTGAAAAGAGCGAGGTTAAGGTTTGGGAATGCAGAAACTGCGGTCATATCGTTGTTGGAACAAAGGCTCCTGAAGTTTGTCCGACCTGCGCACATCCCAAGGCATATTTTGAATTACACGCTGAAAACTATTAATATTAATAAAAAATATCGCAGCAGCCCTACTAGGCTGCTGCGATGTTTTTTGTTGTTCTTTTTTTAAGCAGATTTTTAATTATCATAACCGACACCTTTGTGCTGACTCCCACTCTTACCACAGAAACAAAAAATTTTATACCGTAGGCAAAGCCGTCGGGACGGGTGTAAAGGCTACCTGCCGTAATCACGCTTACGGCAGAGTTGTAGGGGTATTGATAACTTGATGCCGCTGAGGTTAAAACAAGCAAAATGTCTGCCAGTACAACTGCCGAAATTGCCGCACCTAGCGCCACACCCGATACACAAACGGAAGTCTTAGCGCCCACATTCGCAAGACACAGAAAGGTAACCGCGGTAATACAGGGCAAAAAGGCTCGATAAAGACAGTTTAATGTGCCCTTAAAAAAAGCGGCGGCTGTCGTACCCTTAAAAGAAAAAAGCGCTTTTATATTAAATTGCCCTAAAGACACAATAAATATATACGCAACGCAAACGGCACAAATCAGCAGAGAAAGCAGTGAAAATTTCATAATACCGCTGTTGCTGCAAAGGGCAAAGGCTACCGTTAGCGCAGCAAACAGCGCAAAAATTAAGAAGAGTGGACTGCGCGGCAGCATAACATCACCTACAAAACGGGTGTAATCAATAATGCTGCTTAATCCTGACCACACAGTAAGCCATAGGAGCAATAACATAAAGATACAGTGCAAAGCGGACTTTAACCTTGTACCGCCAAGATTAGTAAGTTTATTTATAATGGGAAATATTAAAAGCGATAAAACTACCGCCGCTGCTGCCGCACAGACAAAACACCACAGTAAATTTGCGCCCTCACCCTGCGGCAGGGTGATTACCGTGCCGCCCAACACAAAAAGTGCAACGACACAAACAGAATGTAGTGTATAGTTTGAAGACTTTTCCAATAAATCACCGCCTTATTACCCTAACATTAAAATATTATTATCCGAAACCGAAATGTCGGGCAGGTTGATTTTTTTGCCACTTGCTATCTGCCCCTCAATTTCATAAAAACGGTTAAAATAGCGAATGTTTTGTTTTTCTTTAGCGCGTGTGTTGAGCGTCATAATATCAAAACCCAAAGCGCCGTTTACGGCTTGATACTCAAAAAGCTTTTGAACATCATCACACTGCACAAGGTATACGCCGAGATTTAATTCTGTAGTGTCGCGGCAGAAATTATACACGCTTTGCAACTTGGAAGAATCCATACCCGATTGTACAATTATCGCTGCAGTATGGTCGAAAAACAAATCCTTTGTAAGTGTAAGACGCAAGTTTTTAACTGCGGTGTCAGCGGTATTGCCCTGCGCGGTTAAAAGCTGCGTTTTTGAGTCAGCAAAACTTTCGACCATCTCGAGAATGACGGTTACTCCCTCGGTATCCTGAAAAAAGGCGGCAGAACTTACGATGTATCCCTGTTCGATTTCGCGGTAATCACTGCAGCCGCAAAGAAGCACTACAAAGAAAATCATTACAACAGACAAAGACGCACGAAATCTCATTCCCTCGCCCCCTTACTTCTGGTAAGGTTTTTATTGAAAAGCGGACGCACCCTCATAAGCGGCCAAGGGGCACGAATAAGACTGTCTTTTAAATATGATGCTTTAGGATATGAGAAAGACTGCGTATAATCAACGCCAAAGGATTTTATACTGAAAACACGAATAATAAAGTAAGCCGACACGGCAAAAAATCCGTAAAGGCCGAAAACACCCGAAAAGACAACAAATGCCAACCGCATATAAGAGACAACGCCCTTAAGGCGAGGCACCATAAGACCTGCAATGCCGCTGAAAGCCACGGCAATAAGTGTTGGCGCACTTATAATTTTAGCCTCGACAGCGGCTTGTCCTACAACAAGGCCGCCGACTATACTAAGGGCGTGTCCCAAACTTTGCGGCATTCTAAGTCCCGCCTCTTTAAGAATTTCAAAAACAACTATCAACACGATACACTCGGTTACGGTGGCGGTGGGCACACCCGTTCGCAATCCTTGCATAGATAATACAAAATGCGTAGGCAGCAGCCCCGCGTGATGCGTGGAAAGGGCAACAAATGCGCCGGGCACACTTACCGCCCCGAAAAAGCAAAACCAACGCAAAATTCTTCCGATTGCCGCCACCCAGAAATTAACATAATAGTCTTCGTCTGACTGAAAGTTTTCGGAAAAAAGATATGGCAGCGTCAGCACCACAGGTGTGCCGTCGACAACAAGCGCAATCCTACCCTCAAGCAGCCGCGCCGCCACTATATCGGGGCGCTCGGTAGAGCCGGTGGTTTTTAGCATACTGCTCGGGCAGTCGCGAATGTATTCTGCAATATAATTACTGTCCAGTATGCCGTCAATATCTATACTGTTAAGCCGCTTCTTCACCTCGCGCACAAGCGATTTATCGGCAAGCGAGCCAAGGTAGCAGACAAAAACCGCAGTGTCACTGCGACGGCCTATACGAAGCATCTCGATACAAAGGTCGGGAGTCAACAGTTTGCGCCGTATCATTGCAAGGTTAAACATTGCCGCTTCGTCAAAGCCCTCGCGCGGACCTTGAAGCACACGCTCGTCGTTAGGCTCACTGATGCCACGTGTACGCCAACCCTTTGTGTTTATAGTAAGGGCGGCAGCGTCCCCTTGTGTTAGCAAAAGCGTGTCACCGTACAGCATCGCACGAAGCATATCGGGAAACTTTACCTGCAATGATACCTCGTTTGCAAAAAGTACATTCTTTGCAATGTATTCGCTGTCGGGTTTTCCCTCGGGCAGTCGTGCCAACACCAGCGGCCGCACTACCGTTTCCCCCACCTGTGCAGAATTTACCATACCGTCCATATATAACAGACAGCAGGAGGTGTCACCCCCGCCCAAAGAAACATAGCGGATTCTTAAAACCGAATCACGCTTGAAGATGTTTTTAAAGACTGCTATATCCTGATTTAGATTTCCGCTTAATTTATAATCGTAATATTCACTTACGCTGCCTATCATAATCTTCTGCCTTTCAGTGTTTTTGGATAGTTTTACCGCAAAGACACCTAACTATTCGTGCTGCCAAGCAAAAAATCGTACTGTGAAGCAATAGAATTCCATGTAATCGGCCCTACTGCGCCTGTGGGATCAAGTCCGAAAGCGGTTTGAAAAGCCTCTACAGCCGCGCGTGTCTGACTGCCGAAATACCCCGTTACAGGTATTTCAGGAATGCTTTCATAGTTTCTGCCTATCAGCGAAAGATAGGTTTGCAAATCGGTGACATTCTGTCCTGACATACCCTCGCTTAAGAAATATCCGGGGTACAGCCGGGCAAAGCCGCCCGAATAGTTTGCAGGTAAAAAATCAACCGTTTCAGAATAGATGCGGTTAAGAACATTCCATGTGGCAACATTTACAATCCCCGTTGCAGGCAGACCGTAATAGTTTTGAAACTCCCTTACAGCCTGTGTGGTAGAGGGCCCGAAAACCCCATCAATAGGTGGCGGCGTTAATGAGCCGTTAAAGTACGCAATGATATTAAGATAATATTGTATTGTTCTGACACCGATACCCTGTGACCCCTCTCGCAGTGAGGTCGAAAAAGGAACCTGAACTTCTTCAAGCGTAAGTCCCTCCGACACCAAGTCCGAAAGGCTTTTTACGCCGACAAAATATTGTTTTATCCTATACCAAGTGGACTTATCCACTTCACCTGACTGGGTAAGCCCGAAAATCTGCTGAAATTTTCGTACGGCTTCTTCGGTTGCAAGGTCGAAAATGCCGTTTGGATCAGGAATTACGGGTATGGCAGGATAGTTGCGTGCAATACGGTTTAGTTGGGTTTGTATAATTTGTACATTGTTGCCCGCATCTCCAACACGCAGCGGTACACCTGGGTAGGAATCTTCAATTTCGGCGACGGGCGCGTTTTCCACAATGCCTATATCGTCACCGTAATAGTTTTGAAGTATGCTAAAAGGAGTGAAACCCTGCTCGGCAAGGCTTACCGTACCCCACTGAGAAAGACCTGCACAAGTCGAGGTCGTACCGTTACAAAATTGTGTAAAAAACGGCTCGATATTACCCTGCCTTACGACATAATCGTTAAAAATATCGTCTACGATAAGGCTGATATTCTCGTAAATTTCGCGGTCGGGCACAAAGGCTTGGTCAAAGGCGGTAGAGTTTGTGATATCAAAGTTATAACCGCGCGAGGGATACCATTCTGTGTATATGCGGTTGAGTGCATAGGTGATGATTGCATATATGTTGGCGCGAAGCGCCGCCTCGGGCCAAGTGGGATAAATTTCACTCGAAGCAACATTTTTTATGTAATCTGTGAAGTTGACCGTCACATTCTGCGCCGCTTGGTCGGGCGCGCCTAAATGAACGGTGATGTTCTGCGGTATTACGGGCAGTAAAGCCTCGGGCATAAAATCAAATCCTTTCTTATTATCCTAAAGATTGTAATCGTTCGCTTCGTCGATAACCTTAGGACCTGTATTTCTTCCTGCTGCGGCTATTGGCGAAAGGTCGACGCTCTGTACCGACACAACACCTGAGAAAACAGGAATATTCATATTGATTTGCTCAACAAACCCGTCTGCTGCTACCCTTAGATTGTACTGCGCATAGGGCAGCCCCTCTGCTGCGGCCGTCTGCGATAATTGTTTTGCAGGGGTTTTTAACTTAAACACTCCGCTTTTTCCGCTTTCGTCGCTGACATCGGTTTCTATAACCGTCATATTTTCGTGCGGACCTGTGAAAACAGTTATGGTAGCGCCCTGCACGGGATAAAGGCGGCGCAGCGTGGTTACATTTACCTGAAGACCGCCCGTGCTGTCCTCAAAGACGTTTAAAGGTTCGCTTGTTGTCGTTTCAGGTATAGCGATGCTCGGCGGTGCGGCAGTATCAGCGGGAAGGTCCGTTCTTGCTGAGTTATACATCCGCATCAGTTCATCTGCATATTCTTTTGCTGTTTTTTCGGCCATAAAATCACCCTTATTATTTATTTACAATATTTTATGCCGAAATCTTGTCCGAATTGCCCGTAATATGTGCAACCCGTTGATTTTGTATTCATTGATAAAATGCCATTGACTCCCATCGGTAAAGTTGATTACAGAGCTTTAGAAAAAAGCGAAACGGATATAAATATTAAAAGGACTATGACATTTCGTGTGTCATAGTCCTTTAAAATAATTTGCACCAAATTTGCACCAAAGCAAAAATCAAAGCAAAAAGAAAACCCCGAAAACCGTGATGGTTTCGGGGTTTTTGTGTGTTTTGAAATAATACAGATTATCTCTTTGAGAACTGGGGTGCACGACGAGCGCCCTTGAGACCGTATTTCTTTCTTTCCTTCATACGTGGGTCACGTGTGAGGAAGCCGGCCTTCTTAAGCTCAGGACGGTACTCAGCGTTAGCCTGCAACAGTGCGCGTGCGATACCGTGGCGGATTGCACCTGCCTGACCGGTAACGCCGCCGCCTGCTACGCGGCAAACGATGTCAAACTTGTCAGCATTGTCGGTAAGTACGAGCGGCTGACGAACGATAACCTTAAGTGTTTCAAGACCAAAGTAATCGTCAATATCTCTTTCGTTAATGGTTACCTTACCGGTACCCTGATAAACGCGAACACGGGCGACAGAGCTCTTTCTTCTGCCGGTGCCGTAAAAATAAGGCTTTCCTTCAAACATTATTTCTGTCTCCCTTCATTAAAATTCGTACTTTTCAGGCTTCTGCGCTACCTGAGCGTAATTTTCGCCTTTGTAGATGTGAAGTCTGGTAAGTGCCTTACGACCGATTGTGGTGCTAGGAACCATGCCCTTAATAGCAAGTTCCATAGCAAGCTCAGGACGGGTAGCCATAAGGGTTGAATACTTAACTTCCTTAAGGCCGCCGATGTAACCGGTGTGACGGCGATAATACTTGTTTTCTAACTTCTTACCTGTTAAAACTGCCTTGTCAGCGTTGATAACAACAACGTGGTCGCCGCAATCAACGTGGGGGGTGAATTCGGGCTTGCCCTTACCGCGAAGTAAGTCAGCAACCTTAACAGCTGTACGGCCTAAGGGACGGTTAGCTGCATCCACGATGTACCACTTGCGCTGAACCTCGGCAGGTTTTGCCATAAATGTAGACATAACAAAAACCTCCAAAAAATTCTTTTCTAAAGTGCCCAAGTATAATACCACAGCAAAAAATGTTTGTCAACAATTATTTTTAAAAATTTTAATTTAAAAAACAAATGCTCTTAATATCTCCGTTTTTCTTTCGTTTACTCGTTTTTGCTCACTTATGATTTTTTTAAAATTGCATTGAATTTATGACTGTTATGTGGTATTCTTAGGGTGTATGAAAATATTATAATTATTTAGAGGCGGTGGAGTAAATGCGTGTTTTGACGGTTGGTGATGTATGTGCGCCTGACGGATGTGATTTTGCTCTGCGCACTATTCCCGAAATAAAACATCGCGAGGGCATTGATTTAGTCATCGTAAACGGTGAAAATTCAGCCGCAGGCAACGGAATTACACCGCAAAGCGCCGAAATTCTTTTTGCGGCAGGCGCCGATGTTATAACTGGCGGTAACCATTCGCTTCGCCGAAAGGAAATACTTGATATGCTGGACGAAAATCCGTTTTTACTGCGTCCTGATAATATTGAGGCGGAAAACGGAAGCGGGTACTGTCTTATAGATAAGGGTAGATATCAGGCGGCGGTTATAAACCTTTCGGGTCAGATATATCTTGACAATGTTCATGCGCTCAATCCCTTTAAGTCGGTTGACACATTAATAGGTAGGGCAAGGGCTGACGGCGCAAAATATATATTTGTCGACTTTCATGCCGAGGCAACAAGCGAAAAACGCGCAATGGGCTTTTATCTTGATGGGCGCGTTACGGCACTTTTCGGAACCCACACCCATGTTCAGACGGCAGATGCACAAATTTTGCCAAAGTCTACAGGATATATTACCGACCTTGGTATGACGGGTGTAATAAATTCGGTGTTGGGTGTCAAAACTGAAATTATAATTAACCGTTTGCGTGACGGCGACCCACACAAGTTTGAGCAGGAAAGCGGAAAATGTATGCTAAACGGCTGTATTTTTGATGCAGACGAAAAAACAGGATTTACACGCGCGGTAAAACCTATATATATAATGTAGCGCAATTTTTGAAGAAGGCAGGTGTTAACGGTGAAAAAATTAATATGTATTTTGATTGCTATGTGTATGGTTTTCACTCTTACAGCCTGTCGTGACACCGAGGATACGCAAAGCGGCGAAAGCGCACCGCTTTCAGCCGAAGACACGGGCGGCGACAAAGAAATAACCCTGCTTTATTCGGCAAGTGACACATTTAATCCTTATACGGCGGTTACCGAAACAAATCGACAGCTGGCGCTTCTGCTTTTTGACCCGCTTGTTAAGACTGATAATAATTTTGAAATCAAGCTTTGCCTTGCGGCATCGGTTGAAAACACAGAAAAGGTATGCACCGTGCGTCTGCGCGATGCGGTTTTCAGCGACGGCAGCGCAGTTACGGCACAGGATGTTGTATATTCATACAATATTGCACGGGAATCGGCTACCGATTACGCGGCAAGATTTTACGAGGTTGAAAGTGTTGTGGCCGAGGGTAATTCGGTTATATTCAATTTAACACAACACGACCCGTACTTTGCAAATCTGCTTGATTTTCCTATAATTAAGGCGGACACGTCGGGAATTACCGACAGTGACGGCGTGGAAACAATACCCGTAGGTTGCGGCAGATACATTTTTGACGAGGCTGCGGCGGCGCTGCGGATTAACGAAAAATATTACGGCGCAAAGGGTGAAATCGGTGAGATAAAGCTTATAAATTCACCCGACGCGGACTCAACCGCGCATTATGTTGAGGTGGGTGCCACAGACCTTTATTACACCGATGCGGATGACGGCAATATTGCACGTATGAGCGGCAAAAAGTCGAATGTCAATATTAACCGTCTTGTGTATATAGGAATAAACAGCTCATACGGCTCGTTACAGACTAAAGAAATGCGGTATGCCATATCCTCGGCTATTGACCGACAGGCTGTTTGTCAGACGGCATTTTACAACGATGCCGTATCTGCTACAGGATTTTTAAACCCCAATTTTACCGCTGCGGCGGCGGTGCAGACCATAAAACCGACACCCGATATTGAAATAACCGTTGAAAATCTTGGAAAAATAGGTTATAATAATATGACTGCTGAAGGGTACTATGCAAATTCCGCAGGAAACAACCCTGTATTTACATTGTTGGTGAACTCGGAAAATGCCTCACGCGTGGCGGCGGCGCATATGATTGCCGCCCAATGCAAGACGGCAGGCATTGAAATAATGGTTATTGAACGCAGTTATGAACAGTATATGCAACTGCTTTCTTCAAACGGCTTTCAGTTGTATCTTGGCGAAATACAGGTGCTACCCAATATGGATTTAAAACAGCTTACGGTGTCGGGTGGCACGGCAGCATACGGTGTGTCGGGCGGCACGACGGCAGACACGGCGGATTCCGAAGATGCTGACGGTGAGGCGGAAGCCCCCACTGAGCCCACACAAAAATCCAACTGCACGGCAGTTTTTGAAAGCTATCACTCAGGCACTTGTGCCATAAGCGATGTTGCGGGTACGCTGCTTACCGAAATGCCGCAAATTCCGATTTGCTACCGAAACGGCGTATTCTTTAACAGTGACAAAATAACCGACGGTGTTGTTGCGTCACACAGCGATATATATTTTTCAATAGAAAACTATCAATTTAAATAGGAGGATTTACTATGATATCTTACGAAACCAGAACCGGCACCGTTAACATTACCGAAAACTTTTTGTCAAAGCTAATCGGTCATGAGGTGACATCCTGCTTTGGTGTGGTCGGTATGATGCCGCACACTAACCGTCAGCGCATATTTGGTCTTGTTTCAAAAAACCAGTCGATTGATACGGGTATCCGTGTGATTGGAAATGCTGACTCTATTGATGTTGAAATTCATATCATGGTAACCTACGGTATGAACATAAACGCAATCGCCGCAAGCATTACCGAAAAGGTAAAGTATGTGGTGGGCGAAACCACAGGTATTACCGTAAACCGTGTAATAGTTAAGGTGGACGGTATTAAAGAATAGGCTGACGAAACTTACCGCACACATACAAAGGAGTGTTTATTTTTGTTTAACGGCAATGTTTTACGCGATGCAATAATATCCGCTGCAAACAATCTTTCAAACTATCGCAAGCAGGTGGATGATCTTAATGTATTCCCCGTACCTGACGGTGACACGGGAACAAATATGTCGATGACAATCGCAAATTCTGTACGCGAACTTGAAAAGCTTGAGGGCACGACTGCAGGTAAAGTGGCAAGTGTTAACGCTTCGGCGTTGCTTCGCGGTGCGCGCGGCAATTCGGGTGTTATAACCTCTCTGCTTTTCCGCGGATTTGCAAAGGGTATCGGTGACGATGAATTTGTTACAGCACAAAATCTTGCAAGTGCATTTACCTTAGGTGTTGAGGCAGCATACAAGGCTGTTATGAAGCCTACAGAAGGAACGATTTTAACCGTTGCCCGTATTGCAGGTGAGCGCGCAAATGCGGCACTTGCAGACGGCGCAGATGAATTAGGTGTATTTGCTGCCGCTATTGATGGCGCTAAAGAAGCGCTTGAGCAGACACCCGAACTTTTACCGCAGCTTAAAAAGGCAGGGGTTGTTGACGCGGGTGGTAAGGGCTTTGTCCTTATTTTAGAGGGTATGATGTCGGTGTTTAGCGACGGTGTTATCATCGCATCAAATAATGCCGCTGCAAATCAGGAGCCCGAACAGGATGAGGGCCGCAGCGCCGCTGCCGAGTTTGAGGGTGAGATTACCTTCACATACTGTACCGAATTTATTGTAAACCGCAACCCAGAATGTGAAAAGCAACCGTCAGAACTGCGTGCATATCTTGAGTCTATCGGCGACTGTGTTGTTGTGGTTGATGACGAAGAAATTATCAAGGTGCACGTTCACACCGACCACCCGGGTAATGCCATTGAAAACGGTCTTACCTTTGGTGCGCTTGTCCACCTTAAGATAGAAAATATGCGTGACCAGCACGAACGCGCAAAGCACGATGCAGACAATGCCAAAAAGACGCCTGCAAAGACTGCCGACCTTACAGAAACCATAAAGCCGGTTGAAATTACCAAGCCGGTTGGCTTTGTATCGGTATGTGCAGGTGACGGTGTGGCTGAACTGTTCCGCGACCTTGGTGTTGACACCATTGTTTCGGGCGGTCAGACTATGAATCCCAGCACAGATAACATCTTAAAGGCTATTGAAAGCACTCCCGCAGAAACGGTATTCGTTCTGCCTAACAACAAAAACATTATTATGGCAGCAGAACAGGCAATACCCATAAGCACACGCAAGGTAATTGTTCTTCATACAAGAACTATTCCGCAGGGAATTACCGCAATGTTAAGCTTTGACGAAAGCGTTGACTGCGAAGCCAATGCCATTGAAATGCAAAAGGCTGCAGAACGCATTCAGACAGGTCAGCTTACCTTTGCTGCGCGTGATTCCGACTTTGACGGACATAAGATTAAAAAGGGTGAAATTATGGCGCTTTTGGGCGGCAAAATTTCCTTTACCGACACCGATCTTGAAAAAGCAACCGTCAAACTGGTTAAGCAGATGATTAAAAAGGACAGTCAGTTTGTAACCGTTATTTACGGTGAGGAAGTAACCGACGCACAGGCTGCGGCTGTCGAGGAACAGATTAACGCAAAGTTTGGCAATAAGGTTGAAATTACCTTTATAAACGGCGGTCAGCCGGTATACTATTACATTATTTCAGTAGAGTGATAAAAACTATGTCAACATTCGATACCGACATAAGATTTTTAAAGGGCGTTGGCGAAAAACGCGCCCAGCACTTGTATTCACTGGGCATCGATACCATCGGTGCCCTTTTGCGTTATTACCCAAGGGGTTATGAGGATTTTAATAACATCACACCCATTTGGGACTGCAAATCGGGCGAGCGCGCTTGCGTAAGGGCGAAAATTATAACCCCTATTAGTGAGCAGTTTATCCGTAAAAATATGACGCTTTACCGCTTTTCTGTTTATGACGGCAGCGGTAATATGCAGGTGACAATTTTTAATAATAAATATTTAGCGTCACGCTTGCATGAGGGCAGCGAGTATCTTTTCCTCGGCAAAGTTGATGCAGGTTCTTTTTTGCCGTCAATGTCCGCGCCCGAAATTCGCGAGGTGGGACAAATGGGAATAACACCCATCTATCCTGCGGGAAAGGGAATGACGGGCAGTACAATTGAAAAGTTAGTGAAAACGGCGCTTAAAGCGGTCGAAATTACTGATATTCTGCCAGAGAGTGTGCGCACGTCTTACGGTCTGTGTGACCTTAAAAGCGCAATACATAACATACATTTCCCTAAAAGCGAGGAGGCACTTGCACGTGCAAAACAGCACCTTGTTTTTGAGGAGTTGTTTGTGCTGCGCACGGGACTTATGCTGCTTAAGGGTAAGCGGCGCAGCCGCGCAGACTGTGTAATAAGCAAGGATTATACCCGTGAATTTTACGGCAGTCTGCCCTACACGCTGACTGCTGCGCAAACGCGTGTAATACAGGAAAGTATTAACGATATGATGTCGGGCAAAACAATGAACCGTTTAGTTCAGGGTGATGTCGGCAGCGGAAAGACGGCAGTGGCGGCGGCGCTTATGTATAATGCCGCTAAAAACGGTTTTCAGTCTGCAATAATGGCGCCGACAGAAATCCTTGCCGAGCAGCACTATAAAAGTCTGTGCGCCTTTTTTGAAAACACCGATATAAAGTGCGTACTGCTTACCGGCTCACTTAAAAAGAAAGACAAGGATGCGGCAAAGGCGGCACTTGCTCAGGGTGAATGTGCGGTTGCTGTGGGCACTCACGCGCTTATTACGGGTGATGTTGCATTTAAAAACTTGGCGCTTGTCATCACCGACGAGCAGCATCGTTTTGGTGTAACACAGCGTGCAAGTCTTGCTGCAAAGGGTAAAAATGTCCACACCCTTGTTATGTCGGCAACACCCATACCGCGAACATTAGGCCTTATAATCTACGGCGACCTTGATATAAGTATTATTGACGAGTATCCCGTTGGCCGTATGCCGATAGAAAATTATTGTGTTACAAGCAAATTAAGAACTCGTGTGTTTGGATATATAAAAAAGCATCTTGACGAGGGAAGACAGGGATATATTGTCTGCCCCATGGTTGAGGAGAACGCCGATACAAATCTTAATTCTGCTGAGGAATACTATGCAAAAATAAAGGATGCCGATTTTAGCGGGTACAGTGTAGGACTGCTGCACGGACAGATGAAGGCTGCGCAAAAGGATAACATTATGCGCCAGTTTAAAGCAGGTGAGATACAGCTGCTTGTCTGCACCACCGTAATCGAAGTGGGTATTGATGTGCCCAATGCCGCAATAATGGTTATCGAAAATGCCGAGAGATTCGGTCTTTCACAGCTACATCAGTTGCGAGGAAGAATTGGCAGAGGCGGGTGTAAATCAAGTTGCATTTTCATTTCTGATGCCACAAAAGGTACCACTGCCGAGCGTTTACGGGTAATAAAGGAAAATAACGACGGATTTAAAATAGCCGATGAGGACCTGCGACTTCGCGGCCCCGGTGATTTTCTGGGCTCGCGTCAGCACGGATTACCGCAGCTTAAAATTGCCGACCTTTATGCAGACACAGATATGCTGCGCCTTGCAGGAATGGCGGCAGCGGCGTTGCTGGAACAGGATCCGCGGCTTAAAAGCGAGGGCAACCTTGTGCTAAGGGCAGAGATAATAAGGCTTTATAAAAGGCTTAACGAAAACTAAGACAACAATTTCAAGAAGGCGAATACAAATGTTTAAGAGATTTATAAGCTACTACAAACCGCATAAAGTGACCTTTGTGCTTGATATGCTCGCGTCGCTGGGAATGTCAATTATTGCAATATTTTATCCTATGATTACACGCGCGATGCTAAATGACCTTATACCTAATAAAAAGTATATGGAAATTATCATCTACGGTGTGGGATTGCTTATTATTTATCTCATAAGAATGGGACTTTCCTATTTTGTGCAGTACTATGGGCATATTATGGGCTCAAAAATGCAGGCGCAGATGCGTAGCGACCTTTTTGCCAAGCTGCAGAAACTGCCCTTTAAATTTTACGATGACCACGAAACAGGCAAGATTATGTCGCGAATGACTACCGATTTATTTGATGTTGCCGAACTTGCCCATCACGGCCCAGAAAATGTTATAATCACAAGCGTGTCAATCGTTATTTCTTTCGGGTATTTAGCGTCTATCAACGGTTTGCTTTCACTTATAGTATTTGTCTGTGTGCCGCTGCTTGTTTTGGTGTCATCCACACTGCGCAAGCGCATGCGACGCGCCTTTAAAAAGCGTCGTGAGGCTCACGCGATAATTAACGCAAAGCTTGAAAGCAGTATTTCGGGCATTCGCGTTACAAAGGCGTTCACCAATGATAAAAAGGAAGTCGAAAAGTTTGAGCAGGGAAATGACGAGTTTGTCACCTCGAGCAAAATGGCTTATAAGGCGATGGGGCAGTTTCATTCCCGAACTACCTTTGTCACGGATATTTTTAATGTAGTAATTCTAATCGCGGGTGGACTTTTTCTGTATAACGGAAGTATAAATTTCGGTGATTATTCCGCCTTTATTGTGTCGGTAAGCCTTTTTATCAATCCCGTTAATACCCTTATTCGTTTTATGGAATCTTTTCAGGACGGTGTCAGCGGATTTGAGCGTTTTGTTGAGATTATGGATATGGAAACCGAAAGCGACAGTAAAAATGCACGCGACATCGGTGTATCAGAAGGTAATATCACCTTTAATAATGTCGTTTACGGCTACGGTGACGAGCGTGACGTCTTAAAGGGTGTCAGTCTTAACATTGAAAAGGGTAAAACCTTTGCACTTGTTGGACCGTCGGGCGGAGGCAAGACCACAATCTGCCACCTTATACCCCGTTTTTATAATATCCGCTCGGGCAGTATACTGATTGACGGTGTGGATATTAACAATATTACTGCCCAAAGCCTTAGAAGAAATATTGGTGTTGTACAGCAGGATGTGTATCTTTTTAATTCTTCTATCAAAGAAAACATACTTTACGGCAGACTGGATGCCACTATGGACGAGGTGGTTGAAGCGGCAAAGCGCGCAAAAATTCACGATTATATAGTCAGCCTGCCCAAAGGCTATGATACCGTTATCGGCGAGCGCGGAATAAAACTTTCGGGCGGACAAAAGCAGCGTCTTTGTATTGCGCGCGTTTTCCTTAAAAATCCGCCAATACTCATTCTTGACGAGGCAACAAGCGCCCTTGATAACGCTACAGAAATTATGATTCAGCAATCTCTTGACGAGCTTTGTGTCGGCAGGACAACACTTGTGGTCGCACACCGCCTATCCACCGTTAAAAATGCGGATGAAATTGCGGTAATATCCGACGGAAGCATTGTTGAACAGGGCAATCACAACGCGTTGATGGAACTTGACGGAATGTATGCAGGTCTTTACAGACAACAGTTCCGCGAGGAAGAGTTATAATGATTATAGTGTGTTGAAATGATTTGCATTTCAACGAAAAGCCGATTTTTCGGCTTTCAATCAAATAAATTTAAAAGAATTTATTTGATTGCCTACATCATTGAAATGACTATTGTCAAATTTTCATCGAAAATTTGTTACCAAATCTACCGATTTGGTGTGGAAACAGTACCTTAGGTACTGTTTCCACATTCAACAGTCATTATAATTATTATAGAAAATGTCGAAAAAATCAGCACCTAACAATCGTTAGGTGCTGATTTTTAATCTTGCAACTCAAAAAACTTGGTGTTATAGGCCAAAATAATTTTTTTGCCAACCATAACCAAATAAAACTCGTCACCGATATTTGAGCTTCGAAAAACAGAAAAGCTATTCATCCAATTGTATTTAGACCAAGTATAAATACATCCGCTTGGAATCCGCCACACTCTGTTTTTGGAAAAAAACAAACGAAATGTCTTACCCAAAAGATTAAAAGAAAGTGGAATAATTGCAAACTTAGCATCTCCTATGTAGGGATCTGTGACTCCGTCCCTAAACTCTATATCCTTTGTGTTTGATAACTTATCTACTATTATGGAAAATGTATTGTTGTGTGCTACAATAAATAGTTTTAAAAAGTAACATGATTCGCAGATAAATATAAGTACGACTATAGAAAAGAGTATTGCAAATGGAAAAAATCTATCATCTGGAAATAAATATAAGATGATTGGAGTAATTATCGCTGCAGGAACAATTCTAAACAATATATTACAGAAAGAAATATATTTAAGTTCTTTTTTTATCTGTTTTCTGGTCAAGGTTTCTTTTCTTGTTTCGTCTTGCATAATTTCACCTCTGAAACGATTATACAATTAAATAGTATAAAACGCAACAAATAAGACGAGAACTGACATCTCGGATTTATATATCAACCGAGTTGTGAGGATTATGCGAGATTGCGGCTCGTAGTTTGACATTTCATCCGCCGTAATACCAATTTGTAAATATTGTGATAACAGGGCTGAAATTTCTTGTAATATGGTTTCTTTTATGTTAAGATATACTATGTATAAATATATAATTATATAAGGAGAAGTGTGTCTTGTCATATCCTCTTGAAAATATCAGAAATTTTTGTATAGTAGCGCATATTGACCACGGTAAATCTACCCTTGCCGACCGCCTGCTTGAGCTTACCCAATCGGTAGCCCAGCGCGATATGGAAGAGCAGATACTTGACAGTATGGAGTTAGAGCGTGAAAGGGGCATTACCATAAAAGCACATGCTGTAACCCTTTACTACACTGCCGCCGACGGCAAGGAGTATGAACTTAATCTTATTGATACCCCAGGGCATGTTGACTTTAATTACGAGGTGTCGCGTTCACTTGCTGCGTGTGAGGGTGCGATATTGGTAGTTGATGCGTCACAGGGCATTGAGGCGCAAACCCTTGCAAACACCTACCTTGCGGTTGACCACGGCCTTGAAATTTTACCCGTTATAAATAAAATTGATCTGCCCTCTGCCGAGCCAGACCGCATAAAAGCCGAGATTGAGGATATTATCGGTATACCCGCCGACGAGGCGCCGCTTATTTCGGCAAAGACGGGAATTAATGTAGAGCAGGTTTTAGAACTTATAGTAAACGGTGTTCCAAGTCCCACGGGCGACCGCAACGCGCCGCTTAAGGCTTTGATTTTTGATTCTTATTACGATGCTTATAAGGGAGTTATTGTATATTTCCGCGTGGTAAGCGGTAAAATTAAAACAGGCGATAAAATAAAAATGATGGCGACGGGCGCCGAGTTTGATATTGTTGAAATTGGCAGAAAACGTCCAACCGCGCTGGAAAGCTGTGACTGTCTTGAGGCGGGCGAGGTAGGTTACCTTTCCGCATCTATAAAAACGGTAAGCGAAGCACGCGTCGGTGATACAATTACTTTGGCAGACTCTCCCGCCGAAGCGGCGCTTGACGGTTACCGCGCGGCAAAGCCTGTGGTGTTCTGTGGTATCTACCCTGCTGACGGTGCAAAATATCCCGACCTTCGCGAAGCGCTTGAAAAGTTGCAGCTCAATGATGCATCGCTGCTTTTCGAGGCGGAAACCTCTCAGGCTTTGGGATTTGGCTTCCGCTGTGGATTTTTGGGACTTCTTCATATGGAAATACTTGAAGAGCGGCTGGAAAGAGAATACAATCTCGACATTATCACAACAGCACCCAGTGTGCAGTATGAATTCGTACTGACCGATGGCAGCCACGTTTTTGTTGACAACCCGACAAACTATCCCGACCCTGCCGTTATTGCAGAAGCACTTGAGCCTGTGGCAAATGTGCATATATACTCACCCAATGATTATGTCGGCACCATAATGCAGCTTTGTGAGGACCGACGCGGCGACTACAAGGATATGAAATATATGGGCGACCGCGTTGACATACACTATGTAATGCCGATGGGTGAAATTGTTTATGACTTTTTTGATGCTTTAAAATCGCGTACAAAGGGGTATGCAAGTTACGACTATGAGCCTGCGGGTTATCAAAAATCTAACCTTGTAAAACTTGATGTTATGCTTGCGGGTGAGACGGTGGACGCCCTTTCGTTTATTGTACACAATTCAAACGCATACACCAGAGCGCGTAGGATAGCAGAAAGGCTTAAGGAATACATTCCAAGACAGCTTTTCGAGGTGCCTGTACAGGTGGCTGTCGGCGGTAAGATTATCGCGCGTGAAACCGTAAAGGCAATGCGCAAGGATGTACTTGCAAAATGCTATGGCGGTGACATTACCCGAAAGAAGAAGCTGCTTGAAAAGCAGAAAGAGGGTAAAAAGAAGATGCGCAGATTAGGTTCTGTCGAGGTGCCGAAGGACGCGTTTATGGCAGTGCTTAAGCTTGATGAATAACACTTATTCGCATATCCATTTTAATAAAAAGGATAAGAATAAAAATGAGTGAAGAACGCAAAAGTAAGAAAAAACACAACAAAATTTTTAATATAACGGTAATAATTCTACTTGTTTTGTGTGTTGCGGCAATAACGTGTGTTGCGATATTTATCGGCACTGCGTTGCTTGACGGAAGCGGTGCGAACGTACTACCAAACACAGAGTCATCGCAAGACAGCGAAACAAGCGAATTACCGCCCTTTCCCGACGAAAGCGAGGAACCCCAATATGTCACGCGTGGCAAGTACACGCTTAACGCCGATTATTCCCGTCTTTTGTTGGTGAACTCACAAAACCCGCTCCCTGAGGATTATAACTACGGTTGGAACTTAACCGAGATTGAAGACGGCTACAACAACGGTCAACTTACACAGATTGATGCAGGGGTGTGGCCATATATGAAGGCAATGATTGAGGCGGCCAGGTCAGATGGTATTCAGCTTTATGTATGGTCGCCCTACCGCTCTTTTGAAACACAGAATATGCTTTTTAAAAATCAGGTGAACCGCATGGGCGGTGACGAGGCGGCGGCAGCCACTGTGGTGGCGCGTGCAGGAGAAAGTGAGCATAACACAGGTCTTTGCGCTGATTTTAATATGGCGGATGATGCCTTTGCTGACACACCTACGTTTGAGTGGATGAAAGAAAATGCTGCGGATTACGGTTTCATATTAAGATATCCTGAAAACAAGACCGATATTACGGGTGTTATTTACGAATCGTGGCATTGGCGTTTTGTGGGAATTAATGCCGCAAATGAGATAAATTCTTTGGGACTTACCCTTGAAGAATATGTTACTTACAAGCAACTGCAACCGCAATCCGACCTTTACGGCGGCGCGACAGCAGAATAAGGTTTTTCGGTGCATTGGAGGCGCATTATGGATTTCAAGCAGTTTTTTAGTCAGATTAAGGGAAAGAAAATAGCAATGTGCGGTATTGGTATCAGCAATACACCGCTCATTTTAAACTTTTTAAAGCAGGGAGCGCGCGTAATTGCGTGTGACCGCCGTTCGCGTGAGCAGATAGGCGCTTTAGCCGACGAGCTTGAGGTTGCGGGCGCAGAGTTAAAACTTGGGGAAGGATATCTTAACGACCTTGAGGTAGACATTATCTTCCGTACCCCAGGTATGAACTTCCATCTTCCCGAACTTGAACGCGCACGCAAGCGCGGTATTGCAGTAACAAGTGAGATGGAGGTGTTTTTCGACCTCTGCCCTGCTACTATATTTGCGGTGACAGGCTCTGACGGAAAGACCACCACCACCACGCTTATTGCAAAGATGCTTGAAGCCGAGGGTAAAAGAGTGTTTGTCGGCGGCAACATCGGCAAACCGTTGCTGCCCGAAATTGAAAGCATTACAGCCGACGACTTTGTAGTGGTAGAACTTTCGTCGTTCCAGCTTATTTCTATGCGAAAGAGTCCCGATGTGGCGGTTGTGACAAATGTTGCGCCCAATCACCTTGATGTGCATAAGGATATGGACGAATATGTTGAGGCAAAGAAAAACATACTGCTTCACCAAAACGCATTTTCGCGCACGGTGCTTAACCGTGACAACGATATTACCGAGGGCTTCAGAGCGTCGGTCCGCGGACAGAGTTTAGGCTTTAGTATGACACGGCGTCTTAATAACGGCGCGTGGCTTGACGATATGGGTGTGTTGCACATGGCGTACCGCGGCATTGATGTGCCGATTATCGACCGAAGCGAGATTGCAGTTATCGGCGACCATAATGTTGAAAACTATCTTACCGCAATTACTGCCGTTTGGGGTTATGTAGGTGTTGACAGCATTTGCAAGGTGGCGCGTGAATTCGGCGGTGTTGAACATCGTATAGAGTTTGTGCGTGAACTTGACGGCGTAAAATATTATAACGATTCTATTGCATCAAGCCCAACACGCACTATAGCAGGACTTAAAGCATTTGACCAAAAGGTAATACTGATTGCGGGCGGCTATGACAAGCACATACCCTTTGACCCAATGGCGCCGTATGTTGTAAAAAAGGTGAAGACACTCTATCTTTGCGGCGACACGGCAGAAAAAATAGAAAAATGCATTCGCTCTTACGAGGGATATGACGGCAAGCCCGAGATTATACGGGTGGAAAACATTGAACAGGCGGTACAACTTGCAAGAAAGACGGCTTTGTCAGGCGATATTGTAACGCTAAGTCCCGCATGTGCAAGTTTTGACCGTTATCCAAACTTTGCAGCCCGCGGCAATCATTTTAAAGAACTGGTGAACAATCTGTAATGGATATTAAGGAATTAATTGTTAAACTGTCAGACGCGGTATCAATCGGCAATATTACCGAGGCGCGTGACATCGCTTACGGTGAACTTTCAAAATATGCAGACTGCCGTAAGACCGACAGCCTTACCGTAATAGGTGAAATAAAGGGTGAGAGTGACTACACCCTTATGCTTGACGCGCATATTGACGAGGTAGGATTTATCGTAAAGGATATTGACAAAAACGGCTTTTTAACGGTGGAAAAGTGCGGAGGTATTGACCTTCGCTCACTGCCGTCGCGCGTGGTCACAATACACGGCAAGCGTGCCGTCACGGGTGTATTCTGCAGCACACCGCCGCACCTGAAAGAAAAGGCTAATTTTGAAAGTATTGACGGTATAAAAATTGATACACTTTTAGGCTCGGCTGCAGCCGAGGTTATAAGCATTGGCGATTATATGACATACAACGCAAAGGCGGCACACCTTTCGGACAGACGAATAAGCGGCAAGGCGCTTGATGACCGTGTGGGTGTTGCTGTGTTGTTAGATTTAGCGCGCAGACTCAGTGCAAAAAGACTGCCGTTTAATGTGGTTTTTTGCATATCAGATATGGAAGAACTCGGCACACGGGGAGCCAGGACCGCAACCTATGAAGTATCACCCGACGAGGCGATAGCGATAGATGTCAGTTTTGCAGACGGCCCTGATATACCCGCGCTTGAATGCGGAAAACTGGGTGGTGGCGCTATGGTGGGCATAGCCCCTATACTTGACAGACAGATGTCGGACAAGCTGACGGCACTTGCTGCTTCCGCATCAATACCCTATCAAACCGAGGTTATGGGCAGTGCTACAGGTACCGACGGGGATGTAATTTCAATCACACGAAAGGGCGTACGCACAGCCGTGGTGTCAATACCGATACGCAATATGCACACCGACGTTGAGATTGTGGATATAAACGATGTTACTGCCGTATGCGACCTGCTTGAAAAGTATATTCTTGAAGGGGGTGTGCGCTAATGCTGCAGTTTTTGCGTGAACTTTGCGCTATTGACGGCACTTCGGGTGACGAATGCGCAGTAAGGGACTATATAATATCTAAAATTGAAGGTAACTGCGAATATAATATCGATGCACTCGGTAATATAATCGCATTCAAAAAAGGAAAAAACAGGGCTAAAAAAAAGGTGATGCTTGACGCGCACATGGACGAGGTAGGCCTTGTTATCACCCATATTACCGATGACGGATTTTTAAAATTTTGTACGGTAGGCGGAATAAATTGTGAGTCTATGATGTTCCGCCGTGTCAAGATAAACGGCAACACAATCGGTGTAATTGGCGGTAAGCCCATACACCTTTGCAAAGGGGACGAGGGTAAAAAGTTACCCGAAACAGACAGCCTTTATATCGACATCGGCGCTTGTGACCGCGCCGCCGCAGAGAAGATGGTTGCCGTTGGTGACCGTGCTGTTATTTGCAGTGAATTTACCCTTTGTGAAAATAAGATTATGTCAAAGGCGCTTGATGACCGTGTGGGTTGCGCAATATTGATAAAACTTATAAACGAAGAAAGCGATTATGATTTTTATGCCACCTTTTCTGTTGAGGAGGAGGTAGGTCTTCGCGGTGCAAGAACTGCCGCCTATACTGTAAATCCCGATTGCGCAATCGTGCTTGAGGGCACAACTGCTGCAGACATTGCAGGTGTAAAACAGGAAAGCAGGGTTTGCGTTTTGGGTAAGGGCGCTGCCGTTTCCTTTATGGACGGCGCTACCGTTTACGACCGCGAATACTACAAGGCGGCGCTTACAAGCGGCATTTTGTGTCAGCCCAAATGCGCTGTAACGGGCGGCAATAACGCAGGTGCAATACACCTGACTCGCAGCGGAGTAAGAACACTTGCAATCTCAGTGCCATGCAGATATATACACTCGGCATCCAGTGTATGTGATGTTAATGATATAAATGCGGCATACCAATTAGCGCGTAAAATGATTAGCGAAATGGCGAGCGGCAGCCTATGATAAGGCTTACGAAGTGTCTGCCGCGCCTCTACGCACCGCGCGCAGAGCTGATAAAGCTTAACTGTATATCACTTGCCTACCCTGACACCGCGCTCTTTTGGGTGCAAAACGAAACACAGGCGCTCATTGGTATGCTTGACACAGATATGATAATTTATAATATTGCAGCTGATTTTAAGGAACTAAAATCCTTTGTCAATATGATTTCACCGCGAACAGTTTTTTCTGACAGCAATACCTTGACAAAACTGTTTGGTGACAGTTTTGAAAGGGTTTGTGTTATGCGGCACGACGGTGGGTTTGACTGCGAAACACCGTCTGATACACTTTCAAGTGACAGACTTTACGCACTTTTGGATGTTGAGGGAATAGAACTTCCGCCCTATGAGTATTTTGCTCCTGATTTTTGCAGACGCTTGAATCACGGTTGGCTTAAATATTTTGCACTGCCCGATGCAGCGGCGATTGCAGTCACCGATACGAAATTTGCGCTTTTAAACGGTATTGCCAGTCGCAAGAAAGGTATGGGCAGCGTCGCACTTCATGGGGTGTTGTCGCAACTAAGGTTGCCGTCACTTGCGGTCTGCCGTGAAAATGTGGCACCCTTTTATCTTAAAAACGGTTTTGAAAATGAATATTATGCAGGTTATTGGAGGAAGAAGACTTGAACTATTTTGAGTTTGACTCGAGACTAAAAAAATATGACGAGGCGGCGTGTGAGCGCATCCGCGACCGCTTTAAACGGGTAGAGGAAATCACCGAATACAATCAAACAAAGGTACTTAATGCATTCATTAAGAATAAGGTTAGTGAGGTGCACCTCGGAACATCGACAGGCTACGGCTACGGCGATATCGGCCGTGACACTTTAGACCGCGTACTTGCCGACTGTATGGGCGCTGAGGACGCGCTCATTCGCCACAGCTTCGCTTCGGGAACTCACACGCTTTCGGTAGCGCTTTTCGGAATACTTCGTCCGGGCGACAAGGTATTGGTGCTTACAGGAAGACCTTATGATACAATAATCGGTGTTTTCGGCTGTGACGGTTTTAGTGACGGCTCTCTTGCTGATTTTGGTGTTGAGTATCATCAAATTGATCTTCTGCCTGACGGCACACCCGACATAAATGCCATACGTTCTGAACTTTCTTGGGGCAACTACAAAATGGCTTACATACAGCGCTCCCGTGGGTACAGTCTGCGGCCAAGTCTTACTATCGAAAAATTACAGGAACTTATCGGTGCGGTTAAGGATATTTCCCCCAGTACAGTGGTTATGGTGGACAACTGCTACGGTGAGTTTGTTGAAACGCGTGAGCCGTGTGAGGTTGGCGCCGACATTATTGCAGGTTCACTTATCAAGAATGCAGGCGGTGGCATAGCACCCACAGGCGGATATATCGCAGGTAAGGCAAAGTATATCGAACAGTGCGCTGCGCGTATGACCTGTGCAGGTGTAGGCAGAGAGGTTGGCGCGACACTTGGTCACAATCGCGAACTTTATATGGGACTTTTCTCCGCTCCGCATGTTGTGGGCGAAGCGCTTAAGACTGCTATTTACTCATCAGCGTTGTTGGAGCTTTTAGGATTTAAGGTTTCCCCCCGCTTTGACGAGACACGCGGGGATATAATAGAAAGTGTAATACTTGGTTCAAAAGAGGCTCTTATTGCATTTTGCCGCGGTATGCAGTCGGGCGCACCCGTGGACTCGTTTGTCCGCCCAGAGCCGTCGCTTATGCCGGGGTACGAAGACGAGGTAATTATGGCGGCAGGCGCGTTTACACTCGGCTCTTCAATAGAACTTTCGGCAGACGCACCTATACGTGAGCCGTATGCTGCGTGGATGCAGGGAGGACTTAACTATCACAGCGCAAAAACGGGTGTACTGCTTGCGGTACAAAGTATGCTGAAAAGCGGTGCTTTAGAAATTAAATAAATCGGGAGGTAGTGTTTTGCAAAGGTTGTTTGACGGAAAAGTGTATGATGTTGTGCCTAAGACAGACGGTATAATTTTTTCTTATCAAAAGGCCGCAGTTGAACAAGGCGATGTAGTGTGGTTTAAAATGCTGTCTCTTGAAAATGCGCTTATGACCGATGTGGGAAAGAATGTATATTGGAATACAAAGTTCGGCAGCAATTACTATTTTGCTTTGGAACTGTGTGAAAACTATGTTACAACCCGTGCGCTCGCTTTGCCGAGCGGAAGGCTTTTTATCTGCACCGATGAAGGAAAGGCGTATATCATCGACTCAGACGGTGAACTTAACCGCGAGGGCGAAATAAAATACCGCGGTTGTGCGCCAAGCGCAGTTGCATTCTACAAAAACGGTCTGTGGGCAAGTTTTAGCGAGAAAAATGTTCTGCTTCGTTTTAATATTTCGACACTTGCGCTTGAACTCAGAATAGGCGGTGCGCAATCGCCGTTTGACCGTCCCGAAGGCATTTTTGTGGACGGCAGTGACGCAATTGTGTGCAACGCAGGTTCAAATAGCATTACAAAGGTAAACCTTGATAACTACACAGTAGAAGAATATTACACTTTTGAGGAGCCAATTCACAGTTACGCCAAGGTAAACGGACGAGAGTTTGTCCAACTTGATTCAGGGTTATACGTGATTTAAAAAACAGAGGATGTATTAAAATGTTAGAAAAAACAATAAACTTAAGCAACATAGAAAAGGTAAAAAGTTTCGTTGACATAGCCAATTCAAAGGACTATGATATAGAGCTTCTTTCGGGCAAATATGTAGTTAATGCCAAGTCGATAATGGGTGTGTTCAGCCTTGACCTTACAAAACCTGTGATTGTTGTGGCACACACCGATTCCGTTACCGAACTTATGTATGAACTTAAACCGTTTGAATACGAAGAAAAGATGGGCTAATTTAACAAATGGATTTTATTGAGTTAAGAAAAAAGTTGATAGAAAAGGACTTCGGCAGTATGAATAACCGCCAGTTTGAAGCGGTTACCACTGTCAACGGCGCTTTGCTTGTACTTGCGGGGGCAGGCAGCGGAAAGACGACAGTCCTTGTAAACAGAATAGCGAACATTGTAAAATACGGTGATGCTTATAACAGCGACTTTATACCGCACTTTACCGATGACGACATTCGCGCGGCACAGGATTATCTTGAAGGTCGTACCGATGTTTTGCCGCAGGGTGTGTTTTCAGTAAATGCGGCAAAGCCCTACGAAATTCTTGCAATCACCTTTACAAATAAGGCTGCGGGAGAACTTAAGGAGCGCATTTCCAAAAAATTGGGCGAGGGTGCAGAAAGCCTTTGGGCAGGTACATTCCACAGTATTTGCGGAAAGATTTTGCGGCGAAATGCCGAAAGAATCGGTTTCAGTTCGCATTTTACGATATATGACACCGACGACCAAAAACGGCTTATTAAAGAACTGCTTAAGGCAAACGGTTTTGACGAAAAGATGTTTCCGCCAAGAAGTGTGATATCGGCAATATCGTCTGCAAAAGACAGCCTTATCACGCCTGAAGAATTTGCGCAAACGGTAGGTTCTGACTACCGCCAAAAAGCCATTGCTAAGTTGTACGGCGAATATCAGCAGCGTATGGCTGCGGCAGACGCTATGGACTTTGACGATATGATATGTCACACCGTTAGGCTGCTTCACGAAAACGAGGACCTGCTTGAATATTACGGCAGTAAGTTCAAATACATAATGGTAGACGAGTATCAGGATACAAACCACGCACAGTACGAGCTTGTGCGGCTGCTGGGCAGTGTGCACGGCAATGTTTGTGTTGTAGGTGACGATGATCAGAGTATTTACCGTTTCCGCGGCGCCACAATAGAGAATATACTTAATTTTGAAGACGATTATGAAAGCGCCCGTACAATCCGCCTTGAACAGAATTATCGTTCGGTGGGGAACATATTAAATGCCGCAAACTGTGTTATTTCCAACAACCGCGGCAGAAAAGGTAAGGAACTTTGGACCGACCGTGGCGACGGTGAGAAAATTAAGGTTTACACTGCACAAAGTGAGCGCGATGAGGCGCGTTATGTTGCCGATTGTATACTCCAGAATGTGCGCAGCGGCGCTGCCTTTTGCGACCACGCGGTGCTTTACCGTATGAATGCACAGTCGGCGGCGGTGGAAAATGTGTTCGCGCGAAGCGGCATTTCCTACCGTGTAATCGGCGGTATGCGATTTTACGAGCGCAAGGAGATACGCGATGTACTCGCATACCTTAATCTTGTAAACAACAATAATGATGATATTCGTTTAAGAAGAATTATAAACGAACCCCGACGCGGCATAGGAGATACAACCCTCAACCATGCGACAGAGATTGCGCAGACGGTGGGAATGTCATTGTTTGAAACACTTGACCGCGCAGATGAGTTTGCGCCGCTGTCACGCGCTGCTAGTAAACTGCGTGAGTTTTGCAGTATGATAAAATCACTGTCTGAAGCGGCGGAAAACATCGGACTTTCCGAACTTGCGGATATGGTGGTTGAAAAAACAGGTTATCGTGACAGTCTGCTTTGCGATACCGATCCTAAAAACGCTGACCGACTTGCGAACGTTGACGAATTTTTAAACACTGTGCGCGCGTATGAGCTTGAGAACGATGATCCCACTCTATCGGCTTTTCTTGAAGAAATTGCGCTTGTAAGTGATATTGATTCAATGAACGAAAGTGAGGACAAGGTGGTTCTTATGACCGTTCATTCGGCAAAGGGACTTGAGTTTGAGCGCGTGTTCTTGATAGGATTAGAGGAGGGGATTTTCCCCGGAAATCAATCTATATACGGCGGACCTGAGGAAATTGAGGAGGAGCGGCGCCTTGCTTATGTAGCAATCACCCGCGCAAAACGGCATCTTACCGTAACAAATGCTGCTACGCGGATGCTGTACGGCAGTACAGGCAGAAATCTTCCCTCACGGTTTTTAAAGGAAATTCCGCAGCGGTACTGTAATGTATCGGCGGCTGATATGGGCTACGGATACAGCGATGAGGGACGCTTTGGTTATAACTCTGCAGGTGGCAGAGTCTTTGGCAGCGGAACACCTCCCACAAAGCGTGCAACGCAATATTCTGCTGCCATTAACTCAGCACGAAAACCGATTCAGAATAGCGATACATCCTACAGCGCGGGTCAGTCGGTCGAACACAGCACCTTTGGTAAGGGATTGATTTTAAGCGTGTCGCCAATGGGCAACGACACACTGCTTGAAATCGCGTTTGAGACAGTTGGTACTAAAAAGATTATGGCGGCATACGCAAAACTAAAGGTTTTGTAGACTATTAAAGAAAGTGTTGATTTTTTATGTTAGCTCCTAGTTTTGTTGTCAAGCAAACGGCTAAGACTGCCCTTTCGGGTAAGGGCGTGATATCGGTTGCGGTATCCTGCGTGTTTGTTTTCACAATACTTATCTGTGATGTCTTAACGGGACTTTTGTCGCAGGTTGCAGGTACGGTTGCGGCTACACTCTTTTATGTTGCCGTTATGATTTTTCTATGTCTTCCCCTCTTTTTCGGTGTGGTTGCATACTTCCGCCGCATTTTATGGGGACAGACCGATAATGTAATTTCAATATTTAAATATTTTAGTGACAAACAAAGCTATAGGCGGGTATTGCGGCTTATAATTACGCTCACACTACGATTGCTTGGCTGTGGTATAGTGCTTTATATACCCTACATTTCGGTCAATATATTGGCAAGTGACTGGTTATATGAACTGATTGGCATTCCCATTCCTATCTGGGCGTCGAACCTGTGGGTTTTAAGCTCGTTTTTAGGCCTTGCCGCAGGCGTGATACTCTTTTTTGTTGCGCTTAAATATTATATGACGCCATTTCTTTTTACCGCTTGTGACGATATCGACACGGAAGAAGCAATAAATATGTCGGTGATAATTTCAAGGCGTACAGCTTCCGACTTTTTCTGGCTTGCGGTAAGTTTTGGCGGTTGGATAATTTTGAGCCTGTTTTTAGCCCCGCTTATTTTCACACTTCCGTATTTCTTATGCAGCTACTGTTTGCATTGCAGATATGCAGTCACCGCCTACAATAAGGATGTTGACCGCCTTAACAGCGACAACACTCCGCATTTTGAGGTTGGGATATAAAAAGGAAGGGACAGCGTAATGAAAAACATTTTATTTAAGCTGGTTTATATTGTCACCGCAGCGGTTGTTCTCGTCGAGGGTATCATCGGCATAAAGAACGAGTTATTTACCGACATTGCGGATCTGCCCAAAGGCAAAAAACTTTATTCAATCGCGGCGCCGTCGGGCGATCGGGCTATGAATATTTATGTTGTAAGCAACAATCTTGGTGACGCTATCCGCGGTGAAATTGTCACCGACAAGGAAACCTACAACATTTTTTGGCAGACAGGAATTGACAATGTTAATGCTTATTGGGCAGATGACAAAAATGTCATTATAAATAATGTTGCCATTAATTCCGACGACACTTTCGGATACGATTGTCGTCGCGGCATCTCGCTGTTTGACGAGGGTACGCTTGAACAAAATTTCGTAAACCCTGAGGGACAGTTGCAGGATGAATAAGAACGATATTGTACAAATCGAGATTGTGGATATTTCTGCCGAGGGCAGCGGTATCGGCAGGTATGACGGTATGGCAATTTTTGTGCCTAATACCGCCGTGGGCGATGTAATCCGCGCTCGTATTTTAAAACTTAAAAAAAGCTATGCCTTTGGCAAGACAGAGCAGATGATAACTCCATCCGCTAACAGAATACAGTCCGACTGTGAATCATTTAATCAGTGCGGCGGTTGCGTTTTCAGGCATATAAACTATCAAAATGAGCTTGAAATCAAGCAAAAATATGTCTATGAAACTATGAAACGCATTGGAAAGACCGACCTTGCCCCTCAAGACATAATCGGTGCGGTAAGCACACAAAGATACAGAAATAAGGCACAATATCCGCTGTCAAAAGACGGCAGGGTAGGTTTTTATGCCTTTCATTCGCACAGAGTGGTGGTCTGTGACGATTGCAGACTTCATCCAAAAAACTTCAAACTTGCGTGTGACGTATTTGCCGCATATATAAAAGAAAATAACATTCCTGTTTATGACGAGGTCGCAAAGACAGGTGTTGTACGGCACTTTTATTTAAGGTGCGGTATGGCAAGCGGTGAAATAATGGCGACTGTAATAGCAACCACCGACAGTCTGCCCAATGCGGAAAAACTTGTAAAAAGTTTAAAATCTGCCCTGGGCGACAGTCTGAAAAGTGTCGTATTAAATGTAAATAAAAAAGATACAAATGTGGTCTTGGGTGATAAAAACATTTTGCTTTACGGCAGGGAGTATATTTATGATACACTTTGTGATGTGAGGGTAAGAATATCACCCGCATCCTTTTATCAGGTTAATCGCGATATGGCAGAAATTCTTTACAAAAAGGCGGCAGAGTATGCAAGACCCGACGGTAAAAATATTCTCGACCTTTATTGTGGTGCAGGAACAATAGGTCTTTCTATGGCGCAGAAAGCAAAAAGTATTATAGGTGTGGAAATAATACCCGACGCTGTGCGTGACGCAAGGGTAAACGCAGCAGAAAACGGCATAAATAACGCGCGTTTCATCTGCGCGGATGCCGCCGCTGCCGCGAAAGAACTTAAAGACGAAAAAATAGCAGTCGATGTTGTCATACTCGATCCACCGCGAAAGGGCTGCGATGCGGCACTGCTTGATACAGTTGCCAATGGCTTTACGCCCGAAAGAATAGTCTATGTGTCCTGTGATGCGGCTACCCTTGCGCGTGACACCGCAATATTACAACAGTACGGATACAAGTTACAAGAATACACCCCTGTGGACCTTTTTCCCCGCACAAGCCATGTGGAGTGTGTTGCACTGCTTTGCAGAGCAACACAGTGATATAAATTCCTGACGAAATTTGCGATATATCCTTGCGGACGCGATATACCTAAAGGTGCGATATGTGCCTGACGGCACGTGAATTTATATCATATCGCAACCGAGCGAAGCGAGGTTATATCGCATTTGCGGTAGCAAATATATCGCACGAGCAAAGCAAGTATATCACAGAAAGAGGAATGTAATGAACAATAAAACAATAAAAGAATTAGCGATTGAACTTACAGTTGAAATTACCGCTATTTGTGATAATATCAAAGGACGGTCAGTGTTTATAAATCAACTGTTGCGTTCTTGCTCGTCAATAGGCGCTAATTCTCACGAGGCTAAGCATGCACAAAGTAATGCCGATTTCATAAATAAATTGGAAGTTGCTTTAAAAGAATCTTATGAAACAGAATATTGGCTCGAAATTCTTTTTAAGGTTAATGCTGTTGGTAAAAATGAATACGAATCTCTTGTGAATAAGTGCGGAACAATTCGCAGAAAACTTATTGCATCTATTACTACAGTTAAAAATAAAAGGAAATAAATTAAAAGTGTTATGTAAATTAAAGCAGAGGGATAAGATTGTTTTTACAGACACCACTACTGGCGAAACGCTTAATACCACAGTTGTGAAATTGCACCGCTTTGATAGTTTTAAAGAATTATACAAATCGTTACCTCTTTTAAAATGTGGATACACAACTGAAAATGTTGACAAAGCGACCCCATCTGATATGGAACAGTATTATTCTGTGGAAGCACAGAATAAATACGGTGTTGTTGGAATCGAACTTTGTCGACCTAAAAAAATTACAGATGAGTGTGTGGCACTGCTTTGCAGAGCAACACAGTGATATAAATTCAGATAAAACGGAGCTGTTAAATGTTATGGATATTATTTCTTTAAACTATACCGACCTCCGTTTTAAAACTGCCGAAAAGATAAAAAGTTATCTTGCTCTTTCGGATAATAACCGACTTACCGTCGGACTTTACTGTGGGGGAAGGTTTTATGTTTTTGGAAATCCTAAGGAAGAAAACTGTCTTTATTACGACATTGGCTCGGTAACAAAGACTGTAACCGCCCATCTTATCTTAAAGCTTTATGAGGAAGGAAAACTTGATATAAACCGTACGGTAGACACTTTTCTTCCCCTTAAAAAAGGAAAATATCCAACCCTCTATCAGCTACTAACACATACGGCAGGTTATCACCATTTAACACCAATAGAGGTGACCTTGCCGAACCTTATCACTCACGGCTATGCCCGAAAAAATCCTTATGAAAACTGTACGGTAAAAACGGTTATAAAATGCCTTGAGCGACGCCGTTTTATAAAGCCCAAGGTGCGCTACGGATATTCCGACTTTGCATCGGCCATTCTTGCTGCAGTTGCTGAAGCAGTTACGAAAATCCCTTTTTCTACGCTTTTTGAGGAGTTTATTCAAAAGGAACTCGGCCTTAAAAATACATTTATCGAGATTAGTCCCGAAAAAAGAAATCTACCTGCCGCAAAGGGCAAAAAGTTTCTGCCCTTCTGGGTATGGAAAAGAGACAACCCTTATATTGCAGGCGGCGGAATGGTAAGCAATATCGGGGATGTTCTCAAATATCTTGCAATGCAGATTGAAAGCGATGAGCCTTATATTACCTCTGCACATACCGTATGCGAAGTTTCGGAACTTAAAGACGACAACCACCTTATGTGCGTCGGCTGGCATACCTATAAAAAATCAAACCAGCTTTGGCACGTAGGTGGAGTAGGCACCTTTCGCACCTCCCTTATTCTCAACAAACGGCTAAGAGTTGGCGTAGCGGTTTTGGGCAACGCAAAGGGAAAGGCATCTGCCAACGCCCACTATATCGCAAAAATGCTCTACAGCGAGCTTAAAAATAACCGTATTAGTTTAAAAAAGCAGACAAAAAAGCTATGAGAAAATTTTCTCATAGCTTTTTTGTTTAAAATTAAATTTGACACAAGGCTTTTGTTAATTTCCGTCATTTTTATGATAATCATTTAATACGGCTTCAACTTGTGCAATAAGTTCTTCCTTGTCTGGTATGCAGTATGTGTATTTTGAAGCGAAAATATTATTAGAAAGCCCCCCTAAAGCATATTCGGCAGCTACGCTATCCTTGTCGGTACAAAGAATAATTCCGATAGGCTTGTTATCATCGGGGTCGTTGACTTCCTGTTCATAATAATTAAGATACATATTAAGCTGTCCAACTGCTTCGGGAAGAAGCTTTACGGTTTTTAGCTCAATAATAATGTATGCACGAAGAATTTTATTGTAAAAAACCATATCAACATAATAGTGGGTATTGTTAAGTGTTATTCTCTGTTGAGTGCCTACAAACATAAACCCTCTACCAAGTTCAAGTAAAAACTTTTCAATATGGCTTACCAGTGCTTTTTCAAGGTCGTTCTCTAACATAGGTTTGTTTTCGGGCAATCCTAAAAATTCAAATACATAAGGGTCTTTAATTATATCTTTGGGAGAATTAATTTCAATTCCGTGTTCAGCCAAGGCTAAAACAGTTTCTTTGTTAGTTTTGCCCTCTGAAAGCAATAATCTCTCATAGAGAGAAGTTGAGATTTGTCTTTTCAGTTCTCTAACGGACCAGTTTGAATTTACACATTCTTTTTCATAGAAACTGCGCTTGTCCACATCGGAAATTGAAAGCAATTCACAGTAATGCGACCAACTTAATTTAACAGACGCTGTCTGTTGAATTTGATAATTTTGATAAAATCGTCGCATAAATTGGATGTTGGAGACAGAAAAGCCTTTTCCAAATTCGCTTATTAATACCTTTGATAACTCTTTTAAAGTTTGCTTGCCATACTCGGCGCGCTTATTGTTGCCTTGTTCGTGTTTGACAATAATTTTGCCGATATTCCAATATGCTGTTAAAAGTTCAGAATTCACCTGCTGTGCTACATTTAATCGCGCGGTTTGCAAAACCGCTTTAATTTCACTAATCATATTATTAGTATTCGTAAGTTCGCTCATAAATATCTCCTTAAAGGAACTTGATAGTATAATTGTACCATATATGCGTTGACTTTGCAAATGAAATTGACACAATTTACTGCTTTTTAAATGAATGACAAAAATCATACCGTTGCATTGAAAATCATACCAAAGAAAATGAAGTTAATGTAAAGTAATATGAGAAACGATACAAAGAAAATTTTTATATATCATTTTTTAAAACGCTTGAAAACCTGTGTCACATTGTTTATGGGTGGATAAAAATAAAATATAACCCTTGCAAAAAGAAAATAAATGTGGTATAGTAAATGTCCACGAAGGCATAGCTCAGTTGGTTAGAGTACCTGCTTGACATGCAGGGGGTCGGTGGTTCAAGTCCACTTGTCTTCACCATGTAAAAAGCCTCTTTTGTCTATCTGACAAAAGAGGCTTTTTACAATGATATCCGTTCCTTTCGGAACGGGAGATATACCTTCGGTATGATATCCGCTAACGCGGATGATATATGCCTTTGGCATATGAAGGAACGGATATTATATCATACTTGACGCAGGCAAGTATATCATGCGGCAAAGCCGTATATCATATCGCGCAAGCGATATATCATTGAAAAACAAGATGGATAATGTTATAAATTTTACGAAAAAAGGCGCATTTACCTCATTCTTCTCCGTTTGGTTACTTTTTGTTGCCTTAATTCATTTGTTCCATAGCGCTTTCCCATTCGGACATAATCTGAAGCAATTCTTCCTCTAATACAGATATTTTATTATCAAGGGTTGAAAGCAACTCGTAATCGGTTATGTTTTCTTCTAAGCATTGCTGCGCCTTTAGCTGCTCAATCTCGGCTTCCAAGGATGCGATTTTCTCCTCCGCCTTTTTTACGGCGCGTTCTCGCTTCGCCTTTTCTTTAAGCGGTGTGGTATAACTCTTTTTCGGGGACGCTTTGTGTGCCTTTTCGGTATTGTTCGCATCATTTGTCTTGTTTTGCGCTGCGCGGCTGTCCATATATTCGGCGTAGGTGCCGTCATAGGTTTCAGCAATGTCACCCTCAAACACAATAAGGCGCTCGGCAAGTTTATTTACAAAATAACGGTCGTGAGACACAAAAATCAGTGAGCCGGTATACTGTAAAAGAATATCCTCAAGGGTTTCCTTTGAAATAATATCCATATGGTTGGTCGGCTCGTCCAACAGCAGCAGATTGGGTGATTTTCTGAACAATTTACAAAGCGCCAGACGCACCCTTTCGCCGCCCGACAGCATATCGATTGTCTTAAACACATCGTCTCCGCTGAAAAGAAATGCACCAAGTGCACTTCGTGCTTCAAAATCATTCATAGCGGGGAATGCCCGGCGCATATTATCAAGCACCGTTTCACTGCCCTTTATCTGTGCCATCTGCTGATCAAAGTAGCCGATATTAACCATAGCGCCTATGTTAAACGAACCTGAAACCGCGGGGAGTTTTCCGACAAGTGTTTTAAGCAGAGTCGACTTACCCAACCCGTTGCCGCCTATAATGCCGATGTGCTGTCCGCGTATAACATTAAAGGAAAGCGTGGCAAGGGGTTTGTCATATCCTATTGTCAGGTTGTTAACAAGAAGAACTTCTTTAGCGCTTTGTACCGATGGATTTAAAGTTCCCCTGAAAGTGCGGTTGTCGTAAGAATCGGGGGCATCAAGTTTTTCCATTCGTTCTATGGATTTAAGTTTTGACTGTGCCATAGCCGCCTTTGTCGCCTTATAGCGAAAGCGCTCGGCGGTGGCGGTAATACGCGCAATTTCCTTTTGCTGTGCATCGTATTGCTTTGCTTCAAGAAGTCGCTGTTCACGCTTTTTGCGGGTAAAATCGGTATAGTTTCCGACATACCGCGTGGTTTTACCGTGTTCAATCTCATAGACCTCATTCACGGTATTATCAAGAAACATACGGTCATGAGATACTATCACAACCGCTTTTTTGTAGATTTTAATATAGTCTTCAAGCCAAGAAACCGCATCGATGTCAAGGTGGTTGGTCGGCTCGTCCAGCAGAAGCACATCGGGTTTTGAAAGAAGCAGTTTCAAAAATGCAATTTTTGTACGCTGACCGCCCGAAAATTCGCACAGTGGCCGTGTTTTTTCTGTTTCGGTGAAACCGAACTTTTTAATTGCCGCCTCGTATTCCTTTTCAAAGTAAAATCCACCCTCTGCAGTAAAGATGTCGAGCAAATTGGTGTAGCGTTTGATGTTTTCTTCACTTTGGTTGCTTTCCATCTCGTTCTGCGCGCGGTCAAGCGCCGATTTTAAATCAAGTATATGCTTATATGCGCTGCGAATCTCCTCAACAAGCGTAACGCTGTCGTCCAAAAAAGCCATCTGGTTGAGCGTGCGGATGACAGGACTGCCGCTTATTGCCATAAAGCCGCCGTCCCCCTCGGTGTTGCTAAGCTGCACTTCACCGCTTAGCAGACGCAACAGCGTCGTTTTACCGCAACCGTTTCTGCCGACTACGGCAATACGGCTGTTGGGGTTTATTACAATATTAATATCCTGTAAAACGCAGGTGCCCGAAAGGTCCACGGTGCCCTTGTGAATTTCAATCTGCATATAATCACCGAATGTATTTTAACATTTATTTTATGTTGATACAATAAAAATGTTGCAAAAATATTTTTAATATCATATAATATTGAATTGGTGATAAAAATGGCAAAGAATGAAAAGATGGTAAAAGCAATAACCTCTATGGATGAGGATTTTGCAAAATGGTATACCGATGTTTGTATAAAGGCAGAACTTGTCGATTATGCTTCGGTTAAGGGTTGTATGATAATCCGCCCATACGGATATGCGATTTGGGAAAACATTCAGCATATTATGGACGGTATGTTCAAGCAGTTGGGACATGAAAATGTATATATGCCGCTGTTTATACCCGAAAGTCTTTTGCAGAAAGAAAAGGACCATGTCGAAGGATTTGCGCCCGAGGTTGCATGGGTAACCCACGGCGGTGAGGAAAAGTTAGAAGAGCGTATGTGTGTGCGCCCTACATCTGAGACTCTTTTCTGCGACCATTTTAAAAATATAGTTCACTCCTATCGCGACCTGCCGAAGCTGTATAATCAGTGGTGCAATGTTGTAAGGTGGGAAAAGACCACCCGTCCGTTCCTGCGTTCACGCGAATTTTTGTGGCAAGAGGGACATACCCTACACGCCACCGCAGATGAGGCAAGACACGAGACCGAGCAGATGCTTGGCGTTTATGCCCGCTTTGCCGAGGAAGTTCTTGCAATGCCTGTTGTAAAGGGACAAAAGACCGATAAAGAGCGTTTTGCAGGTGCTGAGGCGACCTATACAATAGAGGCGCTTATGCACGACGGAAAGGCTTTACAGAGCGGAACCTCGCACTACTTCGGCGACGGATTTTCACGCGCGTTTGAGGTGCAGTACACCGACCGTGATAACAAGTTGGTCCATCCTTTCCAGACTTCTTGGGGAACTACAACACGACTTATCGGTGCGGTAATTATGACACACGGTGACGATAACGGTTTGGTTTTACCGCCTGCAATCGCACCGATTCAGGTTGTTATTGTGCCAATAGCCTCTCACAAAGAGGGCGTGGTTGAGAAGGCACAGGCTGTTTGTGACAATCTTAAAGATATTTGCCGCGTAAAACTTGACAACACAGACCAAACACCAGGTTGGAAATTTGCCGAATACGAAATGAAAGGCGTACCGCTTAGAATTGAACTCGGTCCGCGCGATATTGAAAACAATCAGTGTGTGGTAGTCCGCCGTGACAACCGCGAAAAGATATTTGTAAATCTTGATGAACTTACTGAAAGAATACCTGAACTTTTAAAGGCGGTTCACGACGGTCTTTACAACAAGGCGCTTGAACGCCGAAACGAGATGACCTATGACGCAAAAAATCTTGACGAAATGACCGAGATTGCTGAAAACCGTCCAGGCTTTATCCGCGCTATGTGGTGCGGTGACCGTGAGTGTGAAGACAAACTCAAAGAGGTTGCGGGCGTTACATCGCGTTGCATACCCTTTGAACAGGAGGAAATCTCTGACACTTGCGTGTGCTGTGGCAAAAAAGCAAAGCACATGCTGTATTGGGGAAAAGCATACTAAAATTACAACTGCCAAAGCGCAAACAGCACTTTGGCGGTTGTTTTTTCTTTAGTCTTGAATAAAATCTGTAAATGTGTTAATATAATTTTCGGTGATAGAAATGTTTTTTAAAAGAAAGGGCGGCGGATTTGACTGGCTTATTGTCGGTCTTGGAAATCCTGGTATGCAGTACGAAAACACCCGTCATAACGCGGGCTTTATCGCAGCGGATGCGGTGGCAAAAAGGTTTGATGTGTCCTTTGGCAAGCGCAAATTTGATGCGGTTTACGGTGATACGCAGATTGGTAACAGCCGCGTGATAATAGCAAAGCCGCAGACCTATATGAACAATTCGGGCAAAGCGGTAAGCGCAATAGCAAATTTTTATAAAATACCTGTTGAGCGCATAATAGTAATGTTTGATGACATATCGCTGGATGTGGGTAAAATACGCATTCGCCGTAAGGGCAGCGCAGGCGGTCAGAAAGGTATGAATGATATAATCGAGCTTATGGGCCGTGACGATATAATGCGAATAAAAATCGGCATCGGCGCAAAGCCGCATCCTGATTACGACCTTAAGGACTTTGTGCTCGGACGAATTCCTGACGGGCAGCGCCCCGACTTTGACAAGGCGGTGGACTGCGCCGTGTCGGCGGCAGAAGAAATTATTGTTCGCGGCATTGACAGTGCTATGAACAAGTACAGCAAGTAGTATGAAATTTTTATGTGATATACTTAAAAAAGAGCCCGATTACAAACGGCTTTTAAGCGGTATTGCGGATAATGCGCTGCCCATAGCGGCAAGCGGACTTTCCGACATACACAAGGCGGTTGTATCGGCGTCGGTGTATGGGCATACGAAAAGGCGGATGTTGATAATCACTCAGGACGAGGCGACGGCTGCGTCTTTGCGCGACGACCTGTTGTCCTTGGGTGTAGATGCACTGCTTTTCCCGTCAAGAGATTACAATACCGCGCGTGTTACGGGCTACTCAAAAGAATATGAGCACAAGCGAATTTACACCCTGTCAAGAGTTCTTGACGGGGCTTTCGGCGTTGTGTTGGCTCCTATTGATGCGGCGGTGCAGTACACTTTGCCGCCCGAAACACTAAAAGAAAATGTCACAACCGTAAGGGTGGGCGACACAGTCGATTTGGCAAGACTTAACCGACTTCTTGTGTCACAAGGTTATGTTAAGTGTGAACTTTGCGAGGGTGTCGGTCAGTTTGCGGTGCGCGGCGGAATTATCGATATATTCGCCACAGGAAGCAGCGCACCTGTGCGAATAGAACTTTGGGGGGACGAGGTTGACTCGATATCCTATTTTGATGTTCATTCTCAGCGCCGCAGCGAAAATACAGAGGAGATTAAAATTTTCCCTGCAAACGAGTTGCCGTATGAAATGGATGCTCTTGCAGAAAAATTGCAGAAATATATAGGGACTGCCAAAAAACTTACCGACACACAACGCCGTCAGGTAGAAAATGATATAGATGCTTTAAAGGGGAACTTGAGTATTCCTTCAGACCTTTATATACCCTTCTTATATGAGCGTATGTCGACGGTTTTTGACTATTTTGACGACTCGCTTATACTTGTTTGTGACAGCGGAAACATAAATGAGAGGCTTAAAAGCATTGCCGCTATGGAAAGGCAGGATGTATCGCAGCTGCTTGAAAACGGCAGTCTTTGTCCTGCGTCGGCAAAACTGCGGCTTACGGCGGCTGAAATATATACCAAGTTTCAAAAAGCGCTTTATCTTGAAAACTTTCCGCGTGCGGCATACGAAATTGCGCTTAAAGATTTAATATCATTTTCCTTTAAGCGTTCATCCGCGTGGAGCGGCGATATAAATGTGCTTTGCGAAGACCTTTCTTACACAAAACAGATAAAGGGCTTGGCGGTAATACTTGCAGGTGAGCAAAAGGCAGCGCGGCTGCTTACTAATGAGTTGTGTGACCGTGGCATTAATGCAGTTTACCTTGAAAACACAGATGGAATAAACGAAAGCGGAGTGTATGTAATAAGGGGCGGACTTTCAAGCGGTTTTGAAATACCGATGTGTAAGTTTAGCCTTATCACACACAGGCACATAGCATCAGAGGGCAGACTCATTCACCGACGGCCTAAAAATGCGAAACAAATCGGTTCTCTTGACGAACTGCATCGCGGCGACTATGTTGTACATGCGACTCACGGAATAGGTATCTTTGACGGTATTAATCGTATCACAAACGCAGGGGTAACCAAGGATTATATTAAGATTAAATATGCCGGTACCGACACACTTTATGTGCCTGTAACACAACTTGATTTAGTGTCAAAATACATTGGTGCCGCCACCGAGGAGGGACATATAAAACTAAACCGTCTTGGCGGCAGCGAGTGGCAGAAAACACGTGCACGGGTTAAGAAGGCTGTGCAGGATATGGCAAAGCAGCTGACGGCACTTTACGCTAAACGAATGGCGACAAAGGGTTATGCTTTTAGCGCCGACACCGACCTTCAAAGCAGTTTTGAAAGCAGATTTGAGTATGAGGAAACCGATGACCAACTGCGCTGCATCAATGAAATAAAGCGCGATATGGAACGCGAGGTGCCGATGGACCGACTGCTTTGCGGCGATGTGGGCTTCGGTAAGACAGAGGTAGCGTTGCGCGCCGCCTTTAAATGTATCAGCGAGGGTAAACAATGCGCATTGTTAGTTCCTACCACAATACTTGCGATGCAGCATTACAATACGGTAATACGCCGATTCGGTGATATGCCCGTTACGGTAAAACTGCTTAACCGTTTTGTATCAAAACGTGAGCAGGAAAGGACGGTTAAGGGGCTTAAATCGGGCAGTGTCGATATGGTCATAGGAACACACCGCCTTATTTCAAAGGATGTGTTCTTTAAAAACATAGGACTTGTTATAATTGATGAGGAACAGCGCTTTGGTGTGGCGCAAAAAGAAAGGCTTAAGGAAATGTATCCGTTTGTCGATATATTAACCCTTTCTGCTACACCCATTCCGCGAACGCTTAATATGGCTATGAGCGGACTTCGTGATATGTCAAGCATAGACGAGGCGCCCTCTGACAGACACCCTGTACAGACCTATGTGTTAGAGCAAAACAACGGCGTGATTATTGACGCTATAAATAAAGAACTTCGCCGCGGCGGTCAGGTGTATTACCTGCACAACCGAGTGGAAAGCATTGTATCCGTAGCGGCAAGGCTTAAGCAGTCGCTGCCAAATGCACGCATAGGTGTCGCACACGGAAAAATGAGCGAGGATGAGTTAAGTGATGTATGGCGCAAACTGTTGGAGCACGAAATAGATGTGCTTGTATGCACCACGATAATCGAAACGGGTGTCGATGTGCCGAATGCAAACACGCTGATTATTGAAAATGCCGACCGAATGGGATTGTCGCAGCTGCATCAGTTGCGTGGCAGAGTCGGACGTTCGCCGCGCCGCGCATACGCATATTTTTGCTTTAAACCCACTAGGGAGTTAAGTGAAATAGCGGCAAAGCGACTTGAAGCAATAAGACAGTTTACCGAATTCGGCTCTGGCTTTAAAATAGCGCTTCGTGACCTTGAAATAAGAGGTGCGGGTAGTATTTTAGGCGGCGAACAGCACGGCAATATGGAGGCGGTAGGTTACGATATGTACCTAAGACTACTTGCTGATGCTGTCAATGCCGAGAACGGCATTGAATCACATGAGGATATGGTATGCACGGTTGACCTTAACATATCGGCGCATATACCTGAAAATTATATTGCCTCGCTGTCCTCACGGCTTGGCATTTACAAGCGAATAGCCGACATTAAGACCGACGAGGACGCAACCGATGTTATTGACGAACTTTGTGACCGATTCGGCGAGCCGCCGCGGCAGGTTTTGGGGCTTATTGAAATAGCGCTGCTTCGCAGCCGCGCAGCCGCCTGCAAAATCACAGAAATAACAGGAACACCCATTACGGTCGTGCTTCATACTGCAGGCATTGACGAGCAGACCGCCGCGCGATTATCGTCAGAGTTTGGGGATGCTTTTTCTGTGTCGGCAATCGGTGAGCCGCAATATGTTATACGGCTTACAGGAGGTATGAAAGCCGCAGATGTGGTATCAAGGCTTTCAAAGGTTTTATAAAAGGTTTACAATTTATGTATGGACTTTTTTGGGAAATTATCGTATAATCAATTTGTTAAATCAATGTGGGAGGAATAAAAAATGAAAACCGCAACCAGAATTTTGGCATTGTGCCTTGTATGTGTGTTAACACTTGGATTGGCAGGATGTCATAAAAAAGGCGAAATCGCAGTAACAGTAGGTGACTACGATTTTACTTCGGGCTATTATGCGTGCGCACTCGTTTTTGCCGATAACGAGGCTCGTTCAATTATCGATACAGAACTTGCCGAAGAGGCAACGGCGGACATTGACTATCACAAACAAAAGGTCGAGGATACCGACTATGTTGAATGGGTTGAGCAGACTGCGCTTGACAACATTAAGGCGATTGCCGCATACAAAACCCTTTGTGCTAAGGCAGAAATTTCCCTTGATGACGGCACAGATGAGTTGGTTAAGGCTAATGTTGACTATCTTTGGGAAAACAATGGTTATTCACTGCTTTTAGAGCCTAACGGTGTTGCAAAAGATACCTTCGAGCAGTATATGACCGATACCTACTATGCCGATAAGTATTTTATGCACCTTTACGGAAAAGAGGGTGAAAAGGCGATTTCCGATGACGAGCTTACAACACAGTTTAACAATAATTATGTGCTTGTAAACTTGCTTCAGGCAGACTTTTCATCCAAAACACAGGAAGAAATAAACGATATTACCGCTAAATTTACTTCCTATGAGGCAGACATAAAGGGTGGAAAAAGAACCTTTGAGGAAATTTATCTTGAACATAACGGCATTTCTGCCGATGAGCACACTCACAGCGAGGTGCAAGAGGGTGAACTGCAGCCGCAGGACCATCACGCAACTGTTTTAGGCTCGGAAGACACCGATTATGCAAGTGATTATTATGATGACGCCAAGGATATGGCAACGGGCGAGGTTAAACTTATCACGCTTGAGAACGGTGCAGGAATGGTGCTTGTTGTAAAGAAGGATATTGCAGCCGACCCATACTATTTGCAAACATTGGACCAAACCATACGCTATGACATAGCAGGTGAGGATTTTGATAAAGACATCAAAGAATATGCAAACGAGCTTGAATGTGACATAAACAAATCGTCGATAAAGCAGTTTAAGGTTAAGAAAATAGTTTATCCCCAGTAAAATCTGATAAAATTAAAGGTGCTGTCTTTTTTAAAGACAGCACCTTTTTTGCGCTTATGTAGAAAACTTAATTAGTTTTCACTGAAAATTACAGTTACATCGGGGTGCAACTGAAGAATGGAAGCGGGAACTTCGGGTGTGATGGGGCCAAAGAATGCCTTCTCAACAATATCTTTTTTAGCGGCGCCGTTTGCTACAAGAAGCACCTTTTTAGCGTTCATAATTGCGCCCATACCCATTGTTATTGCCTTTTTTGGAACATCGTCGGCAGATGCGAAAAATCTGGCATTTGCCTCAATGGTGGATTCGTGAAGGTCAACAACATGTGTTTCCTTAACGAAAACATCAGCAGGCTCGTTAAATCCGATATGGCCGTCGATACCGATTCCCAAAAGCTGAAGGTCGATACCGCCGAGGGCTTCGATTCTTTCGTCGTAGTCTTTTCCCTCTGCTGTAAGGTCGTCTGCAATACCGCTGGGAACAAAGGTACGCGCCTTATCGATGTTCACGTGGTCAAAAAGATTTGTGTTCATAAAGTAGCGGTAGCTCTGGTCATGTGTACCGTCAAGTCCCACATACTCGTCAAGGTTTACGCTGGTTACGGTGGAAAAGTCAAGCTCACCCGCGTCGCACTTCTTAATAAGTTGCTTGTAAGCGCCCACGGGGGAAGAGCCTGTTGCAAGACCTAACACACATTTCGGCTTCATTATAATCTGTGAAGCAATAATGTTTGCGGCAGCAACACTTAACTGGTCATAGTTTTCTACCTTAATAAATTGCATATAAAACACTCCTTTTAAAAAATCCTTTTTTATTTTAAATCGCCTAAAAAAGCAAGGCAGTTGCTCCATAGGTGACAAAGGTAACAATAACAGCAGCGCCGATAACACCCAAAACAATGGATGGAAACGCGCGCTTAAGACGCATATCAAGCATTGCGGCGACGAGTGCGCCCGTCCAAGCACCAGTGCCGGGAAGAGGGATGGCTACAAGTATAAACAGTCCCCAAAAGGCGTATTTTTGCACAACGTCCGCTTTCTTTTCGGCGCGTTTTTCAAGACGGCTTACAAGCGAGTCGAGTTTTGGACTAAGTCTTCTTAAAAACGCGAATATTTTTTTAATGAAAATAATAATGAAGGGCACAGGAACAAGATTTCCGGCGACAGAAAGTGCAAGAGTAACCCAATAGTTAAGTCCGAACGCAATGCCTATCGGTATTGCGCCGCGAAGTTCAATTACCGGCACCATAGAAACAAAAAATGTGGAAATCATCTGGCCGAGGGTGTTGCTTAGGAAAAAGTCTTTAAGGATACCAAAAAAACTCATAATTACCTCCAAAAAGAGAGTGTGGTTTTTGTTACATCACCAAAAATCTGATTTAAATACTCTGTCGTGGAAATTCCCATCAAGTATGGCTTTAAAAATACGAAGTAGCAAAGTGTAGCAACGGCTGCAAAAAGCAACAGACATAAAACGATTATTAACGCATTGAATTTTCTGTTTTCACGCTGCCTGTCAACATCAAGATCTTCGTTTGAAATATAGATAAGATTTTCTTTGGGCGGTATATAATCATCCTCGTATGGCTCGGTAGGTTCGTCATCAACCTTGGTCAACATTCCGCTGTAGGCTGTTGTTGTTTGCGGCGGTAACTCCTCGGTTTCTGTATCATCGTCGGCATCATCCATCACAAATTCAATGTTATGTACGCCTTTTGGCGGGTCGAGCAGGGGCGAAATGTCGGCATCACAAGGGCTATCATCTGAATCTTCATCACCTGTAATCATATCAAGCACATCTGCCTGTAAGTCGGAAAGCGGTTCTTCGGGGACGTTTTCGTCAACAGAAACTTCGCTTGTTATAAATTCCGCGGCTCCTGGGACGGAGGTTATATTCGCTTTAAATGCGATATTGCCCTGTTTTATTGAAAGAAGACTTAACTCCTCTATATAAGGATGAATAAGGGTTTTCATAATTGTCTTGCGGAAGGTTCGGTTTTCGGTAACCAAGATAAGCGTTTGCGGACCGCTTTCAATTATGCAACCGCCGAAATATCCGTCAGGTGTGACCAGAGGGACAGAGCCGTCTATGATATTGATTTCGCCCTCTGCGTTAATGCCGTAGGCTGTCTTGTTAACGGGGGCGAGAGCCTTGCCCAAGGCGGCGGCAGAAACTGCGATAAGTCCCGCATCTGAAAAGAGCGGACCGCAAGCTATTATTACACGGCTTCGCGACACTGCCTTTGCAAGTGAGTTTACCAAGCTTTTTTTATCCTGTGTCTTGTCGGTAAGCAGACGCATTCTGCAGCAACCGCCAAGATTAAACTCCATTTCAAAATCAGAGGCGGTAAGATGATAAATTATATCAACCTTAATGTTTTCAAGCATTTTATTCGTCCTTTCGCTTTTTTAGACTGCCGTCAGACTAACCTATATAATCGTTGTAACGGGCAAGGTCGGTGTTAATATCGTCTTTGCTGTTAAAACCAATGTACTTTCCCATAATTGCAAGTCGTGCGCCCTCAAAATCATCGCAGGGCGTTATAAGTGTTATAAAAATGTCATCGGGTAAAAGCTGCACATCTGTATACAAAATACTGCGCTGTCTTGTGTGCATAACCCAATCGGTGAATTCTGCCTCGTTTGAAAAGTGACTTTGTACGGGGTTGTATTGTGCCTCACTGTTTTTAGACGCAGAGTTAATAACCATTACGGCGAAAACAAGAAATTCCTGTTCCCTGCTGCCAAAAGTGAAGGTGAAGGTGGGGTTTTTCTTGTAAAAGCTTAGATTTCGGTAGTTTTTAAGACTGCCGAACATACTGCCGTCGGTCATATTGTTGCCGTAAATCACAATGTTTTTATCACTGCCTGTACGGTATATGCTGTCACTTGAGGACAGATACAACGCACCGTAACGGCTTTTATTGTTAAGGAAATTATGCTCGGCATAATATACGTCGTCATCGGTTTGGCAAACGGGGTAATCAATAGGCGTGTTTTCCACCTTGAGCCAGCCGATGATTTCGGGGTTTTTTTGCGCAAGGTTTTGCAGCCCAAATAGTGAGCCGCCCGAATTGTAAAAGGTGTGTTGCGCATCCGCGAGGACGCGTTTGTTTGCAATAGACGGGGCAAAATAAAGCAGTGCAGAAGCCGCCGATATTGCAAGTGCCACCACCGCCGTTACGGTGATAATACGCATTGTAAGCGACGGCTTATCGCGTTCAAAATTATCGCTGACAAGGTCGCTGACAGTAACGCCGTCTGCGGTTTGTTTAAATAGTTTTTTGCTGTGATTTCCTGCCATTTATTTTCCCCTTTAATTTTATTCAATAAAGGAATATTCTATGCCGTTTATAGCGCGTTCAATAAGCGCTTCGATGTCAAGCCCTTTTTCTGCCGTTTCACACTGTCCCGCTTTTGGTTTGGTGTGGGGGTGCTTAGGTGTGAAGACGGTGCAACAATCTTCATAGGGTAAAATAGAGGTCTCAAACGCGTCAATCTTCTTGGATATTGCGATAATTTCCTCTTTATCCATACCAATCAGCGGACGAAGCACAGGCATATTACACACCTCATCCGTGGCGGCAATGGCGGGCAGTGTCTGACTTGCCACTTGGCCGAGGCTCTCCCCTGTGATGAGTCCAAGGCAACCGTCACGCTCTGCCACACGGCAGGCGATGCGCATCATCATACGGCGCATAATAAGGGTAAAATAGTCCTCGGGACAGTGTTTGCCGATTTCCTCCTGAATTTCGGTAAACGGTACGATAGCAAGTTTTATTGTCCCGCTGTAACGCGCAACCTTAGAAAGCAGAGTTCTAACCTTTAACTCGGCGCGCTTACTTGTGTACGGGGGCGAGGCAAAATGTATCGCGTTAAGCACAAGGCCGCGCTTTGCCATTGTGTAGGCGGCAACAGGACTGTCTATTCCTCCCGAAATCAGAACCTGCGCTCTGCCTGCGGTGCCGACGGGCAGACCGCCCGCGCCCTTTATCTGACTGCCGCGTATGTATGCGGCAAAATCGCGTATTTCAACCGTTATAATCTCATCGGGATTATGAACATCAACCTTTAAATGAGGAAAGGCAGACAAAAGCGCTGCGCCAACTTCACGGCTGATTTCGGGTGACGTTAACGGAAAAGTCTTATCCGAACGTTTTGCCTCAACCTTAAAGGTTTTAACCGAAGTCATAGTGTCGGAAAGGTAAATCGGAGCCTTGCTCAAAATATCTGTCATATTCTTTTCACAAACACACGCGCGACTGAATGCTGCGATACCGAAAATCAGCTTCATTCGTTCAAGCGCCTGTTCAAAATCAAAACTGTCCTCAGCAGGCTCGATATAAATGGTAGATTGTGATTTGGTGATGCTTATCTTACCTAGCGGCTTTAGTCTTCGGCGAATACTTGCCACCATCTTATCTTCAAAATTGCGGCGATTAAGACCTTTAAGTGCTAATTCGCCGTCCTTAATAAGTATAATTTCTTTCATTAGTTTGACCTTCTTAGTTTTTGTGTTGCGGCAATTATTTCATTACACAGTATATCTACATCCTGTTTCGTGCTGTAGCGCGAAAAACTTATTCGCAGCGCACTGTCGACACGCTTTGAGTCAAGCCCCATCTCGCGCAGAACATAACTGCCTTTTCCTTTAGCACAAGCACTGCCCGAGGAGACAAATACCCCGCGCGATTCAAGAAAATGCAACAGCGTTTCCGAGCGGTAACCCAAAACCGAGATGTTTAGAATATAGGGCAGACAGTCGTCTGCAGAATTTATCGTTACAAGTCCTGTGTCACAAAGGGTTTTGCGCGCATAATCACAAAGAACTTTTTGTTTTTGCAGCGAAACATTGATATCGGGCAGAGCATCTATTGCCCCTTTAAGTCCACAGATAAGGGGGACTGCCTCTGTGCCTGAGCGCATACCTTTTTCCTGACCGCCGCCTGTCAGCAGCGGATGAACCGTAATACCCTTTTTAATGTAAAGCGCACCCACACCCTTAGGACCGTGGATTTTATGGGCGCTTATTGTCAGCAAATCAACGCCCAAAGCCGACACGTTTATCGGCAATTTGCCAAATGCCTGTACCGCATCACAATGTAAAAGCGCGGGGGCATTTGCCGTACGAATTGCCGTTGCTGCGTCGCAGACAGGTTGTATGGCACCCGTTTCGTTATTTACAAGCATAATGCTTACAAGTATCGTTTTGTCGTTAACGGCAGCCGCCAAAACATCAGCGGAAATTTTTCCTGAACTATCGGGCGAAAGGTACACTACCTCAAACCCTTCGCGTTCAAGCCGCGATACCGTTTCCAGCACCGACGGATGTTCAATAGTTGTGGTGACAATACGGTTGCCGCGTTTTCTGCGCGCGTATGCCGCGCCTAAAAGCGCGGTGTTGTTACCCTCGGTCCCGCCGCTTGTAAAATAAATTTCATCACTGCGGCAGTGCAGCATGCGTGCGGCAGCATCGCGGGCATCGTCTATAAGAAGCTGTGCGTCAAGACCTAATTCATAAAGACTTGACGGATTTGCCCAGCAGTCGCACAATGCAGAATTAATATTTTCTATCGCCTCACGGCAGGGTTTTGTGGTGGCACTGTTGTCCAGATACACAAAATTATTCAACCAAGTCACACCCTAAAAAACATATACACTAAACATTATACAGTATTTCGACCGATTTCACAATACTAAATGTATTAATTTTACAAGAAATATTTTCATATAAATACTTGAAAAGGGAAAAGGATGATATTATAATAGTATGTATAAATTGTTTTGGGGGACTTTAATTATGTTTAAAAGAATTTTATCGGCAATGCTTTGCGTTGTTATGATATTTACCTTTACTGCTTGTACTGCAGATAAGGATGTTTACACCTCTACTGATGACGAGGTAGCCGAGGATGTGCAGCCGACCGTTTTAAATATGCTTACGGGAACTAATGATATTTCTGCTACAGCGGCACAGCAGCGTCCTGTTGCGATTATGATAAACAATGTAAGTACCGCGCAGCCTGTCCAGACAGGTGTCAGTAAGGCGGATATCATATATGAAACCGAGGTTGAGGGCGGAATCACCCGTCTGCTTGGAGTATTCAGTGATATTTCGGGCATTGATAAAATCGGTACCGTGCGCTCGGCAAGATATCCTTATGTTGATTTAGCGCTTGGCCATAATGCTGTTTATATCCACTGCGGTCAGGATCCTACATACTGTGCGCCGCACCTTAAAGATGTTGACGATATTAATATTGATACAAATTCAAAGGGTGCTAAACGAATTGCTAACGGACTCGCTTCTGAGCATACGCTTTATGCCCTGGGCGCTGACCTTTGGGAAAACATAAGCGGTAAGTTTGATACAAAGTCAAAAAATACAACACCGTGGGCAAACTTTGCAGCAGCCGATGAGACCGTAACGCTTGACGGCGGAACGGCAGCTACCGTTTCAGTAAACTTCCCCGCAAGAAAGAGTGAGTTTACATACGACGAGCAGAGCGGACTTTACACCCGTCTTATAGGCGGAAGTGTTCAAACCGACTATTTCACGGGTGAAAAGACGCAGGTTAAGAACATATTTATACTGCTTACCACAATTACCGATTATCCTGACGGCGTGCACCGTAAGGTAGCGCTTGAAAGTGGCGACGGTTACTACATAACCAACGGCACTGTCAAGTTTATCAAGTGGTCAAAGGGCAAGGCTTCAAACGGCTTTACCTTTACCGATACCGAGGGTAATGATTTTAAGGTGAGCGCAGGTAAATCGTGGGTTTGCATTGCAAACAAGGCGACCTGCAATCCAACAATTCAGTAAAAAATTAAGTGCCGCTTTTTAAAAAGCGGCATTTTTCAAAAAAGGGGGATAGCCTTATGATAGAGCAAAGTGTAAGAAAACTCGTTTGTTACGGTATACAAAAGCAGTTGTTTTCCCCGCGCGACGAAATCTTTGTAACAAACGGTATTTTAGATGCGCTTGGTCTTGACAGTATCAATTGTGATGAATATTACAGCGATGTTGACCTTGAGCAGACGCTTGGCGAGATACTTGATTTTGCGATACAAAAGGGAATAATCGAAAACAATAATACATCGCGTGATTTATTTGATACGCGTCTTATGGGAATTATGATGCCCCGTCCGTCCGAGGTGACGGATAGGTTTTTTGCCCTTTACAAGCGCTCACCCGAGTCTGCGACCGAGTATTATCATAAACTTTCAAAGGACAGCGACTATATCCGCCGTTACAGGATAGCACGTGATGTCAAGTGGTTAGCCCCCACGCAGTACGGTGAACTTGATATTACAATTAACCTTTCTAAGCCTGAAAAAAGCCTTAAAGAAATTATGGCGGCAAAAAACGCGCCGCAGACAGACTATCCTAAGTGTCTGCTTTGTAAGGAATGCGAGGGGTATGCGGGAAGAATGAATTTTCCCGCGCGGCAAAACCATCGCGTGATACCCATTACCTTAGCGGGTGCGCCTTGGAGTATGCAGTATTCCCCTTATGTTTACTATAACGAGCACTGTATCGTATTTAACAATGAGCACACACCTATGATTGTTGACAGCAACGCGCTGGTTAAACTTTTTGATTTTGTAAAACAGTTTCCGCACTACTTTATCGGTTCTAATGCGGGACTGCCGATAGTGGGCGGCTCTATCTTAAGTCACGAGCATTTTCAGGGTGGCAGATACACCTTTGCCATGGAAAAGGCACCGATAGAGGAAGAACTTTACTTTAACGGTTTTGATGATGTTAAGGCAGGTATAGTTAAATGGCCTATGTCGGTAATTCGCCTTACAGGTGAAAACTGCGACCGTGTAATTCAACTTGGTGCTAAGATTTTAGAGTGTTGGCAGCGTTACACCGACGAATCGGTAGGCATATTTGCCGAAACCGAGGGCGAGCCACACAATGCAGTGACACCCATTGCAAGAATGCGTGGTAATGAGTATGAACTTGATATTGTGCTTAGAAACAACATTACATCACCCGAACACCCGTTAGGCGTGTTCCATCCCCATGCTGAACTTCACCATATAAAGAAAGAAAACATCGGTCTTATCGAGGTTTTGGGACTTGCAGTGCTTCCTGCCAGACTTAAGACCGAGATGGAAAAACTTGCCGCCGCAATACTTGACGGCAGCAACATCCGTGCCGACCAAGACATAGCCAAGCACGCAGACTGGGCAGACGAAATTTGCAAAAAGCACCGCAGTATCACCGCCGAAAACATCGATAAAATCTTAAAGGACGAAATCGGTATTGTGTTTGCAAAGGTGCTTGAGCATGCGGGTGTATTCAAGCGAGATGAAAAAGGCATGGCTGCTTTTGTTAAATTTACAGAGAGCGTGAAATAATTGAGAAAGATAAAGATACACAGTGAAACGGTTTATGTGTTAGCGTTGCTGACGCTTTCGTTTGCAGTTTGTATGAGTGCCGCGGCAGATTTTGGCATATCAATGATTGTGGCGCCTGCATACATAATGAGTCAAAAATTTACGATATTCACTTTCGGTCAGTGGGATTATATATTACAGGGCGTGCTGTTTATCGCCTTTTGTATATGTATGAAAAGGGCAAAACCGCTGTATTTAGTTTCCTTTTTAACCTGTGTGATTTACGGCACACTAATTGATATGTGGCGCATAATTATACCGCATTTCAACCCCGAAATCACCGCGCCGGGCAGTATGGATACGCCAATTAGAATTTTGTATTTTGTACTGGGAATGATTATGACGGGTGTTGCGGTGGCAATGTTTTTCAGAACATACATCTATCCCGAAGTGTGTGACCTTTTTGTTGTGGGAATAACAAAAAAGTACGGGCTTGACCGCCGCAAATTCAAATGGTGTTTTGATGCTTCGTGTTTGCTTGTTTCCTGTGTGCTGACATTTTTGTTTTTTGGAAGGCTTGTAGGCATAGGTGTAGGTACATTTATTATAACTGCCGTAAATTCGGCAATTATCAGTTTTTTCGGGAAACTTTACGATAGGTATTTTGAAATAACACCTTTAAGTCCGCAACTGGCTAAGCGGTTTGAAGGTTAAAAGGAGAAAATATGACTTATAAGGAAATTAGAAATACGGCTGCAATAAAGACCTATATTGCGGCTGCTGACGCTTCCCTCCAAGCGCTTGGGTTTACCGAGCACAGTTTCGCCCATGTTACAGTTGCCGCCGAAAAGGCGGGAAGCATACTTGAAACAATGGGTTATGATGAGCGCACTGTAGAACTTGCAAAGATTGCGGGATATATGCACGATATGGGAAACCTTGTAAACCGTATCGACCACAGCCAAAGCGGTGCGGTTATGGCATTTCGTATTCTTGATAAACTTGGCCTTCCCGCCGAAGAAATAGCCGTTATAGTAACCGCCATCGGAAATCACGATGAGGGTACAGGTGTGCCTGTAAGCCCTGTTGCCGCGGCGCTTATTCTTGCCGACAAGTCGGATGTAAGAAGAAACCGTGTAAGAAACAACAAGACCGAATCCTTTGACATTCACGACAGGGTAAACTACTCGGTAACAAGCGCGCAGCTTGAGATAAATGACGAACATACCGAAATTGAGTTAAGTCTTTCAATCGACACTCAGTACAGTTCGGTTATGGATTATTTTGAAATATTTATGGAGCGTATGATACTCTGCAGAAAAGCAGCAGAAAAGTTAGGACTTACATTTAGGCTTACCATAAACGGTCAGCAGTTGGTTTAGAGGTTTTATGGATATTAGAGAAAAATCACTTAAAAAACACTATGAATGGCAGGGCAAGATAGAGGTTGTGTCGCGAACACCCGTAAATGACAGCACACAACTGTCACTCGCATACACCCCAGGTGTAGCAGAGCCTTGTCTTGAAATTAAAAATGATATAAATAAATCTTACGAGCTCACGCGCCGTCGCAATCTTGTGGCGGTGGTGACCGATGGCTCTGCGGTATTGGGACTGGGTAATATCGGTGCCGAGGCGGGAATGCCCGTTATGGAGGGCAAATGTGTCCTCTTTAAAGAGTTTGCCGATGTGGACGCCTTTCCCCTTTGCATAAAATCACAGGATGTTGACGAGATTGTGAGAACAGTGTATCTGTTGTCAGGCTCGTTCGGCGGAATTAATCTTGAGGATATCTCCGCGCCGCGTTGCTTTGAGATTGAGCGTAGGCTCAAGGAAATTTGCGACATCCCCGTTTTTCACGACGACCAGCATGGAACTGCCGTAGTGGTTGCCGCCGCAATGCTCAATGCCCTTAAGGTTGTGGGCAAGAATATCGGAGAGATAAAGTGTGTAATCAACGGCGCAGGCGCCGCAGGAACTGCCATCGGCAAACATCTGTTGGATATGGGGCTTAAAAACCTTATTATGTGCGACAAAACGGGCGCTATATACGAGGGTATGGACGGGCTTAGTGACGCTTTTGCCGAACTTTCAAAAATTACAAATCCCAATCGTGAAAAGGGTACGCTTTGTGAAGTTTTGCGCGGCGCAGATGTTTTTATCGGCGTTTCTGCACCAAACCTTTTAAGCAGTAAGGATATTGAGGGTATGAACAGCGGCGCTATCGTCTTTCCGATGGCAAATCCCACCCCCGAAATTATGCCCGACAAGGCAGTCGCAGGGGGCGCCGCGGTTGTAGGTACGGGACGCTCGGATTTCCCGAATCAGATAAATAATGTACTCGCTTTCCCAGGTATATTCCGCGGTGCGCTTGATGTCAGGGCAAGTGACATAAATAAACAGATGCTCACCGCAGCAAGTCGCGCCATCGCATCACTTGTAAGCGACGACGAACTTGCCGCCGATTACATACTTCCAAAGGCTTTTGATAAGCGTATTGCGTCAGCGGTTGCCTCTGCCGTGGCACAAGCCGCGAGGGACAGTGGTGTAGCACGCGTTTAGACGGATTTTCACAAGAGGAAAAGGTTTAATGAAAAAATTAATTTGTATTTTACTGAGTTTTATGTTTGTAATTACGCTGACATGCTGCGAAAAGGTGGTATACAGCGACAGTGAAAACGAAAGTTTTGTTGACACAGACACTTCCGAGATGGCGATACCAACTATCACACCGCCAAAGGATACCACAATAAAATTATCCTTTGCGGGTGATATGATTCTTGCATGTCAGCTTGACAGCACCACAGCGGGTAGCTTTAACCAATATACAAATACATATCCCGCGTCCTACTTTCTACAAGAGGTAAAGTCAGTTTTTGACGCCGACGATTTTACCATTGTCAATCTTGAAAATGTGCTTACCGACCGTGCACTTACCCCCATCACTAAGGATTACGATCCTGCTTTTTGGTTTAAGGCAAAGGCTTCTAACATAGAAATTCTTACCGCAGGCGGTGTTGAGGCGGTAAGCCTTAACAACAATCACACTATGGACTACGGTCAGGCGGGTTATGACGACACCCGTGCAGCAGCCATAAATGCAGGGCTTACCGTGGGCGATAAAAACGGTATAATGTATTTGGAAAAGGAAGGCTTTAAGATAGCCGTTATATGTGTGGGACTTTGGGGTTCATACAGCACTTCGTCTGCGCTTAATCTTCTTGAACAGGCAAAGCAACAGTCGGATTATCAGGTGATTTTATTCCACGGCGGCACCGAAAAACTACACACGCCTGAGCAGTGGAAGATAAATGCTGCGCACACCCTTGCCGACAACGGCGCCGACCTTATAGTAGGCGGCCATCCACATGTGTTGCAGCCGCGCGAGGTTTACAACGGCGTTGAGATTGTCTATTCCATCGGCAACTTCTGCTATGGCGGCGCAAGGCGGCCTGAGAATGCAACCGTAATATACCAGATGACCTTGACCGTCGGACAGGATAAAACGGTTAAATCTCAGATATCGGAAATGATACCCTGTTATGTTTATACGGGCAGCGTAAACAATTATCAACCGGCATTGATAGAGGATGGGACGGCAAAACAGCAGGTGCTTGATTTTATGGATGGAAAGATTAACAGTCCGGTTTAAAGAAAAAAGAGCTTGGGTTAAAAGCCCAAGCTCTTAAATTGTTTATCAAGGAGTGTTCGCACCTTACTCTTGTTTGAAAAGATAAGAATAAGAACAATAATTTCAACCGCCGCCATAAGCGCTGCGGCAGGGATTCTTGGAATAAGCACGGTAAAAAAGGCATCTATTCCACCGCGGTAAAGAATGGATATCCAGATTGTATTAAGAATAAGCGTGTTTACAATTTTATTAATAAAAACGCTTAAGACAACCCTTGGGATTGTTGGGCGTTTATAGATAAATACGGCCGTAATAAGACCGATAAGACAATTTGTCAAGGTGAAACCTGGAAAGTAGGGACCAAAAGGAAAAAAGATTGAACCGATGATGTCACCAAGACCTGCCACTGCTATGGCATAAGGGACACCTAAAAAAGCGGCGGCAAACGCGACGGTTATAAAGCCGAAACTGATGGTCTGATTCCAAACCGAATAAGCAAGAAACCTTTCCAAAATAATGTTCAGAGCCACCAGAATACCGGCAAACACAATTTTAAAAATGTAAACTGTGTTAGAGCTTAACTTTTTTGCACTCATAATAAAAACCTCCTATCATCCGTAACTAACTGATAATAGGAGGTCGTATTTTATAATGTAAAAAAGACGGCTATTATTTTGTCAGCGGGATGCGACAGCAAAACCGCGAATAATAATTCTTCGTCTGTGTGACAACTCCCCGTTCACACAACACTTAACGCCCTGCCGTCTACTCTGAAATTTGTAAATATATTATATTCCTTTTTCGACAAAAGTCAACTATATTTTTCCTTTGTCGCGAAGCAACTTGATTTTAAGCACGGCGGCCTGTGTTTTGGCATCACATATTTTGCCGTCAAGCACCATATCAACCGCTTGTTCAAGCGGCAACCGTACAAGGTCTAAAAACTCATCCTCGTCAGTACACTGCTCACCGAATGTAAGGTGGGTGGCAAGATACATATATATTACCTCATCTACATACCCAGGTGTAGGATAAAGCGTTCCTAGGGAAATATAATTTTGCGCTACGGCACCCGTTTCCTCGTGCAGTTCGCGTTTTCCGCATTCAAGCGGGTCTTCGCCCGCGCGGTCACGCTTGCCCGCAGGAAGTTCAAGCGTTTCTTTAAAATAAGGATAACGAAACTGTCGCACAAAAAGCAGCTCGTCGTTATCGCTAAGGGCCGCGACACAAACTCCGCCTGGGTGTTCTACCACCTCGCGAAGCACGACGCTGCCGTCGGGCAGAAGCGCCTCGTCACGACGCAGATTTATGATTTTGCCTTTGTAAATGTATTCTGCTTTTAACTGTTTTTCTGTTAAATTCATTATTTCTTACCGCCTTTAATATATTGTTACTATGGAGTGATTGGGTTGGACAGAATAATAAAATCAGTAGATTATGACTATATTCAAATACAGCGAGTCATCGACAATTTATGTAAAAAATACCCTGTGCTTTCAAAATTTGCTATCGGCAAAAGCTGTGTCGGCAGGGACATTTATGCCTTAAGGTTAAGTGAGGGTCAAAGCAACACCCTTTTTGCCGCCGCATTTCACGGAAGCGAGCATATAACCGCAAATATACTGCTTTATTTCGCTGAGGAGTTGGCATACGCATACTATGCAAGGCGGTCACTTGCGGGAATAAATGTACGAAAAGCGTTAAGGGGACGCGGAGTGATTTTTGTGCCGCTTGTAAACCCTGACGGCTGCGAAATTTCGGTAAAGGGTGAGTTAGGCTGCGGCGCCGAAAGGGATAATATATACAAACTTTGTAGCGGAGACTTTGCCCATTGGAATGCGAATTTTCGAGGGGTGGATATAAATCATAACTTTAACGCAGGCTGGAAGCGTCTTCACGCAATGGAAAGAAAAATGGGCATTTTAGGTCCTGCCCCCACACGCTTTGGCGGTAATCGCCCCGAAAGTGAACCCGAGACTGCCGCTATGGTAAGCCTTTGCCGCAACACACATATACACCACGCAATAGCACTGCATTCGCAGGGCGAGGTGATATATTGGGATTATGACGGCATTGAATGTCCGTCAGCGCGTCAAATGGCAGAAATTATGGCAGCGACCAGTGGCTATGCGCTTGATGTACCAATAGGAATTGCCACAGGCGGCGGTTTTAAGGACTGGTTTATCAAGGAATTTAACCGCCCCGCCTTTACTGTGGAGGTGGGCCGCGGTAAAAACCCGTTACCGCCAGAAAACGCTGCAAAAATTTATGCTGGCATAAGGGAGATGCTTACCTTGTGTGCAATAATGTAATTTTAGCATTTTATCCCCCTTTTTTCAAGACTGTTACAACTATAGTTTACGAAAAAATGCAAACTATATTTGATTGACTTATGTATTTTTCAAGAATAAAATACAAAAATGTAAATACAGGGGGAATTTTATGTGTGGAATAGTCGGTTTCACAGGCAATTCTAACGCCGTGCCTTTTTTGATTGAGGGACTGTCTCGGCTTGAATATCGCGGCTATGATTCAGCAGGATTAGCCTTATTAAACAAGGGCGACATTTCGATAGAAAAAACCACAGAGCGAATAAAGAGTCTTGATAAAACAGCGATCAGCGGCTCACTTGGCATCGGTCACACGCGTTGGGCGACACACGGCGAGCCAACACGGGCAAATGCGCATCCGCATTTAAGCCACGATAAAAAATTTGCCGTAGTTCATAACGGTATAATTGAAAACTATGCCGAGTTGCGCGAGGAACTTATGGCTGACGGGGTAGAATTTATAAGCCAAACCGATACCGAGGTAATCCCCCACCTTTTGTCAAAATATTATAATGGTGATTTTCTTGATGCGGTGATAAAGACGGTATCAAGACTTGGCGGCTCGTATGCGCTGGGCGTTATATGTAATGACTTCCCTGATACGCTTATTGCAGTAAAGCGGTTTAGTCCGCTTGTTATAGGACTGGGCAACGGGGAAAACTACATCGCATCGGATGTTACTGCAATAATTGAAAAAACACGAGACACTATATATCTTGAGGACGGGCAGATTGCGGTGGCTACTCCCGATAGCGTAAATATTTTTTCGATTGACAGAAAGTCTGTACCGCTTAAAGTAAGTCATATTGACTGGGACATTTCCGCCGCCGAAAAATCGGGGTTTGAGCATTTTATGCTAAAGGAAATCTACGAACAGCCCGATGCTGCAAGGAACACAGTAAATAGTTACTGCAAAGACGGTAAAATTTCCTTTGACAGACTTTCGGTCGATAGTAAGCGTATGGCAGAGTTTACGGGCATATCAATAGTGGCTTGCGGCTCGGCATACCACGCAGGTCTTGTTGGAAGGTATGTCTTTGAGGAACTTTTAAGGCTTCCAGTGTCGGTTGACCTTGCAAGTGAATTCCGTTACAGAAATCCGCCCGTAAGCTCAAAAACTCTGGCGGTATTTATAAGTCAGTCGGGCGAAACCGCCGATACGCTGGCGGCTCTTGAAGAAGCAAAGCGCCGCGGCGCGCATACCCTTGCAATAGTGAATGTGGTGGGCAGCAGCATTGCAAAGGCGGCGGACGATGTTATTTATACCCATGCAGGACCGGAAATTGCCGTTGCCACTACCAAGGGCTACAGTACGCAGCTTATAGTTTTGTATCTATTTGGAATTTGGGTGGCAAGAGAACTCAAGAGTTGCGATTCGGACATGCTTGATATACTGTTTGACGGCGTTTTGAAACTGCCCGAAACAATACAGCAAACGTTAGAACGGTCAGACAACATAAAACAGATAGCCCATCGGCTTTGTCGCAGTGAAAATATATTCTTTATCGGTAGAAATATAGACTATGCCGCAGCGCTTGAGTGTGCACTTAAGCTTAAAGAAATTTCATATATCCACAGCGAAGCCTATGCCGCAGGTGAGTTAAAGCACGGTACAATTTCGCTCATTGAAAAAGGAACGCCCGTTTTTGCGCTGTGCGGCTTTACACCGCTTATACAAAAAACGGTAAGCAATGCAAAGGAAGTAATTTCACGCGGGGCTTATGTAACGGCCGCCTCAATGCAAGGGCAGACTGTAATAGAAACTTGCTGCGACCAAGCTTTGTATATACCGCAAGTACATCCCCTGCTTGTCGCATCGGTAGAAATAATACCCTTTCAGCTTTTTGCGTATTTTGTAGCAAAGGAAAGAGACTGTGATATCGACAAGCCGCGAAATCTTGCAAAATCGGTTACGGTTGAATAGTGTGACAGCAAAAATTTTAAAAAAGTATTATACAGTTCTTGAAAAAGCGCGAATTTTGTAGTATAATAAATCCGTGTTTTTTAAGAGCGGATACAAGCCGCGCTTATGTGCATATTCCGGGCGGGATTTCGCCTTTTAGAAAGGAACATAAAAGTATGGAAAACAAAGAACGCAGAGTCGGAACGGTATCAAGAGGTATCCGTTGTCCCATTATTCGCGAGGGTGACAACCTTGCGGAAATTGTTACCGACAGTGTATTGCAGGCAGCGCAGAGCGAAGGTTTTGAACTTCGCGACCGCGATGTAATCTCTATGACAGAGTCAATCGTTGCCCGTGCTCAAGGTAACTATGCTTCAGTAGATGATATTGCGGCAGACGTTAAGGAAAAGCTTGGCGGCGGCACTATCGGCGTTATTTTCCCGATACTTTCACGCAACCGTTTTGCCATCTGTCTGCGCGGTATCGCTAAGGGTGCTAAAAAGATAGTTTTAATGCTTAGTTACCCCTCTGACGAAGTGGGCAATTCACTTGCTACTATGGACAAGATTGATGAGGCAGGTATTAACCCTTATTCAGATGTACTGACGCTTGAGCGCTACCGTGAGGTTTTCGGTGTTCAAAAGCTTGAGTTTACAGGCGTTGACTATGTTCAGTATTATGCTGACCTTATCCGTGACTGCGGCGCAGAGGTTGAGATTATCTTTGCAAATCAGGCAAAGGCAATACTTGATTATACAGATTGTGTCCTTGCTTGTGACATTCATACGCGTGAGCGCACAAAGCGTCTTTTACGCGAAGGCGGCGCAAAGTGTGTTTGCGGTCTTGATGATATACTTACCTCATCGCGAAACGGTAGTGGATGTAACGAAAAGTACGGATTGCTTGGCTCTAACAAGTCTACCGAGGACAAGGTTAAGCTTTTCCCCAGAGAGTGCAAGGATTTAGTGCTTGATATTCAAAAGCGCATACTTGATAAAACCGGCAAGCATGTTGAGGTTATGGTTTACGGTGACGGCGCCTTCAAGGATCCAAAGGGTAAGATTTGGGAACTTGCGGACCCTGTTGTTTCTCCCGCATTTACTGACGGTCTTGTAGGAACACCTAACGAACTTAAGCTTAAGTACCTTGCCGATAACGACTATAAAGACCTTTCGGGCGAAGAACTTAAGAAGGCTATTTCCGAAAGCATTCGTCAAAAGAATAATAATCTTGTAGGTAATATGGCGGCTCAGGGAACAACACCCCGCCAGTTGACCGACCTTATCGGTTCACTCTGTGACCTTACAAGCGGCTCGGGTGACAAGGGAACACCTGTTGTGCTTGTTCAGGGCTATTTCGATAACTATACAACCTGATTTTACGGAGGTTTAATATGCAAAGCAACATAAGACCTGAAAATATGGAAAGAATAACCACCTTGGAACTTGCTAATGCTTTTATTGATGAGCGGGTTGCCGAGATTCGTGAGCAGGTGGGCGATAAAAAAGTATTGTTGGCATTATCGGGCGGCGTTGACAGCTCGGTTGTGGCAGCGTTGCTTATTAAGGCAATCGGTAAGCAGTTGGTTTGTGTCCATGTAAACCACGGCTTGATGCGCAAGGGCGAAAGCGAACAGGTTATAGAGGTGTTCGGTAAGGAGCTTGATGCTAACCTTATTTACATCGATGCTACCGACCGTTTTCTTGATTTACTTGCAGGTGTTGCTGACCCTGAAAGAAAGCGCAAGATTATCGGCGGCGAATTTATCAAGGTGTTTGATGAAGAGGCTGCAAAGCTTGACGGCATTTCCTTCTTGGCTCAGGGCACAATATATCCTGATATATTAGAATCTGACGGTGTTAAGGCGCACCATAATGTCGGCGGCTTGCCTGAGGATATGGAAATGGAACTTGTAGAGCCCGTAAAACTGCTTTACAAGGACGAAGTTCGTGTTGTGGGCGATGCATTGGGACTGCCTCACAATATGGTTTACCGTCAGCCATTCCCAGGTCCAGGACTTGGTGTTCGCTGCCTTGGTGCTATCACCCGTGACAGACTGCACGCGCTTCGCGAAGCAGATGCCATTTTGCGTGAGGAGTTTGACAAAAACGGCCTTGCAGGCAAGGTTTGGCAGTATTTTATTGCCATTCCCGATATGACCGCCGTTGGTGTTATAGACGGTAAGCGTCTTGACGGATGGTGTGCTATTATTCGCGCGGTTAACACCACAGATGCTATGACCGCTACTATAGAGGAAATTCCCTATGCGCTTTTGCATCACATCACAGCACGAATAACAAGTGAAGTTAAAGGCATTAGCCGAGTACTTATGGACATCACCCCCAAGCCTGTGGGAACAATAGAATTTGAATAATATTTATGTTATGGGGTAAAGCGAAATATCCTCAAAACACGCAAAAAGGGTAAATTCTCGCATCCTCAAAAAATAACAAAAATTAAGAATAATGACCTTGTATTATCCACATTCTACGGACAATGCAAGGTCATTTTTTATTCTCGGTTTAACCTTCTTATCGTTTTTAATAACAATTCTAAAAATTGTCAATTTCACTTCTTTACTAAATACTTATTTAATGTTATAATTAAATAATAATAAATAATTAAGTTTAAAGGAAATGTTAAATATGGAATATGTAAAATTCTGCCCACATTGCGCAAATATTTCTTGGCCGTCATTTACAGAAGAGGAATTCAAGAAACTTGTTGATAACAATGATAAAACATTTGAACTTGAGGTTGAGCGCCAACAGGAGTATTATAATAACATATGTTGTGATTGCAAAAATAATCTAATGAAAACTAAAATTACAGTAGAAGAATATACTAATTATATTGGATATAACTATAGTACAGATAAGTATTATCGTGAACTTGAAAATGAAGATGAGTGCACAGAAATAAACAATAAGATACTTAAAGAATATATAGAACCTTTAAATTTATTAGATAAAGAATCTAAAGAGTATATCGAAAATATGCTATGGCTTTATGATATAAATTTATATCCGCAACCCACCTATACTCCAACTCCAACTGGTATTTTAATGTCTCAACAAAAGGCTCAGAACAAACCAAAATGCCCCACTTGTAGCTCTACCAATATAGAGAAAATATCCTCGTTTGATAAAGCGGCGGGAGTAGTATTATTCGGACTTTTTAGCAAGACCGCAAAGAGTCAGTTTAAGTGTAGGAATTGTGGGTATAAGTGGTAAGGAAGGATTGTGAAAATGGATTTATTGCAAGAGTATAAAGATTTATATTATAGAGAAATTGAACATGCAGAAAAGTTAAATTCTAAAATACAAACCTGCATAACTTTTTTGACTATTATAGGTGGTGGTATCACTTTAGAATGGGCACAGTTAAAAAACTTTCAACACAATTGGTACTTTTATTTATATATACTTTTATGTTTTATAACATCTGTTTGTTACTTTGTTTCTTTAATAAAATTTGTCAAAGCATATACGGGGTACAGTGTGCCTTACTATCCTATTAAAGAAATGGGTAAATATATCAACGATGTTTTACACGAGTATAAAATTACCTATGAATATTTAAATGAAAAACATAAAAATATTAATGCATATCTAAATTATATGGTTGCCCAAAAGTATTTGGAAGATGCGATTGTTCATAGAAAGAATAACCAAGATAAAAACACGAGACACAGAAATTTAATTAAATGGATTATTATAACTGCAATAGTTGCCTTAATATCATATATAGCATTGACCATTATTGATTATTATGAAGCAACTCATATTGTCGAGGAGGTGAAGCACTGTGTCAGAAGAAAATAAAAATGTAACACCACCAGTTAAAAATGATGGAAGTACGCCGACTCTTCCTCAATTACCGAAATCGGATGTATTTTATGAGTCATTTGATTTAAAAAAGAAAGAAAAGAATGAAGATGATTAACCTTCTTTTTTAACCAAATCCCATCTTTCGTGCCATATTTCTGATTTAGGTGTCTCTGGCAAATTGGGTATAGAGCCATCATCTTTTAGCGGTGGCACTATTTTTCTTCTGCTCCCGCAATTTTTTCGCTTGACAAATTTATAACTATCAATCCTTTCAAGGAAGTGTAAAAATGTTAGAAAATCGAAGTAATAATTTTGGCGAGTTCCCAAGCAAAGAAGAACTAGATATGATAATGGAACATCGCAAAACAAATAAGAATATTAGCAGACTTCTTGATATGTTAGAGCAAGAAAGAAAAGACAGAATTAAAGCGGAAAAATGGAGTAAAATTACTACTATTATCAGTATTGTATTAGGAGCTACTTCTGTGATCCTTGGTTTCATCGCATTTACGTGAGAATAACAGAGATAACCCAGACTAACATTCTGAATGCACTGGGTATTCCTCATTCTTTCCATCTATTCCCGAGTATCTCATATCCCTTTCTTTCCCTTTATTTCAAGGTTTTTCAATGTGTTAATGCATTGAGATTTGCTAGTGTACTGGCAACCGTGAACGAAGAAAAAGAGGGAGAAAAAGAGAAAATCTCGCAATTTCCCAATTAGTTCTCATACTGCCAGAGCACTCTGCCCTGACTCTGAAAAAATGAGAGAAAAAAGGATAGTGCGAGAAAGAAAAAGGTACGGGCAGAGGATGAAGGAAAAAGAAGTACATTGAGAAAAAAGGAGAATACGAGAAATTGCCCTTTTGAGAATGAGGGCATTTACCTCGTAATAATTCTCATAATATTTACAACAAACCGCCTGCGGACAAGCTTCCGCAGGTGGTATTTTATTATGTATATACGGGTATTTTGAAAAATTGGTGGAAATCCCATCGTTTTTACCTTATAATATGAACATACGGACTTGAAAATTTTTTATAGAGGTATTTATAATGACTGATTATGAAAAGATTATGTCGGCGGCGAGGTTCATTCGTGAGCGTGTAGCCATTCGCCCAACTATAGGTCTTGTATTGGGCAGCGGCTTGGGTGGATATGCGGACACATTGGAGGATGCCGTTCGCATTCCATACTGTGAGATT
>JAZRPH010000050.1:0-31473 GCA_045649125.1 Acutalibacteraceae bacterium | reverse complement strand
CGATATACGGCGTTCCATACCAAGCACCGTAACGTGTATACCCGCGTTGAATACCATCGTTTCCAACTTGGAAGTTTAGTGTGCTTTCCGTATAGCCAACCTGCGTTTTTGCTATTCCAACCAAATCACTTCGCAGATTTCCCGTATAAGGATAGTCTGCAAACATCTTTTGCCAATCAAGCTGTATTTCTACATCGGCCGTTTCATCAGAGTAACAGTAAATCTCGTGAATATGTTCGATAAGATTGCATGGTGTTTCTGTGCCTTGGCAACTGTCATCATGGGTGTGTTCTACAATTTCACAGTCTGCATCACCGGCCAGCGTCAGTCCGGGTTGCCTTAGCCACCAAAATACATCTAAACAAACAACAAGGGAGAGCACTAACACAATAGCGATCATCCGTGTTTTCCGAACTCTGATTTTTCTTAATTTCTTTAGACTTTCGCCCAAGACGTCCTGCATGACTCTCCCTCCTTTCGTTTAAGTTATAAATGGAATTTTTAATAAACGAATCCAAACCGAGAGAACGGCCAAACTCTAACAAAAACTTTTCCGATAATATCTTCTCGTGGTATTGAACCCACAACCGAGTTGCGGCTGTCAACAGAATTGGAACGGCGATCTCCCATAACAAAATAACTTGTACCCGGTACTTTATAAGGGAATTCCAAATCGCAATCCCCGAGTCCTTTATCTGTTACATACGGTTCTTCCAATAGTTCGCCGTTCACATAAACGTTTCCGTCTGCATCTATCGCTACCTCATCCTCCGGCAAAGCTATAACACGTTTTAACAAGATTTTACCTTGATAATAGAAGCCAATTAAATCGCCGCGCTCAAACTTTTTCGTTTTTAAGAGAACTACGATTTCGTCGTGCTCCAATGTCGGCGACATACTATCACCGGATATTTGGAGAATTGGCAGGAACAGCGTTGCAATTAAAACTGCAACTGCGGCAACTACTACCAAAACTGAAACCGTACCACGGAGGGCTTGTCTGTAATAATCTTTTCGTCGTATCCGTTTACGCTCGCTCTGAATTTCTGTAAGCGATGGAACTGATACTTTCTTTTTAGAGTTCTTGAACATCATTTATCCCTCGCTTATTCGTTGCTTTTCTGATTTTCTAATTTTTCAATTTCAGCACGGAGCTGTTGCCATTTTTTATAATCGGCTCGATAACGTGCTGTCAAAGCGTCATATTTTCCTTTACCGTCAGCCATAATTGATTTAACCTTTTTCTTGGCTTCTTCAATCATTTTCGCGCATTCTCTTTGAGTATCTTCTTTCATAGAAACAATCTCACTCAGGTACAGATCTGCGGTAGACTGAGCAACAGAAAAAATGCCGGTAATATCCGTTGCCGCTTCGGCTATGGAGCCTGCAACAGACAGATGAATACGACGGTCTTGTAGTTCAGCTTCTAAGGAGGCAATTTGATCCCGCATCTGTTCATCATTCTTCTTTAGCTGATAGATAACGTCCACAAGTTCACGTCTGTTTAATTTTTTTAATTCTTTACTAATCATAGATCTTTTCCTTTCGCAGGAAGCTGCAATTACTCATTGTGGAAAAACTGCTTTATAGAACAACAATATTACTGTGCGCTATTTTCACACACAACCTCCATAACCTCGTCTATCTCACATTCTAAAGCCGCACAAATCTTCACAAGAATATCCGTGCTCACGTGCTCGTCGCGTCCCATTTTGGTGATGGTAGACCAACTAACACCTGCCGTCTCGACAAGGTCTTTCTTCTTCATTTTTCGATCAATAAGTAATTTCCAAAGTCTATTATAACTGATAGTCATTGCATTACCTCCGACACATATATTTATACAGAATATATTATAGCACAAAATTCGTGCGTTTGCAACAATTTTCGCACAATTGAAACAAAGCATCAAAAACAACAATCCCGTCAGTTAATTGTGAACTGACGGGATTATACTTAATAACAGACAGCACTGATGAGTTGCTATACCCATTCGACTCTTCAATGTGACAGTTTGAATATTCAATTTTGGCTGCAACAGAGTATGGATTTCTGACGCATATTAGAATGTATTCTGCTCCTTTCTAAAATCGCCGAAAAACCGATTCGACCGGATTTTGTGCAAATTGAGTTGGACAGAAATCAGCGAAAAGCCTAGTGTTTATGCGGTTTTCAGGCGGTTTGCCCTATTATAACACAAACCTCAATTCTTCTAACTATTCCAGTTGCTTTCATATATAAAAACTCCTTTGCCTAATTGATAACACTGTTATTATCTGTCAACAAAGGAGATTTATACTTTTATTATTTCGAAGAATCAATATAAACACTTAAAAGTTTTAACGCTGTTTCTTTTTCTTTGTTTTAACAATATTTTATTCTTGTTCAACTGTAAAACTTTTCATGTTATCGATATACCGCTCTACCATTTCCAAAACAACAATATCCGGATCATATTTTGAAATCATTCCGGGTGAATAATCATTAATGTGAATAAATTGACATTTGTTGAACTGCGACGATAAATACGGGTATATTGCCGTGCCGAAAGAATCGTGTATTACAAAAAGAGATCTTTCATCGGCTCCCTCTGTATGGAAAGCAACGCATTTAAGTTCATCCTCTGAGGGCTTGCTTACCTTTTTGTCTGTATAACCATTTACAATGTATTGGCGGTCATAATTCAAATGTTTATTAAGACCCATCATGGTTGCCAAATCGCCGGCAGTTGAAGATCCTACAGAGATTTGCATTTTACTTATTTCGGGCAATGAAATATCCATCGCTTTTAACAATTCTGATGAACCGATATAAGAACCCAATTGATTCCAATGGGTATCCGTTTTATAATAATACTCTCTTTCCGGATCGCTTTTTATGGCGAATAAAAGTTGTTCCTTTGGATGAATTACAGTAAGCTCAGGATAATTTTTTAAATAATCCAGTACTTGATCTGCTCTGGTATATGTGTTTTGGTTGATATAGTTATCCGCAAGATAATCATTGCCGTAGAGGCATTCTTTATCAGGCGCGATGAAAACAACAAACTGTTTTCCTTGGTCACGAAGTTTGCTGTTTACCGCTAACAAGTTGGTTGAAATCTGCTCTAATTCTTTTTGAGAAAATAGATTTTCGCCTCTGTAATCGGCAATAGGGTCTCCGTCACTGCCTTCAGGATTATAGAACAACCATCCGTCTTTCCCTACAATAACCTTTCTTACGGGTGATTGCTTAAAAAGGCGAAAGTTAATTAAAGCATTGGTTTCAATCATTTGAGAACGAAAAGGCAATTTATCATTATAGTATTCTTCGTACGCTTGTGGGTATTCATCGATTTTTTTTATTGAAAATTCCGGCTTTTCTGCAGCCTGGCGCTGTTCATAGTTGACGGAATCAATGAGTTTGCCGAACAAGCCGAAAACGATAACCGGAGCATAAAAAAGGAGAATAAATAAAAACAAATAACTTTTTGAAAAAAGTCTCCGCATAACAGTGCACCCCTATCAGAATCTAAAGTAAATAAACGGGTTATATGTTCCTGCTGCTAACAGAACCATACAATATACAAATACTAACCCAAGAAATACAAGTTCAAAATAACTGTATTTCCATTTTTTCTCCAATACTGAAATTTTAGAGCCTATGCGCTGAATTGGTCCGCAACCGATTACTGCTAAAATCATAATTATAGCATAACGAATGGTTAAAACGGTATTGTCAGAAAACATTGCGCCCAATCCGTAGCACCAAGGAGCAACCAACCGTAAAACGAATCTAAATCCATCGGCCAAACTTTCTGTTCTGAAGAAAACCCAACCGAAAACTACAACCAACAAACAATAAACAGAACTTATAACAGCGTGTTTTTTAAGGAATTTTTTAAGTCCCAATCGTTCTATAATTTGGAAAAATCCGTGGTATAGGCCCCAAAAAACAAATGCCCAACTAGCACCGTGCCACATACCTGTTAAAAAGAAAACAATAATAAGGTTGATATATGTTCTGGCGGTGCCTTTGCGGTTACCCCCAAGAGGAATATATACATATTCTCTAAACCAAGTTCCAAGTGATATATGCCAACGCTGCCAAAATTCTTGAATAGATCTGGAAAGATAGGGGTGGTTAAAGTTTTCTAAGAATTTAAAACCAAACATTGAGCCTAACCCGATTGCCATATCGGAATAACCGGAAAAATCATAATATATTTGCAAAGAGTATGCGAGGGCTCCGATCCAAGCATTCACCGTTGTAAGCTCTTCAAACGGAATCCCCCAGACCATGTCGGCAAGTTCTGCCATGCAGTTAGAGATTATAATTTTCTTTCCCAAACCGTAAAGAAAACGACGTAATCCAAGGGAGAAACCTTCAAGATTGATGGTTCTGTTTTCGATTTGCTCGTCAATATCAGAGTATCTTACGATAGGACCTGCTATCAATTGAGGAAAAAATGATATGTACAACGCTAGATTTAAAACATTTTTTTGCAGTTTGCAATCTCCTCTATACAAATCAATCACATATGATAATGCTTGAAAAGTAAAAAAGGAAATACCTATAGGTAACATGATTTCCCTTGTGCTTAGTAACTGCGAGTTAAACAAACCATTAATCGTATTTACAATAAAATTAAAATACTTGAAATATCCAAGAAGTAAAAGGTTGGATATCACACAAGCAGAAAGCAAAACAGGTCGTCCCTTTTTTACTTTATCTATAATTAACCCAAATAGCCAATTCAAAACTATGCAAAAAAGCATTAATAATATATACTTCGGTTCGCCCCAAGCGTAAAAGAGCAAGCTCGCCACAAGAAGCAAATAATTACTGTATTCTTTCTTTATAATAAAATTCAATGCCACAACACACGGCAAGAATAACCATAAAAAAAGAGGTGAGCTAAATAACATATTAATCCCCCTGATATTTCCCTAAAATAACATATTACCTTTCGAGTATTTTATCACATCTCAAAAATAATGTAAATAGTTTTAATAGTTTTTAGTGTGCCCAAGCAATATATTTAAATTTATCAAGAGAAAACCGGATGAACATATACGCTCACCCAGCTTGTCATTATGTAGTTTTACACCTTGTTTTTGACCAAAAACCGATTTTGACCGGATTTTGTGTAAATTGATTTGGACAAAATCAGCTAAAGCCTTAGTGTTTTTGCGGCTTTTTCGACTTTTGTGTTATTATTACGACCAAAGGGAGTAACAAGGTTCTCTCAGCCACCGAAAACTTGTTTTCGCGTGTGGCGTGAGGTTCTTATAACGCATTCCTCGATGCATCTTACAATTCCAGTAGCTTTCATAATATAATTAACTCCTCTTTTTCTAAATTTAATGAATAATGAAAAATGAATGATGAATATTGAATAATTAAGGTGTCAGCTACGCCGACATTATATATCGTGCCGAAGGCACACCGAAACTATTCACTATTCATTATTCACTCTTCACTCGCAAGGTGAAACCTCGCTTTTGTTATGTATAAATTAAAACCCTCTATGGTAGTTTTTTAGCTCTACCATAGAGGGTTTTGTATTGCACGTTTTAAACAGATTTATGATGTTTTAATTGCTGTTTTTTTGTTCTTCGGACAAACCATTATTTTTGACCGTAATAGGCATTTTTGCCGTGCTTGCGCAAATAATGCTTATCCAACAGTTCTTGTTGCATTTTTGTGACTTCTGGTTTCAACTGTTCGGTTTGATATGCCATAAACGCCAACTCTTCTAACACAACCGCATTATGAACAGCGTTATCCGAGTCACTACCCCATACAAACGGGCCATGCGAATGAACCAAAACAGCCGGTATGTCGTCTGCCGATTTATCTTTGAAAGTTTCAACAATCACATTACCTGTTTCTTTTTCATATTCGTTGGCTATTTCTTCTTTAGTCATCTTGCGTGTACAGGGAATCTCACCATAAAAATAGTCGCCGTGGGTGGTGCCGTAGGGAAGTATGCCTCTGCCCGCCTGCGCCCAAGCGGTTGCATGGCGGGAATGTGTGTGAACAACACCGCCGATGTTTGAAAACGCCTTGTACAACACCAGATGGGTAGGTGTGTCAGAAGATGGCTTCCATTTTCCTTCTACAACATTTCCGTCAAGGTCAATAACCACCATATCATCTGCGGTCATACCGTCATATTCGACACCGCTGGGTTTAATAACAACAAGACCTTTTTCACGGTCAATACCCGAAACATTGCCCCAAGTAAATGTGACAAGATTATGTTTAACAAGTGCAAGATTCGCCGTTAAAACCTTTTCTTTCAAATTTTCCAACATACGCAATCACCTTAATTCAGCATTTATAAACCCAAATGAACCTTTTTAAGAGTATCACGGTTTTGTTTCAAACCTTCCCTTAAAAAATCAAAATCCGCTCCCGCTGAAATCATATCGAAACCCATGTCGTGCCAATGTTTTAGGGTTGATTCAGAAAAATCACCCGTGGAAATTCCAACATATTTACCAGCGGCTTTGAGTTTTGTAACTATCTCCTTTACAAGTGCCGTTACCTCTTTCGAGAAAACATCACCCAACATACCAATCGAGCCTGATAAATCATTTGCACCTACTATATAACCGTCGATATTATCATTTTTTATAATTTCATCGATGTTTCGCAGCGCTTCAATATGCTCAATCTGAATAAACCGACACATAGTTTTATAATGATTTGCAACATAATTATTTATATCTTTAAAACCATAATCTACCGCATTCATCGGTCCAAAACCACGAACTCCACGCGGCGGATATAAAGTATAAGAAATCAAGCGATTAGCATCTTCTGCTGTTTTTATCATAGGGAATATTATGCCATCTACTCCCATTTCAAGTATCTTCTTAGTTGCAGTCAAATCATCCTGCGGTGCTCGAACTATAACCTGACCGCCGCCTGATTTTACTGCTATCACAAGATTAAGCAATCCCTCATAGGAAAGATAGCTGTGCTCCATATCTATCCAAATAAAATCATAGCCTGCAAGCCCTGCTATTCTGCCTACGGTTACATCGTTAAGGTTTATATGCATTCCTATGGTTTTTTCTTTATTTTGTATTTTTTCTTTAAGCATAAACAATCACCCTAGGGTAATAAGAATAATCCGAACTCGATTTTGGAATGCGGATTTATTACCCGTATTTCGTTAAAATACTCGTAAATCCGACAGGATTTACTGCGTTTTGTGCCTCATGCGGATAAAAATCCGCTCATTACAAAATTCTATGACCTGAAACGAGTGTATTTTTGAGCAGATTTTTATGATGAGGATGACGGAAGGCTGACGCCTTCCTAAGACGAAGAGTAAAAAGATGCCGAATTTCCACCGTTTCAGGCGGGTTCGGATTATTCTTATTACCCTATTTTAATACGATAACCCCGTATGTACGCTTTCGGTGCGTCATCAACGATATAGTTTGCCATAAGTAATGTATTGTCAGGAAGTTGAAGCCAAGCGGAATAGCCCTGATCAGCAGTTGCACTGCCGTCACTATCAATTAGATACTTTTCAAGCTCAAGCTCATCAAGTCTAAAGAGATCATCTTCTTCAAATGTACACATTTTCAAGTCGCGATAGGGTTCGCCGGCAGCAAGGTGTTCGCGATATGAAAGAAGAATTCTTCCATCAGACAAAAAGCCTACAGCCGGTCTGTGCATTCCCTTTACAGGAAGTTCCCTTAAACCTTCAAAACTTAATCCCTTGTCGTTAGAAAAGGCGATAAATCCATTATATCCGCAGAGTGAATTTTCGCGAATAAACACAGCAACAGTTCCGTTTGTAAGTTCTATTGCAGCAGGTTCTATAAAAAAGTATTTGCTGCTGGTGGCTACCGTTACAGCCTCAGACCAGCTTTTTCCGCCGTCATAGCTTTTATGCGCCAAAATTTCAGCCTTTGAAATTTCATCATTGAAGCGGCTTACGCATAAAAGAAGACTGCCGTCAGAAAGCTCACGTATTTTATCTGAGCAATAACCGTAAACTCCAATGTCATATTTTTCAGTCCATGTATCACCGTTATCGGTGCTTTCGAATGTATAGAATTTGGTTTCGGCGGATATCTCTAGTCCTGATACCCTATCACACACTAAAATAATTTTGCCGTTAGAAAGTTGATTGAACCTTACACTGTTCCAATGGTCACCGTTTTGTGTTTCTTCGCCTATGTATTGTTTTTCAGACCAGGTTAAACCGTTATCATCACTTTTGCGCAGTGCGATATGTGTGCCGTCACGGTTTCCGTGTGCGTTACACTCGTTATAAACCACAAGGATTCGGCCGTTTTTAAGCTTGATCATATCCGGCCAACCCTCCATAATCTCATCGTTGCGTGAGATTATAAATTTTTCAACTTCAAAATTTTTCATCTTTCAAACCTCCATTTTATTATTCAATGGGATATTCCGAATAATATATATTTTTACGGTCATCCCATCCAAAACAAAGCTTTTTCCGTTCCTCATCAACGAAAGCATCAGGATAGGCAAGCATTTCGCCGCCATCACTCCATACTAAATCAATTTTTTTGCTCCAAGTTTTCATATCGTCCGTGCTCACCCAAAGTGAAAGCGGATTGCGCGAGCGATCTTCCGTAAAATTATTTAACAAATAAATAACTCCGTTTTTGTCCTTAGCAAGAGAGACCTTCGTAATCGCCGACGGAATATCCGTGGGAACAGCCTCGCTCCAGGTTTCACCCAAATCATACGAGTGGCTTTCATACAAACGGCAATCCTGTGAATTTCGTATCAGCATCACTATTGTGCCGTCAGACAACTGCACAATTGCCGGTTCAACCAATCCTACCCCTTTGCTGCCTATTTTGCCGCATATACGCCAGTTTTCTCCGCCGTCATCCGAAATTAAAGCGCCACAGTATTCTTGATGATAAAGGCCTTTGTAGTTTTCGGGTAAAAGTTCTTTGCCGGCAACAATACACTTTTTATTACATCCGAGAAAGCATGCCCATGATTCCTCGGTACATTCTATCCAAGAACATGATAATATAATCCTGTCACCAATAGCAAGCCACCCTTTAACGTGAATATTGTTAATGGCATTTCCTATGGATGCCGGCCACGAAAACGTTTTACCGCAATCGGTGCTGCAACTTATGTAAGAGTGGCAATCCTGTGAAAAACAGGAGCCGTTATAATAAGAACACGGAAAAGCAAAAATTTTGCCATTATAATTAAACAATTCGGGTGTGAACATACCCTTTCTGGGATGGGAAAACAAAATCTCACTTTCTTCCCAACTTCTTCCGTTATCATAACTCTTGCTAAAAAAGGTCATATTTTCCTCTAACGGTTCGATGGTACCGCCACCCGTCCAAGACATAAGAAGGCTGTTATCTTCCAATCGGCATACGTTTGCCTCTAGCATTATGGAGTTGTTTTGTATGCCCGAAGCCACCAGTTTTGTAAAAAGCTTATCGTTATAGTAAATACTCATTTGATTATCTCCAAATCTTACTTACTGTTTATAGTATAGTTAACAGTTTTTTAAATGTAAATTACATTTTTCCGCAAAAACATTGCATTTTTTGCAAACATTTGATATAATCAATAAAAAAAGGAGAGGATTTGCATAAAAAATTATACAAGAATTATAAGAGAGTACTCGAATATAAGCTTTCGTTTTACGAAGGGCAAAATAGACATTTTCCTTAACAAGCAATTTCACCCTCACTATGAAATCTATCTTTTACTGGGCGGCGATGTTGAATTTATAAACGACCATACGCGCATAAACCTTACACCATATAATCTGGTCATAATCCCCCCCGGTAAATACCATGAATTTATAGTGCCTGAAGAAAGCTCTGGTGAATATGAACGTTGCGTTTTAAACATTCGCGCGGATTTTTTAGGAGATGCTGTTTTATCAGAGGTTTTACAAAACAAAGAACTGATTACCCTTACGCCCGACAACCGAATCGTACAAAATTTTATACATCTAAAAAATTCTATGACAAGAACTAGTAAAAAGGATTTTGAATATGTACTTGGCGCAGTTGCAACCGATATTGTTTTTTTGATAAAACAAAGCAAGACTTTTGTGCAAAACGAAGCGCTGCGTATTTTCAATCCAATTTCTCTGAAAATTATGGATTATATAAACGAACATTATAGTTCCAATATAACACTACGCGATATAGCGGAACATTTTTTCCTTTCGGTATCCTCTGTTTCACATATATTTAAGGACAATTTCGGGGTAAGTATAAAAAAATATATAATTGAAAAACGTATGAACGAGATTCGTATATGCCTGCAAAACGGCGAAAAGCCACAAGCGGTATCAAACGATTTTGGATTCTCAAACTACTCCACGTTTTACAGAAGCTATTGTAAACATTTTGGAATTCCACCATCCCACACACCAAAAAAATAGCAAAAAGCGAGGTGAAATTCACCTCGCTTTATATCTCTCCACCACACTATATATAGCCCAATAAAACTTGTCAAAAGGTGTCAATGTTATCTGCGACGGGGCTCGGGTGTCCGGTGGACACCTCTGCGAAGCAGAAGCACCGACCGAGGCGGAAGCCGAGACCACCCTCACGAATCCTTATAGTCTTGCGAGTTTCTTTGGGGATGAAAATAAAACGAGTAAAACATATTGTTTACTCGTTTTAAAAATGCTCGTAATTTTTTATTCAACTATTTTTATTTGTGACGGTGAAGAAACTTCTATTTGTGCCGCACCTTTATACATCTTAACCGTACCTGTTACTTTTATCTGCTTTCTATTATACAGGCTTTCGGGCGAAGAGAAATTCGCCCTATCTTGGCCCCAAATAACAACTGTACATCTAGACGAGTCTCCATTGGGCGCACCTATGTTTATAAATGTAGGTGTGCCGTTACTGTTTGTTGCATAATATACACTGTCAACAACTCCGTAAACAGTTATTTCTTCACCGATATACTTTGCAGCATCGTAGTATTTTACACAACCTTCAAATGGGTCTTCGGTAACTTGCTCAGTTGTCGTAATATGTTCGTTTGCGGATGGTTTAATATTGTCTGTAGCTAAATTGTTATCACTACATCCGACCAGCGACGAGATTATAATTAATGACAAAATCATTAACACTACTTTTTTCATTTTTACCACTCCATAAATATTTTTTGTAAACGACATTAAGCTTTATGTACTGAACGCTCAATGCCGTATTACATTTATATATCACATTGTAATATATTTTTTATTTTTAGTCAATAATAAAATATATATTGCGAGGTGATACAAAATGAGTGGTGACTCCTTAAAAATCAAGAAGCGCGGAGAAGATGGCAACAAAATTATTTCTGTACGAATAAAAGAAGATGTTTTAAATGAATTGGACAGGATATCCAAGGAAAGTAATTATTCAAGAAACGAGTTAATTAATCTAATATTAAAATATGGCATTGAGAATTTAGAAATAATACAGTAAAAGCGAGGCGAAACCTTGCTTTTGTTATGTGAAAATTAAAGCCCTCTATGATAGTATGTTTTTTCTACCATAGAGGGTTTTGTATTGCCCATTTTAAACAGATTTATGATGTTTTAGACGTTATTTTTATAATATCCTAGTTACAGAAAACATGCTTTCCTATTGTGGTTATTACCTCTCTACCAAAAATCCATTTGTTAGTGGCGGTTGTGGGGTTGTAATAGTATATCGCGCCGCCGCTGGGGTCAACTCCGTTTAACGCGTCACGCGCCGCCGAATATGCGCTGTCTGAAACCGGCTCGTTAAACTGCCCGTCATATAGACAGGAAAAGGCTCCGTTTTGATAAACAACGCCCGACACGGTATCGGGGAAAGATGGGTGCTCGACACGGTTGAGCACCACCGCACCCACCGCGACTTGACCGAGATAACTTTCCCCTCTGGCTTCGGCAGAAATAATTCGCGCAAGCAGAGCAAAGTCCGACGAATTGTATCCGTCGCTGTCACTTATACCAAGCGCTGACAGTGTGGCGCTGCCGACGATACCGTCGGCAGTAAGTCCCCTGTCGCGTTGAAAATTCATAACCGCATTCTTTGTGGCAGTTCCAAATATACCGTCAACCGCGCCCGTGTAGTATCCCATTGACTTAAGCACCGACTGAATTTCGGTCACTTCGCTTCCCTGAGAGCCAATTTTAGAAAGTGCCGCCGCACTGATACAGCACATACAAATAATTATAAATGCAACCAACATAATTTTTACTGTTTTATTCACAGCCACCGCCTCCGATGTTTATTTTTCCATAAAATCGGATAATTATAAGATAAAATTTGTATTTGACAAAATTATGTATTATATAGCACCGCCGTTTGACAAAAAAATTTTATGTAACACCATATAATATGATTGGCAGCTTGTCTGCCGAAGATTTAAAATTAACGGTGGCGTTTAAAATGAAGGATTTAGTGACAAAATCACAGGAAAACTTAAAAACGGGCGGCGCGGATATAATACGGGCGGCAGCGCTGCATCTACTTATGGCGGCGGTAGGATTTATTTCGTCAAAGGCGGTTGTGTTTGACACGCTTATGCCTTTTGGACTTGTGTTTACCGCAGGATGTTCTGCCGATTTTATTCCGTCGGTGGCAATAGGGGCATTCTTAGGATATTTTATACCTGCTGTGGGAACGGGCGGTTTTCGTTACATAGCGGCGCTTTTGGCAGTTTTGGCAATACGGCTTATGCTATCGGGCTATAAAAAAATTGCAGAAAACCCTTGGTTTTTATGCGGTGTCGCAGCACTTAGCTGCGGTGTGACGGGAGGGGTTACATATAACGGAGCGCCCACCTTTGCACTGCTGCTTGTAGCAGAGATTTTAATTGTTTTCGGTGCTACATATATTATATGCCGCATTTCACGGGCTTTGGGACGCAGCCTTTACGGACTATCTTCGGACGAGCTTTGCTGTCTGCTTATCACCGCTGTGATTATACTTTCAGGACTTTACGAATTTAAAATTTTTGGCATATCTGTGGGCGCTGCGGCAGCAGTACTTCTGATTCTGGTAGCCGCAAAGCACGGCGGCACCCTCGCAGGTTCGGTAAGCGGAATAGCAGTTACCTTTTCCTGTGCAGTAAGCGGCACCTTTGAGGGCGGCTTTGGCATATACGCCTTTGCAGGTATGATGGCGGGTATGTTTTCAAGTCTTGGCAAGTATGCGCAATCTGCCGCGGTAACGGCATCGGCGGTTATCGGGCTTTCCTTTGTAGGCTTTCAAAGCGGTTCCGCGCAATTTATTGCCGAGGTTATTGTCGGCTCTGCAGTTTTTCTTCTGTTGCCCCGAAGTGTTAGCGTAATGCTTGGCAAAATATTTTACTGTCAACCAAAGCTTGTAACCGCAGGCGGTATAAACGAAGCCCTTACCATGCGGCTTGACTTAGCATCGGGTGCGCTGCGTGATGTTTCCGAAACGGTAAGTCAGGTGTCGCAGGAGCTAAGCAAAATTAACTCGCCTGATTTTAAGACAGTACTCGCGTATATCGAGCAGGATGCCTGTGCGGGCTGCAAACTGCGTGTTCACTGTTGGGAAAACAAAAAAGACAGCACCCTTGCCGCCGTTATGCAGATGATAGAGGCGGTAAAAAAGAACGATGACTCCTCTACACCCGTTTTAGAGGAATTTAACGGACGCTGTCTGCGCGTTCAAAAAATGAAGGACACCGTAAACCGCAGATATTCGGAATATGCCTCGCTTTTAGCGGCGGAAAACCGTATTGAAGAGGTGCGCTCGGTAGTATCTGACCAGTTTGAAGGTGTTTCAAATATGCTGTCAGAACTCGCACAAGATTTTGCCGACAGCGAGCAGTTTGACAATTCTGCAGCCACACTTGCAGCATCAGCACTTAAAAACATCGGCATCTCTGCCGAGGAATGCACCGCGCGGATTGATAAATTTGGCAGAATGACGCTTGAAATAAGGGTTAAAAGAGATAACGACACCGTATTCAACAGATTGCAAATAATGAAGATGCTGTCCCTTTGCTGTGAACGGGATTTTGATATACCTAACATTAATCAAATAGGCGCAAGTGCCCTGATAACCGTAAATGAACATGCGGCATACAAGGTGGATATTGGTGTTAAACAGGAAAGTGCCTGCGGTACTATGTGCGGTGATGCCTGCCGTTATTTTAACGACGGCAGAGGACACTTTATTATGGTGCTAAGCGACGGTATGGGCACAGGTGGCAGAGCCGCCGTTGACGGCGCAATGGCATCGGGACTTATGTCGCGTCTGCTAAAAGCGGGTTTCGGTTATGACTGTTCGCTTAAAATTCTAAATTCCTCAATGCTCTTTAAATCAACCGATGAATCTCTTGCAACGGTGGATATTGCGAGTATTGACCTTTTTACAGGTATGAGTGAACTTTACAAGGCGGGTGCCGCCCCCACCCTTGTGCGCAGAAACGGCAGAACAGGCAAGGCGGAAAGCACATCGTTGCCGATAGGCATTCTGCGTGATGTGACCTTTGACCGCGCAGGAATAAGACTTAGAGCAAATGATATATTGCTGCTTATTTCGGACGGCGCTACCGCAGACGGTACCGACTGGATACGCGCAGAGCTTGAGTGTTGGCGTGACGGCGGCGCGCAGGACCTTGCAGAACATATCTGCGACTGTGCGCGTCGCAGAAGAGGCAACAACCGCGCCGACGACATTACCGTTATGGCGGCGATATTGGAAAAAGCGGTGTGATAAAAGCACCCGACAGTTATAGGTCAATTTCACCCTAATGTCAATAGGTCAATTTGCCATAATATAAATTGGGTGATTAAATGAACAGATTAAAAGAACTTCGTAAAGAACGGGGATATACCCAAATAAAAATGCAAATGCTAACCGGCATTGACCAAAGCGACTATTCAAAAATAGAAAACGGAAAAAGATATCTCAGTTTTGAGCAGTGTGTAAAGATTGCTACCGCTCTTAATACGAGTATGGATTACCTTGCAGGGCTTACCGACCGAAAAGAACCCTACCCCAGAGCAAAAACAGAAAAAGAGAAGACTCGCTGACAATGAGTCTTCTCTTCCTTTTTTCTGTCATGTGATATTTTATTAGTTTTAAACTGCCCGCCCTGCCGTAACGGCTTAATGATAACCTGAATTTAATTTCAGGTGGGTTTCCTCCGAACAGTTTCGCGCTCCCTTCTTCCGAACTCGGCACCGCCGCGGGAGGTCTGCAAACCCGCTGTCCGAGACAGGAATCCCATTTTATTATCTTGTAGGGTTATATAAGCTGCGGTCCGCGAACAGGGCAGGACAAATGATTAAAAAATTAAATATTATTTTTCGTCTATTTCAAAGAAATTTTCAAGACGGTCAACAAACGCGTCAGCAATTGTTTCGTATTCGTCATCGTCCTCAATTTCACAGAAATATTCCTCACCGTTTTCTTCCATTACCTTAACGATAACAAGTTCGCCCGAATCGTCAAGCATTGCCTTAGGATCGTCATAGGTGGGAAGCAGCGCCAAGTACCTTGCCTCATCGGTTTCGATTGCATCCAAAACCTCAAAATTATATTCCTTGCCGTCATCATCGCTAAGGGTGATTAGGTCGGGGTTGTATTCTTCATTTTTAATGCTTTCTGACATTTTAATTTCCTCCGCAACAGATAATTTATTCTATATACATTTTAACCTAAATTATCTTTTCCGTCAATAGTGTGTTCAAAACACACCCAAATAATCGTTTTTCCACAAAAAACAGCCTTGTCCCTTGTTAAATTTTAATAAATTTATAACTTTTCAATAAAAGTTTTAAACTTTTGCTTGACAAATTGTGTATTATGCATTATAATGAAGCCAGAAAGAAGAAAGGGGTGAGCCCGAAAGTGAAGGATACTCCACCTGCAAACTCATTAAAATTTTAGGAAAGGCGTGAGTCCAATGAAGTAGTTAATTGTAAACTCAAAAACTATAAATTATGTAAAGCGGTGAGTCCGAAATACTGTTAAGCATATAACGCGAAACTATAAATTAAAAAACGGTGAGTCCGATGTACATTTAATTTATTATTGAAATGATAATTTCGCTGTTGCGATTTATATAAAATTTAATATGCAAATAAAAAGATAAAAATATATTGCTTAATATATAAGAATCCCCGCAGAAAAAATTCTGCGGGGATTTCCGTTTATTCTTTAATATCCAAGTTCTTCATTAACCAAAATAACGGTAATTCTTCCCTTTTCACGCTGATATGCGTTTACGGTATAGTTACAACAAATTCGGTATTTACTCTGACACCCATCGGTTACGGCGGGTGTTTTTGTTTTTAGTAATGAAACGCAGTGCCCCAATTTTGCGCAGGGTGTGTCAACCCCTAAGCGAATGGTGTTTTTTGGTGCCGCAATTTGCTTTACGCGTAAAAATGCAGCATCTAAATCAGGCACGATTTTGTTAATGCCCGCAACAATTACAACCTTTTTAGGACCGAACGCAACCGCCGACACACGATTTGAAAGTCCGTCAACATTTACAATTTCACCGTCTTCGGTAATGGCATTTGCCGAGCAAAAGAAAAAATCTGCGCCGATTGACGACCTAAAACATTCCTGTTGTTGCTCGGGTGTGATATCCTTAGCCGAACGGTCGCGAAAATCATACCTTTTATCTTCGATTAACTGCCACACACCGCTCTGCTTAAGTGACATTGAGCCGCCCGCCGTAATTACGCATCCGTCAAACAGCATTTTTTCAACCTCTGCCACAGCGGCTGCCGAATTTTCGGCATAGACTACCGTTATATTATTCCTTTCAAGATTTTCAAATACTTTTTTTAAGTTGTCGGTCATAGACTAATCAATTCCTTTCACAATAATTCCGCCGCCAAGCACGGTGTCGCCGTCATAAAAGACCGCCGACTGCCCTGCCGACGGGGCGCGTTGGGGCTCATCAAATTCAATCACCGCACTTGAAGAATCAGTTTGGTGTATAACACACGGCTGCTCGGTATGGCGGTAACGCAGTTTACAGGCAGCACGCACACCGTCAAGAGTGTCTGCCGCAATAATGTTTATATTTTCTACTTTTACTCTGCGATAAAACAACTTTTGCTCATCACAGCTTAAAACAACCCTGTTTGTCTGCGCGTCCTTAGAAAGAACGAATGCGGGCTTGCCAAGAGCAATCCCCAGTCCCTTGCGCTGACCTACTGTGTAGTGAATTACACCCTTGTGACGACCTAAAATCTCGCCATTTTCATCGATGTAGTCACCTGCCGAAAAACTTTCGCCTGTGTGGCGGCTTATAAATGCGGCATAATCACCGTCGGGCACAAAGCATATATCCTGACTGTCAGATTTATGCGCCGTTATAAGTCCGTTTTGCTGCGCAATCTCGCGTATTTCGCCCTTTGTATAACTGCCAAGCGGCAAAATCAACCGTGACAGCTGACTTTGTGTAAGGCAATAAAGCACATAGCTTTGGTCCTTTGATGCATCCGCCGCTTTTTTAAGAAGATACCGCTCACCGCATTTTTCTATCCTAGCGTAATGCCCAGTAGTAATTTTGTCATAGCCCTCTTTTACGGCAAATTCCAACATTCCCCCGAATTTTATATGCTTGTTACACTGTATACAAGGGTTGGGTGTCCTGCCGATTTTATATTCGTTTATAAAGTCGTCAATGACATACTTTGCAAACTGCTCTTTAAGCGGTAAAACATAATGCGGTATTTTAAGCCTTTCGCAAACCGACCGCGCGTCCTCGGCATCCCTTGATATGCCGTCACCGAAAAGTTTAAGCGTTACCCCTGCGGTATCGTACTGTCTCATAATCAAGACAGCAGCAGCCGAGGAGTCCACTCCGCCGCTCATACCAACCATTACTTTCATCTTTTTCACCTTTATTTTTTCTTTTTATGTATGTTTCTGATGGTTTTTCTCTTCTGCGGCACTTTTGCCGAAACCGCACCCTTTTGCGTTTTTTCGGGCGCGACAAGACAGTTTTTGCCCGTTCCTATAAGGTCCTGTCTCCCCGCCCGTCGCAACGCTTCAAGCACTATCTTGCGGTTTTCGGGACGGTAATACTGTAAAAGCGCGCGTTGCTGAGCCTTTTCCTGCGGTGTTCGCGGCACATAAACCTTTTCCATAGTAAGCGGGTCAAGGCCTGTATAAAACATACAGGTTGAAACCGTGCCCGGTGTGGGATAAAAATCCTGTACCTGTTCAGGACGAAGTCCCTCTTTTTTAAGGAAAAGCGACAGTTCAATGGCATCATTTACCGTGCTTCCCGGGTGAGAAGACATTAAATACGGCACAAGATACTGTTTTTTATTTATACTCTCGGTAATCTCATAAAAGCGCTTTTTAAACCGCTCGTAAACCCTTATCTGCGGTTTGCCCATAAGTCTTAAAACACGGTTAGAGCAATGCTCAGGTGCAACCTTAAGCTGACCGCTTACATGGTGGGTGACAAGCTCCTTGAAAAAACTTTCGTCAGCATCGTTAATAAGATAGTCAAATCGAATGCCCGAGCGTATGAAAACCTTTTTAATCTTAGGCAAAGAGCGCAGCTTTCTAAGAAGCGCAAGATAGTCACTGTGGTCAACCCTTACCGCGCCGCACATTTCGGGAGCAAGACATTTTTTATCCTTACAAGCGCCGCTTTTTGACTGCTTGTCGCACGACGGCGCTCTGAAATTTGCGGTAGGACCGCCGACATCGTGAATATATCCCTTGAAATCAGGCATATCGGTAATCTTCTTAACCTCGTCAATTACCGAGTCGTGACTGCGCACACTGATAAATCTGCCTTGATGGTATGCAAGTGAACAAAAGTTGCATGCACCAAAACAGCCACGGTTGTGAATAACCGAAAATTTTACCTCCTCAACACCCGGCACACCGCCCAAAGCCTTATAACTTGGATGGTAATCCCGCATAAACGGCAATGCATAAACGCTGTCCATTTCATCGGTAGTAAGCGGCGGCATAGGTGGGTTTTGCACCACAATTTTACCGCCGTGACGCTGAATAACCCTCTTTCCACGCACTGCATCGTGTTCGGCTTGTTGAATTCGGCAGGAAACCGCATACTGCCTGTGTCCGCGCTCACTATCCTCACTCACCGCTTCGAAAGAGGGACATTCCTTAGCCTCGCCCACCTGATATTCGTTAGTTGGGGTGGCATAGCAAGTACCGAGTATATCCTGCATTGCGTGTATATCCTCGCCTTTATCAAGACGCTGCGCAATTTCAACCGCATGCTTTTCGCCCATTCCGTACATAAGCAGGTCGGCGCCGCTGTCAATAAGTATCGAGGGGCGCACCGCATCATCCCAATAATCATAATGGGCAAATCGGCGCAAGGACGCTTCTATTCCGCCAACACAGATGGGCGTATCCCCGAAAATTCGGCGCAGTGCCTTTGAATAAACAATCACAGCGCGGTCGGGACGGGCGCCTGCCTTACCCCCCGCGGTGTAGGCATCATCACTTCTTTTTCTTTTTGCTGCGGTGTAGTGCGCCACCATTGAGTCGATGTTACCGCTATTTACAAAAAACGCCAGTCTCGGTTTTCCGAAGCGCATATAATCAGCATCGCACTGCGGCTGCGGAATAATGCAAACCTTGTAACCTGCCGCTTCAAGTACGCGCGAAATTATAGCCGTACCAAAACTAGGGTGATCCACATAAGCATCGCCCGTAACTATTATAATATCTGCGCACTGCCAACCGCGGCTGTGCATTTCCTTTGCGGTAATGGGTAAAAATGGCATAAATATAACCTCATTTAAAATATAATTCAGTATACCATATTTTCAAAACGCTTACAAGGGGTGTCTAAACTAATGGACGAAGAAATGACCGTTACGGAAATAAAATACAAGAGTAATTTTATACACATCGCAGTAACGCAAGTCTTATGCATAGCCCTTTTAATTTTAGCACTGATTATAACGAAATGGCTTTCTCCATCCGTCTTTTCGGGTGCAAGGTCTTGGTGCGTAGAAAATTTATTTGACGAAACAAATGTATCACAGATGTTTGAAGAGGACACAACCGATGAAATTTAAGCTTTTCGGCACCGAATTTTATATTTCTTTTCTCTTTGCAGCCGTACTGTGCTTTATGTTGGTGATAGACCGCACAGGACTTGTAATACCAACTTTTTTTGCCGTTTTTATTCACGAAACAGGCCATCTTCTTGCTATGTGGGCAGCCGACTGTCAGCCGCGCGCGGTACGGCTGATACCTGCATCTGTGCAGATTATACACGGATTTCCGCCTCACCCTCGCGCACAGGCTGCAATAACCGTATGTGGTCCTGTTGCAAACATTGTAGTTTTCGCGGCGCTGCTTATAAACTTTTGCGCCTTTAAAAACGATGTTTCCCTGCGGTTTGGGGTGCTTAATCTGATAATCGGCATTTTTAATCTGTTGCCCGTATCAGGGCTTGATGGCGGCACGCTGCTGACACTGGTTATATCGCATTTTACCGACCCTTTCCGCGCTGAAGGAATTGTACGCATAATCACCGCCGTTTTTGCTTTTGTTGCATTTATTATCGGTGTGTATCTTTGGGTAAGCGGTACGGTGAACATTTCGGTGTTTATTATAGCACTATATCTCGCTATTTGCAGTCTTGTAAAAAAATAAAAGCAACCCACCGCTAATGCGGTAAGTTGCTTTTTGGCAAAGGTTGTATAAAAAGATGTAAAAATCTTTTTTGGTGTAGGGGTTTCAACACTCAGCGTAAGCGACTTGCATATTCAATATTCATTGAATATCCTGTCGAATGAATGATGAATAATGAAAAATGAATAGTGAATAATACAAAACAAAAATCCCATCGACTAAAGTCGACAGGATTTTCGTTTTGGCGCGCTGGAGAAGATTCGAACTCCCGACCTTCTGGTCCGTAGCCAGACGCTCTATCCAGCTGAGCTACCAGCGCAAAACTGCGGTTTTTCTCAAACCGCCATAGTATAATATCACAACTCGGCAATAAAATCAATAGTTAATTTCAAATTTTTTAAATTTCCTCGAATTCGGCGGTGCAGACAATGGACATCCTTAACCACATAAACCATGCTGTCTGGGGTGCACCAACACTCCTGACTCTCTTTTTCACGGGTGTAATACTCAGTCTGCGCACACGCTTTTTTCAGCTTCGCCATTTAAAAGACGCTCTGCTTATCATCTTCAAAAAAGACAATCGCCGCGCCGATACGGGACTTACCCCCTTGCAATCGGTAAGTACTGCGCTTTCGGGAACTTTAGGCACAGGCAACATTGTAGGTGTTGCAGGTGCGGTAGCGCTCGGCGGTCCGGGTACGGTTTTTTGGTTGTGGGTTTCTGCGCTTTTTAGTATGATAATCAAATTTTCCGAAATTGTACTTAGCGTAAGATATCGTGAGCGCACCTGCGACGGCAGTTTCTGTGGTGGCGCAATGTACTACATAAAAAACGCTTTGCCAAGCTCACTTCGTTTTTTAGCCGTGGTTTTTGCTCTTTGCGGAACGGTATCCGCATTCGGCACAGGAAATATGACACAGATTAACACATTTGCCTCCTGTGTGTGCAGTATGGTGCGTGAAATATGTGTGCTCACCCCACAAGCAGAACTTTATTTAAAATTTTCTATCGGAATTGTTTGTGCGGTAACACTTGCAGTTATATTTAAAAACGAAGGCCGAATGGGCGCTTTTTGTGAAAAAATTGTACCGCTTATGACCTTTACTTACATTGTGCTGACCTTGGGTGTAATTGCCGTAAATTTCCGTCAGCTACCGTCGGTTTTTTCAAATATATTTGTAGGCGCTTTTTCACCGTCGGGTATTACAGGCGGGGCGGTTGGCTCTGCTTTTATTGCACTTAGAACGGGTATGTCGCGCGGTATCTTTTCAAACGAGGCAGGGCTTGGCACAGCACCCATTGCCTATGCCTGCTGCGACGGCGACGAAACCGAACTTGGCCTTATGGGAATATTTGAGGTTTTTGTCGATACCGTGGTGGTGTGTACGCTCACAGCCCTTGCCATACTTTGTGTAGGCAATATTCCGTACGGCACCGACAGTGCGGCGGCGTTGACGCTAAACGCCATTACCTGTGTCTTCGGCAGAAATGTCATATTTGTCTTTTGTCCCGTTTTGTGCTTTTTCGCTTTTTCGTCGACGGTCGGCTGGGGACTTTACGGCACACGCTTTGTAAGTTTTCTTTTTGGCGAGGGTGCAAAAAGAATTTTTTTATGCCTTTTTTGTTTTGCCTGTATAGCGGGGGCCGTTTTCCGCGCCGATGCCGTGTGGCTGCTTGCCGAAATTTTAAATGGCTCTATGGCAATACCTAATGTGATTTCCCTTTCACTTCTTTCCGACCGTATTGTCAGCATAAAGCCACGCAGTTAAGAATAATCTTTTTTGTTGTAATTTTCGCTTTTATATGTTATTATTAATATAATTATATACTAAGGGTGTTATATATGAGTGAAACCTCACAAAAGAAAAAGGTGTTAAGTTGCATTCAGCCAAGCGGTATGCTGACTTTAGGCAATTATCTTGGCGCACTTAAAAATTGGATAGCTATGCAGGATGAATTTGACTGCACTTATGCAGTAGCAGATCTACATGCAATCACCGTCCGACAGGAGCCGTCTAAACTGCGTCAGCAGATATATTCTACATACGCGCTTATGCTGGCTTTAGGGCTGGACCCCGAAAAAAGCACACTTTTCATACAGTCACACGTGCCTGAGCACACCGCGCTTTCATGGTTGCTTTCCTGCAACACACAGTTCGGCGAAATGGCGCGAATGACACAGTTTAAGGATAAATCTGCTAAACACGCAGATAATGTAAATGTCGGCCTTTTTTCATACCCCGTGCTTATGGCGGCAGATATTTTACTTTATAAGCCCGACTTTGTGCCTGTTGGCGCCGACCAGAAACAGCACCTTGAAATAGCGCGTGATATTGCTGAACGCTTTAACCGCATTTACGGTGATGTTTTTACCATTCCCGAGCCTTATATTCCCAAAACTGGCGCTCGTGTTATGTCGCTTCAGGATCCGTCAAAAAAGATGTCAAAGTCTGACGATAATCTTAACGCGTGGGTGGCAATTCTTGATGACCGCGATACCATTATACGTAAGTTTAAACGCGCAGTAACCGACAGTGATACCTGTGTGCGTATGGCTGAGGATAAGCCCGGAATTTCAAACCTTATGGGAATTTACAGTTGTGTTACAGGAAAAACCGCCGCACAGATTGAGAAGGAATTTGACGGCAAGGGCTACGGTGAATTTAAACTGGCAGTAGGCGAAGTCGTTGCAGACGAACTTGCACCCATAAAATCACGCTATGATGAGATAATTTCCGACAAAGCAGAACTTGAGCGCATTTTCCGTGAGGGTGCCTCACGCGCTGAACGTGTTGCACGCAAAACATATTTCAAGGCTATGAAAAAGGTTGGCTTTGTGCTATGAACTTTCCGCTGATAGGAAATGAAAGCGTCCGCGCTTCTGTGCTGAGTTTAATAGGTGCAAACCGTATTCCCCACGCAATTTTGATTGAGGGAGAGGACGGACTGGGTAAGCGCACGCTGGCAGGGTTTATCGCTTCTTCCATAGTGTGCACCGCTGAAAACAGGCCCTGCGGAACTTGTCACGGATGTCATCTGGCATCAATTGCCTCACACCCCGACATAATCCGCATTTCCAGAGAGGAAGGGAAAAAGAGTATACGGGTTGGGCAGATACGGCAGCTTCGCGCCGACGCATTTGTGCGTCCCCATTCGGCTGAGCGAAAGGTATTTATTATTGAGGATGCCTACCGTATGAACGAGCAGGCGCAAAATGCTCTGTTAAAGGTTCTTGAAGAACCCCCCCAATCTGTAGTTTTCATACTTCTTACAACCGCGCGGTCGACTATGCTTGATACTATCGTTTCACGCTGCACCCTGCTTCAACTTTCAGCACCCAGAATCGAAGAGTCTGTCGACGCCGTTATGCTCAAGTGCGACTGTGAACACGAAAGCGCTGTAACCGCATTAAAACACTCATCCGGTAATATCGGACGTGCGCTTACGTTGCTCGGCAAAAAAGCAAACGACACCGCTCGTGAAAGCGCAGTTGAATTTTTACGGCTGTTGTTTTCGGGCAGCGACTACGAAATGCTTAAACTTTTACATCCTTTTGAAAAAAATCGTCTTTGGGTTGAGGATTTTTTAAAGGCTCTGCGTGTGGAAATTGTCCGCGAACTTCGGGGTTGCAATCCTGCAGCAGCAAGGGCGCGGGTGCTTGATGGAATTTATAACGACACCGCACGTTATCTAGAACTTTTAAAGACAAATATTAATCTATCCCTGCTTTTTACCGCGCTTGTAAGCGCATCATGTAAACGGCGGGCTGAGAGGTAGTAATAAATGACAGAAGTAATTTCAGTAAAATTTAATAACGGCAGCCGCAGCTACTACTTTGACCCTGTCGGCGTTAGTTTTAACACAGGCGACAATGTCATTGTTGAAACTGCAAACGGACTTGCCTTTGGTAGTGTATCGCACCCTAATCATAAGGTTGAGGATGACCGTGTTGTGTCACCGCTTAAAAAGGTGCTGCGCAAGGCAAATGAAAAGGATATGTCCAAGATAGAGGAAAATCGCAAAAAGCAGGACGCCGCCTTTAAGGTCTGTGAGGAAAAAATTGCGGCGCATCAGCTTGATATGAAACTGGTTGAGGTTGAATATTCCTTTGACGCAAGTAAAATAACCTTTTTCTTTACAGCAGACGGCAGAATAGATTTTCGCGAACTGGTAAAGGATTTGGCGGCGCACTTCCACACAAGAATTGAACTGCGTCAGATTGGCGTCCGTGATGAAGCGCGAATGCTCGGCGGCATCGGCATCTGCGGTCAGCCATATTGTTGCAAACGTTTTCTTGACGATTTTCAACCCGTATCCATTAAAATGGCAAAAGAGCAAGGTCTTTCCCTTAATCCCACTAAAATTTCGGGAAGCTGCGGAAGACTTATGTGCTGTCTAAAGTATGAACAGGACTCCTACGAGCACCTAATCTCCATTACACCGGGTGTGGGGGATACTGTTAAAAGCCAAAACGGAATCGGTACCGTGGTGGATGTGAATTTTATCACGGGTAATCTACTTATTAAACCTAAAGACAGCGAGGGTGTTCCATACAAGCTTAATCGCAAGGAAGTAAAACTGATTTCCAAGGGAAATCGTGCCAAAAAAAATCAAAATGACGAGGAAATTCAGGGTGAATAAATATTCCTCTTGATTTTTGTGCAGTAAGTTGTTACAATATAAAGCGGACAGGATAATATCCTGACTGAAATTTATGTTTTAAGAGTATCACTCTTTTATCTCGCTTTGATGGAGGTGTAGTAAAATGGCTTTTAAGATTACTGATGATTGCATAAGCTGCGGCGCATGCGCAGGTTCTTGTCCTTGTGAAGCGATTGCTGAAGGCGATGCTCATTACGAAATTGATGCTGATAAGTGCTGCGATTGCGGTGCTTGTGCAGCAGGTTGTCCTGTTGAGGCTATCGTTGAGGGCTAATTGAATCGAAAAACATTAAACCGAGCACAGTTTATACTGTGCTCGGTTTTTGTTTTTTGTTTTAGATTTAAATAAATAGTTCAGTAATAAACACTGCAACGCAAGCAAGTAATGACACAACGGGAAGTCCGCCCCCCATATATGCCGTTACCAGCGCAACAGCAAAGCCAATAGCCGCAGACCAAATACTGTCGGTAGCATAAAGTATTGCGGGAAAGGTCATAACCGCAAGGGTTACAAACGGTACATAATACAAAAACGAGCGGAAAAACCTATTGGAAATTTTTCGCTTTATAAGGGCTAGAGGCAGCACTCTTATAAGATATGTTACCAAAGACATAACCGCTATGTAAATTATAACATTACCGCTCATTGTGCATCATCCCCCTCTGCTGAGATTGGCGACACAAGAGCCGCAATACCGGCTATTATAACAGTTAATAATATTATCCTGAATCCTGATGAGATTTGTGATAAAATCGGCAACAAACTAAACATAAGGCTCGCCGTCATAGAAATGACTATTATGTATAAAAGCGTCCTGCTCTTCTTTGCGGGCGGCACAATTATCGCAATAAACATACCGTAAAGCGCAACGCTAAGTGCACTGAGAATGCTGGCAGGCAACAGCGACCCCGATATTACACCCAACGCCGTACCTAAAACCCAACCGGGAAAGGCAGCAGCGATAAGACCGTAACAGTACGCGGGGGGTATATCGTGCCTTTCATAACTTGATGAAACACCAAAAATCTCATCGGTGTTTCCGAATGCTATCAGATAGCGGTGGATAGGTCTCATCTTTTCGCTGAAGCGTTGCGAAAGAGACGAGGACATCAGGCAGTACCGCAGATTAATAACCAACTGCGTAAGCGCCATTTCCATATAACTCAGTCTTCCCGCAATTATGTTAAGCGCCGCAAACTGACCGGCAGAGGTAAGATTTGTAGCCGACATTAACACTGCCTGCCACGATGATATTCCCGCATCCTTTGCGGCTATACCAAAAGTGAAAGAGACGGCTACATATCCTAAAAATATGGGTATTCCGTTCTTTACACCCTGCTTAAAAATTGAGAAATTACTCATATATACACCCTTTGACATTTAGCCGCCTTGACTTTGGCGGCTTGGGATATTATAATTCTTTTAGCGATTGTATTCAAACATGTGTGAGTATTCAGTACTTTGTGCGAGTGACACAAAATCATTTGCCGCAACTATTATATGGTCAAGCAAATGTACGCCGATTTTTGAAAGCGAATCTGCCGCCAAAGCAGTAAAATTTGTATCTCCCCTGCTTGGCAGCGCTACGCCACCCGGATGGTTGTGGCAAAGCACCACAATGCACGCCTCTTGTTCCAGAACATGACGCATCAGCTCACGAATAGAGATTCCGACCGAAGAAATGTCACCCTCGGCAATAAAATCAAAGCTGATTAATTTGCACTTGGCATCCATACAGAGAAGCCCTGCCTTTTCGTGAATTGCGCCCAGATATTGTTCGACAATATACTTTCCTATTTCATCAAGATTTTTGAAGGTGGGTTTATCCTCTGCCTTATCATTTAAATAGCGTTGCGCCATCGGCATAATCAGCTTAAGCAGTAACGCCGAACGCTCGGTCATCCCCTTAAACTCGGCAAGTTCAGCTACAGGGGCGTCCAATACACCTGCAAGGTTTTTGTACCTGTTAATCATTTTATGTGCAGTTTCATTTGTATCAATTCGCGGAATGCAGTAAAACAGTAAAAGTTCAAGCATCTTATGTGACGGTGTGTTTTTGTCAAACCCGTGATTCAAAAACTCCTTGCGAAGTCGGTCACGGTGGCCCTCGTGTACATTTTCCTTATGTGGATTTTCTGACATTGTTCACACCCCAATCTAAATAAAAGTAACCCAAAGGATATTATTATGAAAAGTTTTAGAGTAACAAAAAACGACGCAGGACAGCGCCTTGACAAATTTATTACTAAGGCTTGTCCCACCCTGCCTCACGGACTTATGTACAAATACATCCGCACAAAGCGGATTAAAATCAACGGCAAACGCGGTGAAATTTCAACAAAGCTGTGTGTCGGCGATATAGTGGACGCATATATTAATGACGAGTTTTTTGTACCTGTGGCGCCAAAGTATGACTTTTTAAGTTCTCCCGACCGCCTTGATATTGTATATGAAGACGAAAACATTCTTCTTGTTGATAAAAAGCAGGGGCTTATCGTTCACCCTGACAACAAAGAATATCATGACACCCTTATCGGCAGAATACAGCATTATTTATATAACAAGGGCGAATATGATCCACAAAATGAAAACAGTTTTAAACCCGCCCTTGCAAATCGCATCGACCGCAATACAGGCGGTATAGTAATCGCCGCAAAAAATGCAGAATCGCTGCGTATACTCTGTGAAAAAATCAAAGACCGTGAGATTGATAAGCGATACCTTGCCGTAATCCACGGCACACCCAAGAATAAAACCGCAACGCTTGAAGGGTATCTTGAAAAAAACGAGGATAAAAATAAAGTTTTTCTCTCCTCAAAAAAGACCGAGCACAACCGCACCATAAAAACACGCTACCGTGTAATTTGCGAAAAGCAGAACCTGTCGCTTATAGAGGTCGAACTGTTGACCGGCAGAACCCATCAAATAAGGGCGCATATGGCATCTATCGGCCATCCGCTTTTAGGCGACGGTAAGTACGGCAAATTAGCCGCTGACAAAAAGTCGGGTTTTGACAAACAGGCACTTTATTCCTACAAACTCAGTTTTTACTTTGATACCGACGGCGGAATTTTGCAATATTTAAACGGAAAGACCTTCACCGTAAACGAAGTGTGGTTCGCCGACAAACTGTTTGGCACCGCATATAAAAAGCTTTTGTGAGCCGCCTTTTTTGCTCCTGACAACGATGAATTATAACACACATTCAATATAATTGCAACATAAAAAAGCACCTGAAATATTCAGGTGCTTTTTTGTTACTGTGCTGTGTTTGAGCTTTGATAGCTTGACATATCAGACTTTACATCGTCCTTAATATCCTCTGCTGTATCTCTTACGGCACAACCTGTGAAGACCATCATAAGTGCTAACGCTGTAATCAGCGCAAAAATTCTTTTTTTCATTTTTCTTCCCTCCTGTTGTATTATCTGCGTTTTATTATAAAAAATACAAAAATATTTTAATAATTAAAATAATACTTCACCGTCACACTAATTAAAAAATCAATCTAAAAAACAAAGGATACGCTACCGAAAATTAAAATTTTTCAGTATATAATGGAAAGTCAATTTTCTCTGTCGCGGTCGCGTTCAACAACAGCGCCTGTTTCGGCATTTATATCGTATGAATATTCCGTATTCCCCGATTCAAAATCGATTTCATAAACCAAAATTCCGTTATCGCGGTCAAGTTGATTTTCAAGATCGCGTATGCTGTCCCTTGTAACACCTGCTTGCTGCAAGGCGATATCCAGCGCTTCATCTGCAGTAAGCTTAGCGGCGGTCTGTACAGATTGCTGATCTTGTTGATTTTGGGTGGATGATGCGCTGCTGTTGTTGTTTTGATTCTGTGCCTCACCGCCAATACCGCCTGAATTTGCGGCGCAAGCACTTGCAAAAAGCGCTAAAGCCAACATTAAAACAATTATAGTTACTGTTGATTTTTTCATAGTCGTTCCCTCCTGTATAATATTATACAAAAAAGAGGAGCAGTTATGCCCCTCTTTTCAATGTTTTTACTTGAAGTAACGGTTGAGCAGTCCCTTAAATGCCTTGCCGTGTCGAGCCTCATCTTGAAACTGCACTCGAAAAACGCTTGAAATTAAGGGTTTTCAAGGCTGAGTTTTTCAAATCACTCTTTTGTCACACTAAATTTGCATTTCGTTTGAATTGTTATCGTCCTGTTCTTCAGTAGAATCTAAGCGTATAAGCAACGGAATAAATGTCCAAATCGCCACCCAAACGAAAAGAAAAATAGCAATCTTAAGTATACTGTCAAATGAACTTGAACCAGTCCCCTTAAGAAAAGGAAATGAATAACAAAAGGCAATAACAAGTGGATTGTAAACAGCAAATAAAAACTTTAACTTTTCTTCACGAATAAGTTTGTAATATTTAATGCAATAAACAGGTATCACAACTGATATCCATATTATCAAAGCAATACCTGCATAAGCAAGACCAGCATAATCACCAGAGGGCAAAACGATTTCAAGCACGATTGCTAAAATTATGTAGGTTAGAAAAAAACATATTGAAAAAATAAAAGGATAAATATATTTTTTAAGTTTCTTCATTTCATCACCCCAAAACTTGACAAAACCAAAATATGTGCTATAATATAAGTGAAATAAGGTAAATCGTATAGACGGTTTGCCCTCAGATGAATGATTAAAGAATAATCGCTCGTTTTCTCAGGACGGGGCGATTATTTCTTTTTTATGTCCGTTATTACAAGTGTTATAACCGAAATTATAACTATACTAAACTGAAACAAGTCCTGATTAGTTATGTACATAGGGCATCACCCCCGTTTCCGAGGGCAAGATTAAACCGCCTACCGTTGTAGACCTACCTTATTCCAAAGGAATTATAGCATATTATGCCGATATTTACAAGAAAAAACCGCCTAAAAAGGCGGTTTTGATGTTTTATAATTGCTTAAAGTATCTGTTCAAAAGTCCTTCAAATGCCTTGCCGTGACGAGCCTCATCTTGAAACTACGCCGAAAAACCGCTTGAAATCAAGGTTTTATTATTTGATTTTTAAAATCCCACTTTTGTCACACTAAATCTGTCTTCTTTTTATTTGTTGTTAGAATAAAAATTGCTGTGTAAAAAAGTATTATAGAAAGAAGTTTTACCAAAGCTATGATATTAATAGGAGATATGTCTTTTGGAACGGAATTTATATATTCCATTCCGCCAAGTAAATAGAATTCATAAATTTGCGATGCAACGGTTGTTAATATGTAACCCATACAACCAATTTTTAAAAGAAGCGAAGATTTAAACTTAAATAACGTTCCACAAAAACACAATATATTAAATAGCGCTGCCACTATAACAAACGCAAATAGAATTTCAGTTTCAATTTCAATTTCTAAGATTGTAAATTTCGATAGGCTTTCAAAACTAGCAATTACGCCATATAAGCTCCGATAAACAATTATACCAAATGCCAACGGAAACATAAAATTTTTAAATTTAAAATCCTTTTGTTCAAACAATAAATAGCACAAAATTAAAGCCGACGGAATTAAACCCATAAAATCATAAAGTAAACCTGTAAATGTTGAAAAAGTTCTGACTGCATCCAGAAAACTAAATATAAAATAAAATGCTATAAAAGTAAAACTAACCAAATGTTTTTTAGAACTAAAACTTTTCATAAAATCACCTCAAAAACAAAAGATGTGCTACCTTTATGATAGCACATCTTTTAAAATTTTTCAAGTAAATATTATTTGAAATATCTGTTTAAAAGACCCTCAAATGCCTTGCCGTGGCGAGCTTCGTCGCGTGCCATCTCATGAAGGGTATCGTGGATAGCGTCAAGTCCAAGCTCTTTTGCAAGTTTTGCAAGCTCGTTTTTGCCGTAGGTTGCGCCGTTTTCAGCCTCTACGCGAACGGTGAGGTTCTCTTTGGTGCTGGGGCTAACAACTTCGCCTAAAAGTTCAGCAAATTTTGCTGCGTGCTCTGCCTCTTCGTAAGCGGCTTTCTCCCAATAAAGACCGATTTCGGGATAACCCTCGCGGTGAGCGGCTCTTGCCATTGCAAGATACATACCAACCTCGGTGCACTCGCCCATAAAGTTCTCTCTAAGACCGTCAACAATTCTTTGGTCAACACCCTTTGCAATACCGATTACGTGCTCGGCAGCCCAGGACTGCTCCTCTTCTTGAACCTTAAACTTGGTATCG
>JAZRPH010000049.1:0-6022 GCA_045649125.1 Acutalibacteraceae bacterium | reverse complement strand
ATTTCGACAATTTGGGTGCACGAAAAAATAGAAACCAACCCCGAAACCAATAAGGAAGAAAGCAACCTTAAGGTTGAGGTCGGTTTTAAATTCGAAAAGCTGTAATCAATTTATATTTTGTACCTTTTTAGTGTTACCCCATGCGGCATCAAAGCTGATGGCAATCTGCTTTTTTTCGGTTTCGACACAGTAAATGGGAAGTCTGCGGTCATTTTCGGCAAAGGTTATAAAGGATGCTACCGCAACGGTGGTCAACGAAAGCAAGACGCAAATGCCAAGCATTATCTGTTTTTTTGTTATGATTAAAAATTTCATAAATTTACCCTCTTTCATCCCTATAATTGAAGTTATGAATTTGGGCTTGTATTATATGCAATCATTAAAAAAGTTGAGATTGTTTCGTTGTAATTATATTGAATATATGCTATAATTATATATTGTAAATACTATTATGTGGGGCGATTCATTTCTATGAAAAAACTTCTTGCTGTACTTTTATCTGTTGTTATGCTGGTTACACTGTTCGTCATGCCCGTTTCTGCCGATACTACAGGCACAGGGGTGTTAACATACAGCATGACCGAGTCGGAGTTTCGCACTTTCACATATGATAACGGCTTTTCGTCACAAATGACAATGAATTTGCAGAGCAATGGCAGTGCTGATTCTAAAGATTATTACTATAATGTACTTAAGGAGCAAGCAAGCGATTCTCTTGCCTTTGATGTCTATAATACAGCTGTTGATGAATCAGACAGTTTCTTATCCGGTGAATGGGAAATCACCATTGACACCGATATTTTTAACGGTGAACGCTATGATGAATCACCTGATTCTGATTTTTATATATTGGCGCAGCGTGTTGATTTACAGGCTCTTATTGGTATGTGGTGTTACCGTTACGATAATGTTTTGGAAACAGATCGTTTTACAAATACTGTATATGCTCAAGTAAAATGCTTGTATAATCCTAAAACGAATATTATTTCACAGTCCAAAATTGTAGTATTATGCATGGACCATCCTTATTATAACGAAAGCGAAATAGAACAAAGGGATAATGTTATTGATGAAATAGTTAATATCGCTAACTCTAAATCAAACCAATATGAAGCGCTAAAATACATACACAATACCCTTGCCCTTGGTGCTGAGTATGATTATGATGCGCTGACTGCAAATAGTGATAGTCAGAACTACTACTATGCACATTCGGCATTAGGTATTCTGACAAAAGGAAAGGGTGTCTGTGAAAGTTATGCAAAGGCTTTTAAGGAAATTTGCGACAGACTAACCTTTTACACGCAAGTTGCCGTGCTGACAAGCGAAACACACATGTGGAACATCGTTAAATTAAACGGTAAGTGGTACTGTGTTGATGTTACATGGGACGATTTCGGTGGAGATGCTGTAGACTACACATACTTCTTATGCGGTGATCCTGATATAATTGACGGAAATTCTTACGACCATGTACCTGATGGCATATTTACTATACCACCCGTATATGCAGATGATTATTACACGCAATCTGACATATTATCTGGTTGGCAAAAAATAGACGGTGATATATATTATTTTTATAACGGTGAAGCGGTTACAGGTTGGTTTGACCTTGACGGTAATAGGTACTGCTTTGATCGAAACGGCGTAATTCTAACCGGTTTGGTTAATATTGATCGTAATAATTACTACTTTAATTCAAATGGTATAATGCAAACCGGTTTTGTTAAAATTGATGGTGGTATACATTACTTTGATGCAGACGGCAAAATGCATACCGGTTGGCTAGAACTTGATGGTAATAAGTATTATTTTGGTTATCCAACGGGTATAATGTATACCGGTTTGGTTAATATTAATGGTAATACTTACTACTTTAATTCAATTGGTATAATGCAAACCGGTTTTATTGACGTTTATGGTAATACATTTTACTTTGATCAAAGCGGTGTAATGAAAACAGGTTGGATTGACGTTGATGGTAATTGGTACTACAGTGATCAAAGGGGTATAATGCAAACAGGTTGGGTGTATCTTAGCAGGTGGTACTATTTTGATGAAAATGGTATTATGCAGACGGGCTGGGTTAAGACTAACGGTAACTGGTATTTCCTTGACTCAGATGGCGCTAGAGTAACTGGTTTATGGTACATTTACGATGATATATTCTACTTTGATGCCGACGGCGTAATGCAAACCGGTTGGCACAAAATTTATGATACATGGTATTACTTTAATACAGACGGCAGAATGGCGACTGGTTGGATTAACCTTAACGGTACTTGGTATTTCCTTGACTCAGATGGCGCAATGCTCACGGGTTGGCAGAAGATAAGCGGAACGTGGTACTATATGAATTCAAGCGGCGCTATGCTCACAGGTTGGCAGAAGATAAGTGGCACATGGTATTATATGAACTCAGGCGGCGCTATGCTCACAGGTTGGGTGCGTGACGGCGGTAGTTGGTACTATATGAGCCCATCAGGTGCTATGAAAACCGGTTGGGTATATGACGGCGGTAGTTGGTACTATATGAACTCAGGCGGTGCTATGCTCACAGGTTGGGTGCGTGATGGCGGTAGTTGGTACTATATGAGCCCATCAGGTGCTATGAAAACCGGTTGGTTGCTTGACGGTGGTAAGTGGTATTATTTAAAATCTAACGGCGTGATGGCAACAAACACATACATTAGTGGCGGATACATTAATGCCTCGGGTGTTTGGTCATAAAAATAAAAAAACAGGTGGACACGTCCACCTGCTTTTTTATTTTTATATAGATTTAAAGCAATCTGAAATATATGATGTTATTTTTATCTGCCCAAATTCCCTGCTGAGTTCTGCACACAAAGGTTTTACTATAACCTTTTCACTGTGGTAATGCCCTGCATCAAAAACCGAAATTCCTGAATTTATGGCATCGACAAAAACATTATGCTTAACATCAGCGGTAATCAGCGCATCAAAACCGCCGTCAATCGCGTCGGTTAAAAAGTCACCGCCCGAGCCTGAACAGACAAGAACACGCTTTATTGGTGATTTCTGGGCCACATATCTAACCCCGCCGCCAAGCATTTGTTTTATATGAACGGCGAGTGTATCGGCATCGGATATATTGGTTTTAGCGCTTCTTATCAGAAAACCGTCATGGGCTTCAAAGGGTTCAACATCATACAACTGCAACGCAGTACAAAGCTGCTCGGTAACGCCGCCGACTGCGATATCAAGGTTTGTATGCATTGATATTACCGAAATACCGCTTTTTATAAGTTCATAAACGACCGAGCCTTCGGTCACCTGTTTCAACCCGTCAAAGATAACGGGGTGATGTGTAATGATAAGGTTTGCATTCTGCGACCTTGCGGCATTTACCGTATTTATATCACAATCAAGCGCTACTACCACAGATGTAACCTGAGCCGTACCGTCACCCACAAGCAACCCGACATTGTCAAATTCACAGGCAGTATTTAAGGGGTATTTGCGGTCTAAAAATTCAAAAATATCTTTTACTGTAATCATTTCTTTTTACTGAATGAGTCCTTAAGCGCAACGGTGCGGTTAAAGACCAGTCTGTCATCGGTAGAATCTTTATCAACACAGAAATAACCCTGACGCATAAATTGGAAGGTATCGCCCGTCTTAACCTTTGCAAGACTTGCATCAAGTTTACAATCGGTAAGCACCGTAAGCGAATCGGGATTGAGGTTATCAGCAAAGGATGATACACCCTCCTCATCGCTGGGATTTTCAACATTGAAAAGGCGGTCGTAAAGTCGTACTTCGGCATTAACTGAATGATCAGCGCTTACCCAGTGCAGTGTACCCTTAACCTTTCTGCCGTCAGGCGTCTCTCCCCCACGGCTTTCGGGGTCATAGGTACAGTGAACAACGGTAATATTACCCTGCTCATCGGTTTCGTGGGAAGCGTATTTCACATAATATGCGCCCTTTAACCTAACCTCTTTTGTAGGGCAAAGGCGGAAATACTTGCCCGGCGGGTCTAACATAAAGTCATCCTGCTCGATATAAATTTCACGCGAGAATGTAACAGATGTCTTACCAAGTTCAGTCTTATTGGGGTTAATGTCAACCTCAATTTCCTCACACTTACCCTCAGGATAGTTATCAATAACCACCTTAAGCGGACGAAGCACCGCCATAGCGCGATTTGCATTTTCGTTAAGATAGTCGCGCACACAAGATTCAAGAAGCGCGTAGTCGATAACGCTGTATGCCTTGGAAACACCGATTTTATCAACAAATGCACGGACAGCCTGAGAGGGATACCCCCTGCGGCGCATACCGCAAATAGTTGCCATACGCGGATCGTCCCAACCTGAAACAAGACCGTCATTTACAAGTTTTAAGCACTTACGCTTACTTGTAAGCGTATAATTTACATTCATTCTTGCAAATTCAATCTGACGGGGAGGCTCGACAGTAATGTCAGCAGCCTCCAACACCCAATTATAAAGCGGACGATGATTTTCAAATTCAAGTGAGCAGAGCGAATGGGTTACACCCTCACGGGCATCGCTTAACGGATGCGCAAAATCGTACATAGGATACACGCACCACTTGTCCCCCGTTCTGTGATGATGCGCCTTAAGAACACGGTAAATTACGGGGTCGCGCATATTAAGGTTTGAAGAGGACATATCAATCTTAGCGCGAAGCACCATTTTACCCTCGTCAATCTCACCTGCGGTCATCTTTGCAAAAAGTTCACGGCTTTCCTCTATTGGACGGTCACGATACGGACTGTTTGTACCGGCTTGAGTAAGGGTGCCGCGCATCTCACGAATTTGATCGGCTGTAGACTCATCAACATAAGCCAAACCCTTATCTATAAGACGCAGAGCGCACTCATAGATAAAATCAAAGTAGTCGGAGGCATAATAAACATTATCCCAATCAAAGCCAAGCCACTTAATATCCTCTTTTATAGCGTCAACATACTCAACATCCTCTTTAGTAGGGTTGGTATCATCAAGACGCAGATTGCATTTGCCGCCGTATTTCTCGGCAGTGCCGAAATCGATGCAGATGGCCTTTGCGTGACCAATGTGCAGATAGCCGTTAGGCTCGGGCGGGAAACGGGTTTGCACACGTGAATACACGCCCTCGGATATGTCGGCATCAATAAAATCATATATGAAGTTAGACGGTTTTTCAGCCGCCGCATCATCGGTTAAAACTTTGTTTTCTTCCATTAATTTACACCTCAAAGAGAAGTTATCATATTATCAATTCGCCTAATACACTCATCACTGCCCAGAACCTTCATAATACTGCAAAGGTCGGGGGTGTTTTGTCTGCCTGTGACGGCAATTCTAAGCACAGTGCTAAGGTCACCTGCACTGCCGCGGTAGGCTTCGGGATTTGCCTTATATTCTTTAGTTTCAGCCGCAAAATTAAGTGCGGGTGCTAACGATTTAATCTTATCAAACCAAGCCTGTCGGTCATCGTTTATATCATAAACCTTTTTATACTCGGTAAGGAAAGCCTTTGCATCATCAGCCTTGATGTTTTCAGGCAAAGTATGGCACGGTTTATACAGCTTATCAAAGAAAAATGCGAAATAATCCCTTGCCTCGTTCCACTTTGCAATATCCTTACGCGGCTTTTTAGCATCGTCACGGTCGATAGCAAGCATAGCTTTTGTAAAGGCAGGATTTTCAGTAAGAATTTCATAGAATTCGGCGTCAAATTCCTGCGCCCAAGCGGTAAGACGGTCGTAAACCTCACCGCTATGCATAGAAGCAATTTTAATCTTACTTACATCGTTTAGTTTGTTTTCGTCAAACAATGCGCCCGAAACGCTCATCTTTTTAAGGTTAAACTTAAAGGTTTTATAAGAAGCGTCGGGGTTGCATTTGCGCCAATCTTCAAAGTCAGATGCCGCAATGGTCATAAGGTACTCAATAACGTTTTCGCTTTCATAACCCTGTTCAGCAAAGAAACGAACAGCGGCTTCGGGGTCTTTACGTTTTGAAATCTTGCGCTTTGCACCGTT
>JAZRPH010000048.1:0-14485 GCA_045649125.1 Acutalibacteraceae bacterium | reverse complement strand
GATATAAAAAAGCTGTGAGAAATTTCTCACAGTCTTTTTCTTGCTTCAAGTCGGAAAATGTTTTTACCTTCTTCGGAAAAACGGGTTTCATATTCAGTCATTATGTTTCCTTCAAAATCGCTGTTGTGAAGGTCAAACGTAATGTTTGAGAGGATAAAGTCCTCCGAGCAGAAGGAATTTAATGAAAACTCAAAAAGCTTATCGTTGTCGGTCTTAAAGAAAATTTCACCGTCATCTGAAAGCCACTTTTTATAAAGCCTTAAAAAATCGGGATGTGTTAAACGGCGGTTTGCGTGGCGCTTTTTCGGCCAGGGGTCGGAAAAGTTAAGATAAATTCTTTTAACACTTCCTTCCTCTATCTCTCCGTCAAGCTTTACTATGTCACTTATGGAAAAGCGGAGGTTTTTAACTCCTTCTCTCTCTGCGGCTTCGGCGGCAAGAATTGCCACGTTTCCGTAATGCTCCACCGCAAGATGGGGAATTTCGGCATCGCGAAGAGCACATTCTCTTATAAATTTACCCTTTCCGCAGCCGATTTCAAGGTACAGCGGACGAGTGTCGCCAAACCAGGCATCAAAATCTATGTAGTCCTTGTCGTTTACCGCGGTGTTAAAGTTTCTGTCTTCACTGCGGCTGATATAAAGGTAGTCTGACACCGCCTCAAGCCGTGATACAAGATTCTTTTTCTTTCTCATTCTCATATAAATCACCAAGAAGGCAGCCTTAATTAAGGCTGCCTTAAATTAATTCAGTTTTTCTAATTTTTCGGCGGCTTTGTCAAGATAGTCGCCCTCAAAATGCTCGATACAGCCGTTATCAACCATCTGTGCAAGGGATACATCAATCGGCATTTTTGCAAGTAATTCGGTACCCGTTTCCTCGGCTACACCCTCACTGCCGCCACCAAAAACGCTGAAACGCTTTTTGCAGTCGGGACATTCAACATAACTCATATTCTCAACCATACCCAAAACAGGTATGTTCATCATCTGCGCCATATTAAATGCCTTTTTAACTATTAATGAAACCAAATCCTGAGGGGATGTTACAATAATTATTGCGTCAAGCGGAAGTGTCTGAAAAACGGTAAGCGGCACATCGCCCGTACCCGGTGGGCAGTCGACCAAAAGGTAATCAAGGTCGCCCCAAACAACATCCTGCCAGAACTGCTTTACCGCACCCGCAATAACGGGACCACGCCATATTACAGGGGCATCGTGCTCCTTAAGCAGCATATTAACCGACATAATTTCAATTCCGCTTTTAGTAACGGCGGGTAGTATTCCAAGTTCGTTCTGCATAGCATTTTGTGTAATGCCGAACGACTTAGGTATCGACGGACCGGTAATATCGGCATCAAGTATGCCCACCTTGTAGCCCTTACGGCGCATAAGCACCGCCAACGCTGAGGTAACCATAGATTTACCAACGCCGCCCTTACCGCTGACAACAGCGACAACATGCTTGATATTGTTAAATTCGCCCGTCGGCTCGATTAAACTTTTTTGTTCGCGTTTGCTGCAGTTACTGCTGCAAGTCGCGCAATTTCCATTACATTCTGACATTTTTCATCACCGATAGGTATTATACCCCAAAGCCAAAATAAAATCAATGGTATTTTTAAGGCTGACGAGAGCCTAAAAATAAGCCGATATTTGCTTTGCGCACTCAGGGGGTGAATAATTAAACTCTGTTATGTGCTCACCCGTGTAAAAATATTCAGTCGGTGTCTCATACTCGCCGTCAAAACTGTCGATGATAATCAGTTTTATTTTCATCTTTTCGGGGATAATGCTTTTAATGTAAACACTCGCCGTCTGCCCTATGTAAACATTCTCGTGCGGCTCGGCAAGTCCTGCAAGATTGGGGGCAAGTTCGACAAATACTCCGTAATCCTCAATGCTTCTTATTATACCCGATACGGTCTGCCCCTGTGAAAACCGCGCTACATTTTGAGCCCATGTACCAAGCAGTTCCTTGTGCGAAAGGGTGATTTTCCCGTCGTCGTCAATATTTTTAATTATTACACGAATATCCTGACCTACACAAAATCGGTCTTTCGGGTGTGAAATGCGGGAGACCGACATTGAATCAATCGGCAGCAGCGCCACATTACCGCAGCCCACATCACAAAAAGCGCCAAAACTTTCAAGATGGGTAATTCTCGCATTTATTATGTCCCCTGCGCGTTTGTTTTCAAGCAGATGCTTTAGGCATCGCTGTTGCGCCGACCTACGCGATAAAAGTGCGTACATATTACCAGCACTGTCGGTGTCAAAGCGGCTTACCGTAAAACTTACCGCCTTACCCACCCTTGAAATAAGCGCGATGTCACGGGTTGTTCCCTCGGCTATTCCTATCGCACCCTCGGTGCGCGGAATAACACCCTTCATAATACCTAAATCGACCATCATATTGTGCTCGGCATCGCACATTGTCACATTGGCTTCAAGTATCCGACCGTCTGCCATCGCCTGTGCCAGTGCCGCAGTACTTGCCATATTTTTTCTGTTTTCCGCCGTGTTAATAATAAAGCCTTCGGGGTAATATTCTTTCATTTTTATCCTCGCCTTTCATATATCTACATAACAATATATGCGCAGCAATAAATAAAAATGAAATATAAATGCGGCACCACCATTATTGGTAGCGCCGCCAACTATTTATTCATATTTTATAAGTTTTCTTACATCGTCAGATGTACCAAAGTCGCCCGTAGCCACCATTGCGAAAAGTGCTGCACCGACGGCTGCCTCCTCGACATGAGCGGGGATTTTCATACTTGCACCGAATTGCTGCTCGAAAATCTTAACAAGCGCGGGATTTTTCCTTATGCCGTTTCCTGAGCCCACAAGTCCGCTGCAACTTACATTCATTTTCTTATACATATTATAAAGTTCGTCAGCCATTCCGTGAAGAACTCCCGCTGTAAGTTGTTCGGGTGTGAAGTTGTCGATGGTTATGTTGGTTACCGAGCCGGTAATCGACTGGTCGTATCTTGTACCCGCAAAACGCGTGTCAACCTTTAAACTCGACATACCGTCGCCCACCATCTTATCCATTATGGGATAAACCTCATCAAGTTCGGTCTTTTTCAGATAATTAAATATCTGTAAATAGAAATTCCTTAAAATTGAAAAGGCTCTTCCGCCGCAGAGCGCTGCGCCCACAACAAGATATTTATTATCAAAAAACGGTCTTGTTTCAATATCGGCTTCCTTTAATACGCTGTCAGAAATTATTGAAACCTGACTGCCCGTTCCGATATTTAAAAGCACATCGCTTTCACTTGACAGGGTGGAAAAAACACTTGCCTGATTGTCACCGATTGCCACGCTTACGGGAATGTTTTTGTATGTTCCCGCAATGGTGAAATCTGCGGTAACATCGACATTAACCTCATACTCAAAGACATTCTTTTCAATGTCGTAAAGGCCGAAACTTGCCGCATCGCTTGAGTGCATCAGTGCCTTTTTAAGTCCGCACAGTTTCATAACAAAGTAATCGTGAATTGTGCAGTAACCTACCGCCGATGCGGGACGCAGATTGTTTTCACGGTTGTAAAAATCGGTTACATTACCGTAGCCCGAAAAACTGCCAAGATACTGCGCATAGGTTGTGTCCTTGTAAGGCTGATTACCGCGTTCATCCTGCCATGTGTAAAGCGGACTTACGGCATTACCACTAGCATCGGTGTAAACAATGCCGTGCATCTGGCCCGTAACACCGATAGCAGCCGTTTCTTCACATATAAACCCGTCAAGAATTTCGGTTGCAAGGGAAATAATCTTTTCGGGGGACTGTATTTTTTCCCACGGCTCATCACCGTCAATAAAAGCGTGACTGCTTACGGTTTTAGACTTTAAAACCTTGCCGTTTGCTGCATCTATAACCACACCGCAGATGCTGGTGGTTCCAATATCGATACCAATAATTTGCATACCCTTACCCCTTTTAATAACATTCAACTATTTCGGCATTGCCCGAAAACTTAAATTTACCCATAGCGGCTGCAGGCATAAAGAAGTAATCGCCCTTTTTAACGGCTTTTGAATAGTTATCGCCGCAAATGGTTGCCTCGCCCTCGGTTACAATGTAAATGGCGTAACTGCCCTCAACATTGGCGGTAAAGAAGCCGCCTGTAAGATTTATGCGGTTTATGATAAAGCAGTCGGTATCCTCAGGTCCTACAAGACATTCGGTAGCAACACCGTCGCCCTTTTGAACATCTTTAACCGCAAGTTTTGCCTCGGGCGCTTTTTCAAAACTGAAACAACTTACAGCGACATCCTTTTGTAGTCCCATATACATTTCCTGTTCGGAAAGTTTGTATTCACCGCAGTAATATTCGGGTTGAATAGTAAAATCGGTAGGCTCCTGTATCTCAAGAATAAGACAGCCGCTGCCGATGGCGTGAACGGTTTTTGCAGGTACGAAATACACGCCCTTCTTTTCGGGGGTTACATACTCCATAAGGCGCTCCATCGCGTCCTTATCAGTCTCGCTGTCGCTTATTGCCTGTACAAAATCCTCTTTCGTAACGCCGTCTTTAAAGCCAAAGAAAATTTTAGCGTCAGGTCTTGTGTCAAGAATAATCCAACATTCCGTTTTACCGTACTGTGAATTAAAATGTTTAAGCGAAAATTCCTTATCGGGATGCACCTGAGCGGGTAAGCGTATTGCGCTGTCAAGCGCCTTAACAAGAATACGCAGTTTATTGCCCTTGCCCAAAAGTTCCTCAGGATAATTTTTCAGTAAATCGTCGAAATAAAGGTCGCTGTCCTTAATTTTAGAAACGCCCTCTTTTTCGCATTTCTGTACCTTATTTATGGCCTTTACGCCTGAGGCAATCCATTCCTCAGGCTCAAAGCCGTCTTCTGCCACGTCGCCGAAAAATCCTGCAAACAGTTTGCCGCCTGTATAAACACGGCCCACGCGGTTTCTTTCAAAAAATATAGGTTCTTTAATCACAAACACTCGCTCCTTAAAAATTCTAACAACTAATGGCTGTTGAGTTAAGGTCTAACCTTGTAATAATATCCTGCTGTATTTCGGGTGACAGGTCAAGGAAGTTTACGAAGGTTCCGTGTATACGCATAATGTAAACACCGCTCGGTGCATATTTCTTCGGGTTTGCAAGTACCTTTCTCAACGTTTCGGGGGTGGTTACATTAACGTACAGATAAAACGGTGATACACCCTGTGCCATTTCATTGAAGAACAACGGCTCAATAATGTTGTGATAGAACTGTGTTCCCTTTTCCGAAAGACTTTCTGCGGTAAAGAATTTAGGATCAATTCCCAAATGTGAAGCATAGCCGCCGCAGAACTCCTCAAACGGCAGTTTCATATTTGAAAGCAGTCTGAAACCAAGTCCGTTTGATGCCTCGCCGTAAAGCGGGTCAACACCGTAGCCAAGCATATCCCTGCTCTTTCTGCCGTCGGGGGTAGCGCCTACCCAATAACCGTATGTAAGGTGGGTTGACGGGCTTGAGAAGTCGGGTCTGAAAGGATTACCTAAGTAATTCTTCTTGGATTTAAGCATTTTGCTTACGCGAACGGCAATCTCCTTAGCCTCGGCATCCACTTCCTCAATGTTATTGCCAAATTTAGGACAGCCAATTAAGAATTCTCTTAATTCCTCATAACCCTCAAAGTTCTTTTTAAGGGCGTCGATAAGCATTTCCTTGCCGTCGGGATACTTTTCATTAAATTTATCAAGCGCAATAAACGAGTCGGCAAGAACGGTAAGTCCGTGTACCAGACAGCCGCTGCCGTTGTACTTTGTGCCCTGCTTTTCGGTGTCACGCATATCTGCGCCGTATTCAAGACCGCCCATAAAGCAGCTGATAAAGGGAACCTTAAGTTCAGAAAGCGCAACCGATGCACCGTTTGCCGCCGTAATCATCTCGTCCATTACGGTGTCAAGTGTTTCATAGAAAGCCTCACGAACATTTGACAGTTCGCATGTCTTAACATCCATAAGTTTTTCGCCGGTGATTGCAGACTCACCGCCTAAAAGCAGCATTTCAAGTACCTTTGGCAGATTAAGCCAACTGTTTGTTGTGTTTGCGTTGTCCTTGCCCATAATAAGCGGCTCCTGACAACCGGCAATACTGTAATCGGGGATATCCTTTTCATCCACACCGTTTTGCTTTAAGATTTCAAACAGTGAATCGTCATTAAACAATGAGGGTGTAAGTGCACCTGGGGTAAAGAAGAATCTACCCATCTCCTCATAAAGCTTTTCGGGTGTGTTTTTATGTAACTTGACCGACAAAATAGGCTGCGGCAGGTTCATATCATAGTATGCATCCATTATGGCATAACTCATAGTGCTGGTAAGGTCGCTGCCGTCAACATCTCTGCCGCCGACAATAACATTCTGAGAAATTGCCCAGCTTCTGTCACCTACATTGTAAAATACAAGGAAATGACGGAAAAGTTCTGCCGCTTCGTCACGGCTTAAATCCTTGCGGTAAGGCTCAAATATTCTGTCGGCATTACCAAGTGAAAATGCATAGGGGTTGGGTGCCTGTTCAAGACACATAATTTCCCATAAAAGCAGATATAACTGCAACGCCTCGTACAGATTGGTAGCGCCACCGCCGTTAATATTATTAAGTGCTGCTTCCAAAAGCGCCAACTGTTCGCGTCTTTTATCGCTGCAAACCTTCTTCTGCTCGGCTATAAGTTCAAGATATCTGTTTATAAGTATCTTCACACCGCCAAGTGCTATTGCAGCCGCCTTGTAAAAATCGCCGTCGTTTTGCTCTGCTTGTTTTATCATAGCGTCAACGCCGTTTTTCAAAGCATATCTGAAATCGGGGATAACGTGGCCTGTTACCTGCTCAACAAAGAAAATAACCTCTTTGGTGTAATCCTCTGCCTTGCCGTAGGTGGTGTTAAGCATCTCCACCATCTTTGTCTTGGCTGTGTAATCGCGGACCTTATCAATTCTCTCGGCAGTAAATTCCTCATTAGGCTCAATATCATTGTAAATTGCCATCGGGTCGCAGTAGCCCGAAAATCCCTCAACTGTAAAGGAGGGGTTAATAAGCGCATAACTTCTTGCAAATGCGTCCCTCTGGGTGCCGACAAAGATTGCATTGTCGCTAAGGCTCAAAGGAAGTTCTCTTAAAACATCGCATAAAAGATAAGCCTTTTTTACCTGCTCTGAGCAACCGTCGTACTTAGAAGCATTCTTCATTTCAATTTCCTTGGTGATAAACCAACCGTCTAAACGCTTTATCTCACGCTCTTGTGCGTAAAGCGCCTTTGCCATGTTAGTCAGTTCGCCTTTTTTGTAAATGTTTCTCATATTCGTTCCTCCGTTATGTATTTACAGTTTTTTATGTATTTACGGTTTTTAAACCAAATGCGCGAAATTGTTGTGTAAAGGACTTAACCGTTTCTTCGGTGACAAACCCGTCCTTTACCATGTACTCACTTTGCCACTTGTCCTTGCCGTATTCGTGGTATTTTAAAAATTCAAATACCGTATGGCTTGTATCAAATTGTGCAAAATACTCGGCAAACCTTTCGGGGTGCGCCGCATTGATACCGTTAATCAGCGGAATACGGATGTGCTGCTGCCGTCCGTTTTTGCAGTTTTGCTCAAAATTGTATTTTATTGTTTCATTACCAACACCGGTGTATTCTTTCAAAATCTCACTGTCGTAATGCTTAAAGTCCATTATAAGATAATCGACATACTGCAGTATCTCGCAAAGTTTTTTTGATGTGCCGTTGGTTTCAATGGCGGTATGTATATTAGCCTCTTTCAGTCCCCTTAGCACCTCAAGTAGTTCCTCGTGCTGCAGCGTAGCCTCACCGCCGGTAAAGGTGACACCGCCGCCGCCGAAAAACGTCGGTCTGCAGCTTTTACATTCCTCAATAATCTCGCTGACAGAGTATTCTTTCCCCGCATCCATTCCCATTCCGTCGGGATTAGAGCACCATATACAGCGCATATTACAGCCTGACAAATGATACACAAGTCGGTTACCCGGACCGTCTTGCGAATAGTTAAAACCCTTGCCGAAAATTCTCATAAAAATAATCCCCGTAAAAACTCTACAATTATTCAATTCTAATTATATAATTACACAGTATTTTTACGAATTGACAAAAAAGAAAAATAGATGTAAAATAAAGAAAAATGTTCAAAGTAGGTGTTGACGGTGACAAACCTTTTTTCTACCAACTCAATACATCAGGTAACCGAGGCAAATATTAACTTCTATGAGCAACCTTTCGTGCATCCAAAGCGAAACTTTCAGGAACATGTTTTTATATATTTAGTTCACGGTGAATGGAAAATCGGACAAAACGATGAAACCTTTGAACTAAAAAAAGACACCCTGCTTATATTAAAGGCGGGAAATACCCATTACGGTGTCTCACCCTGTACGGCGGGTACAAAAACTATGTATTTTCATATTGCCCACACCGCCGATACCTCATCCGCTGAAAAGCTGTCGGTCGATACACTTATAAATGCGGCAAACAATAAAAACATCAAAAAATTTTTTCACGAAATTATAAATTGTAAGCGGCAGGGCAATCAACGAAAGGCAAATTTGTATTTTGAATTACTGCTGTGCGAACTTGCCGAAAACAAAACTTATAACGAAAGCACCGATATTGCGGCAAAAATCAAGAATATAATACACCGCTACCCCGAAAAGTTTTTCAGCAATAAAGAGGTGGCGCAGATGCTGAATGTATCGGTAAAAACGGCAGAAACAAAATTCAAAGCCGCTATTGGCAAAACAATTCATCAGTATATGCTTGAATTCAAGGTGGGCGAAGCCATTTCATATTTTGAAATGTTCCCGGAACTTAGTATTAAGGAAACGGCATACAACCTCGGCTTCTATGACGAATACCATTTCAGCCGACAGTTCAAAAGATACACAGGCATATCCCCCAGCGAATATAAAAAAAGCAAAATAAGGTCTGCTGCCGAAGAGAAAAATCAGGAAAGCCTTTAATTACAAGGCTTTCCTGATTTCGTTTTTCTAAGTCTAAATTTCTATGGGTTAAAGATTTTCGTTTTCAGAAATAAATTGGATAATGTTCTTGTGTATTACACCGTCACGCCTTTGTAAGAGCGTATCAATGGTAAACAGATATTTGGGATAGTTGTCACGAATCATACTGAATGGCTTATATTCGCGCTCCTCTGTATCCTCACTCATAATTGTCATAGCTACCTGAATATAACGGTATTCATCGCCCAAGCGCGTAATGAAATCACATTCTAATTTCCCGATTCTTCCTACGCTGATTTTATAATTTTTTGCAGAAAGATATGTGTAAACAATGTTTTCAAGCACCGGACCGTAATTGATTCTCACATCAACATTACGGGAGAAGTAAATACCAAGGTCAGCAAGATAGTATTTCTGTTCGCCACGAAGTGATTTTTTGGATTTAACATCAAAGCGTGGGCATCTGTAAATAATTTTAGCATTTTCAAGTATTTTTAGATAATTATTAAGCGTTTCGGTACGGATTTTGATATGCTCTTGGCTTTCAAAATATTCCGCAATACCCCCAAGACTAACCGTAGCACCGAAGTTGTTGATGATATAGGTCATAACCTTATCAAATACGGCACGGTTACGGATTTTCTTATGCCCCGTTACATCCTTTTCAAGTATCTGTTTTATTACATCGGAAATATAGGTATCTTTGTCAGCAACTTCATCAAATTCAAGCGTTTTTGGGAATCCGCCAAAACGAAGATATTCGTTAAATTCTTCTATTTTGTTATCCTTAACTGTTTTTCCAAGAAACTCTTTCATTTCCAAATACTCACGGAAGTTTAGAGTAAACATTTCAACTTCAATATATCGTCCTGTGAGTTTGGTAGAAAGTTCACCGCTTAGCAGATAAGAGTTTGAGCCTGTGATAAAAATAGAGAAGTTTCCATCCTCCCTGAAACCGTTGACAACTTCTTCAAATCCAACCACATTTTGAACCTCGTCGATAAACAGATATTTATAATCATCATCGGTTATAAGTGCCTCGATTGCAGCTTCTAAAGCATCCGGAGTTTTGATTTTTCTGTATCCACGCTTATCAAGATTAAGATAAATAATATCTTTCTCGGCTACACCTGATTTTTTCAAATCCTCAATAACCGAAAGCAGAAAAAACGATTTACCGCAGCGACGTATGCCCGTAACAACCTTGATTAAATCACTATGGTAAAACCCACGAATTTTGTCAATGTAATACTGCCTTGTATAAACTTTTTGCTTCATAGTCAGCACTCCTTTTTATAGACAACGATATTATATCATATAGTATAGTTAATGTCAAGTTAAGGGGGTGTAATTTGATTTTTTTATATTTTACCCTCGTTAAACGGCAAATATGCGTTTTCCATAGCCGTCTTTCTCGCGTTTACTTTTATAGGGGGGTGAAAATGTAAATTTCTGTCGCTTGACAGTATGGATAATCAATAATATAATATATATTAGTTTTTTGAAAGGTAGGAGATTATTTGAAAGTTTTCAATAAATTATGCAGTATCGCTTTGTGCTTTGTACTGCTTTGCAGTTGTTTTTTGTCACTACCTGTTTCTGCAGCGACCGCTAAGGAAACCGGTTTTGTGTGCGGCAGTAATGTATCCGTTCGCACATCGGCTACCATCAATTCTACTAATAGAATTACCCAACTTTCCTATGTTAATGTTACTATAAATTCAAAGACCACCGGAGAAGAGGTAATTTCGGGTAACAATATCTGGTACCATATTACATATGACGGTGGTTCGGGATATATCTACAGCGAATATGTTCTTATTAACACATATGATAGCAATTTTGAGGCAAATCTCAGCAATTTTCCCCAAAGCTATCATTACTATCTTCGTGCTTTGCACCAAAAATATCCTAACTGGCAGTTTGTCGCTCACAAACTTCCGCTATCCTTTAAGGATGCAGTTGAGGCTCAGTACGGTGTTTCTTCGGTCTCTAATACACGTAAGTGGGTGGAATTCAGCTACGGCGGTAATGAATGGCGTGACAGACGCGCATATAATGCGTCTTCAAACAGTTGGGTAACCCTTGAATCGCGTTGGACCTATGCTTCACGCGCCGCCATAGAATTTTTTATGGACCCGCGAAATTCGCTTAACGAGAAAGACATCTTCGCATTTATGCAGCAGTCGTATAACTCGAGCACACAGACAAAGGACGCTCTTCGCACGGTAGTCGCAGGTACATTCCTTGCTCGTGGCTATGATAGAAATTCTGACGGTGTTGTCGAAGCGGACGCATACCTTGACGACATTATGAAAGCCGCCGCCCAAAGCGGTGTAAGCCCTTATGTTCTTGCTGCTACAATTATCGTTGAGCAGGGCACAGGCGGAAACACAGGCATGGTTTCGGGTACATACCCCGGTTATGAGGAACTCTACAACTTCTTTAACTATAAGGCGTATGGTAGCACTACTGCTGAAATTACCGTTTCGGCTCTTAGTTATGCGAAAACTGCCGAGTGGAATTCCCGTGAGGCTGCCATTGTCGGCGGCGCGAAAAAGTATTCTAGCGGCTACATTAATATGGCTCAGGATACATATTACTACAAAGATTTCAATGTTACAAACAAAGATTGGGATTATCAGTACGCAGCATCTCTATACGATGCTTGGGTAAGCGCTGCATATCTGCAAAAAGGCTGTGTTACAAATACTTCCGCTCAGCTTGTCTTTAACATTCCAGTCTACACCGATATGCCCTCTTCCGCCTCTCCCAGACCTATTCCTGACGGTTGGCACTTGATCGGCGGACACTGGTATTATTATTCGTTTGGTGACACTGTCAGCGGTTGGGTTAAGTGGAATAATGACTGGTACTATCTTAACCCTCGTAACGGCAACAAAATGGCAACTAATTGGGCAGATGTAGGCGGCACCTGGTACTACTTTAATGCCGACGGTATAATGCTTACGGGTTGGCAGCAAATAGGCGGCGCTTGGTACTACCTCACCCCAAGCGGCGCCATGCACACAGGTTGGGTAAATTACAAAGGCACTTGGTACTATATGAATACAAGCGGTGCAATGCTTACCGGTTGGCAAGAAATCGGCGGCACCTGGTACTACTTCACCCCAAGCGGCGCAATGCTTACCGGTTGGCAGCAAATAGGCGGCACTTGGTACTACCTCACCCCAAGCGGCGCTATGCACACAGGCTGGCTGAAATACGGCAACAGTTGGTATTATTTAAATGATAGCGGAAAAATGCTCACCGGTTTACAGAAGATAGGCGGTAACACATATTATCTTGACGGAAACGGTGTAATGTTTACCGGTTGGAAACTAATTGACGGCATCTGGTATCATTTCCAGTCGGGCGGCGATATGCACAATCACGATTCAGGTACCATAGTATCAAAGTGCGATACAAAGCCCGATATCCCTTATGCTTATTGTTCATCAAAAAATAAGTACATTATTGGTGAAGAGTTTGTTGATGCACTTCCACAAACACCCGACCATAAATACGATAATAATCTTGATGCCGACTGCAACGACTGCGGCGGTGTCAGAGTAATTGCTGACCAATGGGTAAAAAACGATGACGGAACTTGGTCATACTATAAAAACGGCGCCATGCACACAGGTTGGCTGCAAATAGGCGACACTTGGTACTATATGGGCGAAAACAAAATTATGCAGACCGACTGGCAGATAATTGGCGGTACTTGGTACTACTTTACTTCAAGTGGCGCCATGCACACGGGTTGGTTAAATGACGGCGGCACTTGGTACTATCTGGGCGAAAACGGTGCCATGCACACAGGTTGGCTTGACCTTGACGGTAATAGGTACTACTTCGACCGAAACGGTGTTAGAATTTCCAATCAGTTTTATGACATCGGCGGTAACAGATACTTCGACGAAAACGGTATAATGCAAAAAGGTCTCACTGATATCGATGGCTACACATACCTTTTTTATGACTCTGGTTTAATGCATACAGGTTGGCAAAAAATAGACGGTATATGGTACTATTTTATGGAAAAGGGAAACCGAGAGGAAACAAGCGATCACACCAATCCGGATATAGGAAGAATGCTTCGTGGAGTTTGGTTTGGAGATAAGGATGGAGCCAAATATTATTTTCAAAAAAGCGGTGCCATGACGATTGGGTGGTTTTTCTACAATCAAGACTGGTATTACTTTAATGCAAGTGGCGCCTTACAAACGGGGTGGCAGTTCATTGGAAATAAATGGTACTTTTTTGAGGAATATGGAAAAATGCAAATCGGCTGGCAGCAGATAGACGGTATATGGTACTACCTCACTTCAAGCGGCGCCATGCACACAGGTTGGTTGCAATTAGGCGGCACTTGGTACTACCTCACCCCAAGCGGCGCAATGTACACAGGTTGGCTTTGGGATAACGCTTGGTATTATCTGAAAGATGACGGCTCAATGGCTGTAGATATGCACATCGACGGCGGATACATAAATTCTTCGGGTATCTGGTCGTAATTTAGTAAATATGATTCTGCCCAACATCCGTAAAGGATGTCGGGCAGTTTTATTGCAATAGTATGACAAATACTCTTGACAATCATAGCCAAATTAAATATAATAGTAAAGTCGCCTACGGGCGACTTTGTATATGGAGACGTATCGAAGTGGTCATAACGGGGCTGACTCGAAACATAGTTGGGTCTGTCACACACTACTCTTTCAAACTCCGCTGTTTATCGGCGTTTACGCCACGTGCTTTTGCACTTTTAGAATTCTGCATCTCGCAGTTTTCTCGCAATTTGGTATCAGGCTTTGCCTTTACAATTTTATATGGAGACGTATCGAAGTGGTCATAACGGGGCTGACTCGAAATCAGTTAGGGAGCAATCCCCCGCGAGTTCGAATCTCGCCGTCTCCGCCAAGGGCAACCGTAATCTTAGGATTGCGGTTGTTTTCTTTTTGTGATATAATGCTTTAAGAATATGTATGGAGCAATATAAGAAACATAAAGTTTATTATAATAAGGGATGTTTATGAATAGATTTATCGAAAGTATATTAAATGTTTTGGAAAAGAAGACAATTATTAAAAATGTGTTTTCTATCCCTAAAGAAGGATTCCGTTCACAAAAGTTTATGCAGCAAGTAGACAAAATCCAAAGACATAAAAATCAGTACATAAGTGATATTGATTCATATATTGAATATTTTGAAAAGCATTTTCCAGAAGAGTTCAAGTCTACAGAGGAATACATCGATTTGCACAGTCTTCTTTTGAATCCTCCGATATGCAAATTTGACGATGCAACAATATACGAACTGGCATATTGCAAAATACTTATGTTGCTATATGTTGTTCAAGGATACATAGAGACCGATTATTCAGATGATGCACTTATCAAAAATACTAATAGTTATTTTCGTGGACAAAGTAACTACTCCTATGGTCTCCTACCATCCCTATATAGAGATTTAAAATATGAAG
>JAZRPH010000047.1:0-3988 GCA_045649125.1 Acutalibacteraceae bacterium | reverse complement strand
TTACTCAAACGGCGAACGTGCAAAGGTTCGTTGCTACGGTGCTGACGACGTTCGTGAAGGCGTTGCTATCATGCACAAGGAAGGCGTTGACGTTTCTATCACTGGTAACTCAACCAACCCGACTCGCTTCCAACACCCCGTTGCAGGTACATATAAAAAAGAATGTATCGAACAGGGTAAAAAGTACTTCTCGGTTGCATCGGGCGGCGGCACAGGTCGTACACTTCACCCCGATAATATGGCTGCTGGCCCTGCTTCTTACGGTATGACAGATACCATGGGTCGTATGCACTCTGACGCTCAGTTTGCAGGTTCTTCTTCAGTTCCTGCTCACGTTGAAATGATGGGTCTTATCGGTGCAGGTAACAACCCCATGGTTGGTATGACTGTTGCTTCCGCAGTTGCAGTTAACGAAGCGCTTAATAAATAATGCGTAATTCGTAATGCGTAATGCGTAATTAAAGGACTTGAAGATTAATCTTCAAGTCCTTTTTGCGATTTATGATATGAGCAGAACAACCATTTACAAATATCTTTAACTACCCAAAAACTAAAAGGGAGCGGACAAAATCGCTCTCTTTTAGTTTTTATAAAGTTTTTGGCGGGAGTGAATGTTATGTTAGTGTTTACAAAATCAATGATGTATGCTATTATAAATAAAAAGTTGCATAAAGGAGCGTGTAAAATTGCAACTAGTAACTGAGATTTTCTATCCGATTTTAGCATTTGTATTAAGTGTGCTTATAATGATGATAATAGGATATATCTATATATGGATACATGATAATATTTATCCGGTTTTTCTTAGGATTTTTAATTCTGGTGAAAAAGATACACCTGAAAATGCAAATAAAATATGTTATGTTTCGGTTAGAATGAGCCTTGTAGTAGTAAAATTTAGTAGACATTGGTTTATTTGTACTGATAGAAATGTCAAGCCAGGGGATAAAATTATCGTATCGGGTGGTTATTGGCGAGATAAAACAGGATATGTTGCGGATGTTATCTTTAGAGATAGAGAAGACGCGCCTTATAAAGGTCCAATATTAGGATGTTGCTTGGTTGAAACATACGAAAAAATACAAAAGGAAGAGGCGGAAAAATTAAAAAAAAGAAAGGAAACATATAATTCTAATGGATTTAATGTTTTTGGCGACCATAAAAATGGAACGAAGTATGATGATGATGGATACGATGGGAATGGCTTTGATATACATGGTTTAGATAGACGAGGATTTAATAAATCTTGGATACATAAAAATGGTACGCGTTATGATGATGAGGGTTATGATTGTTTTGGTTATGATAAAAATGGATTCAATGCTTTAGGATTTGATAGATATGGGCGTGATATAAATGGATTTTATAAAGGAGGCACACACATTAATGGAACGAAGTATGATAATGATGGCTTCGATATAAGTGGATTTAATGAATTGGGATTTAATAGAAGTGGGTTCGATAAAAGTGGTATCCATAAAAATGGCACAAGATATAGCGATTATGGATACGATGTAAATGGTTATGATATAAATGGCTATGATAGTTATGGATATGACAAATATGGATGTGATATTAGGGGATTTGATAAGAGCGGTAATAATAAAAATGGAACTTTATTTGATAATGATGGTTATGATATAAATGGATACGATAATAATGGGTTCACTCGTTTAGGTGTGCAAGCAAATGGCTCGTCGTATGATAAAAATGGCTTTGATAAATATGGATATAATCGTGCGGGATATGATAAAGATGGATATAATCGAGAGGGGTTTAATTTTCGGGGGTTCAATAAAAATGGTATCCATAGGAATGGAAGTAAATACGATGATATGGGGTATGATGTTTATGGAAATTATAAAAAACCCAATTAAAAATATAAGTTTGAGATGGATTTGTAGCGGGGGGTTATTGTTTAGTGGGTTTTATATAAGTTATAGAGGCGAATTATGAAAGAATTTGAATATGATATAGAAATGTTGCAAATGGCGGATGATAAAAAAGATTATGATGGAAATTTAACAGAAAAAGATATTGAACATTATAAAGAGGTTAATAGGATTTTTTCTAAAGCAGAAAGCATGGCGAAACTCCCACATTGTGTGTTATGCGAAAAAGAATGTTCGAGTTTTTGTAATTCACATTCAGTTCCAAGATTTGCGCTTTCAAGAATTGCAGAAAATGGAAAGGTTTCAGAAACTTTAAAAAATAAAATGCCTCTACATGAAAAGAGTTTGGGTGTAAAACAAACAGGAACTTTCAAACTTATTTGTAACACTTGTGATAACGAAAGATTTCAAGATTATGAAGATCCATCTTCTTATTCTGCTAATCCAACTAATAAAATGATTGCACAAATTGCAATGAAAAACTATTTGCAAATGATTTATAAAAGATTGGTAGAAAGGGAAGTGTTTACTTTACTTGGAGAAAAATATCCGCAAAATAAAGTTTTTACTGATGAAAATGTTTTGATTAAAAATCTCGATTTAGATGGATATCTTTGGTGTTTGAAATACGCACAAAAAGCAGTCGAAAAATCAAATGATAAATACTATCATCTATACTATTACAAAGTTTTAGATTATGTTGTTCCTTATGCGGCACAAGCGGTAGTAACACTTGTAGGTGATTTTGATGATAAAGCGATAAATGATTTGTATAGTTTATCGCCTGTATATAAAATGAAAGATATTCATGTAGCAGTATTTCCTTTAGAAAAAACTAGTGTAGTTATGTTGTTTGCGGAAGAAGGGGAAAAAAGATACAGAAATTTCTACAAACAATTTAAAAAATTATCTCGCGAAGATCAACTTGCCACAGTTAACTATATTGTATTCGCTTATACAGAGAATGTTTTTCTTAATCCAAAAGTACAAAATGATATGAAGCAAAATAAACATTTTATAGAAGTATGTGGACAGTCAACAGAGATTTTAGGCGAAATGACACCATTAACAATGCACAATTACGATGTTCCATCGGAAGCACTTCTTTCAAAAGCAATCAAAGAGTTTAGTTTATCAAAAAGGCATGAAATCCCAAATCTTTTGAGTAGAGAGTATGCTATATGAGATAATCAAAAAGGAAATTAAATTATATTGATTTATTTTGCTTGACATTTAACTGTTTCGATTCTATAATGTGAGCAGACATTAACACAAATGATGTGTTCAATGTTCGATTTAAATACCCTTTGAAAGCGCAGGAACTGCGCTTTATGTTTAAATGATGGGTCTTATCGGTGCAGGTAACAACCCAATGGTTGGTATGACTGTTGCTTGTGCAGTTGCAGTTAACGAAGCGCTTAATAAATAATGCGTAATTCGTAATGCGTAATGCGTAATTAAAGGACTTGAAGATTAATCTTCAAGTCCTTGACATTTTTTAATATTATGTTATAATATAAGTGAAATAAGGCAAACCACGATAAACGGTTTGTCCTAAGTGTTAGTTAAGAAATAACCGCAACTTTGGCGAGGGCGGTTATTTCTTTTTTGTTATATCTATAACAAGTGCAATTATGGAAACTATCAAAGTAAGTAATAAAAATAACTCACTGTATGTAATCATAAGCACCGCCCCCTTTCAAGAGGGCGAAAAGTGCCCTCGAAGTAAAGAGGACAACCGCCTACCGTATATGGTTTACCTTATTCCAAATGGTATTATATCACCAAAATTTATATTTTTCAATAGGTCTTTTATCTTTATTGGGATACCACTTAGAAGTGTGGTATCCTGATTTTATATTGAAAAACTCGCATATTTCGTCATTACCTAATCTTTCGGTTTCTCTCTTTTTGCAATATCCTTTATCCTTGTAAAAAATACTGTCAGTATCTTTTGTATATAGTAATTTATGATGCTCACAATATAGACAGGTTACAATGTTGTTATTCTTCAATATATCAACCCCTTACAACTCTTATTTTAACCTGTTTCAGATTAAAAATCAATAATCTAATTCAGATTAAACTAAAATAAT
>JAZRPH010000046.1:0-20308 GCA_045649125.1 Acutalibacteraceae bacterium | reverse complement strand
TAATCATAACTACCGGCTAAGCCGGTAGTTTGCTCTGCGGCTATAAGCCGCTGTTACTGGCGGGACTGAAAGTCCACCGAATAATCTGCCAACCGCAAGCGGACTCTTAGCTACCGCTAAAGCGGTTGGTTATTTTTTGCTTGCCTTAACTAGCTCACCCGTAAACGGGTCAACCAATTCTTTTATACTCATTTGTTCGTACGCTAAATCTTCTTGTAATTGATTCCGTATATACTCTGCTATTGCCTTTTTATTCTTTCCTACGGTATCTACATAATATCCTCTACACCAAAACTCTCGGTTTCCGTATCGGTATTTTAGATTTGCGTGTTTGTCAAAAATCATTAAACTACTTTTGCCTTTCAAATACCCCATAAAACTTGATACGCTTATCTTTGGTGGTATTGCTACCAATAAGTGTATATGGTCAGGGCAAGCTTCTGCTTCAATGATTTCTACACCTTTCCATTCACATAATTTTCTTATTATCTGTCCTATGTCAGCTTTTATCTTTCCGTAGATTACTTGCCTTTTATACTTGGGTGCAAAAACTATGTGATATTTGCAATTCCACGCTGTGTGTGCTATATTACTTTTGTCGATTTTCATAATTGACCTCCTATGTCTTTAATGCTTGTGGTTGGCAGACCTTTTGCATTATACCATAGGAGTTCTTTTTTACTCATCGGCAAAAGCCTCTTTGGAACCACACGCTTAGCGTGTGGTTTTCGTTATACAAATAAAAAATCACCTGATAATAATCAGGTGATTTTTTTATGGGTTACACGCCTTGCATGGTTTATAGCCATCGTTTATCAGCGCTTGGCGATTTTCGGTTGTAAAAAGATTTTCCTCACTTATGCGTTTGCTAAAACTACAGGTTGAAAGATGAAACTTTTTGCTGTTGATATTAGCCATATAATAAATTTCTTGACTGTTGTAGTCGTTATCAACACGCGATGGAGTTGAAGTGATGATAGCCGATTCAGTGTCTTGAATATTGTTTTGTGAAGATGTAATTCTGTAACCGTTTACTGTATCATCTGTTGGAAGCGTAACGGTCACCCGACTTGAATCGGTGACATTATCAATAGAGGAGGAACTACAACCAACTGTAAAAAGAAGAAAAATTATTAATATGATGGGTGTTAACTTCTTCATATCTAAATGTCTTTTCCTTTGCGGTTATTTATTAATTTTATAACCTCGCTGTATGGGATAATAGCAATCGCCAACGATAAGGCAATTATGAAGTGTGTTACATTAATTGTTGCAAGTCCGAATATAAATCCTGCAGGTGTCGAAACAAGGAAAATACTGATAAACAATGTAAGGATTGTTGAATAGTTCATAAATGGATTGGATTTGAAATCAGTCTTGAATATCGAACGTTCAGATTTAATATTAAGAGAATGCAGAATTTGAATTACCGAAAGGGTTATAAACGACATGGTTAAGGCTGTCGCATAGTTAGCTTGAACACCGATTAAAAATGAGACAATGGTCATAGCTGCAATAAAAACTGAGTACAAGGAAATATTTATTGTTGAGTTGTTATTGAAGATGTGACCGGACAGCGCGATTGGTTTTTTGCGCATAACATCAAAATCCGCTTTTTCGAGTGTAAGTGAAATAACCGATGTACAATCGGTAAGAAGATTAATCCACAAAAGCTGAACGGCAGTCAATGGCGGCAGACCGAAAATCAACATACCGAGTATATATGCAACAATTTCACCTATATTACAACTCAGAAGATAGAAAACAGCCTTTTTAATATTTTCAAATAATCCGCGGCTTTCCTTAATTGCGTTTACAACGGACATAAACTTATTTCCGGTGATTATAATGTCAGAGTTGCCCCTTGCAACATCTGCACCGTGTTTGCCCATAGCACAGCCAATATCAGCAAGAGCAAGGGCATCGGCATCTTCAACACCGTTACCAGTGATTGTTACAATCTTTCCGCTCTTTTGCCAAGCACTTATAACCCTGAGTTTATCTTCAGGAGTAATTCTCGCGTAAACCGAGTATTTAGTAATGTTTTGCTGAAGCTCGTCGTCGCTCATTGAATCAAGCTCTGCACCTGTAATAGCCTCTGAATCATCCTTTAAAATACCAATTCGTCTGGCTATCGATTTGGCGGTGATTATATTATCACCGGTAATCATAATAGTACGAATTCCCGCAACATCACAGGCTTGTATTGCCTCAATAGTATCAGATTGCGGCGGGTCATTAAGACCTAATAATCCCACAAAGGTAAGATTTTGTTCTATTTCATCAGGATTTGGATTTGCGGGGATTTCGTCAAGGCCTTTAATTGCAATGCATATAACTCGATAGGATTGCGAAGCAAGTTGGTTGTTTATACTTAAAACAGCATCGCTGTCAAGTCCTACACATTTTTCAAGCAATATTTCGGGCGCACCTTTAACAATAGCTACAGGGTGACCGTTTATCATATTGATGCTTGTCATAGTCTTACGAACACTGTCAAACGGTATAGATGAAAGGCGGGGGAAAAGGTTTTCAATATCAGCTCTGGACATTGAGTTGTATTCCACACAGGCCTTTTCAATCGCGGCTTCGGTAGAGTCGTTTTCTAAGGTGGAGCAGGCGGCTGCCAACCTCAAAACCATTGCAGTTTTTTCAGGCAACGCTTCATTACTGACATCAATAAAATGCTCACCGTCATAAATGCGGCTTAAAGCCATATTGTTTTTTGTCAAAATACCTGTCTTATCTGCACATATTACACCTGTCTTGCCGATAACTTCCAACGCTTTGGTCTTTTTAATAATTATATTATCGCTTATTATCCTCTGAATACCAAGCGCAACCACGATGGTTGAAATTGCGGGAAGACTTTCGGGCATTGCTGAAATACCAAGCGCTACAGCATTCATAATCATATTCACGGTTGTACTGGCAAAGGGTTGCTCAGAACTGAAGTTTTGCACCATACCAATTATAAAGGTAATAATGCAAATTATCAAAATAGCAATATTGACTATTTTCGCTGTAGAATCAAGTTTTGAAGCAATGGGTAGAGTGTCGCTGCCCATCTGCTCGTCTATTGTTACAGCCTTGCCGTATTCACTGTCTATACCTGTTTCTGTAACAACGGCCTTGGCATAGCCGTGGGCTACGCTGCAACCTGTAAACACCATATTAATTCTGCCTGTTATGGGTGTTATATCCTCAACAGTCACATTTGCTCTTTTCTCAACGGGAATAGTTTCTCCGCTGATATAAGCTTCGTTACATCTGAAATTATCATCCTCAATAATACGTGCATCCGCCGTTATATAGTCACCTTCGCGTAGGATAATAATGTCGCCGGGCACCACTTCGTCAGAAAATATTTGCTTTTCAATGCCATCACGGATAACGGTTGTTTTAGGAAGACTGATGCTTTTTATAGAATCAAGTGCCTGATCGCTTTTGTAAAGGTGAAACGCACTTATGAAAGCGTTGGCAACAACAATTGCTATTATAAGCAGGGGAGAATAAAAATCGACCTGCTTATAGATTATATTTATGATAAAAGAAATTATAGCAACAACAACCAGAATGTAAACTATTTTGTTGTTCAACTGTGAAAGAAAGCGTTTGAGTATGCCGTCCTTTTCATTGAATACAGTTGTGTTTCTGCCATATATCTTTAGCCGTTCATCTGCGACACCGTTTGATAATCCCGTATTAGAGTCGACATTCAGCTGTTTTAAAACACTTTCTACCTCAGAACTGTGCCAAATCATTCAATCACTCCGTAATTTTAATAAATGGGGAATTTTTCGCAAAGGGCTTGTACTTCTGCTGAAATTCTGTCCTTATTAGAATCAAAATCAACAATTGCATCCTTAATCCAGTCGGCGATAAGAAGCATCTCATTTTCCTTAAAGCCCCTTGTTGTAACGGCAGGAGTGCCGATTCTTAAGCCACTGGTAACAAAGGGACTGTTTGGATCGTTTGGAATAGTGTTCTTGTTTGCTGTGATATGAACCTCGTCAAGACGGTGTTCAAGTTCTTTACCCGACAGACCGAAGTTTGTGAGCTTAAGCAACATCAAATGATTGTCGGTACCACCCGATACCAAATCAACACCGTTTTTAATAAGAGCGTTTGCTAATGTAGCTGCATTTTTTACAACCTGATTTTGATATGTCTTAAATTCATCGGTAAGTGCCTCGCCAAGAGCTACCGCCTTAGCGGCAATTATGTGCATAAGCGGACCGCCCTGTGTACCTGGGAAAATTGCCTTATCAATTGTTTTAGCAAGTTCTTCACGGCAGAGTATAAGTCCGCCGCGTGGACCGCGAAGAGTTTTGTGCGTTGTTGTTGTAACAATATCTGCATACGGAACGGGGGATGGATGCTCATTCGCGGCAACAAGACCTGCAATATGCGCCATATCAACCATTAAGTATGCACCGACTTCATCGGCAATTTTTCTAAATTCCTTAAAATCAATTACCCTAGGATAAGCACTTGCACCTGCAACAATCAGTTTAGGCTTACATTCTAAAGCGATTCTGCGAACCTCATCATAATCAATGGTTTCGGTTTCGTCGTTGACACCGTAAGGAACAACATTAAAATACTTACCCGAAATGTTAACAGGTGAGCCGTGTGATAAATGTCCGCCCTGCTGCAGATTCATACCCATAACAGTATCGCCGGGATTTAGTAATGCAAAGAAAACGGCAAGGTTTGCATTTGCGCCGCTGTGGGGCTGAACATTTGCGTGTTCTGCGCCAAAGAGTTTTTTTGCACGCTCTCTAGCGATTTCTTCTACTATATCAACACACTGACATCCGCCGTAGTATCTTTTGGACGGATAACCTTCGGCGTATTTGTTAGTTAGTACACCGCCGGCTGCAAGTAACACAGCCTTTGAAACAATGTTTTCAGAAGCAATAAGTTCAATGTTGTGACGCTGACGATTAAGTTCTAAATCACATGCATCAGCAACCTCGCTGTCAAAGTTTTTCAATTCCTCAAAAAAGTTCATTTCAGTCTCCTTAAACTACAAAATCAATTACTACATATTTTACCATTTACCATCCTCTTTGTCAATGAACAAGAAATAAAATGCAAATATTCATTATTTTTGAATATTTTTTCATCCTTTTTCTTGAAAATGATGCATATTTAGTGTATACTATATCTGTATATTTATGAAAGTTGGTGCAATATGACTCGTAAAGAAGCTCGTGAGGAAGCCTTTATATTGTTGTTTGAAAAAGAGTTTAATGACGACGATATTGTTGATATACTCTCTTTAGCGGAGCAGGTGCGCAATTTTAAGGCTGATGATTACATAAAGAATGTATTCTTTGGCGTATTCGAAAACATCGATATGATAGATGGTTTGATTAAGGAAAACGCGGTTGGTTGGAGTCTTAAGCGTATAACCAAGACCTCGTTGGCGGTCTTGCGTCTTGCCATTTATGAGATTAAGTTTATACCTGAGATACCAATTTCCGTTTCGATAAATGAAGCGGTTGATATTATTAAAAAGTATGCAACCAAGGAAGACGCTTCATTTGTAAACGGAATTTTATCTACTGTGGCAAAAGAGTGTCAAAATGCGTGATAATGCAATAACCGTAAAACAGCTTAACTGTTATGTAAAATCACTTATCGAAAATGACGTTCATTTGAATTTCATAAATGTAACGGGTGAAATTTCTAACTTTAAAAACCATTTTTCCAGCGGACATTGGTATTTTACACTCAAAGATAGTGATGCTTCGGTACGCTGCATAATGTTCCGCTCATCTGCTTCAAAGGTGAAATTTATACCGGAAGATGGAGTTTCTGTAGTCCTTCGGGGCAGGGTTTCACTTTATGAGAAGGACGGACAGTACCAGTTCTATGCAGAAGAAATGCACAGTATCGGGGAGGGTGATTTATCACTCGCTTTCAGACAGATAAAGGAGAAACTTGAGAAAGAAGGTCTCTTTGCTGAGGATACTAAACGTCCGCTTCCAAAATATCCGCGTAAAATTGCTGTGCTTACATCTGATACGGGCGCCGCTATTAAGGATATAACGAACATTTTAAATAACAGATATCCCTGTTGTAAGGTCATTATCTGTCCCGTTACGGTTCAGGGTGATTTTGCTGCTGATGATATGATTAAGACATTGGAACGGGTTTACAGATTAACTGATATTGATTTAATTATCATTGGTCGCGGCGGTGGCTCTGCTGAGGATTTAGCGCCTTTTAACAGCGAAAATCTTGCAAGAAAGATATATGAATCTCCATTTCCCGTGATTTCGGCAGTAGGTCATGAAACAGACTTTACAATATGTGATTTTGTTTCTGATGTACGTGCCTCTACACCGTCACACGCGGCAGAGTTGGCAACACCGCAAATATCCGATTTGTCAAATGTTGTCCGTGATTTAGAAAGAAGTATTTTAAATAGGGTTAAACATAAATATGAGTTGTCTGTTTCGAAATTCAGTTCAGTAACAAATAGGTCATCTTTATCAGATAAAATCAGTATTTTTACAAAGCGGCAGCTGCTTACCGATAGTTTGACTGACAGAATACTGTTTAGTATTAAAGACAAGCTAAGCCTTACAGAACATATGGTAAATAGACAAATTACGCGTATTGATACATTAAGCCCTCTTAAGATAATGTCGCGGGGATTTGCTGTTGCTTCATCTGATAATAAGTCCATTAAAAGCGCATACGAGAGTTCTGTCGGCGATGAGATTGATCTGCGTTTTGCTGATGGAAAAATCAGTTGCAAGGTTACAAAGACACCTGAAAGGAAATAGTTATGTCTTCACAAAAGTTTGTATTTGAAAAATCACTCAAACAGCTTGAAGAAATTGCTGACCGATTGGAAAGCAGTGATATTCCGCTGGATGAGGCGATTGAACTCTTTGAAAGCGGTATAAGGCTTTCTAAGGAGTGCTCACAATATCTGGAAAATGCTAAACAAAAAATAATTTCTTTATCCGAAGCTGAAAGTGAGGAGAAGACTAATGATTGATATGTTGCTGAGAGATTATCAAGCTAAGCTTAATGCGCGACTTGATATTATTCTTGCCCAAAGCGGTCAGCTTTACGATGATGTAGTAAAGGCTGGGCGATACAGTGTATTAAACGGCGGCAAGCGTATAAGACCTGTGCTTTTGCTTGAGTTTTATAAGCTGTGCGGCGGTGACGACGATTGCGCCTATAATTTTGCCTGCGCAATCGAAATGATACATTCTTATTCTTTAATTCATGATGATTTACCGTGTATGGATAATGATGATTTTCGCCGTGGCAAACCATCCTGCCATAAAGAATTTGGTGAATGCCTTGCGTTGCTTGCGGGTGACGCACTTTTGACCGAGGCATTTTCAGTTGCGGCGAAAACTATGGGTATTCCTGCAGAAAGGGTTGTCAAAGCAATTTCTTATCTTGCAACAAGTGCAGGAATTTCAGGTATGGTCGGCGGTCAGGTAATTGATATGGGTAAAAAGAGTGAGGTAAATGACGAGCTGCTCTTTGAAATGTATCGGCTTAAGAGTGCTGAGTTGATTAAGGCGGCATGTGTTTGCGGTTGCATACTTGCTGATGCTGATGACGAAAAGATTGCCGCAGCATCTGAATACGGTGAAAAGCTAGGCCTTGCTTTTCAAATCATTGATGATATTCTTGATTCACAGGGTGACGAAAAACTGCTTGGTAAGCCGGTCGGCAGCGATCAGAAAAATAACAAGGACACAATTGCAGTAATGCTTGGTGTTGAGTATTGCCGAGAACTTGCTGCACAGCTAACCAATGATGCGCTTGAGTGCCTTAAAAAATTCGATGGTGATTCAACAGTTTTATGCGAACTCACTAATTATCTTCTTGAACGTAATTACTAAAAGGACGTATTAATTTGGAATACAAAATTTTAAGCACAATTAAATCTCCGGAGGATGTAAAGAAACTCGACCATTCTAAACTTGATGATCTTTGCAGTGAAATACGTGAGTGTATTATAGATGCTGTTTCAAAAAACGGTGGGCATCTGGCATCCAATCTCGGCGTTGTCGAGTTAACAGTTGCGCTTCACCGCACCTTTTCTTCGCCGGATGATGCCATATTATTTGATGTTGGACATCAATCGTATGCCCATAAACTTCTTACAGGTAGATTTGATAGGTTTTCCACCCTTCGTTTAGAGGATGGAATTTCCGGTTTTATGCGTCCTGATGAGAGTGAACATGATTGTTTTGTAACGGGACACAGCAGTAATTCCATTTCGGCGGCATACGGCATATACAAGGCTAAGTCGATGCGCGGCGAGCGGGGGACTGCCGTTGCTGTTATTGGTGACGGCGCGATGACAGGTGGTATGGCGTATGAGGCGCTCAATAATGCGGGCGGCAAAAAAAGCAACTTTATTGTAGTGCTTAATGACAATAAGATGTCGATTTCCCGAAATGTCGGTGCTATGTCACGCGCGTTTACAAGACTTCGCAACAGACCTTGGTATCATAAGGTTAAATTTGCGGTAAGCACAATACTGCTTAAAATACCGTTTATTGGTAAAGCGCTTAACAACATGGTATTTTCTGTTAAAGAAGCATTTAAAAGTATTGTTTATCGCAACAACATATTTACAAGCTTAGGTTTTAATTATTTGGGACCTGTTGACGGTCACGATATTGGCGCTACGGAGAGATTGCTTAATATTGCGAAAAACTATAACCGTCCAACACTTATTCATGTAGTAACACGTAAGGGTAAAGGCTATCAATTTGCCGAAAGTAAGCCGAACAATTATCACGGTGTATCTGCTTTTGATATACAAAAAGGTGCAAGAAAGGCTGTAGGTAAAACTTTTTCTGATGTAGCTGGCGACACACTTTGTGAGTTGGCGCAAAACAACGATAAAATTTGTGCACTGACTGCTGCCATGACCGAAGGAACCGGACTTACGAAATTTGCATCAACATATAAAAACCGTTTCTATGATGTGGGTATTGCCGAACAACACGCGGTGACCTTTTCGGCAGGTCTTGCAAAAGGCGGAATGATACCGTTTTTTGCTGTGTATTCAACCTTTTTACAGCGCGGGTTTGATCAGGTGGTGCACGATGCGGCTATTGCAAAATTACCGATAAAGTTACTCGTCGACAGGGCAGGTATTGTGGGTGAAGACGGCGAAACCCATCAGGGAATTTTTGATACCGCCTATTTAACTTTGATACCCGGTGTAAATATATATTCGCCATATTGTTTTGATGAACTTAAAAATCTGATATATACTACTGCGCAAAACGCTGAGCTTTGTGCAATCCGTTATCCACGTGGTTGTGAAAACCGCAATTTTGACGGTGAAATCAGTGGTGAATATACTGTTGTCGGAAACGGCGGTAAAAGGGCTATTATTACCTATGGAAGACTCTTTTCTGAAGCGGTTGATGCTGTTAAGGGTTTAGCGGATACAGATATTGTAAAACTTAATAAAATTTTCCCTCTGAGCGATGGTTTGATTGATTTACTGCTCTGCTTTGAGGAAATATATTTCTTTGAAGAGGGCATAAAATCCGGCGGTATTGCCGAGCATATCGGTTGCCGCCTTGCAGAAAGAAATTTCCGTGGTAAGTATAGCGTTACCGCTATTGATAATCAGTTTGTACCTGCGGCATCACCATTGGCAACACTTAAAAAATACAGGCTTGACAGCCAATCAATGATAGAAATAGTAAAAGGATAGTTTATGTTAGAAAAAGTAAGGCTTGACTGTGCTTTGGTCTCACGCGGATTTGTCGAAAGTCGCGAAAAGGCAAAGGCAATAATTATGTCAGGTATTGTCTATGTTAATAATCAAAAATCAGATAAGGCGGGGACTACCGTAAAATCTGATGATTTGATCGAGGTGCGTGGTGAGACATTAAAATATGTAAGCCGCGGCGGATTAAAACTTGAAAAAGCTATTAATAGCTTTAAAATTTCACTAAATGACTGTATTTGCGCAGATATTGGCGCATCCACAGGCGGTTTTACCGACTGTATGCTTCAAAACGGCGCAAAAAAGGTCTATGCGATTGATGTAGGCTACGGTCAACTTGCGTGGAAACTGCGTACCGATGAGCGCGTTGTAAACCTTGAACGCACAAATTTTAGGTATGTTACTCACGAACAGGTTACCGATGAACTTGATTTTGCATCTGTTGATGTGTCGTTTATCTCTTTATCGCATATTTTACCAGTTATGCGTGAGCTGCTTAAAATGGGCGGCAGGGCAGTTTGCCTTATTAAGCCTCAGTTTGAGGCGGGTAGGGAAAACGTCGGCAAAAAGGGTGTTGTGCGTGATAAAAACGTACATATCGCAGTAATTCAAAAAATAGTTAATCTTATATCTGAAAATAATTACTCACTCTTAGGTCTTGATTTTTCACCAATCAAGGGACCTGAGGGTAATATAGAATACTTGTGTTATATAGAAAAATGTGATACTCCTACGGTCACCATTGATACTAGTCCGCAGGATGTTGTTGATGCTTCATATAACGCTTTGAAGGAGGGTGTGGAATGATTGTTGCGGTAATACCTAACCTTGATAAACGGGGTTCTTCTGAGACTGTTGAAAAAATAGCCTCTTTTTTCAAAGAGTGCGGAATCACGGCATATTTGCCTGATAGCATTTGTTGTGCAGGCTATAATCACGCATCAGAGGATGAACTTTATCGAATAGCGGATGTTATCATTACAATCGGCGGCGACGGTACTATTATTCGTTATGCTAAGCGTGCCGCTGCTGACGGCAAACCGTTGCTTGGCATAAATGCCGGCAGAATGGGCTATCTTGCCGATATTGAACAAAGTGAATATAAACTCTTGTCGAAACTTAAAACACATGAATACACCCTTGAAGAGCGCATGATGCTGCGTGTCACAGTTAAAGAAAACGGTAAGACAGTTAATGAATATGACGCCTTGAATGATGCTGTAATCACTAGTGGCTTTATATCCAGAATAATTGACATTTCTGCATCTGTGCAGGGGGATGCCATAAGTTACCGTGCCGACGGACTTATTGTATCAACTCCCACAGGTTCTACCGCATATTCAATGTCTGCAGGCGGTCCTATTATAGACCCGACTATGAAGAGCGTGTGTCTGACACCTATTTGTTCGCATGCGCTGTCGGCAAAACCAATATTGCTTAACAGTGATAAGACAATTAAACTTAAGGCGTTTTCCAAAAAGCGCACAGAGATATATTTATCCGTAGACGGAAGAAAGGTCGCTAATGTAAAGCCTTACACGGAAATTTATATTTCTGCTTCAGAAAATGTTGTGAAGCTTGTAAGACTTAACAATCGTTCTTTCTACAAAACACTTTCACTAAAATTTCTTGACGGAAGGAGTGGTAGCCTTGAAAGGTAAAAGACAGGAAAAAATTCTGGAAATAATTGAAAATAATATTATTCTTACTCAGGACGACCTTCAAACCGCCCTTAATAAATTAGGGTTTAAGGTAACTCAGTCTACCGTTTCAAGAGATATTAAGGAGCTTCGCCTTGTAAAAGGCCATGACGCTGATGGCAATTACAGATATGTGAGCAGTGAATTAAGCAACTCCGAACAGCAGCCCGTTTCTCACTATCGTGAAATTTTTTCTCGATATGCAATAAGCGTAGAATATTCGCTTAACGATGTTGTCATTAAATGCTACAACGGTATGGCATCCAGCGTATGTGTGGCGGTTGACACTATGTTTAAGGGTATGATGCTTGGTACAATTGCCGGTGACGATACCATATTTATTGTCACACACAGCCTTGATGAAGCGCAGCAGCTTGTTGCTGAACTTAAAAAAATGATGTAAGGAATTTATTATGATTAGGTCTTTGCATATTGAAAATATCGCGGTTATTGAAAAGACAGATATTGATTTCGGTGAGGGCTTAAATGTCCTTACCGGTGAGACCGGAGCCGGTAAATCAATCATAATTGATGCCATAAATGCAGTCCTTGGTGAGCGCACATCAAAGGATTTGATACGCGCGGGATGTGACAAGGCAGAGGTTTCGGCTCTTTTTTGTGACCTGTCTGATACTTCAAAGTCAGATTTAACCCAAAATGGATATGATGTTGATGAGGATGGGAATCTCCTTATTGTGCGTGTTTTAAGCGCATCCAACAGCGGTTCAATTAAAATAAACGGCAAACCTGCTACAGCAGGGGTGTTACGACAGATTGGTAAAAACCTCGTTAATATTCACGGCCAACACGATAATCAAAGTCTTCTTAATCCTGAAAATCATTATTTATATCTTGACAGAATAGCCGAGAATACCGATAGTTTGCAGGAATATTATGCGGAGTTTAAACATCTGAATAGTCTGCGCCGCCAACTCAACTCTTTAGAGACCGACCAAGATGAGAAATTGAGAAAAATCGAGCTTCTTGAATATCAAATTAAGGAGCTTGAGGATGCTAATATAACCATCGGTGAGTTTGAGGGACTTAAGAGTAAACTAAAAATTGCTGAAAATTATGAAAAGACAATATCGGCGCTTAATGATGCCTATTACTGTATAAACGGTACCGACGATTCGGACGGCGCATTTTCTATGCTAAGAAATGCGCAGAGATATGTGTCATCTGCAAAGAATGATGAGTTTGACATAATTGAACAGCGCTTGGCTGAAATGCTGGTTTCTTTAGATGATGTTTCTGCCGATATCCGCACCTTTACACAGAATTCAGAATATTCAAATCTTGATGCCGAAAAGTTGTGTTTAAGGATTGACACCCTGCATAGACTTATGTTAAAATACGGCAATAGCGAGGAGATAATGCTCACTTTCCTTGAAAATGCCAAAAGGGAATTAGAGCAGATTAACACCTCAGATAAACTAATAGGCGAGTTATCAAACGAGCTTGATATTTCTACAGAAAAGCTTGTGACACTTGGGGAAAAGCTTTCTGCGACACGCAAAGTGGCTGCAAAACACTTCTCCGATGAAGTTACACAGACGCTTAAGTTTCTTGATATGCCGAATGTTACTTTTGAGGTCAAACTTGAAAAGGGAACATACACTAAACACGGATGTGATGTTGTTGAGTTTATGATAGGCACTAATGTGGGCGAGGGTGTTAAGCCGTTACATAAGATTGCCTCCGGCGGTGAATTGTCACGCGTTATGCTCAGCATTAAGAGCGTTCTTGCCGATAAAGATGATGTCGATACCTTGATTTTTGATGAGATTGACGCTGGTATCAGCGGTCGCGCAGCGGGTAAGGTCGGCAACAAGCTAAAAGATGTGGCAATGTGCCGTCAGGTAGTGTGTGTAACGCATTTAGCGCAAATTGCCGCTTGTGCTAAAAACCATCTGCTAATTGAAAAACAAACATTGCAAAACCGCACATATACTCAGGTAAGCGCACTTTCTTATGATGATAGAATTAAGGAATTGGCGCGCATTATGTCGGGTATTGATTTAACTGATAATTTATACAATTCCGCAAAGGAATTGCTTGATAGGAGTATAAAATAAATGGGAATTTATGAAGAACTTGTAGCCCGTGGTCTTATTGCACAGGTTACCGATGAGGATGAAATCAGAAAGATTATTAACAACGGTCAGGCAACCTTTTATATTGGCTTTGACCCCACAGCAGACAGCCTTCATGTAGGTCACTTTATGGCACTTTGTTTGATGAAGCGTCTTCAGATGGCAGGCAACAAGCCGGTTGTCCTTATCGGCGGCGGTACGGGATATATCGGTGACCCTTCGGGTAGAAGTGATATGCGTTCTATGATGACGCCCGAAACCATTCAGCATAACTGCGACTGCTTTAAAAAGCAGATGGAGCGTTTTATTGAATTCGGTGATGACAAGGCAATTATGGTAAATAATGCCGACTGGCTTTTAAAGCTTAACTATATCGACCTTCTCCGTGAAGTAGGCGCATGTTTCTCGGTTAATAATATGTTAAGAGCGCGCTGTTACGAGCAGCGTATGGAAAAGGGACTAAGTTTCCTTGAATTCAACTATATGATTATGCAGTCCTACGACTTTTATCATCTGTTTAAGGAATACGGATGTAATATGCAGTTTGGCGGCGATGACCAGTGGTCAAATATGCTTGGCGGTACCGAACTCATTAGAAAGAAACTCGGTAAAGATGCCCACGCAATGACCATTACGCTTCTGCTTAATTCAGAGGGTAAGAAAATGGGCAAAACCGTCGGTGGAGCTGTATGGCTTGATCCGAATAAAACCTCACCCTATGAATTTTATCAGTATTGGCGCAATGTTGGTGATGCTGATGTTCTTAAGTGTATCCGTATGCTTACATTCCTGCCCCTCGAACAGATTGATGAAATGGATGCGTGGGAGGGCAGTCAGCTTAACACCGCTAAAGAAATTTTGGCGTATGAGCTTACAAAACTTGTACACGGCGAGGCTGAAGCCGGGCAGGCACAGGAAACCTCTCGTGCAGTGTTTGCGGGTGCAGGTACACACCAGAATATGCCTACAGTAACACTAACAGCAGAAGATTTTACCGATGGAAAAATCGGTCTGCTTTCTGTAATGGTAAAGGGCGATATGGCGGCTTCCAACGGCGAAGCCCGTAGACTCGTTCAGCAGGGCGGTGTTTCTGTGAATGATGAAAAGGCAACAAATCCATCAACTTCATTTGAAGCCTCCGATTTTGCTGACGGCATAATTATTAAAAAGGGTAAAAAGAGTATTATTAAGTTTATAACGCAGTAGTGTTAAGATAGCAAAAAATCCTCCCTTCAGGGAGGATTTTTCGTTGTCCTTATTATGCGATTTTTTTGTTGAGTTTTCGGCTTACCAGTTTAATAGAAATGAAAACTATTATCCATACCGCAAGATAAACACTTACAAAGATGATTGTAAAAATAATCAATACATTTGCATTAAAAGGTATCCAGTTGTTGATAAGATAACAGGCCGTATATGCGATATATAACACTGAAAAATGGCAGAGCATTGATTTTGGAACACTCCATTCGTCTATCTGATTAAATACAGAAGCCCCTGCCTGTAAAAAAGCAAGTATATAAATCGATACAATTGCAACAAGTATCTGAAATCCATTAAGTGAAAAATCATCAATGCTACTTTCAAGGACCGCATAAATAATTCCTAATATTATAGGACCGAAGCCGCCGAAAATTAGACCTCTGTGCAGAAAAGTTTTTAAAATTTTATTCATAATTAAATACCTATCCTTTCTTTAACGCTTTTTAGCTGACGCCTTGAAACATAGTCACAATATCCATTTTTAAAATAAATTTTAAGTGTTCCCGAAACTGAAGCGTCAAATCTTTCAATCTTCTTAATGTTGGCTATGCAGGACTGATTTATTTTTACAAAAGTTTCAGGTAGTTTTTCTTCAAGTACATAAAGTCTTGTTTTAAGCTGAAATCTCTCTTTTTCACAAACAGCATATATTTTGTTGTCAGTAACTGCAATGCAGAATATGTCAGAAGAATTTAAATTAAATATTTCGTTATCTTTATAACCTATAATTCCTATTGAGTTTTCTTCTACCAACTGCTGTATGTCTTTTACAAGCTTGTTATTTTTTTTGCAAAAAATAACAACTTTTTCTTCACAGGCTGCATCAATTATTACTTCGCATTTCATAAAAACCCTCCTTCCACGTACATATTAACGCCCTTTTTATCACATTTCAAGGGAATTTAGGTGTTCGGTATAAAAATCAAACTAATCGGCAAAATTAAATATTTCATATCTCTAATTACTGACTGCGAGGGAAGCGGCAGAAGTAAAATACCTGAGATTGCATTTGAAAAGCAGGTATGATATACTAACATAAACGGTATCTAATTTTCAAGGAGGAACAAGCGGATGAAAAGATTTTTGACATTGATAATTGCAATCGCTATGGTGTTTACTTTTACTGCATGTAATAATGAATATGTTGTAAACAGTTCGTTAACTGATGAATCAACTCTAGGCGATAAAAATATTGAGTTTCAGGAGTCTTCTACATATAGTGACAAACAAAAGCAAGAAGCTGAATCAACTGTAAGTGATAAAAACAACGAGTTTCAAGAGTCTTCTATACCTAGTGACAAACAGGAAGATGTTGAATCAACTGTAAGTGATAAAAATATCGAGTTTCAGGAGTCTTCTATAACTAGTGGCGTACAAGAGTATGACGACTACGGGGAGTCAAATAATATTCCTATAATTACTCTAGATGAGTATTTTCAAGCAAATACATTTTCCGAACCGAGCACTTATGACACGGTTCACTATCTATTTCATAAGCCTATACGAGATACCGGCAAGTCATATCCTCTCATTATTTTTCTTCACAGTCTGGGTGATACGGTTAGCAAGTGGAGTTTTAGTACTGCCGGACCGCTTGTAAATTCACTGATTCGACTAGAAAATGAAAGTGAAAAATACAGTGCTTATACTCTTGTTCCGTCAACCCCTATTGCTGAAGAAGGCTGGTGGACCTACTCACAACTCGCAACATTTAAGGAATTGATTTATCGTTTAGTTGAAAATAACAATATTGATCCAAAACGCATTTATATAACCGGTATTTCAATGGGTGGTTTTACTACATGTCAACTTGTAAATGAAATGCCACCGAATACATTTGCGGCCGCCGTCCCTCTAAGCGGTGCTAGTAATATGACATATCCGGAAACTTTACACAACACAGCCTTTCGTATTTATCATTCAAAAAACGACGCTATAGTTAATGTTTCGTGTTCAAGGGATTTAAATGAACAATTAATTTTATCCGGTCATCCAAAGGTAGAGTATATCGAGTTTGAGTATGGTGACCATATGTTTCCAATGCATAGTGTATATATGGATGAATGTTTTTTTGATTGGTTATTTGCACAAAGATTGCCATAAGCATATAAGAAGATTATAGTGCATAAAATAATCCGCCCGATGAATTTCGGGCGGATTATTAATAATGGACGAGTAAAATCATCCTCAAAGCACATCAATTTGACACATCTGCATCGTAACAAGCGCAGCGTTATGGCTTTCTGGGGTAACGCCGGCACAGCAGTTGCTGTCAACTTTAACATTTGCATTTGGAAACAATGCTTTTATGATAAGAGCATTTGAGACGACACAAATATCGGTACAAAGTCCCACCAGTTCAACATCTTCCAGCGTCTCTTCTTTCCAATTGGGCCATCCAAAATTGGGCTTGTCAATAATTTTACAGCCATCAACATACAGCCCTTGCGCAATCTCCCATCCTTTTGTTCCGCGAATGCAGTGCGGAACAGGAAGTTTTTTACCTTCGGGCGTATCTAAATAGTCTTCACCGTGCGTGTCGCGTGTAAAAATTATTTCATCGCCTTTTTCGGCATACTGTTTAATTTTTGCTTTTACCTTAGGAACGATTTCAACAGCTTCCTTAGTACCTAACGCCATATCAATAAAATCGTTCTGCATATCCACTACAATCAATGTCTTTTTCATAAAAAGCACCTCTTTACTGGTGATTAAATTAAGAATATTATAGCATATATTCCTACAAAATCAAACTAATAAAAAATTCATCCATATAGGAAGCAGATTTACGGTTACCAAATGAATGGTATCAAGCGGTATTTGACTTTTTGCTTATACTCACGATAACCGTCAAGTTCTTTTTCAAGAAATTCTTCTTCGTTTTTAATTCTTTTTGCAATGATAAAAGGGTATGAAAGAAAAATTAAAAATGAATATATGGAACCTAACACAATCGGCATTGATAAAAACAAAAGCAAGGTCACGCTATACATCGGGTGTCTGACAATGCTGTATAGACCTGTGTCTATTACCTTTTGATTTTCTTGTACTTCAATAGTGCGACTAAGGTATGTATTTTCTCTTAACACCTCTGCATAAAGAATATAGGCAACAAGAAATACTACCGAAGCGCCAATAACAGCACTTTTGGGTAAGACATACCAATTAAAGCGAAAACCAAGTCCTGCAACGATGAAACCAGCCAAGAACATAAGACCACTAAGTTTTACAACCAGACTCTGTTCTTTTTGCTTTTCTTTTGCATCCAGTCGCTTTTTTAATAGTTCAGGATTTTTGAACATCATTACAATCCCTGCAAAGAACATTGGAATAAATAATATTCCCATAAATAACCAACCGTTAAAAAAGAAAAAAGTACCCGCTGGTAAAAATATCAATAATCCAACAAAAATAAAACCTAATAAAAATTTAGTAATTGCCCCCATAAATAATCTAATTGTCATAGTAGTTCTCCGTCAAATTCTTATTTATCGATTGCTTTAATTATATCATTCTTGCTACAACAATTCAATGCGTATAAAAAATCAGCCCGAATTTCTTCGGGCGGATTTTAAATTAAAGTACCCCCTGCAAAAAATCACTTCTCTCATATTAAAACCTAATTACTTAGATTCTTTGATTGCAGCCTGTGTTGAGAAGAAGTAAAGGGGGTATTTGGTGCAAAAGCAACATTTGCCTTTCCTTTTCTGCCCTCAACATCACAAGAAATGGCATTTTCGGGTGAATATCGCATATACCAATCAAAGCCGTCTTTTGAAACAACGACCTTTTCAACAAAGGCATCAACAATTTTGTCGGGAACATCGTTTTCTGTGTCAAATACTGCATAATTGATTAGAGCATCTTTTAACACTGACAATCGCTCTGTAACATTTTCAAGGGGCATTTCAACATTGGTGTTTCCAGACGTAAGTTCTTCCAATTTAGATTCTAATGCCTTTATTTCGCTCTCTGTTTTTTCCACCTTGGTTAGATACATTACCTTTGTTAGTTCTCCGTCTGCTCTCATGTCCATAAAACCCTCAATTCTATCTTGCAACTTATTGATTTTTGCTTGTATCTCTTTGATTTCTGTATTGGTCTTTAAAACATCGTCGGGTGTATCGTTAATATGCTTTTCAATCATTGAAGATGCAAGTTCAATAACATCGTCTATTTCAAGGGGTGCATTTTCAAATATGGTTTTAGCCATCATTTGCAATTTCCACTCTTGAATCATAGGAGTATCGCAAATGTCCTCTGTTGATAGGCCTTTGTTCTGTCGTGTTTGCACGGTTCCTGTGTGTATACTGTCGTAACATTGATAACCGTACTGTGTACCAACGGCAGACCTATTCCATTTACGACGGTTAAACTTATGACCGCAAATACACCTTAACAACGTACACCATACACTTGTGGGTGGTCTAATGCCCTTGGGTAATCGTCCTGTTGCAACATAAGGCATTTCTTGTCTGCGAGTGCCTAATTTTTCTTGAACACGGTTGAAATCTTCTTTACTAATAATGGGTTCGTGTTTTCCCTCAACAACGATATTTTCAACCTCACCGTAATTTACTATCTTTTTTTGGTCCAAATATTCGGGAACATACTGTTTGCGATAAACCATTGTTCCGCAATAAAAAGGGTTCTTGAGAGTTTTTGAAATTACCGATACAAACCATTTGGTTTTTCCTGTTGCAGTTAATCGGCCCTCTTTTTCTAACTCATATTTGATTTTTTCAAGTCCCCAACCACCGAGATACCACTCAAAAATCATTTTCACTGTTTTTGCTTGTTCGGGGTTAATGACCATTTCCACGATTTTGTTCTTCTCGTCAATAGGGGTTACTTTTCGGTCGTAACCTAAAATGTTGCCGTTTCCGTAAATAACACCATTTTCCATTGAAATCTGCTGACCGCACTTTGCACGTTCAGAGGTCTTTCGTGATTCTTCTTGTGCATTGGACGAAGCATCTGCTAATTTTTTTTCGTAATTTCTTGCACGAGTGTCAATATCTTCAAGCACAAAATAAATATACTTTTTGATTTTTCGTAAATCACGTACGTGTTGAAGTGAGTCAATCGTATTTCTTGCATAACGAGAAACTTCTCTTGTTACTATCAAATCAAACTTATCTGCATAAGCATCTGCAATCATTTTATTGAATCCTGCTCGTTTTTTGGTTGATGTTGCCGTAATACCCTCATCGGTATACATTTCAACCAACTCCCATTCGGGATGTTGTGTAAATAATCTTTTGTACCATTGAACTTGATTATCAAATGCCAACATTTGAGCTTCGTGTTTGGTAGAAACTCTTGCATATATGGCAACTCTTATTTTCTTACTCATAATTTTACTCCTTAATTAGTTTTTTCGTTTGTATTAAACTTGGTAGTATCGACTATGTTTTCATAGTCTTTCAAAATATTCTTAAAGATGTACCTTGGTAGTAAATCATCATCCGTTAATTGTTCAATCATTCTCAAAGCAGCGTACA
>JAZRPH010000045.1:0-46031 GCA_045649125.1 Acutalibacteraceae bacterium | reverse complement strand
GATAACAGCACAAAGGTACTTGCAGATATTAAGGGTCTACTTAATCGTAAAGAATATGAAACAGCAGGCTATAATTATTGGAGACTGTAATCAAGTTAATTTACAATATTATTAGAGAAGAGTGAAATTAACACAATGGGTTATAAACATTTAAAATTCCCTCAAAATACTAAATTTCTTGTAACCGGTGCCGCAGGTTTTATCGGCTCAAACCTATGTGAAGCAATTCTTAATATGGGTTATAAGGTACGCGCTCTTGATGATTTGTCTACAGGTAAGCAAGAAAATGTTGATATTTTTCTTGATAACCCCAATTACGAGTTTATTAAGGGCGATATTAAAGATTTAGACACCTGTATAAAAGCGTGTGATGGTATATACTTTGTACTCAATCAAGCTGCGTGGGGAAGCGTTCCCAGAAGCCTTGAAATGCCATTGTTTTATTGCCGTAACAATATTGAAGGTACACTCAATATGTTAGAAGCTGCTCGTCAGTGCGGCGTTAAAAAATTTGTTTATGCATCAAGTTCTTCTGTTTACGGTGATGAGCCAAATCTACCCAAGACAGAGGGCAGAGAGGGCAATCTTTTATCACCCTATGCACTTACAAAACGCTGTGATGAAGAATGGGCGAAACTTTATACAATGCATTACGGTCTTGATACCTACGGTATGCGTTACTTTAATGTCTTCGGTCGCAGACAGGATCCAGATGGTGCATATGCTGCAGTTATACCGAAATTTTTAAAAATGCTCATCCACGGTGAGACACCTACCATTAACGGTGACGGCAAACAAAGCCGCGATTTCACCTATATTGATAATGTAATTGAGGCAAATCTTAAGGCCTGTCTTGCGCCGCGCGAAGCAGCAGGTGAGGCTTATAATATTGCCTACGGTGGTCGTGAATATCTTATAGATATTTATTATGGTCTTACAAAAGCGCTTGGTGTCGACTTAGAGCCCAACTTTGGCCCCGACCGTAAAGGTGATATAAAGCACTCTAACGCTGATATCAGCAAAGCGAAACGTCTTTTAGGCTACGACCCTGACTACAGCTTCCAAGACGGTATTAAACTTGCTATCGAGTGGTACAAAGAAAATTTATAATTTGAGGATTTAAAATGATTGATTTAAAGAAAATTTTAGGCGCAAATTTCAGAAGAAATATGAGATATTTGTTATCTTTTATGCCTGATAAATTATATTTAAAAATTCATTATTATCTCACAACAGGAAAAATCTTGAATTTCAAAAATCCTAAGGGATTTTGTGAAAAATTGCAATGGTTAAAGGTTAATGACAGAAAACCCGAATACACAAAGCTTGTGGATAAACTTGCCGTTCGCGAGCATATAACTAAAGTTTTGGGTGAGGAATATCTTTTTCCCTTGCTTGGGATTTGGAAATCCTTTGATGACATTGATTTTGATTCTCTACCTGAAAAATTTGTGCTAAAATGTAACCACGATTCAGGAAGCACAAAGGTTATAACAGATAAAAATTCTTTAACTGAGCAAGATTTGGGTAAATTAAGTTCTCATTTTTGTAACCGCCTTAAAAGAGAGTATTTTTATGCGGGTAGAGAGTACCCGTATAAAGGTATAAAGCCTTGTATTATCGCCGAGCAGTTTATGATTGATGAATCGGCACCCGAAAAAAGCATCGAGGATTATAAATTCTTTTGCTTTAACGGTAAGCCCGAAATTATGTTTGTGGCTACTGACCGAAACATTGATGTGAAGTTTGATTTCTTTGATATGGATTTTAATCATCTAAATATCGAAAACATTCATCCTCAGTCGGGCAAGGATATTGAAAAGCCCCGCCTTTTTGAGGAAATGAAAGAAATAGCAGCTAAGCTTTCAAAGGGAATTAAACATGTTAGAATAGATTTGTACGATCTTAACGGGAAAATTTATTTTGGCGAATATACCTTCTTCCACGGCGGCGGTTTCGTTCGTATGAAGCCTGATGAATGGGAAACAAAATTGGGTGATTTAATAAACATTTAATCTAAAAAGGTGAGAATATGTCAAAAAATTCTGATTTGGTCTCGGTTATTATGGCGGTTTATAACTGTGAAGACTGTGTTTCAAGAAGTATCGATTCCATTTTAAACCAAACATATACTAACTGGGAATTTATTATATGCGATGATTGTTCTACGGATAATACATATAAAATTTTAGAGCAATACCGTGAAAAATATCCAGATAAAATCACTCTTGTTAAAAATGAGAAAAACTCCAAATTGTCATATTCTTTAAATCACTGTCTTAAATACGCAAAGGGTACCTTTGTTGCACGTATGGATGCGGATGATATTTCCAAACCTGAAAGATTTAAAAAGCAAATAGATTTTCTTAAAAGCAACCCCGAAATCAGCCTAGTCGGCACAACTATGAAAGTTTTTAACGGAAATGTAGTTGACGGTGTCAGAACATATAAATACGAGCCCACCAAATTCGATTTGCGTTTTAATTCTTGCTTCGCCCACGCAACTATTATGACATATAAAAGTGTATATGACAGTTTGGGAGGCTATTTAGTAAGCCGAAGAACACAACGCGGTCAAGATTTTGATTTGTGGTTTCGCTTTTTTGCAAAGGGTTATCGCGGCGTTAATTTGCCCGACCCTTTATATGTTATTACCGAGGATAAAAACGCTTTTAAACGCAAAAAGTATAGATACCGTTTTTATGCAACACTTACCGCTTTAAACGGCTATAGACTCGTAAAAATGCCAATTTACTATTATCCTTTTGCTTTTAAACCGTTGATATCAGGTCTTATTCCTGCAAATCTTAAAAAAAGACTTAGAAAAAAGAATAGATAAATGAAAATTTTGAGGTTTTTATGACTACTTATTACATTACAATTTTACTTGTTTTTGGCTTTTTGTGTTTTGCCGAAAGTGGCACTGTAAAAAGTATCGGCATAAACAATGAAACTGTTATAGAAAAAACTACCGTTACTAAATTCTTCTTTATTTTAGCGGCCATAACGCTGATTTTTGTCGCAGGATTTAGACATAATGTTGGCTCTGATTACGGCGCTTATTATAAAGGGTTCAACCGTCTTGCTACAGAATTTTGGGAAAGCCTTTTAGAGTTAAATGATCCAGGAATTAGATTTATTGCAAAATTAGTGACTCTTGTGGGCGGAAATGCCACATCATTTATTTTTATTTGTGCCTGTATTACTGTTGTTTTGTTTTTGTCTACAATATATAAAAACACCGACATGTTGCTTTTAGCAACATTGTTGTATGTTTTTTTAGGTTGTTGGCATGGTTGCTTTAACGGTATCCGTCAGTATTTAGCTTCTGCAATTCTTTTTGCGAGTTTACCATTTATTAAAGAGAGAAAATTTTGGAAATATGCATTTCTTGTTTTTGTTGCTTTTTTATTTCATGCTTCTGCTATAATAATGATCTTTCCTTACTTTATTATTTACAACAAAATCAATTTCAAAAACATCATATTGCTGATAATTGCCAGTTTTTTTATTCTTTTTTCATTTTCAGAGTTGTTGGATTTAGCGGGTTTTATTTTGCGAGATGAACTTTCTGAAGAAAGTAAATATATAACAACAACCGTTAATACATTCCGTGTTTTAGTGGCAATTGCTCCCGCCGCATTCTTCTTATTTACGTATTACGGTAGACCATTATCAAAAGACCAACGCTTTTGGTTGAATTTTCTTATAATTAACGGCGTTACAATGTTTGCAACATCTAACAGTGCATATTTTGCGCGAGTAGGTATTTATACAGCACCTTTTTCCACACTAGGAATAGTCGAACTTATTAAAGGTCTCAAACCGCGAGAAAAAAGAATATTTTCCTTTATTATAATTGTGGCCTTCTTCTTCTTTTGGTTATATTCCCTTGAAAAAAGCGTTGCCCTTAATAATTTCAAATGGGTGTTCGGAAACATTTAGTCGATTTATAAAATCTCCAAAGGAGTATATTATGAGTTTAAAAACTACATTTAAACACTTTTTATACAATAGTGAATTAGGTAAGGACTTCTGGTCGTTAATGCATTCTATTAATATAAATGTTCGCAGAGTCATTCCAAATGAACTTTATTTTAAAAGAGCATATAAAATAACACACGGCGAAAGCCCTGATTTTAAAAAGCCAAAAACATTTGATGAAAAACAATTGTGGCTCAAAATGCACTACCGAAACCCCCTTTGCACAAAATGTTCGGATAAATATCTTGTTAGAGAATATGTAAAAGATTGCGGGCTTGAACATATTTTAAATCCCTTGTACGCCGTGTATAATAGCGTTGATGAAATTAAGTGGAATATTCTTCCAAACTCCTTCTATATGAAAGCTAATCATATGAGTGGTTGCAATGTTCGATGTAACGATCTTGAAACATTTGATAAAAAGAGCGCAATAAAAATTCTTAGTCGTGGCATGAAGCACGACTACTCTCTTGATTCAAGAGAGTGGAATTATCATGATATAGAGCGCAAAATAATTGTGGAAGCAATAATTGAAAGCAAAGACGGCGAAGGACTTGTAGATTACCGCTTTTTGTGTAGCAAGGGCAAATGTGAATATATCTTTGTTGATATTGATACTGCGGATGACAGTGGAAATCACCGTCACGATGCACGAAGAAATGTTTATGACAAAGACTTTAATCTGCTTGACATTACCGCCTCAAGACCCAACTTTGATTCTACACTTGTTTCAAAACCTGAAAATTTCGACCAAATGTTAAAATACGCTCAAATTTTAAGCAACCCTTTTCCGTTTTGCAGGGTAGATTTTTATAATATTGACGGCAAAATCATTTTCGGCGAAATTACCTTTTTCCACGCAGGCGGCACCTGCGATATAACTCCAAAGGAATGGCAATATAAAATAGGAGAAAGTATTGATATTTCCGAGGAATTAAAAAATTTCAAATAAGGTAGTAATTTTATGGAACCTTTAATTTCAGTTATAATTCCTATTTATAACGCTTCAAAGCATTTAAGAAAATGTCTTGATTCAATAGTTAATCAAACTTATAAAAATTTAGAGTTAATTTTGATAGATGATGGTTCAAAAGACAGCAGTGCCGATATTTGTAAAGAGTACGCTGATAAAGATGATAGAATTGTTTTTATATCACGTGAAAACCGCGGTGTATCCGCCACTCGCAACGAGGGCATAGACCTTGCACACGGTGATTATTTTAGTTTTATTGATGCGGATGATTATCTTGATCTAGACGCATTTAAATATCTGTTAAATATTATTTCAGAACATAATGTTGACGCGGTAAATTACGAGCACTTTATAACCTATCCAGATAAAGAAACCGCTCACCGCATAGCAGAAAAGAATTACGGCCTTTTTGATAGAGCAGGTGCACAATATCAGTTGGTTTATAATGTTGCTTTTGCTTGGAACAAGCTTTTTTCTAAAAAAATCATCGAAAATTTAAGGTTTGATGAAACCATTTTACGCGGCGAGGATAGTCTATTCTCCCGATTTGCTTTCAGCAAGGCAAATAAGGTGTGGTTTGAAAAAAGGCCGCTTTATCACTATGTTCAATCGGAAAACAGTGCTGTAAGAGGAAATTTCAGACCATCACAACTTACGGCACTTAAGCTTTTTGAGGCTTATGATGTATTGTATACAAAAGATTTCCCTGAGTTGATGCCTAAACATCTTGTAAATATGGAAAATCTTGTGATAATGCTCTATTGCGATATGAGAGCTGACAAAAAGAACTACTCGTTCGAGCAAAAAGAAATTTTTAAGGTTTTCAAAAAATATTGCAGACAAGCTATGGCATGTAAGGATTTATCTAAAGAACAAAGATATAAATTTTTGCTTTTCAAGACAAGTCCAACTTTATTTTATATATTACATAAAATCAAACTTAGTTAACATTGGAGAATCAAAAAATGAAAAAAAGGGTAGGAATAATTACTCTTAATGGCGGCAACAATTACGGCAATGTGTTGCAAAATTATGCCGTCCAAAGCGTTATAGAAGAGCTAGGGCTAGAAGCCGAAACCATTATAAACGATACACGATTCGGGCAATATTATCCCAGAACGGGTAAAACAAACAAATTTACCCCAAAGTATATTAAAACCTATGTTTTAGACCAGTTAAACTATCGCCATAATATAAAAAATTCGGGCAGCGGTATTTTAAAAACTTTGCTTTTCTGCAGAAAAAACAAAATAGCTTTAAATCATGCCAGCAATGCCCGTAAAAATGCGTTCGATGAATTACGAAATGAATTAATACATTGGGGTAACGCACACATCAATATAAACAAACCTTGGAACAAAAATCAAATTGATAAGTACGACTACTTTGTTTCGGGCAGCGACCAGGTTTGGAATCCTACATATCCTATGATTTCCTCTATTAACTTTTTGCAGTTTGCACCCAAGCATAAAAGAATAACCTTTTCACCAAGCTTTGGAATAGGAGAAATCCCCGACATTTTAAAAGAAAACTATTCTAATTGGCTAAATGAGATTCCCCATCTTTCTGTTAGAGAGGAACAGGGCAAAATAATTATTAAAGAGCTTTGTGGCAGAGATGCTACTGTGCTTTGCGACCCCACAATGTGTCTTTCTAAAGAAAAGTGGCTGTCTATTGCAAAAAAACCTGTGTTTGACACCGAAAAACCATATATTTTAACCTATTTTTTAGGAAACCGCACAAAACAGCACGACAAATATATTGGTAAAATCGCAAGGGAAAACGGTCTTCACATAATCCACCTTTTCGATGTTCTTGATTTAGAGCATTACGCTACCTCACCGCAAGAATTATTATACCTTATTAATAATGCGAAATTAGTTTGCACCGACTCTTTCCATGGCACTGTATTTTCAATAATTATGAAGACCGATTTTGTAACCTTTACCCGTGTTGAAAGCGGAAAATCCATGAACTCACGAATTGAAACACTGCTTTCAACCTTTGGTTTGCAGGATAGAAATTATAAGGTTTTGACACCTGACAATCTGTTTTCGACAAATTTTTCAAATACCGACAGTATTTTGGTAGAGAAAAGAAAAGAAGCGTTTGATTTTCTTGAAAAGGCTTTAAATTCGGCTGTCGAGCCCGAAAAAAATGTACTTAAAGATACTGTTTTATCCATAAAAGAGGACTGTTGCGGTTGTACGGCTTGTGAGAGTGCCTGTCCCGTAAATTGTATCACTATGGTGAGCGACAGCGAGGGCTTTAAATACCCAAAAATTGATTTGGATAAATGTGTGGGATGTAAAAAATGTGAAAAAATATGCCCTGCAATAAATAAAACCGCTCCCGAAAAAGCGGTTGGCGAACATTGTTTTATTGGATACAGTAAAAACCCAGAAATTCGAAAGAATAGTTCTTCGGGCGGCATTTTCTATCATTTAGCACAAAAGGTTATTGACGAAAACGGTGTGGTTTTCGGTGCTGCTATGATAGGCCGCGAGGTTAGGCACACCTTTGCTGACACTAAGGAGCAGCTCAAACAGTTTATGGGCTCTAAATATGTGCAAAGCGATATGGGCGACTGTTTTAAAAAAGCAAAAGAGTTTTTAGACCTTGGAAGACGAGTACTGTTTTCTGGCACTCCCTGTCAAATTAAGGGCTTGTATGCTTATTTAGGCAAAAATTATCCCAATCTTTTAACGCAAGATTTTATTTGCCACGGTGTGCCCTCACCTAAAGTGTGGGCCAACTATGTTTGCTTTAAAACCGACAGCGAAAATCCGCAGATTTCTTTCAGAGATAAGCGCTTTGGTTGGCACTATTTCTCAATGAAGATTAAGGATAATAAACGAGTAAGCCTTAATACCTTAGAGGACGACTGGTTTTTAAGACTTTTCCTTGACAATACCATCTTGCGCCCCTCTTGCTACTCTTGCAAAGCGAAGAAGCAAGGCAGCTCTGCAGATATAACAATCGCTGATTGTTGGAGTCCCCGTAAGGTTAGTAATACAATAAAAGATACCGACGAGGGTCTGTCGCTGATTCTTATTAACTCTACACAAGGCCGCACTTTTTTTGAGGAACTTCTATCCGCAGGTGGACTTTTCTTTGAAGAGGCGGACCGTGAAAAAGCCTTAGCAAGTCAGGCAGCAATTATAACAAAATCTGCGCGTTGTAACCCTAAAAGAGCTATGTTCTTTGATGCTATAGGCAAGGTTAGTACCGAACACCTTTATAAAAATTGGTACAAAACTTCTATATTGAAAAAAGCAAAGAAAAAGTGGATTTTTTACAAAACAAGAATTAAACGACTTTTAGTAAAATAGGTGGGTAAAAAATTGAAGTCCAGAGTTTTATATACCGGCAAAAATATTTTTTGGGGCTATATTAGCTCCATTGTAACGATTCTTTTATCGTTTATTTGCCGAACTGCATTTATTAAAACTATCGGCGTTGGTTATTTAGGTATCAACGGCTTATTCACAAGTGTATTAGGAGTCTTGACCCTTACGGAGCTTGGTATTGGTGCTGCTATGAACTACAGCCTCTATAAGCCTGTTGCTGAAAACGACATCGAAAAAATCAAATCCCTAATGGGTGTTTACAAAACTGCATATCGTCTCGTTGCCCTTGTGGTTTCGGTTATCGGACTTGCAATTTTACCCTTTTTAAATGTTTTGGTAAAAGGTGCAGAGGGAATTGAGCACGTAAGACTTTATTATTTGATATTCCTTTTTAACACCGTTTCAACCTATTTTGTAAGCTATAAATACAGTCTTGTAAATGCCGACCAAAAGCATTATGTGGTATCAAATATTTCTGCCATCTTTAATATTTTGATGCACTTTTTCCAGATAGTTTTATTGGTTGTCTTTAAAAGCTATGTTCTTTATTTGTTGACTCAGGCGCTTATGCACCTTATTCAAAAAATTTACACTGCTATTTACATCAACAACCGCTATCCCTACCTTAAGGATAAAAATGTTGTTCCCCTTGAAAAGGAAGAAAAAAATAAAATTATCGGCAATGTCAAGGCCTTGATGCTTCACAAAATTGGGCAAATTAGTGTTAATCAAACCGATAATATAATTATTTCCGCCTTTATTAATGTAACAACGGTGGGTCTTGTATCAAACTACACTTTAATTTCAAGCACAGTAAACCAGTTTGTAAATATAATTTTTAATGGCACTATAGGAAGTCTTGGCAACCTGTTTGCATCAGACGACCGCGAAAAACAATACCGTATTTTTCGAACGATGGACTTTGCAAACTTTTGGATTTTTAGTTTTTCATCTGTGGCTTTATTTTCTTTAATTCAGCCATTTATATCTTTGATGTGGGGCAGCGAATACACCTTACCCGTGGCATTTCTATCCCTCTTTATTCTTAATAACTATATGGTAGGGCAAAGAGTTTCAGTAAACAACATCAAGGTTGCGGGTGGTATTTTTAATCAAGATAAATACTTGGCACTCATTCAAAGCGTTGTAAACCTTGTGGTTTCGATCGTGTTGGCACTTAAACTCGGTTTAGTGGGCGTTTATATCGGCACCGTTGTTTCAGGGCTGGTACCCTCCCTCATAAGACCCTATATAGTTTATAAAAATCTTTTTGATAAAAGGGCAAAGGAATATTATTTGATTTTCATCTTCCGTCTTACCCTTACTGCAATAATGTGTTTTGGCGGATATTCATGTGTAAACGCCATTGTTTCTGACCTTAGTTGGCTTCGTTTTTTTATTGCTGTTGCAGTTATAGGAATTGTTCCAAACCTTATTTTGTTTTTACTTTACTTTAGGTCGGCAGATTTTAAACATCTGTATTCAATAGCCCTCAGTTTAATAAACAAGCTTAGGAGAAAATAGATGATTAGAGATTTAGTAAGTATTATCACCCCTTGTTATAACGGCGAAAAGACCATATCACGTCTGATGGATTCCGTTTTAAACCAAACCTATAAAAAAATAGAGTTTATTTTGGTTAATGACGGCTCTACAGACAATACAGAAAGCATTGTAAAAAGCTACGAGCAAAAATTCATCGAACAAGGTATGCTTTTTAAATATATTTATCAAGAGAATCTGGGTCTTGGTGGTGCTATAAACACGGGGCTGAATCACTTTACAGGCGAATTTCTTTGCTGGCCCGATGCTGATGACTATTTAGAAACCGACTCTGTTTATGAACGTGTGAAATTTTTAAAGGAAAATTCGGATTATGGCATTGTAACCAGCAATGCCTATGTTCGAAAAGAGGATGACCTTGAAAACCCCACACTTCTTAAAAAAACAGTAACTGACAAAATGAAGCAAGATAATCAGTTTGAACTGATGCTGAATGGCGACAGTGTTTTTTGTTCGGGTTGTCATATGGTGCGTACCGAAGCATTTTTGGAGGCAAACCCCGAAAGAAGCATTTATCCCGCAAAAAGAGGTCAAAATTGGCAGATGTTATTACCTGTTTACTATAAACACAAACGCTATTTTTTAAATAAACCGCTTTATAATTATATTATTTATAAAAGTAGTATGTCCAAAGGTGCCAATACCATGGAAAAATTTCTTTTAAGGTACGGCGAACACGAAGAAATATTAAATGCAACCCTTAAACAAATAGAAAAAAACCATGGTGTAAACCTTGACGAATATTTTAAATTTATTGCCGATAAATACTTTAAATTACGCTTAAAAGTGGCACTTGAATATAAAAATAGCGAATTTTTTATGCAAGAATATTTAAACAAACAAAATTCAATAGGTCTAGATAATTTCGACAGAATGTATTATTGGCAAAACAAATTCCCCGCCTTATATGGTTTACATAATATTCTGGGGGGGGGAGATTGTTGCGTAGAAAAATTTGTTATCAAAAAATTAAAGAAAACAAACACACAAATTAAAGCGTGTCCCAAATTGGTTTCAGTAATTATACCTTGTTACAACGGTGTAAAATTCCTTGACTGCTGTTTTGACTCAATTTTACGTCAAAGCTATAAAAATATTGAGCTTGTGGTTGTAAACGACGGCTCTACCGACAACAGTGAGGAAATTATATTAGGTTATAGGTCAAAAATCGAAGAAAAAGGATATATATTCAAATACATAAAACAAGAAAATCAAGGAGCTGCCGCAGCGGTAAATACCGCCTTAAAAGAGATAACAGGTGAGTTTTTAATGCTATATGACGTTGATGATATTTTGTTTAACGACTGCGTTAAAGAAAAAGCGGAATTTTTGCACTCTCACCCGCAGTATGGTATGGTTAGAAATAACGGCTACTATGTAACAGAGAAAAAGCCTTTTGGGAAGCGTATTTTTATTAAATCTAATAAGCAACTTAAAAACACGGACATATTTGTAGACCTTCTAAAAGGAACTACAAATAATTGGCCCGGTTCCTATATGGTAAGAACTGACGTTTTATTTGAGGCTTTATCAGGAAAAGAAATATATACCTCTGCTTATGGTCAAAATCTTCAAATTATGATGCCTGTGGCATTGGTTTCAAAATCGGGTTTTATAAACAAGCCTCTTATGAAGTATTTTATACATTCACAGTCTCACTCTCATTATGGTGGCATTGAAAGGGCGCTTGAAAGATTAAAAGGTTACGAATTAAACCGTTACGGCGTTTTAAAACAACTTAATCTTAGCGAAAGTGATTATAATAAATACATAGCTATTGTCAAAAATAAGTTTTACAAATCAAGAATTGACTTTGCTTTGTCCCACAAAGATAAAGAGCTTTTTGATTTAGAATGTGCAAATTTGCCAAGCAAAAAATGTTTTTATAAGCTTCTGTGGTTGCTTTCAAAGGTTGGTATATTGGCTTACTATAAACGTTTTTGGAGTTCGACAAAGAAGGTTAAAAACGCTTTAAAAAGCTATTGCTTTGTAAACATTTGGTGCCGTGAAAACACAAAAAATTACTAAAAAATTTATTAAATGTAGGTGTTTGATTTGATGGAAACTAAGTATAACTATGTCTTTTATAGCGTTAATAGTGATTTTTTTAAACCCATATTTGGTTCTCTTTCAAAATATCCTTTTGTAAAAGTATTGTCGCGCGCATTTAATGCAAACGCTGTGGTGCAAAAAATATTTTTTTTGCACTGGTCAGCAAAACTTAACAAAAAAGTAAAACTACCGTTCAAAAATTTGTGGTACAAAAAAATGTGTTGCCATAAATTTGAAAACAAAAAACCTTGTTGTTATGTATTTTTAGGTGGTAAGTATATAACACAGGATGTTAAACTATTCAAATATATTAAAAAACTAAACCCCAAAAACAAGTGTGTCGTCTTATACCTTGATCTTGCATCAAAAGGTAATATTAAAATTGATAATGTTAAAAAGGTTTCCGATTTAATCATTACTTATGATTCAAATGATGCGAAGAAGCTTGATATAAATTATTTAGATATTGATTATTATACACCATTACTTGATATTACCACACCGCAAGAATTTGAAACTGATGTATATTTTTTAGGGTTTGCAAAAGACAGACTTGCTAAAATTCACAATACATATAAATATCTCGTTAAAAACGGTGTTAAATGTAACTTTATTATTTGTGGTGCAAAGCCTGAGGATCAAATTGCGGGCGATGGACTTTGCTATAGTAAACCGATTTCATATATGGAAAACCTTGAGAATGTTAATAAAAGCAAGTGTATCCTTGAGATTATTCAGGGCAAAAGTGTTGCACCGACTTTGCGGCTAAGAGAAGCAAAAACATACAAGCGCAAATTAATTACCAATAATGCAAATCCTGAATATTTACAATCTATCGATTCAGATAATCTTTGTGTGTTTGATAGTGATAAGGAAATTAATATTGATTTTATTAAGTCGGATATTAAATATGAATTTTTTACCAATGAATATTCATCGCCGATAAAGCTTGTTAAATACTTAGAAGATGTTTTATAACCAATATAGTCAATAACAGGAGTTTCTATTATGAACAACCCTCTTTTATCCGTAATTGTACCGCTTTACAATAAGGAAAAATATTTAAAAGAAACATTAGATTCTTTGATTTCACAGTCTTTTACAGATTCAGAAATTATTATCATAAACGATGGCTCGAGTGATAACAGTCTTGATATCGCTCAAGAATATGCAAACAAATGCGACCGAATTGTTTTATTAACCCATGAAAATCAAGGCGCCAGCTTTACAAGAAACAAAGGAATTGAAACAGCAAAGGGCAAATATGTTATAATGATGGATGCTGATGACACCGTAGAAGTTGATATGCATAAAATTATGATGTCTCAAGCTATATCACACAATTCAGACCTAGTTGTTTGCAACTTTAAAACCGTTTCAAAAAAAGGAATAACACAACATAAATATAACTATCCTTGTAATATTTTCTTAGATAGAGAATATATCGAAAAAGAAATCATTCCAAATTCAATAGGTTTAAAAAACGCTGCCAACCCTTTAAATGCACATACAACATTACTAATCAAACGAGAATTACTCATCAATAATAATGTGAGGTATAATGTTGAACACCGCAAAGAAGAGGACAAACCCTTTATTATGCATTGTTTGAAATATTCTCAAAGTATTGTATTCGTTGCTGATTGTTTTTATAATTATATAAAACGTCCAAATTCATTAATCAGTCAATACTCGCCTCGATTCGATAATATTGTTCGAAACCTAACCTCTTACGAAGAAATTTTTAAAGATATTTGTGACTTCAATAATGAAAATTATATAAAACATTTTATTCAAATTTTTGAAGAAAATATTGCTTATTTAATTATTCACCAAAAAAAGATTAAAAATCTAAAAAGAGAAATAATGCATATCATAAACCATCCCAAAAGCAGAGAAATGTTTTTAAAAGCAAGCGATAATTCTAAATTAAAAAAATGGTATGCAACGAACAAAACGTCTAAAATTTATACGTTTTATCAAAGAAAATTTTTAAAATTACATTTAAAAATTTTATATAAGAACTATTTAAAAAGATAACAAACAACCCAACCCCCGAAGATCTTAAATACATTTATTTGGATAATATATGTGTGTAATAATTATTATAGTGATAAGGAGAGTGCTGTGAAAAAATTAACAAAAATGCAAGAACTCGTGCTTGATTTGACGGCTTGCACTTTATTTGATAAAGAGATAAAAAATATTGCTGATGTTGATATTGATTATGACGACTTGTTGTATGAGTCAAGAATTCAAGGTGTGTTGCCGATTGTATATTCTGCGATGAGTCATTTAAATCTTGATGTTACCGCTTTGCAGAAACAATATTTACAAACGGTAGCAAAAAACATACGTGTGGTCTACCAACACATTGAAATCGGCAACTTATTGCATAGTAACGGTATCCCATATTCTATTCTTAAAGGTTGTGCGTCTGCTTCATATTACAAAGAACCTTTACTGCGAACAATGGGTGATGTCGACTTTCTTGTCTCAAATGATGACTTTGAAAGAGTAACACAGTTGTTGAAATCAATAGGGTATAAGCCTGAGGGTGAAGGTAGCAATATACATATTGCTTTCCATAGAACTTCTGAAAAGATTCTCACTATTTGTGAGATGCATCGCAGTATTAACGGTGTTCCAAAGGGGGAAATAGGTGATAAGATTAATAAATTATTTGATAGTCTTATCGTTGACGGACACAAGCATATCTTGCAAGGCGGTGATATCATAATCCCCGACAGATTTCATCACGGTTTGGTTTTGTTATTACATACTGCGGTGCATTTGACATCAGAGGGTGTGGGACTTCGTCATCTTTGTGATTGGGCTGTGTTTGTGGAAAGTTTCACCGAAGAAGAGTTTAAATACACATTTGAACTTACATTAAAAGAGGTTGGACTTTGGAGGTTTGCTTCGCTGCTTACCCTATGTTGTGTAAAATATTTGGGTTGCACACCTAAATCGTGTACGGGTACTGCAGATGATAAATTGCTTGAAGGAATAATTATAGATATTATGACGGGCGGAAATTTTGGCAAGAAGGATGTGGGCCGTTACAGCCAAATCAAATATCTTTCTGACCGAAAAAAAGGCGTTGTATCAACGAGAAGACCTGCTTGGCAATTGCTTCTTACCATAAATGAAAACGCTAAGAGAAGGTACAAATTTGTTAACTCGTTACCTTTGCTATTGCCAGTTGGATGGCTTTTAGTCATTCTTAGATATTTTGTGCTTTTGTTATTAGGTAAGCGAAAACCTGATACAATAGAAACCTTGAATAATGTGAATTTTCGTAGAAATATTTACAAAGAATTTCATCTGTTTGAATAAAATTTCAGTCCGTGAAAATTCAATCACCCTTGCGACTTAAATTAAGTCGCAAGGGTGATTTTTTTAATTACCGCCGGGGCCGTCTCTGCGTTCGCGTGTGTCATGAACATCAACTTTGCCTATTATGTCACCGGGCTTAATTGGCTTTATATTTTCTTTTATCTCAGGTTCTGGCTTTTGCTCAATTTTCTTATCGTCATTCATAGATATAACTCCTTTCTTTTGTTAGTATTTCTCTTGATTTTTAATTTGATTCAAATTATTTTATGCGGATGCGCATCGAACAACTTTACCTCTAAAATCAAACAGTTATACTTATAGAATATCTTAATGGTATGCAAATATACAGTAAAATTCGTTTTATAACTTGTAACACTGATTCATTGTACGTACTTTGGTACATACAATATCATAAAATATATATGCTAAAATGTGGTAAACAAACATATTATTAAAGGATAGGTTTAACTTGCAATGAAAGACAAATAGTTATATAATAAGTGAGGAGAAACCCCTTGAATATGTTTAAAAGATTTACACCGCAGTTGGCACTGCTGAGCATCATTTGTCTGATAGCGGCATTTGGATATGTGAAAAGTGAGATAATGTCCACAAGTGCCTTCGCCGATAGCCACAAAAAAGTTATAATTGACGCAGGCCACGGCGGGTTTGACGGGGGTGCTGTTGCTGGTGACGGGACTGTCGAAAAAGATATAAACTTGTTGATTTCTTTAAAAGTAGAGGAACATCTCAAATTTAATGGGTTTGAAGTCATCATGACGCGTACTGATGATTCAGGAACAGAGGATGATAAAAAAACGGCAATTTCAAACCGAAAGAAGAGCGATCTTGTAAATAGGCTTAAAATAATGGAAGAAAATCCCGATGCTATTTATGTTAGTATTCACCTAAATAAATTTACAACCTCTGCAGCAAACGGCGCACAGGTGTTTTATACAAAGAATTTTGACCAAGCGTTACAGCTTGCCGATTGTCTTCAAAACAGCATTACCAAACTTTTACAGCCCGATAACACACGGGTTATAAAGCAGGGAACAAGCAGTACATATCTTTTAAAGAATGCAAAGGTACCTGCTGTAATTGTTGAATGTGGCTTTCTTAGCAATAAGTCAGAACTTGAAAAACTTAAAGATGATAGTTATCAATCACAGATGGCATTTGCTATATCGTGTGGAATAATTGATTTTTACCAAAATACATAGAGTAGGCGGCGAATATTATGGCTTCTAAAACAAAAACAGTTTTTATTTGCAGTGAATGTGGCTATGAATCTGTTAAGTGGATGGGACAGTGCCCCGGATGCAGTTCGTGGAATACCTTAAACGAGGAAATGATTGTTGACAAAAAACAAAATAACTTAACTGCAAAAAGTGCGGTTAAAGTGATTTCTGATGCAAAAATTCTGTCGCAAATTAACGCCGCTGACGAACCGAGATTTATAACAGGCATTACAGAACTTGACCGTGTGCTTGGCGGTGGAATTGTTAAGGGTTCGGTTGTATTACTCAGTGGTGACCCCGGTATCGGCAAGTCAACAATACTGATGCAGATTTGTAATCATTTAGCGGACAAGCTTAATATTCTTTATATATCTGGCGAGGAGTCTGCAGTTCAAATTAAGCTTAGAGCAGCACGACTTGATGTTGTAGGTGATAATATCACAGTTATGTCTGAGACTGATACACAGGCTATTTGTGAATATATGACTTCTATGAAACCCGATATCGTTATGGTTGACTCAATTCAAACATTGCAGATAAGTGAGTTATCCTCATCTGCAGGAAGCATTGTTCAGGTGAGAGAATCCACCAATATGCTGCTTCGTACAGGAAAAGCGCTTGATATTCCCATTTTTATCGTGGGGCATGTTAATAAGGGCGGCGATATTGCAGGACCAAAGGTGTTAGAGCATATTGTTGATACCGTGCTTTATTTTGAAGGTGAGCGAAATCAATCATACCGAATTTTACGAGCTATTAAAAACAGATTCGGTTCCACAAACGAAATTGGTGTTTTTGAGATGACCGAAAAGGGACTTCAGGTGGTAGAAAATCCATCTGCAATGCTTTTGTCTGGGAGAATGGGTAATGTTTCGGGCGGTTGTATCACCTGTGTGATTGAGGGTACCCGACCCATTTTGTCAGAGGTGCAAGGACTTGTTACTACCACAGGCTTTGGTAATCCGCGCAGAATGTCCAATGGATTTGATTATAACCGCCTAAATATGTTACTTGCAATCCTTGAAAAGCGAGAGGGGATTTATTTCTCTAATCTTGATACCTATTTAAATGTCGTCGGAGGAATGCGTCTTGATGAGCCTGCCGTCGATTTGGCTGTGTGTATGTCATTGGTTTCCGCATTACGCGATACGCCAATCAGTGATACACTCGTTGCTTTTGGCGAGGTTGGACTTTCGGGTGAAATCAGGAGTGTACCTCGTATACAGGCGCGCGTTACTGAGGCCGCGCGACTCGGTTTTACGGAGTGTGTTTTGCCTAAAAGTTGTATTCGGCAGATATCATCATGTCCTAATTCAATCAAACTTATCGGTGTTAAAAATCTTAAAGAAGCATTGGGTATAATAAGATAATTTTGTTATTGTATTTTAACAAAATATGTTGACTTATATGCCTTAAAATGATATAATTTTCCAAAAGGGAGGTCTATCTTATGACTGTTGAAAACAAAGCCATACCAACAAAAAAACAACTTGATTTTCTTTCATGGGAGTTTGGTGTATTTTTCCATTTTGGACTCCGCACTTTCCATCCGGGATATAAGGATTGGGACATGCAAGAACTACATATCGAAAAATTCAATCCACCCAGCATTGATTGCGATGAGTGGGTAAAAACCATTAAGGACGCCGGAGCAAAATATGCAATTCTAACCGCAAAGCATCACGATGGATTTGCAAACTGGCCTTCAAAGTATACAGACTTTTCCGTAAAAAATGTTTCTTGGAAAAACGGCGAGGGCGATGTTGTTGAAGATTTTGTGACTGCTTGCCGTAAATATGATGTTAAGGTTGGTATTTACTATTCGCCCGCCGATTATAATATTAAAGAGGGAAGTCTTACAGGTAAAGAGTTTGAGGATTATTTCATTGCTCAGGTTTCTGAATTGCTAACTAATTACGGTAAAATTGATTATTTATGGTTCGACGGCTGTGGCTCTGAGGGTATTACCTTTAATGAGCAAAGAATAATTGATGCAATTCGTTCTTTACAACCCGAAATACTCATATTCAATATGTGGGATCCTGATACACGCTGGGTTGGTAATGAAAGCGGTTATGTAGGACTTGATAATTCGGCAGTTGTCGATTCTGTTGACTTCTCAATCCTTGCAGATTCAAAGGAAAAATTGGCTAAGAAGAAATTCTTGCCGGGCGAATGTGATTGCCGTATGAGATTTTCAGATTGGTTTACATCAAATGATGTCGAAGAAGATACCGTTAAAAGCATTGACGAACTTATGGGTATGTATGATTCTTCGGTTGGTAAGGGTGCAAACTTATTATTGAATATTGGTCCTGAATCTACCGGTAAATTACCTAAAAAGGATAAGGAAAGAATTTTAGAGTTTGGCAAGGCGCTTGAAGAACGTTTTTCTAATCCGGTATTTACTGTTGATTATCCTGAAAAAACGGATAATGAATATGTCTTTTACATCGGCCAACATACTCTTATAAATATGATTGTAATTGAAGAGGATATTACTGAGGGAGAGGCTGTTAAGGGTTTCGAAGTTTATACTCGAAATGTACACTATACCCCCACTAATATTGATGGTGATTTGGCATATTTGGGCAAGACGGTTGGTCATAAAAACATCTGTAAATTCCCCACAATTTATGCTGACAAAGTGACCTTGAAAATCACTGATTCTGATGGTGACGCGAAAATTAAAAAGGTCTCCATTTATTATGATAAATAATTAATTAGTTACAAAAAACCCTGCGTTATTTTACGCAGGGTTTAAATTTTAGTTTTAACATTTAAAATTTATTTTGTTCCGAATATGCGGTCGCCAGCATCGCCTAGTCCCGGTAGGATGTAGCAGTGGTCGTTAAGGCAGTCGTCAAGTCCTGCGCAGTATACAGGCACATCGGGGTGTGCTTTTGTAAATGCCTCAATACCCTCAGGTGCTGCTATTATACACATAAACTTGATTCTTTTAGGAGAAAATTCTTTAATCTTTGCGACTGCGTCAATGGCGCTGCCACCTGTTGCAAGCATCGGGTCAAGAACAAATACATCACGTTCATTAAGATCGGCGGGTAATTTACAGTAATAATCAACAGGCGTATGCGTTTCGGGGTCACGGTACATACCAATATGACCAACTTTTGCAGCGGGAATAAGACTTAATACACCGTCAACCATACCAAGACCTGCGCGAAGTATTGGAACAAACGCCATTTTTCGTCCCGCAAGTACCTTTGTTTGCGCTGTCATCATAGGTGTTTTTGTTTTTACACTACGCAGAGGAAGATCCCTTGTAGACTCGTAACACATAAGCATCGCAATTTCACTTACAAGTTCGCGAAACTGCTTAGAGCCTGTCCTTTCATCACGCAAAATGGTAAGCTTGTGTTGAATTAAGGGGTGATCCATAACAAAAACATTGCTGTTCATTTTAATTCCTCCCAATTATAAATTTTCAATTGCTGAAATTTTATCAATTCTTTGCTGATGCCGTCCGCCCTCAAATTGTGTATCAACAAATAAATCAACCAACTCAAGTGCAATGCCAATTCCAACAACACGGCCACCAAGACAAAGAATATTTGAATTATTATGCAGTCTTGTGTATTTTGCTGAAAAATGGTCACTGCAAACAGCTGCACGAATGCCTTTTACCTTATTTGCCGCAAGTGACATACCAATACCCGTACCGCAAACCAGTACACCAAGGCTGCATTTTTCACTTGTAATTGTGTCGGCAACCTTGACAGCAATATCCGGATAATCAACAGACTTATTTTCATAAATTCCGCAATCAACAACCTCAAATCCGCGAGATTTAAGGTGTTCGGCAATTGCGTTTTTATGTTCAAAACCGCCGTGATCACAACCAATTGATATTTTCATTCCTTATTCTCCGTTTCATTTGTTTTATTTTTCGCCATGAGTTCACGTTCCGCTTGGGGAAGACGTAAATAAACCGGTAAAAGTTCATCGGAAGCAACGGTGCTATCAGAATTTTTGCAAGCAAAAATTCCTACACCTATCGCAGTCTGATATTTTAAATGTTGCGGTGCAATTAATGCGCCGAAATCCTTAACATAGGGAAAAAACATATCAGCGCCGTCGCCGCAGACAATTACCCTATTATTTGCAGCAAGATTTTTAATTTCATCAGTCAAATCACTGCATAACAACGCTCGGTCTTCACAAAGTCGGGTGATTTTACCATCGTTTATTTTAAATAGAGCGTTATATACCTGATTGCATCTTGCATCCATAACTGCGCAAACGATACAATTTTGATCTGAAAACATTTCAGCCATTACTTCAAGCGTTGACACAGGGATACACGGTATCTTATTTGCGGCAGCAAGTCCTTTAACAGCACTTATACCGATTCTAAGTCCGGTAAAAGAGCCTGGACCTACGGATACTGCAATTTTTTCAATATCACTTATATCAGTATGTGAGGATTTAAACATATTTACAATCATCGGCATAAGAGTCTGCGAATGTGTAAGTTTTGTGTTTACAAAAACACTTGCAATAATTTTACCGTCATCTAAAATAGCGCATGAGGCAGGACCGGCAGAGCATTCTACACTTAAAATTTTCATATCTTATCATTCCTTGAAATAGTGATTTTTCGCTCGTTTTCGCCTGTATTATCAATAGTAACTTTTATAACATCATCAGGTAGAGCAGCCTCGATGTTTTCACTCCACTCAACAGCCAAAACACCGCCGGATTCAGCATACTCAAAATATCCTGTGGAATATAAATCGTCCCAACCTGAGATTCTGTACATATCAAAATGAAATAAATCAAATCTTCCGCCAAGGTATTCGTTTATAATGGCAAAGGTGGGGGAGGATACTTCACCTTTGTATCCAAGTCCCGCGGCTAAACCGTGCACGAAACAGGTTTTGCCCATACCAAGACTGCCATAAAAAGCAATAATCTCACCGCCCGAAAGGGTTTTGGCTAACTCGGCGGCAATTTTTTTAGTTTGGTCAGGAGAAGTGGAAATATATACTTTTTTCATTCAATAACCTCCTGACTGCATTATAATTAAATTTTATCATATATCTAATTTACTGTCAATCGGTAATGAATTATAAAAATACAAAAATTTACAAATTATCATCGTATTTTAAAGTAGATTGTGGTATTATATTATTGAGGTGTTTATATGCTTTGGTTATGGATTGTACTTTTTTCGATATTAATTATTTGTGCGGGGGTAATCGGTTTTTTCTTTAGGATTGCCTTTGTTCGCATGAAAGAAACCACCCCCTTTAGTCAGTCAAACGCACTCTCTGAATATAGAGATATAATTGATGATGGCATTCAATATATTAAACGGCTGAAATATGTACCGATTAGTGTTAGCAGCTTTGACGGACTAAGGCTTTGTGGAAAATATTTTAATAATAATTTCGATAGAACAATCATATTATTTCATGGTTACCGCTCTATTGGTTATTTTGATTTTTCGTGTGCTGTTAAGTTTTATATTGAACTTGGCCTTAATGTACTTATTGTTGACCAACGTGCACACGGTGACAGTGAAGGAAAGCTCATAACCTTTGGTATTAAAGAGCGATATGATGTATTAAGTTGGGTAAATTTCTTGCTTGAAGAGTACGGACAAAAAGATATACTTATCAGTGGTGTCTCGATGGGCGCTACAACCGTGCTTATGGCATCTAATTTGAATTTGCCAAAGAATGTAAAAGGTATAATTGCAGACTGTGGGTTTACATCTGCGGCCGATATAATTAAAATAGTCGGTAAACGCGCTTTTCACATAAAAGGCACCGTACTGATTCCCATTTTAGATATTGTTTGCCGCTTCTTTGGTAAATTCAGTATTTACGAAATTTCTACAGTTGATTCGCTTAAGGAATCAGATGTTCCCGTATTCTTTATACACGGTAAATCAGACGGTTTTGTACCGTGCGATATGACCGAACGTGCATACGCTGCGGCTAATGCAGAAAAATACATCTGTATCGTTGACGGTGCGGACCACGGTCTTAGTTTCCTTGTTGATACCGATAATATTAAAAGAAAGATTAAGAATTTCATAGAAACTCATTAATATGTTCATAATTTATTAAAATTTTGTTGTGTTTTGTCGAGTTTTGTGTTATTATTGTCCTATGCGAAAGGTGGATGAATTATGAGAGCAGACGGCAAACGCATTAAAAATGCAGATCCTATGTATACAGTCGCAGCTTACATTATGAATAAGCGTGTCGATTCAATGAATATGATAACCATTGACATACCGCTTGATCCCATTCAAGAATATTTAAGTAATAAGCGTAAGCAAGGAATTAACCTTAGTCATATGGCGGTTATCATTGCCGCTTATTTGAGAACTGTTGCCGAATACCCTGAACTTAATCGTTTTGTGGTTAATAAAAAGATTTATCAGCGAAATGAAATTGCAGTTGGTATGGTAGTTTTAAAGGCAGGTCAAGTTGACCACGGCACTATGTCAAAAATGTATTTTGATTATAAAAATACAATTTTTGATGTTAATGATATAATCAATAACTATGTAAACGAAAATCGTGAATCTCCTGAAAATAACGGTACAGAAAAGATTATCAAGATTCTTTTAAGTCTTCCGGGTGTATTACCGGTTGGTGTCGCTTTGTTTAAATGGATGGATAAGCACGGTTTACTTCCAAAAAGCATTATTGATATGTCACCATTCCATATGAGTCTTGGAATATCGAATTTAGCATCTATCAGAACAAATCACATTTATCATCACTGCTATGAGTTTGGTACAACCAGCATGTTTATTACCATGGGTAATTCGCGTGAGGTGCCTAAGCGAAAGGGTGGCGAAATTGTGTTTGAAAAATGTATGCCTTTAGGTGTTACGATGGATGAACGAATTGCCTCAGGCAGTTATTTTGCTATCGCATTCAGACGTATGCGTCAGTATCTGCGTAACCCCGAACTTCTTGAACAACCACCCGAAGTTGTTAACAAAGATTTAATTGTTTAAATTATACTTGATTTTGCAATAAGTTTGGTATACAATATTTTGGTAATTTAATATATGGAGGAATTTAAATGTTAGTTTCTGCAAAAGAAATGCTCAACAAAGCAAAACAAGGTAAATACGCTGTCGGTCAATTCAATATTAACAATCTTGAATGGACAAAGACAATACTTCTGACTGCGCAAGAGCTTAATTCACCTGTAATTTTAGGTGTATCTGCGGGTGCAGGTAAGTATATGTGTGGATATAAAACCGTTGCCGATATGGTTAAAGCAATGATTGAGGATCTTAATATCACTGTTCCTGTTGCACTTCATCTTGACCACGGTACCTATGAGGATGCAAAGAAGTGTATTGCAGCTGGTTTTTCTTCGGTAATGTTTGATGGCTCACATTATTCTATTGAGGAGAATATCGAAAAGACTAAGGAACTTGTTGCTACCTGTAACGAACTTGATATTTCACTTGAAGCTGAGGTAGGTTCTATCGGCGGCGAAGAAGACGGTGTTATCGGTGCAGGTGAGGTTGCTGACCCGAACGAGTGTAAAATGATTGCAGATCTTGGTGTAACAATGCTTGCAGCAGGTATCGGTAATATTCACGGTAAATATCCTGAAAATTGGGCAGGACTCAGTTTTGAAACACTTGACGCTATTCAGCAGCTTACTGGCGATATGCCGCTTGTTCTTCACGGTGGCACAGGTATCCCCGCTGATATGATTAAAAAGGCAATTTCGCTTGGCGTTTCAAAAATTAATGTTAATACCGAATGTCAGTTGGCTTTTGCTGAAGCAGTACGCAAGTATATTGAGGAGGGTAAAGACCTTGTTGGCAAGGGCTTTGACCCCAGAAAGTTACTTGCTCCCGGTGTTGAGGGTATAAAGGCTACAGTCAAAGAAAAGATGGAACTTTTCGGTTCTGTAAACAAAGCATAATATAATGTTAAGATCAAAACCACCCAAATTACAATTTGGGTGGTTTTTTGTCGTCTGTTGCAGGATTATCAATTAATGTTCCATCCTCGGAAAAGCGCGAGCCATGGCACGGGCAGTCCCAAGAATGTTCGGCTTTGTTATATTTGAGAGCGCATCCCAAATGCGGACAGCGCGGCACAGTTGGCGTAATTAGATTTATAATAGACTCTGCAGCGTTTATTGCAAGTTGAGGGTGTAAAATTGTTCGGTCGGTGGAAAAAGCCTTAGCATATATATTTTCGGTGCCTTGAACGGCATCGGTTAAAATATTTGCTGCTACCATAGCGGTTGTCATACCCCATTTATTAAAACCGGTCGCGACATATAGATTAGGTGTGGATTTTGAATACCTACCAATATAGGCAATTCCGTCAAGCGTTTTGCAATCCTGTGTTGCCCAGCGATATTCTATTTTGCTATGTGAATAATGTTCTTTTGCAAACTCTTCAAGTTCATGCCAATTACCGCCTTTTTTGCCTGTACGATGGCCCCCACCGCCTAAAATAAGATAATTATTGTGATTTCTGAATGACAGTCCTTTATCAGATTCATCGACATACATACCGTCTAATTTTTGTGCATTTTTAAGCGCCAAAACATATGAACGATGCTGATACATTTTTAAAAAATAATTACCGTGTTTATTTATAATGGGGAAGTGAGTAGCTATTATAATCGATTTTGCCCTAATTTTGCCCCGATTAGTAATAACGGCATCGGGTGTAAATTCTATAACCTTTGTATTTTCTTTAATGTTCAAATTTTTCGCTATCTCAAATAAGAATTTCAATGGATTAAATTGCGCTTGATTTTTAATTTTTACAGCGCCGTCAACCGAAAAGGGTAGGGGTATACTTTCGTAAAATTCGGCATTTACTCCCAATGTTTGATAGGCTCTTACTTCATCTTCAATTTTAGTTCGTTTGTCCATAGAATAAACATATGCATCCTGCTCTGAAAAGTCGCAATCTATATCCTTGCAAAGCTCACAATATTTGTCTATCGCGTCAGAATTTGCTTTTAAGTAAAGTTCTGCTCTTTCGATTCCGTATTTACGGATTATTTTGTCGTATATCAGTCCGTGTTGCAGGGTGATTTTTGCTGTCGTGTTTTTAGTAATACCACCGCAAATTTTATCCGCCTCAACAAGAATGTAGGGGACACCTGCCTTTTGCATCATATAAGCACATAAAATTCCGACAATACCGCCACCGACAATCAAAACTTCGGTTTTACAATCGCCGTTTAAAGTTTCAAATTCTGGTCTTTTAGCCGTTTCAGTCCATATTGAATTCATATAATCACCAAAGTTTATTATGTGCGGGTTAGGTAGAATTATGATGAATTATACAGTCCGCAAGTCGTTGACTTGCGGCTGATTCGACAAAAAGTATCAAATCCTGTAAGTCCATCACCAACTAAATCAAAAAACACCCGAAAAAATCGGGTGTTTCTTAATTTGGCTGGGGTGGCAGGATTCGAACCTGAGTATAATATTATTAAACAATGCATAAATAAAGGAAAAAATATTAAGCGTGTGAAATTTCGTGTGAAATTTTATGTGCTTATTTTTATTCGGTTTTATTATTATATATATCAGTGAAGTGAGCGGATATTTTGTCGTCGTATTCGTTTTGTTTATTTTTTAAAGCGTGGTTATATACATTGTTCATTGTGTAGTTAGTCTTCCAACCGCCGCGCGCCATTATATATTTGTCAGGCACATTCATTGCGTGCAAAATTGATACGTTGTAGTGGCGCAGGTCATGAAAGCGGAAAATTGGTATATTGTTATTTATCAGAATTTTTTTAAATCGTCTTGTTATGTGTGATGGGCTAATTTTTGTAATCTTGCCTTTGATATCTATTAGTTTTTCTATAACAAAATCTGGATAATCGATTTCACGATAACTGGATGAAGTCTTTGGGACTTTTACGACCGTTTTTCCGTTTTCGTCACGAACTACCGCTTTTGTAACAGATACACGGTTACCGTTGATATCATCGGAAGTAAGGGCGCAAATCTCACCACGACGCATAGGACCGAAGGCAGCGAGCAACACGGGAACTTCCATATCGGTATCTTTGACAGCCTGCATTAAAAGTTTTATATCGTTATCATCAGGAATGTGTAGTTCAGTAGGCTTCTTTTGAGGTAGGGTGGTTGTAAGTATGAAAGCAGGACGAAACATACGGAGCACAGCTGAGAGCAGACCGTGAACGTTGCGTACGGTTTTAGGTTGCACTTCGGCCGCGGCGATGTTGATTGCACGTTGTATTTGTTCCATAGTAAGATTGGCAACTTTTATGTTCATAATGGACTGCAGATGAGCATCTGCTGTGTTGCGATAAATACGGACGGTACCCGGTGACAAAATATTTTCTTTTGAATTAATGTAGCGGTCATATGCTTCGCGTAATGTTATGTTTTCGATGCTACTTTCCGCGGCAGTATCGGCTTGCCATTGCTTCGCATGAGCTTCAGCGGTTTTGCGGTCGGAGTTTGTGAATGATTTTTTTATAATAACTCCGTCAACAATTTTGCTTGCTTGTACGCGCCAATTGCCTGAAGGTAGTTTTTTTGCCTTTGCCATATTTTACTTCCTTCTTATTAGTTCTGTTACATAATGATTTATTTTTTCGCAAACAACACTATCAGCGTCTTTGTCAGTGATAGCCCAATATACAAACTTATATATATCTTGGGGCCTTAATTCATCTGGGTTAAAATCAAACGACATAATTTTTAATGGTAATAAATGTTTGAATTTATATATTTTTCCCCCAACACTTTCACACACATCGTTGAAAACTAAAGCAAAATACTCTTGTCTTGATTTTATCACTTCCGTATAAAAAGATTCGGCAGGTAGTTTTTGGGTAATTGTTTTTTGAAAGATTTCTTTTTTTCTATTATTTAAAACTGGTAGATGACGGTCATATGCTTTTATAACTAAATTATATAAACCTTTTTGAAGAAAAAATTTAAACACTTTATATCCTTTCTTAATTAAATATTTTTGGGTATTGTCATAAAGAAAAATAAATAAATTATAGATGCAATAAAAATGATTATTTTTCTTAAAAATTCACGCTTTTTAATTGTTTCTCTAATATAACTCAAATAGCGATAATGATTATGTATTAGATAATTATTTAAATTATCTTTTTCAGACAAATCGTTTCTATAATCTTTATAATCTTTAATGTTATTATCTTCTTCATATACAAACGATGGAATTGTCAATTTTGATTTATAGATAATATGGATAATAATTTCTGCAAGTATGCAAAAAGCAGTAATAATTAATACGCAAACTATCGTATTAAGCGAAGATATTATTTTTAAATTTTGAATTAATAAAAAAATGGAAAACAGTCTTATAATTAAAGCAATAGCTATTCCTTCTGAGTTATCGCTAAGAGCGGATTTGATTTCATTTTTTAATAAAAAATAATTGTTTGCAGAAATTATTTCGTCCTTTATATAAGAATTAAGTTTATCGATATGCTTCTCAAAATCATTTTTATCAATAGGAAATTCTTTTACAGAGTTATCTAAATCATAAACTGTAGGCATTCTTAATTTTTTATTTTCGTATTGCCAAGAATTTGGTTTATCATAACAATACTTAATCGCCAAAATCAAAACACAATAAAGAGCGATTAAAAGTATAAAGAATAAGATATTCATTTTTTCACCTTATAGTTCATTGAGCTTACCATATGTGAGCTTTATTTTTTTAAAAGTATTATCAAGAAATAGAGCGACAGCCAATTTAGTATCGCATTATAATACACCTTACCGTTAATTAATAGGGGGTGTACATATGGAAAAGGAAATAAGAGAACTGACAGAATGGTTTCTTTCTCTCGACGAGCAGAAAAGAACGGAGATTATTCACCTTGGGCGATACCTCTTACAGCAGCAAGAAGAATCTTGCGCTGCGGCTCGTCAAGCTGAGAATATAAAGAAATAATCTCTTTCAGTTGCTCATCACCAGACAGTCCGCTTTCTTCGGAGAGCGGACTTTTTTCTTTTCCGATAAGAAAATCGACAGAAACATTAAGAAATTCTGCTATAGATGGTAAATATTTAATGTACGAATTGTTATTTCCATTTTTCCAGTTGGAATATGAATTTTTGGTTAGACCTAAATAATCTGTCAAGTCTTTTTGAGTTTTGTGTTGCTGTTTTAGCAAATCAGAAATTTTGTTCAAAATACACATTTTCTTACCTCTTTGTATAGTTAATGCAAACAAAGTTTTCATAATCTTACCATTTACCCTTGACGGTTAAGAAAATCTGTGCTAACATAACCTCGTCAAGACCACTTGACTTGGCCACATGGGTGAAATCACTTCCTAAAGTGCCGCTATCGAATAAAAGGACTGTTCGTTAGCGGTGCCCGCCCAAAGTTGCAGACATGTACGCCGAGGACATCTACGCTTAACTTAAAATTCAGTGGGGAGTTGCAAAGTGGCTACATAGACCAAAAAAGTAAAAAAGTACACACTATGATAACTGTCGCAAGTACATAGTACATTTTTTTCGCACTTTTGTCAAGTGGTCTTGCAAAATTACAAAATATTATATTTTTTGGAGGTGGAAAGTTTGTACGAAGTATTTATAGCAGACTGCAAACGAGAAATGAGATTTAAAAAAATGAAAAATCAAGACATAGCAGATGCTACTGGATACTCAAAAGCGACTATCGATAGATTTTTCTCTAATGGTGATAGTCGTGATAAGAGCGAACGGGTGGCTAAGGAAATTGCCCGAGTGCTCGGTCTAAATATTTAAAGTTTTGCAGTTAACAACAAATAAAATATAGGGAGTGATATGGTATGCCTGCGGTTAGGAAGCCGACGATAGTACAGCAGGAAGAAATAATTGTAAAGACTTTTAAAAAGGCGTTAGTAGATAAAGGATGGCAGGCGCAGCATCTTGCGAAACTTTGCCATATGAAACCGCCGCAGATGAGCAGGGTGCTTAACCACCCGATGAACGTTCAATTTGATACTATTTTGATGATTGCATCAAAACTTGGTATTAATTCAATACCGATACTTTAAGGAGGGTGAAATGCAAATTGAAATAAAAAACCCGCCCCCCGAAGCGCAATTCGGGAAGGCGGACAAAGAAAAATAGGTTACATATATTTTAGCAAATAAAATTAAAAATGTCAAATAAAAAGGAGAAAAATGAAATGTTAAACAAGAAAGTACTTATTAGAGCAGATAGAGCAGGTGTGTTCTTTGGAACACTTAAAGAGAAGAACGGAACAGAAGTAACACTAACAGATTGTCGCCGTTTATGGTATTGGGATGGAGCAGCAAGTTTGTCACAGTTGGCAGTAGATGGTACATCTAAACCCGATAAGTGCACATTTACCGTAACCGTACCCGAAATAACAATACTCGGTGCAATCGAGATTATACCTTGCACCGACAAGGCTATTGAATCAATAGAGGGTGTAAAGGAATGGAAAAGATAAAAGAGTTTTTGAGAATTGAAATAGGCTCTGGCTATGGCGATGGCTCTGGCTCTGGCTCTGGCTCTGGCTCTGGCTATGGCTATGGCTCTGGCGATGGCGATGGCTCTGGCTATGGCTCTGGCTATGGCTCTGGCTCTGGCTCTGGCTCTGGCTATGGCTATGGCGATGGCTCTGGCTATGGCGATGGCTCTGGCTCTGGCTATGGCTATGGCGATGGCTCTGGCTATGGCGATGGCTCTGGCTCTGGCTCTGGCTCTGGCTATGGCGATGGCTATGGCGATGGCTATGGCTCTGGCTATGGCTCTGGCATTAAAACCTTTAACGGAGATACCGTATATCAGATAGACGGTGTTGCGACTATCATTAAAACCGTTCGCAATAATATAGCAAAGGGATTTATCTTAAACAACGATTTAACCCTTACCCCCTGCTACATAGCAAAAGGACATAACAAATTCGCTCACGGCGAAACGCTTAAAAACGCTCTAGAAGATTTGCAGAATAAAATCTTTGAGGATATGGACACCGATGAAGCAATTGAAATGTTCTTGAAAGAATTTTCTGACCTTAACAAAAAGTATCCTGCGAAAGATTTCTATGTATGGCACAACCGATTAACAGGTTCTTGCGAAATGGGTAGAAATTCATTTGTAAGAAATGGCGGTTATGACCTTGAAAACGACACCTTTACCGTACAGGAGTTTATCGATATAACAAGGGATGCTTTTGGTAGTGATGTTATTAGGCAGTTAGAAGAAAAAATTAAGGAGAAATAATATGAATTACATATTTATTGAAGGCTTAGCACTTTATGTGTTTATGGCTCTGTTTATACTGGTCACGGTTTCAGGATTTATTGGTCTTTGGGTTTCAATTTCAAGTGATGTTAAGGCAAAGAAACTTAAGGACGAGCTATATGAAGCGCGGGAAAAGAATATATCACTTAATCGCGACAATATGCGCTTGAAGCTTAAATGCGGAGAGCTGAGGGTTGGTGAGAAGGTAGATGTATAGATGTGATACTTGTAAGCGCAGCTTTGACGAAGTGCAGATTATTGAGGAAACCCACGGCTTAGATTGCCCACCCTATGAAAAGGTTGCGGTTTGCCCTTATTGTCAATCGACTGATTTTAGCGAATTCAATCCTATGGTAGAAAAGCTTATTGTTGCCGAAAAGCTGCTTGAGGTTATAGCAGCTCTTAACCGATACACGTCATCTCTTAAGGACCTATACGGTGTGCAGATATCTAATGACGACCTTGAAAACGCTCTCGGAACTGCAGCAGATTTTGTAAGTGAGCTTTATGAATTTCTGCCTGCCGCCGTGGATAACGCGATTATACATACCTGCACTGAAGACGACGCTGCAAAGATACTGAAATTTTTGGAGGATTAAAATGATGCGCTTTGATGAATATATTTCATTTGAGGAAATGCGCCTTATGGACATGTTGCAAGGGAAAAACCGAATGGAGCAGGACCAAATTTTAGGAGAAAACAAATGGATAAACAATTTGAAAGCGGGATAAGCGATTATGTGCATTTCCCACTTACTTTGGATATAACCTTTCCATTAGACCGTAAAGGCAATGCGTATATATGCTGTGAGTACTGTATGCTCTACACCGGCCGTAAATGTGCGGTTACGGAGGAGGTTATATTACACGCTAATAATTATGTGGGCTACAGATGCCCATTAAAGAAGGAGGAATAATAAATGGGAATTCCCGTTTTAGTGCTCGGTCGAAGTGGTAGCGGTAAATCCGCTTCACTTCGCAATTTTGAGCCTGAGGAAATAGGCATATTCAATGTGGCAAGTAAACCGCTGCCATTCAGAAAAAAGCTTAAGAAGGTCGATAAAGCGAATTATAAAGTTATAAACCAAGTTCTTGCAGAGCCAAAACTTAAGTCCTATGTGATAGATGATAGTCAATATTTAATGTGCTTTGAAATGTTTAGCAGGGTTAAGGAAACAGGCTATGGCAAATTTACAGACTGTGCGAAACATTTTTACGACCTTATACAAAACATTATTAACAACACACCAGAGGACTGTATTGTATATTTTTTGCATCATACAGAGACTACGGAAAGTGGAGAAATAAAGGCGAAGACTCAGGGCAAGATGCTAGACAATCAGCTGACACTTGAGGGCTTGTTTTCAATAGTTCTGATGTGTGATACGGATGGTAAAAAGCACAGTTTTATAACACAGAGCGACGGCACTACACCCGCTAAGTCACCTATGGAAATGCTGCCGCTTGAAATGGACAACGACCTTAAGGCTGTGGATACAGCCATCAGAGAATATTACGAATTTAATTAAAAGGAGAATATAAAAATGAAAAATATTAACTGGAACGAAGTAGAGGAAGCAAAGGGTTTTGAGAAGCTGCCGGCAGGCGGATACATCTGCGGCATTACCGCTGTTGAGGACAAGCCCGAAAAGGAATATTTGTATATCGAGTTCGATATCGCAGAGGGCGAATATAAGAATCGTTTTCGCGAACTTTACGAGGCAAGGGGCTTCTGGGGCGCTCACTTTATAAAGAGCTACAAAGAAAAGGCATTAGGCTTCTTTAAAAAGATGCTTACAGCATTTGAGGCATCAAATAAAGGATTTACCTTCAATAATGACGAAAAGGCTCTCAAGCGTAAACTGATAGGTCTTGTGGTAGGATATGAGGAATACATAGGAAACGACGGAACCGTTAAAGAAAGACTTATTGTCACCGACTTTTTACCCGTTGAAGATATTCGTGCAGGTAGATTTGATATTCCAGCACTTAAAAGACTTTCGGATGAAGATTCGGATAGATTACCTGCAAATAGTGCTGCTGCCGCTTTTACTGATGCGTCTGACGATATTAGCGACGACGATTTGCCTTTCTAATATGAGGAAATACTATACAGAAAAGCAGTATAAGCAACTGCTAAGCCACCTTGTGATACTGTGTCAGACCAACGAGCAGGTTAATGACCATATTCTAAATTACTTTGATGAACACGGTATCCGCTACAGGCAAAAGGCTATCGGTGAGGGGGATTACGGCTTTATGATAGAAGCCGCCCCCGAACTGGGCTTTCCTATTGATACATACTTTACTGACGAGGTGTTTATTGAGCGAAAGAACAGCCTGCAGGAATTGGCGCAGTCGCTATACGGGCAGAAGAAAAAGAGAAGTAACGGCAGAAGCGAATATGACGATGCTTTTCGCCGTGAGCTTAAAAGAGCGATAAATAAAAAACATAAATATTTACTTTGTGAGCAGCCTTCCGGTTGGGACGGAATACTAAATCACGATTACCCGAACAACTATTCCGAAAAGGCCTATTGGGGAATGCTACACAGGCTTGAGGTTGACTATGGTCTGCGGATAAAGTTTATAAGTCGCGAGAATATGGCGCTTGAGATTTATACAATTTGCAAATTCATTCTTGACAGTGAGATAGAAAGATAGGAGGGATAAGATGCAGGAGCTTAATGGATACATAAAACTCTATAGAAAATTAATTAAATGGGGTTGGTATCAGGACAGTGTTGTTAAATCTTTATTCCTCCATTGTTTATTGATGGCATCGTTTAAAGACTTTGATTGGATGGGTAGAAATCTTAAGGCGGGACAGTTTATCACATCAAGAAGACATCTTGCGGAAGATTTGGGTTTTTCGGAAATGCAAATACGTACTGCGCTTAAAAAATTAGAAAGTACGAAAGAAATAACCATCGAAACAACCAACAGATTTACCATTATAACGGTGATGAATTGGGGGAATTATCAATCTGATGACGAAATTGATAACCAAGACCTTAACCAACAGATAACCAACAAGCAACCAACAGATAACCAACAGATAACCAACAAGCAACCACATCGTAAGAATAATAAAGAATTAATAAGAACTAATAAGAATGTAAAGAAATATAATACGCGCACGCGCGAGGGAAAATTCGAAAGCGGATTCCCCGGAGTAAAAAGGCTTGATGAAGATTAGGAGAAATTTATATGCGAATAGCAGATATTGAAATAGAGCGTTCGGTACTTGGGGAACTGATGGCTTTTGACGAACACAGAGAAAAGGTGCTGTTGCTAAGCGTAGATGATTTTGATGCAGAAGAGCATAGATTGATGTTTGCGGCCATGCTTAAACAATTTCAGGCAAAGGGTGACTTTGATTTTTTGACTGTTGCCAATGCCTGCGGTGAAAGTTATCGCGATGAGATACAAGCTTGTGTGCAGTTGGCAGTAAGCGCAGGATTATTTGAGGAGCATATTAAACTGCTTAAAGAAATGTCCTCAAGGCGTAGACTGACAAAGGGTGTAAATTCTTTGTGTTGGAGTGGTGAGATATCCACGGCTGCTTTGCAGAATTTAATTGATGAGGAAAACGGCAAACGGCTTAATGACGACGCACAGCACGCAACCGAGAAAAGCATAGAGCAGTTTGTATCAAACCTTAATCAGCAAAAAGGAGTTATATATACAGGCTTTACCACTATTGACCGCACCCTTGGTGGAATAAGAAAAGGTACGGTGTTTATTGTGGGCGCCCGTCCCTCTGTTGGTAAAACTACCTTTGCACTTAATATTGCGGCAAATCAGCTTAGCGACCCAGATAAAAAGGTAATGTTTTTCTCACTTGAAATGACTGCGGAGATGATTTACGAAAGACTGATGTCAGCGGCAAATAGTATTGAATACAAAAATTTCAGTCAAAATATTTTATCCAATGATGAAATGTCTATAGTTAAATCAAGTGCGGAAAGATTGAAGCAAGAGGGCAGATTTCTTGTTATGGATGAGGTGTATAACGCAGAGCTCATATGTAACCTTATCAGAGAAAACAGGCCCAGCCTTGCCGTAGTCGACTTTATGCAAATAATTTCCACCACAGGCAAATTTGAAAATGTACGCGGCCGAATAGATTACATATCGAGCCTATTTAAGAGAACTGCAAAGGCTACTGACTGTGTGATACTTGTTTTGTCACAACTTAGCCGTGCCGGTAAAGACAGACCGACTATGAGTGAACTTAAGGAATCGGGCGGACTTGAACAGGATGGCGATTATATTGCATTGCTGCACAGACCGTATGTGCTTAATAAAGGTGACAGCGATGCTAGACCTGAGGATACTGAGATTAATTTTGATAAAAACAAATTTGGTAATGTGGGTATGGTCGATTTGTATTTTGATTTAAAGCATCAGAAGTTTTACGAGCTTGATACTTGGCATGAAAGTAAGATTGACCGCAGCGGTGCTGCATTTGGTGACATAGAGATATGACACTAGGCGAAGTAAAGCGGTTTATGGAAAAGACAGTTATTTTAGACGGTGAAGAATATATCCTAAAGGGCTGTATGCTTTTTATGAACCCTACTACATACAAGTTTGACTACAGCGTAAAAATAGTTTCCAAGCGTACGAACACTGTATATTGGGAACGGTTAGAAAAAATTGAAGGGAAGTATGATTTATGACCTACAACGAACGATTACATAGATACGAGCAGGAAAAGGCAAAACTTCGTATGCAGCCACTTAGCGACAAGGAATATGAGAAGGCAATTAAAGAGGCTGCGGATAAGTGGAGGATATGATATGCACTGGAACTGGACGAGCTACTTTTTAGGCATAGCGACTGTATTTGCAATATGCGTAATTGCTATGGTGGCTATTGTGTTGTGGAGTGAGAGGAAGAAATGATAAAAGAAATATCAAACGCACAAGTAAATTTGCTTGATGAAATAATCATTGATAACTTTGCCGGCGGTGGCGGTGCAAGTACAGGCATAGAATTGGCTCTTGGTAGACCTGTAACTGTTGCTATAAACCATGACCCCGCTGCCATACTTATGCACAAAACAAATCATCCGTACACTAAACACTTACAAGACAGTGTATGGAATATAGACCCTGTTGAAATATGCGCTGGTCGCCCGGTTGGTCTTGCTTGGTTTTCGCCCGACTGTAAGCATTTTAGTAAAGCAAAAGGTGCGGCGTTGGTAGATAAAAATATCAGAGGTCTTGCGTGGATAGTTCTTAAATGGGCGGGTACGGTAAGACCGAGGGTGATAATGCTTGAAAATGTTGAGGAGTTTAAAACTTGGGGACCTGTGCGAAATGGAAAACCGATTAAATCCAAATCAGGACAGACATTTGAAAAATGGAAAGAACAATTATCTGACTTGGGATATAAAATTGAATACCGTGAACTTGTAGCGGCTGATTACGGTGCGCCTACAACACGAAAGAGATTTGTTCTTATTGCAAGATGCGACGGTCAGCCTATTATATGGCCGAAGCGAACACACGCACCTATTGACAGTGAGGAAGTTAAATCCGGCAAATGCAAACCGTGGGTATCTGCTGCGGAAATAATTGATTGGTCTTTGCCTTGCCCATCTATCTTTGAAACTTCAAAGCAAATAAAAGACAAGTATGGACTTAAAGCGTTAAGACCTTTAAAGCCTAACACGCTGCGCAGAATATCACGTGGCATAGATAAGTTTGTTATTAAAAGTCAAAAACCTTTTATTGTTCCGGTTGGATATGGTGAGAAAAAAGGACAAAAGTCAGGGGCAAATAATATTGCGAAACCTTTTACAATGCATAACCATACTAATGCAGGTGGAACACACATAGGCGACCCGGTAAATACAATTACAACAGTTGGAGCGCAAATGCTTATTACGCCTCATTTATCAAAATATTTTGGTGGAGTTGTTGGTGAAAATGTAAAAAATCCGATGCCTACCGTAACAGCAATAGACCACAATGCACTTGTTGCACCGAGTCTTATACAATATCACACCGAGCAGAGTGCCAAAGAAAACAGAGCTTATAACTTTGAAGGACCTATAAAAACCATTGACGGCTCTGCGCGATATGGAATTGCCGCTGCACACTTAACACAGTATTTTAAGGGTGACCATTATCACGGACCTACTGAACCGCTACATACGATTACAACCGAAATTCGAGAAGGTGTAACACTTGCGCATATTACAGAATTCAAAGGTAAAGACATAGGACAGAACACTGATAATCCTCTGCGGACTATAACAACAAGCGCCGGTGAATTCGGTGCGGTATATACCCGCCTTGAAAAAACAAGCGGATGTAATGATTTGAAGTATTGGCCGCAGGTTCGTGAAATGCTCAATGTCTACTGTGATTATTGGATAGCAGATGATGAAATATTAATACTCACCATAAACGGTGTTGATTATTTCATATCTGATATTGGTTTGCGAATGTTGACACCAAAAGAACTGTATGCAGCGCAAGGGTTCCCGGTTGATTACATAATCGAAAATGATTATACGGGTAAGGCTTATCCAAAATCGCATCAGGTTGCACGTTGCGGTAATGCAGTATGTCCGCCAATGGCAACAGCACTTGTGAAAGCAAATCTACCCGAGTATTGTATTGTTGATTTAAAGACAATGCAGGCGCTTACAAATCATATTGCAGTTTAGGAGGACAAAAATGCAAATAACCCACAGAGGAATGACGGCGATACAGAGTGAAAATAACCACGTTATGATATTTGATGAAGGCGGTGCTGTTGCTATGCATTGCACTATAGTCAGACCGCTTTCAGAAAACGAGCTTAAAAGCACTATTGATAACTATTTTTTTATAACTGGAAATGCTTTAAAAGAAAAGGAAAGTGAGAAAAAATGAAAGAAACTGTTTTAGAGTGGAAAGATGCGACAAAATTTCTCCCGGAGGTTAAAGATTATAACAATGACGGCATTGTTATTGTTGCATACGAAAACGGAGTAGTGAGTAGAGGTTATGTAACAATCAAAGGGGAATGGGCATATCAAGAACGAAACGGCAAAGCAATGTTCTGGGCGACATTTCCTGAGCACCCAATTAAAGAGGAAATAAGAAATTTTAATATATAAGAAAGGTAAAGCAAAGCTATGATTGATAACAAACCAACCGATAACGAGATTGTAAAGGCTTTGAAACAAAAAATTAAATTTAGAGAATTCGATGAAAGCAATGATGCAATCATTAAATTTGATATTCTTGAAAATTCCCTTGACCTAATCAACCGCCTACAAGCAGAAAAAGATGTAATACAACATTATATCAATCATTTACAAAAAGAAAGTGAGAAGTTGAAAAACGAAAAGGAAGCCATTTTAAAATATCATCCTTCAACTACTCACCCATACGAAGTCATAACACCTCATGGAGTTGTCTTTGCAAAAACAGAAAAGGAATATGATGATTTTAAAAAGAATATTAAAGCCGAAGCATACAAAGAGTGTATTGAAAAGGTGAAAATGGAAGCAGAGAATGCAACCTGCGTTTATGAGCCTGATAGACCGCAAGCGGATAATATGGTGTATCACATATCAAACATTAGGCTTGACAACCTCTTAAAAGAATTGGTGGGTGATGGCAATGTCGGATAAACTCTACAAAAGGATATGTACTAACTGCGACTGTGTATTCGAGCATCCAAAAAGGCAGAAGCAACTATGCCCTGAATGTGATAAAGCACGGCACAGGGAGGCAAACAGAAAATCTATGAGAAAGAAACGAAGTAAATATAAACCGCTCGACATTCCGCTGCACCGTCTTGTCTACCTGCTGGAAAAGTACAACACTTCCCACGGGACAAGTTATACATATGGGCAGTTTGTGGAGATGATGAACAGCGGACATATTGATATTCAGGAGGCACAAAAGTGAATTGGAAAGCAGAAGCAATAAAGGACCTTAAAAACTATCCGCAGCGGAAAAACGCTATTGATAGTATAAACGAAAAAATAAAAGTGCTTGATGAGCAGATGATTTCACTTAAAGGTATTTCGACAAGTGAGCCTGTAATGGGTGGAATGTCCAAACAAGAGGAAAGATGGCTTGATAATATATCTGAGCGCGAAAAACTTGAGTTTAACCTTAAAATTGTTGAGACCTTAGTTGAGATAGTCGAAAAAGGACTTGGGGCGCTCGATGAGCAAGAGTGTGCCATGCTCAGAAGCTTTTACATAGAACGCAGAGAGCGACGTATCGAAGAACTTTGCGAGGAGTTTCATTTTGAAAAATCTCGGCTTTATCAGCTAAAGGATAACGCACTCAGAAAATTTACTATTGCTATGTATGGAACTGTTGAAATCTAAAGAGTGGAAAAAGAGTGGAAGTTTTTTAGGATAAGCTGTGGTATTATGATAAGGGGTTATTCCCCACTAATATTTTTAAAAAGGCAACTGTTAATAAACGGTTGCTTTTTCTTTTGTGTCGCACATAATAGGCGGCGGTTGAGGTCGGTGGGTGAATTATGGAAAGAGAGGTGATACTATGGCAAACGAACAAAATTTAATTCCTGGTGCTCATAAGCTGACACATGAAGAACAGTCTGAGGGCGGAAAGAAAAGCGGCGAAGTAAGACGATTAAAAGCGGCTGTTAAAAAGGCTTTAGATGGCAAGGTGCCCGAAGACATGCAAGAACTTATAAAAGTGCTTGAAGCTGCAGGCGTTGATACCACAAACGACAACGGTATTGCGTTTGCCGTAGTTCTTAAGGCTCTGAAAGGTGACTTGTCCGCTGCAACTTGGATAAGGGATATTGTTGGCGAAAAACCGAAAGACGAGCTGCAAATTGAAGGAGACGGTGTGGTTATAATAGCCGGAAGTGATAAAATTGCTGACTGATAAGATATGGCTGCCCGATATTGTGGGCAGCGGCTACGGACAGTTTTGGCGCGACCAATCACGATACAGGGTGCTAAAGGGCGGTAAGGGTAGCAAAAAATCTACCACAACTGCCTTGAATTATTTAGTGCGACTTATGGATAGACAGTATTCACAGGCAAATTTATTGGTTGTACGAAATGTCTATAATACCCACCGCGACAGTACTTATGCCATTTTGAAGTGGGCACAGGAAACACTCGGTGTATCGCACTTGTGGAATAACACAGTGTCGCCGCTTGAAATGTCTTACATGCCCACAGGTCAGAAGATACTCTTTCGTGGCTTTGACGATGCTTTAAAATTGGCATCTATCACTGTGCCTAAGGGATATCTATGTTGGGTGTGGATAGAAGAGGCTTTTGAGATAGAAAGTGAAAGCGAATTTGATAAGCTTGACCTATCCGTTCCGCGCTCGCATGTTCCTGAGCCTTTATTCAACCAAACAACTTTGACTTTTAACCCCTGGAGTGAAAACCACTGGCTTAAAAAGCGGTTTTTTGAAGTTGATTCTCCGCTAATAAGTACATACACAACAACCTATCAATGCAACGAGCATTTAACGCCTGAGTTTTATCAGATGATGGAAGAAATGAGGCTTAACAACTTTAGGAAATACAGCGTTGCGGGGCTTGGTGAATGGGGTATCGCTGAGGGTCTTGTGTATGAGAACTGGGAGGTTAAGGCATTTGGTGTAGATTCCTTAGGCGCTGAGGATAAAACCGAGTGGCAGTACCGGCACTTTTTCGGTCTTGACTATGGATACACAAACGACCCGACGGCATTTATTGCGTTTGCAGTAAATCCCATTTCAAAAGCAATTTACATATATGACGAAAGTTATAAAACAAAAATGCTTAACTCAGATATTGCAGATATGATAAAGAAAAAGGGATTTGCTAAGGAGCGCATCCGCGCCGACAGTGCCGAGCCTAAATCAAACGAGGACCTGCGGCGCATGGGAATAGCAAGGCTTTTGCCGAGTATAAAAGGTAAGGATTCTGTTATTAACGGCATATCGCAGATACAGGAATATAAGATATTTGTTCATCCTTCGTGCAAAAACACGATAGCCGAGCTTTCAAGCTATTGTTGGAAAAAGGATAAGAACGATAACGGACTTAATGAGCCTGAGGATAAGAATAATCACCTTATGGACGCGCTTAGATATGCTTTTTACGACGTGCGGTATTTCCGCCCAAAAAATCCCGAAGCGCCCAAACGCAAGCCCACTCAGGAAGAATATTATCAAAAGCGGCACGGTCTTAATGCCGCAGATATAAAGAATGTGAGGTAAATGTATGATTAAATTCGCGATACTACTCTTGATAGTTATAGTAATAGCCTTGATATTATTGCTTATTTTTGCTTTAGGCGTGGTTTTAGGTGCAAGTGGAAAGTTGTATTACTTTGTTAAGGAAAGCCACACAAAGCCAAAGCAGAGCGAGAAAACAGTTACGGAAAAGAAGACCGTTAAATACTGGAAAAGGTTTTTGATGTACGACGGCAGTACACCGCAAGAGGTTATCGACCGCTGATAGCGTTGATATAAATAAAAGCCCTTCGCCATAGGGCTTGATAAAAAGGAGCAAATTGATATGGACGAAAATGTTCAGAACACTGAGATGCAGGACGCCATACCTGCAGAGCAGGAGACACAACAGGAAACAGATACAGTTGATACTGCCGCCACCGCGCCACAGGAGCAGCAGGAGGCTGAGGATGTAACCGCGCGAGATGAGGGAGAAAATGTAGCGCAGCCGCCCGAATCGGAAGAAAGTGCCGTAGTTGAAACGGCGCCGTTCCTTAGTGTGCAATACAATCACGCAGACCGCCCACTCACGAAAGAGGAAGCGGTGAATTTTGTGCAGATAGGAATGCATCATAAGGAATTACATAACAAGCTTGATTATGCAGCCGCTTTATCCGGTGTTAGTGTTGACGAACTTGTTGAAAGAATCATCAAAGCCCCCGAGGATGCGCACAGAAAGCACCTTGAAGAGCTTTACGGCGAAGGCTCGGAGGATGTTGAAATCGGAATGAATATATTCCGCGAAAAGCAGTCGGCAGATTATAAGAAAATAATCGCTGACCGCGAAGCAAACGCCAAGGCACAGACTGAGGCTCAGCAAAAGAGCATACAGTCCCGCCTTGCCGACGAATATATCGAACTTAAAAAGGAAATTCCCGACATACCCGATTTTGCACAGTTACCCGATTCGGTAATTAAAGAAGCTGCGAGCGGGAAAAGGGATTTACTTTCGGCTTATCTGCGCTACGAAAGAAGCGAAAGCAAAAAAATTGATGCTGCCAATAAATCACAACAGGCAGCGGCAGAGGCTTCGGCGGGTTCTATGGCCCAAACTGAAGCTGATAACATGTCCTCGTTTGATAAAGGCTTCCTTGAGGGTCTTTGGGGACGGTAGAAATTTAATTTAAAAGGAGAAATAAAAAATGGCAAACTCTATTTCGTATGCAAGCAAATACGCTCCTGAACTTGATAAGATGATAATTCAGGAAGCAAAGACCGGCTTTTTTGCCGACAGTAAATTTAAAGCAAAGTTCACAGGCGCAAGGACTGTACTTCTGCCTGAGCTTAGCCTCGAAGGTCTCGGTGATTACGACCGCGCGACAGGTTATTCAAAAGGTGATGTAGGTCTTACTCATACCGAGTACACACTCGACATGGAGCGTTCCAAGCAGCTTATTATTGACGCTCAGGATGCCGATGAGAGCGGTGTAGGTAACATGGTAGGTCAGACCGTAGGCGAATATACACGCCTTAAGGTTAACCCTGAAATAGACGCTTATGTTCTTTCTAAGCTTTACGGCGTTGCTAAGGGAAAGAGCAACACCACCACTTTTGACAGTGCAAAGGCTGTTGAACAGATGCTAGCTTCCATAAACGGCGCCGAGGCGGCAGCAGGTTATACAAACGAGCAGATGGTAGCATTTGTTGACCCTGTTATGTATGCTGCGCTTATGACAAGCGATAAGCTTCAGCGTCATATCACTGTTAGCGACTTTAAGCAGGGCGAGGTAAACCTTAAGGTTAAATCACTTAACGGTGTATCCATTATCCCTGTTGCCGCTGACAGAATGAAGAGCGAGTTTTTATTTGATGATAAAGGCTTTACACCTGCAAACGATGCAGTGACCGTAAACGCAATCATTCTTCCCAAGAACGCAGCTTCTCTTGTTAAGAAGGTTGATAAGGTTAATGTGTATTCACCCGAAGTTGTTCAGGACCTCGATGCATACAAGATTAACTTCCGCCTTTATTACGACCTGTTCGTAACAACCGCAAACAAAGGCCTTATCTTCGCTATCGGAGGCTGATAATCTATGTTCAAAGTGAAAAATAAACTGGGCAATGCGATACTTACCGTTAAGACCGAGCGCCGTCGTGATGAACTTTTGCATCGTGGTTTTACCGAAGTCAAAGAACATACAAACGGCCCAGACCTTTCTTCGATGAAGGTAGATGAACTTAAAGTATTTGCCGCCGAGCGTGGCATAGACATTTCCGCTGCAAAAAACAAGGCGGATATAATTAAAATACTCTCAGAGAGTATTTAAAAAATAAAGCAGACGGTCACTAATTTGCGGTGGCCGTCCGCTTTTTATCGGGAGTAGAGAAATGAAAGATATGATTAAAACAGAGCCTAAGGATATTTGGGGCGAATTTGAAGCAGGACAGAGCTATAAGAGCAGCGTAGGAGAAAAAGGCATTCACGACCAAGCTACTATAAATGAAAGATTTTTTGTCGGTGACCAGTGGCACGGTGTTAATTCAGGAAATGAAAAGCCGCTTGCTCGCAGAAACATTATAAAACGAATAGGCGAATATAAGATTTCTACCATAGGAAGTGCACCTATTGCAGTTAACTACAGCGCCGAGGGTATACCCGATACTTCTGATTTAAAAGAACAAAAGGATACTATGCGTGAAGGATTGTTTAATGGTGAAGATATACAGGGTAATCCTGATAATGCTGAAATTTCGGTTGTTATGTCTGCACTATCTGATTATTTTAAAATAACTGCCGAAAGACTTAAATTTGATGATAAGCTTGACCGATTTTTGCGTAACGCTTATATATCGGGAACGGGCATTTTATATACCTATTGGGACAAGGATATCCGCACGGGATTATACGCTGATGAAGCGCAGACCAAGGCTATTGACGGCGATATAGCGTGTGAGGTATTAGATATTGAAAATGTTGTATTTGGTGACCCCAACTGCGAAGATGTTGAAGCACAGCCGTATATTCTTATTGCGCAGCGAATGAATGTTGCAGCAGTAAGGAGAATGGCAGCAGCCTTCGGCGGCAAAAGTGAAGATATTCAACCTGATTCACAGGGCGGCTTTTATAATAACGCCGGTGACCGTGGAGTTACAGAGCCAACTGATGCGCATCGCGTGACGATAGTTACAAAGTTTTACAAGAAATATGATAAAAATGGCAAATTTACGGTTTGTGGTAAAATCGTTACTCAAAATTCAGTTGTGAGACCCGAATGGGACTTAAAGATACACCGTTACCCCATAGCAAAGTTTGTTTGGGAGCGCCGCCGCAGTTGTGCCTACGGCGACAGTGAGATAACCTATCAGGTAGCCAATCAGATAGCGCTTAATCAGGCGCACGCTATATCAATTTGGGCGATGCAGAACACCGGTATGCCGAAAACCATAGTAAACGGCGATATTATTGATGAGGTAAGCAACGACCCAGCAGAAATAATAAAAGTATACGGAAGCGCGGAGGATGTTGCAGGCGCTATTCGTTATGTTCAGCCACCTGTTTTTGGTAATGCCTTTGCAAATTTTACCGATAATTTTGCTGCTAATATACTTTCAGACTCGGGCGCTAATGATGCGGCACTTGGCAATCTTCGACCCGATAACGCTGCGGCCATTGTTCAGGCAAGAGAAGCGGCTATTGCACCTATGCAGACCTATCAGAACAGATACTACAGTGCTGTTGAGGATGTAGCGCGAATCTGGGCTGACTTTTGGATAAATCTTTACGGCAGACGCAGCATTAAGCTTAATGATAATGGACAGTCGCGTTATATGCTCTTTGATGCCGAGCGTTATAAGAATCTTGTTATAACCGCGCGAATTGACGTTGGTGCATCAACACTGTGGAGCGAAGCGGTTACAATATCTAACCTGGGTAATTTGCTTATAAATCAACAGATTACATTTATTGAGTATCTTGAGAGAATTCCTAAGGGCCTTATACCCGACGTGGGCGGACTAATAAACGCAAGAAATCAGGCGGTAGCTATGCAGCAAAACACACCTGTAAGTCCTGACGATATTTCTGATGACGAGGTGCTTCAGTATTTACAGCAGACAAATCCGCAAGTATATGAAAAACTGATGGCGCTTTCGCCTGAAGAGCAGGCACAGGCACTTTCTATGATGAGAAATGGCGGACAGTCTTCGCAGTCAGCAAATATGCAGACACAAAATCCTGAAATAGTTGGTGATTTGTAATGAAAGCAAGTGAAATATTAAATAATGCATTAAAGATTTTAGGGTATTCTGATGCGAGCGGTAACCCTCATCTGCCACAAACAATACGAAACCGCGCGGTAGTTACGGTGAACCTTGTTTATGAGGATTTGCACAACATCTGCAAGGACACACCCTTTGTACCGATAAACTCGATTGATGACGAGGTACAACTTCCCGAAAAGGTGCTACATTCGGCATTTCTTTACGGACTTGCTATGCACATAGCAAGAAGTGAAAACGACGGCGACCAACAGCAATTTTATGCGCATCTTTACAACTCAAAAAGGGCGGCGCTTTCAAAAACACAGAAGGTTAAAAACACTATTCCAAGGGGTGTGGATATATGAAATATCCGATGATTAATAAACAGCCGCGACGCGAAGTTAATATCCCTGCGCTTTCGGGCGGTCTTAATTTAAGGGACTCATTAAGCCGTATAAACGACAATCAGATGACCGACTGCCTTAATATGTGGTACAAAGACGGTACACTTTGCACCCGTCCGCCGCTTCGCACCGACCTTAATCTTTTAAATGTTATTAAATGCTCTGATGACCAAGCGCCGTCTGATTTTGAGACGGCTTGGTCGCATTTTCACAGTGAGGTGCGGTGCGTATATAATTCTGAAAACTGTATTTTAGCATCAAATAGGGTGCTTAAAGAATCACAAGCGGTAATTTACTTCGGTTTTCAAAGCGCCCAGCGTTTTTACGAACTGCCATCCATTACAGCACAGGGGGATATAAATTACTTTGTTGCCGAAAGTTGCGGGGTGATTTACTGCTATTTGTCCGACTGCAGTATAAAAAGGC
>JAZRPH010000044.1:0-34309 GCA_045649125.1 Acutalibacteraceae bacterium | reverse complement strand
GTTGTTCCCGAAATGGCTTGACCGTTGACAAAAATCTTGTCAAGTTCGTAGCCGTCATCTGCTATTGCAGTAACGGTAACCGTTTCACCCTCTGCTGCGCGAGTCACATCAACATATACTTTGCCGTTTTCGGTCTGCTGCACAGAAACTGTATAACCGATTTTCCTGAATATTACTGTAACGGTTACTTCACCCTCAGGCATTTCAAAGGTCGTTCCAGAAATGGCTTCGCCGTTTACTAAAATCTTATCAAGTTCGTAGCCGTCGTTAGCTGTTGCAGTAACGGTAACTATTGTACCATGTGTTACAACATCAGGCGAAATATTAACAGTTCCGTTTTGGGTGTCAGAAATAATTATATTCTGTCCCTCTAAAGTCAGATTGACCCACACACCTACAGGGCCGTCGCTGACAACAACAGTTCCTGTCTTTGTATTATATCCGTCAGCCGATACCGTGTATGTATATGTGCCTGCAGGTAACTGCCATGCATCTACGGAATTTTCATTTGCGGCTACATTTTGCTCACCGTCGCTAACAGTGATGGTAGCATCTTCCGCATTTACCGTAAAGTTTACAGCAAACTTGTCACCCGATACACCTGTGTTAACGGTTTTGCCGTAATCGTCTGTGCTAGGTCCAACAGGTGCGTTTTCAGCATCAAGATCAACATTATCGTGAATATCGTTTCCGTTAATGCCATTTTGCTGAGCAATATATGCCAATTTATGCTCTTTTACATAGTTATAAGCCGTCTCGGTATATCTGGTCTGCTCATCAAGGTAAATACCGTTACCATCGGTCTTATAAACATAGTTGCCAAGAATCTTGTTATTCCACTGGTTGCCGACAACATAGATACCGCCGCCGTCTGCTGCAGCAGTCATTGTATTGTAAATATAGTTGCCCTGAATTGTGTTGTTGTGTGAAGATGTAAGATTGTACGGTGGGTCATAGTCCTTGCCGGAAGGTATGCAATCATTACCTTCTTTCTCACCGCTCCAACGCCAGCCTACACTTATACCTGTATAGGGCATATTTTCAATGGTATTGCGTTCAATAAGGTTGTGGTTAGAGTAACCTGTCCATATACCCACAGAACCTAAGTCGGTAGTGCAGCAATCATGGATGTAGTTTTCAACTATCTGGTTGCCCTGTGGTGCGTCGGTGTCATCATCCCACTCACGTTCAAGAGGATGACCAACGCCTGTGTAGGTGGCTCTCCAGCCTACCTGAATACAGTTAGCGCCCACATCATCAAACTCACAACCGTAAATCAGGTTGCTGTCCGCGCCTGCGCCAAAGGCTACACCGCCCTCACCCATATGGGTAAAGAGACAGTTTTGAATTCTGCCGCACTGCGCATAGGTGTAGGTAATCGCAGCAGTAGGTGCATAAACAGGGTCCCTTTGACCTGCCCTGTTCCACTCGTTACCCCAGAAACCGCCCTGAACACCACGGCGCTCAAAGTTGCTGCCCATGGGATTGAGTGACCATGTAGTGTGCGCAAAGGTCACACCATAGAAATCAAGATTTTCAACAGGTGCATCCTTAGTACCTGTAACCTCAACAAGAGTTTCAAGTATGGGTATTACAAAGTGCTGTTCATTGGGGTTTGCATTATCAATTGGATAGTAATAAAGTTCATTGGTATTCTTGTCATAGAACCACTCGCCCTGAGTGTCAACAAATATGAGAGCATTCTCAAAATACAGCCAGTCGTCCTGTCCTGTCCAGTTGGTATTAGTTCCCACTGGGCTTATCTTCATACCTGAACACTGTACACCGATGAAAAGGTTTGAATTCACAGTATCTGTAGCAGCGTCAAAAGATTTTACAGTCTGACGGTTGTAGTGCCAGATACCGCAAGAGTTCATCTCGACATCGGTAAGACCTTCCCAAGACTTAGGAATGTCACCGTTTGGAACGATAGACATATAATCCTTAGCCACGGAATTTACCGTCCATGCGCCAACCTTGTGGTCGTTTTCACCCACATCAGGCTCACGCGAACGGGTAGCACGAGCATTTTCAACGAATAATTGACGTATTTCCTTGCCCCTGAAAGATTCGGGCAGTGTGGTCTTCCAGATACCGTTTTCATATTCGGTCCATTCGGTAGAAAACTCTTTGCCGCCTGAGATAACGGGTGTCTCACCCGGATATGCAGCAAAGGTCACATTGCTATTATTAAGTACTACCTTGCTGTCAAGATAATATGTACCGCCACGGATAAGCACGGTGGTGTGGCCGGAATTTTCAGCCGCTGCAGCTGCTGCCTCTATAGTGGCAAAGGGACCTGTGCCCTCGGAATTGGGGCGGTCACACTCACCTGTCCAATCATCGTTACCGTCAAGTGAAACAAAATATGTAGCATCTGCTACAGCAGGTGCACTGCTAAGCGGTTCGGGTGGTAACTCGTAAGCATTGTCACCGGGAAGCTCATCAGCCCTTTCAACTAGGTAAGCAACGACAGAGTCAAAGCAACCTGTCGAGTTTTCTGCCCAGATGCCAAACTTACCCTTAAGGATAGTGCTGCTGGTATCAATGTAGTCCATCATCTTGCTGTTGTCTACCCAGACAGAAACTTTCTTATCGTTTACAGTAATTGCAAGGGTTGTCTTTTCAGTAAATTTCCAGACCTTTGTTGCCACAGCCGCGTCACCCTTATAAAGAGTAACCGTATTTGTGCTAAAATCAATACCTGCGCGGTATGAGCCGCCGTGGGTTGTAACACCCATCTGGCCGTTACCGCTTGAAATCTCGGCTTCAAGGCGGTATTGTGAATTAGAATTTTCACCTGCAAGCATTGTGCCGCTTCCTGAAACTGTACCCTCATTAATGGTAAAGGAACCGCCGCTCCATTTATCTAAATCGTAATCGAATTTATCCCTAAAAATAGTACCTTCCTCCAATACTTCTTCTTCAATGTTAGCGATACTGTCTACCTTTTTTACCACAATGTCATCAATCATTGCAAAGGTTACTACATTTCCAAATGTATTGTCCGTATAAGCTCTGAAACCTACACCACCCTTTGTAAATGTGGTATCTGTATATTGAATATATACCTTACCATCCAAATAACAGGTAATGTTTCCTTTGTACACGTGAACCTTAATGTTCATTGTTGTGTCATTTCCTACCTCAACATCGAAGGTTGAAAGAGTAATAAACTGACCGTTCACACGCTTATAGAGCATCAACTTCTTTCCGCTTTTATTGTAGTGAAGCATATAAAAATTCAATGTATCCTGTGCGTAGAAAATAAGTCCTGGGCAGTTTGTGTCACTTTTGCCCTCCATACGAAGTTTTGCAGATACCTCGTAATCGTACCAATTTGCAGCATTCTCTGCACCGTTTGCTAAAATAACACCGGCAAACTCACCTGTAAGCCACTTTGTACCCTGTGATTCGCGTAAATGTGGTCCAAAATCAGTATCCGGAGTATTCCATACTGTAGTATCAAAAGTATCAAAGTGTTCTTCTAACAACACGGTACCTTCGGGAACGGTCGGAATGGTTGGAGTGGTTGGAACATCTTCTTCTACCGCAGTACCAATAACAGTTGGGTTTGCAAAATATACATGCTGTGTTGCACTGGTACCCACAACACGAAATCCAACCCGTCCGGATGAATAGGTAGAATCAGTGTGTGACAACACCTCAACACCGCCTACATAACAGGTAATCTGACTGCCCTCCACTTTAGCCGAGAGTTTGTAACTTTGTCCTGTTGTAAGCGTATATGTAGTTTCGGCAATCTTTGTGTAAGCACTGTTTGCAATTTTATACAAGCGCAGATAACCGCCTGTATTATCTTTTGTATATAAAAAGGCATAGCCCTGAGTTGCGCCCGCGTCACAGCGGAACAGCAATGCAGGTGAAATCGCATCCCCCGTAATGACCATGTCGGCCGAATATGTATAGTCGGTCCAACTGTCATTACCGACAGTTGTAATACCGTTACCGGTACCACTCATTGTTAAATGGTTTGCGTTGTTGTACTGACTCACAGTCCATGCGCCTGATGGTTTGCTCCATTCAGTAAGAGAACAGTCTGTATCGAAGTCCTGTGAGAACAGTATGTTAGCATCGCCTTCTGCCGCTACCGCCAATGGAAACATAGTCAAAAGCATAGCAAACATAAGAAGTAATGCCGTAATTTTCCGTGCCATTTTCATTTTCTCCTTTTTCGCTCTTTCATAATTCAATATTGGACATAAAGTCCATCATTCCTTATACATTATATATGGTGTACATATTTTATGCAGTTCATTTTTTGCACATTTGTGTGCAAAATTCAGGAAAGCCCTCACGATATAAATCAGAGTCCGAAAAAAGTGTCTGAATTTTTGATTTAGCAACTATTTCGTAAAGTTATTTTAACATAAATTTTGGTCAAGTTAAAGTCTTTTTCAAAAGTGGAATAATTTACTGTTTACAGACAAATATAGAAAAAGCAACCGAATTTTATCGGTTGCTTTTTTGTATTGTGGTGAGTTGTACTATCAGTCACAACTGCAAATTTATTAAGTTACGACCAGATACCCGAAGAATTTATGTATCCGCCGCTGATGTAGATGTTGGTTGCCATAGCACCGCTAGAGTACATATAGTACCATGTGCCGCCGAGATTAAGCCAACCAGTGTGCATAGCACCGCTTGAAGCGAAGTAGTACCATGTGCCGCCTATTAGCTGCCAGCCAGTCTGCATAGCGCCACTTGAAGCAAAGTAATACCAAGTACCGCTTACTTGCTGCCAGCCGGTCTGCATTGCGCCACTTGAAGCGAAGTAGTACCATGTACCGCCAACTTGCTGCCAACCGGTCTGCATTGCGCCGCCTGAAGCGAAGTAATACCATGTTCCGCCTACCTGCTGCCAGCCGGTCTGCATTGCACCGCTTGAAGCGAAGTAGTACCATGTACCGCTTACCTGCTTCCAGCCGGTACACATTACACCGTCTGCATTTAAGTAGTACCATGTGCCGCCGTCTTTTAACCAACCGGTCTGCATTGCGCCGTTTGCATCACAGTAATACCATGTGCCGCCGTCTTTTACCCAACCGGTCTGCATTGCACCGCTTGAAGCGAAGTAGTACCATGTGCCGCTTACCTGCTTCCATCCGGTACACATTATTCCGTTTGCATCAAAGTAGTACCAAGTACCAAGGTTGAGCCAATTGGACTTTATTAATACTCCGTCTTTGTAGTATGACTTTGTGCCGTCAGCATTATCTATCCAGTGGTCAGCAACCTCTCTGATATCAGAACAATCGTTGCAGTCAACATCAAGGTCATTGTCATAAACATGGTCAGGTGCTGCGGGAAGTTCGTCCTTAAACTCGTCACCTACAAGATACTTGTCACACGCATCACAGTAACCGTAAGCAATATCTTCCTTCGCTTCGCAGTTAGACTCAACAACACCGTCGGTGTAATCATGGTCAGGTGCTTCAGGAAGTTCTTCGTAAGCCACTCCGTCTATAATGTACTTTTCACAGGTAGAGCATACACCATAAGAAATGGAAGGTTTGCCTTCGCAGTTAGACTCAACTCTGCCGCCCATAGCGATATCGTGGTCAGGTACGGGAATAGTGTCTACAACCGTGTCATCAACGATATACTTATCGCACAATACGCAGTCATAATAAGCTTTGTCATCTTTACCGTCACACTTAGATTCTGCATATTGAACATTGCCAGTATCATAGCTGTGATTCTCAACTACTGTTGCATCTGCTGCAATCTTAAGATCCGCGTCAGTTACAACAACAGCTTCTTCCACATCATACTTAAGGCCTTCACAGATGTCAATAGAGCAAACTCTGTGTGCCTTAACGCCATCTGTAGAGCAGGTTGCGGGAGTTTCAGGAACAGATGTGAAGTCGTGCTCGTGAGTATAACCACAGTCTTCGCAAGAGCCATTAACATAATTATGTGGAGCCATATCTGTTGCGATTACTGCGCAGTCTTCATCTTCACACTTATAAGAGTGACCTGCTTCACCGTCGGCTACACTCTTCATATTGTGGAATACCGCAAGGTCGGGGAGACTTTCTGTCATTGCTACAAAGTCACTGCCCCAGCCAAGTGTATTTGCAGTTTCCATTGCTGTAGCACCCTTAAGGGTTTGGGCATCAACATCAAATGTTACACCTGCGTATGCATAATCTGCGGGTTTAGCGCCTGCGGTGTATACATTTTCGTATCTTAAATTAATATAGGCTTCTGCATTAGCAAGTGCTTCTGCATTGGAAGCGAACTGAATATTGTCAGCCAAAATCATATCTGACAGTTGTACATTTGTATTACCGTTATACAAATTATAGTAACCGAAAATTACACCCTGTCTTGCTGCATCATTACCTGTTATTGTATTACCAGCGGTAACAATATTGCTGATTTCAACTGTAGGAGCAGCGTTACCGTCAGAAATAACAGAATAACCAACGATTGCTGATGCGTTCATATCTTTTACAGTAGAGTTTACAACAGATACATTATTTATCTTAATAGTTGTTGCTGCATTGGTATAGTAATTACCAATAACAACTGCACTGCCATACTCGCCTCTTGTATCCTCACTGTAAATATAAGCATTCTGGAACTTAACATTCTCGACCGTTACATCGCTGTTTTGTACAAACGGTATAAAGCCGAGATGAGCTTCCCAGTCGCCTGTACCGTAAAGTCCATCGATGATAACACCGTTACCGTCAAAGTGACCGCTAAACGGCTTCTTATTATAATCAGTCGGAGCTTGAGCCCAAGTGCTGTAATGATACCACTTCTGTGTGCCGCCTTCTGAATTAAGTACGAACCTATCAATGCCGTCGGCTACCTTATAATACTTACCGTTACCGCCGCTTGCTACCATTCCGTAAAGCTCAGCGGGAGATGTAATTATGTAGGGGTTAGCCTCTGTACCTGCTTCGGCAGTCTCATCAGCTACTGCAAATTCTGTGTCAGATGTACCGTCCCATATTCTGATGCCGCTTACATATCCGCAAGCTGAACATATACCGTTTGCATCAACGGTGTGTGCAGCTGTTTGCGATGAGATAACTGTGCATCCCTCATCGGTGCACATAACAACATGACCTGCTTTACCAACCGATACACTCTCAACATTGTGGAATATCGCAAGGTCGGGAACGCTGTTTTCCATTGCAACAAAGTCTTTGCCCCAGCTGAGCGCGCTTGCAGTTTCCATTGCTGCAGCGTCTGTAAGTGTATCAGCGTTAATACCAAACGTTACGCCTGCGTATGCATAATCCTCGCTCGGCTTAGTGCCTACAGTATATACATTACTAAAAGACACAAAAGAATATGTGGCTGAATTGCCAAGAAATTCTGCGTTGGAAGCGAACTGAATGTCGTCTGCCAAAATCATATTTGACAGCTGTGTTGTTGTATTGCCGGCCCAAAAGCTATAGAAACCGAAAACTACACCGTATCTATCAGCGCTGTCAGCATTACAGGTTATGGTATTGTTTGCAGTAACAATGTTGCTGATTTGACATCTCGGTGCAACATTCGCAGTAACAGCAGAATAACCCATAATTGCCGCTGCATTATTATCTCTTACCGTAGAATTTACAACAGATACATTATTTACCCTAATATTAGTTGCTGCATTTGTATTGTAGGTACCAATAACAACCGCGCTACCCAACTCGCCTCTTGTATCCTCACTGTAAATATAGGCGTTTTCAAACTTAACATTCTCAACAGTTACATCTTGGTTTTCTACATACGGTATAAAGCCGAGATGAGCGTGATAGTCACCTTTACCGTAAAGACCGACAATTGTAGCACCGTTACCGTCAAAGTGACCGCTGAACGCTGTCTTTTTATCGTGGTCTCCATCCGGCCAAGTGCTGTAATGATACCACTTGTTAGGAGTATTCTCTTCATTTGTGAAGTATGCTACTGCATCTTCCTTACTCATACCGTCAACAGCATTAAGCACGAACTTATCAATGCCGTCTGCTACCTTATAGTATTTACCGTTACCGCCGCTTGCTACCATTCCGTAAAGCTCGGCTGCGGTTGAGATTATGTAGGGGTTAGTCGCGGTACCTGCTTCAGCAGTCTCATCAGCTACTGCAAATTCGGTATCGGAACTGCCGTCCCATACATCTGTAACAGTACCAGCCGAAACCGCGAAAGCGCCGGTGAAAAGCGATACTGCCAATACGGAAAATGCCAAAATAATCGTAAGTATGGCTTTTCCGCATTTTAACAAATTGATTTTCATAAAAAACCATTCCTTTCCCTGCATTTATGCAGATAAATTTAGGATTGGCGACGGTGGTGAAAATTTATCGCCAAACAAAAAAATGCAATCAAAAAATGACAACCGTTTGATTGCATCTATTTCATGATAATTATACCACCGCACATAATGAAAATCAACAGTTTTTTGAAATATTGAACAAATTTTATCTAATATTTTATAATTTTTGTGCTCTTTGCACAATTAATGCCTGTCGAAAAATATCAGAGTATATCTTCCATCTTTTTTTCGACAAATTTTGATGTGGTTTTGAGAAAAATCTAAAGTCACAAAATAAGCAACTTCATATTAAAGAAATGTAACCCGAAAATTCTTAGGCTGTAAAAAAAGTTGCATTATGTACTGCTTATTTTCTTAATTCGAAAACAAGAGACTCTTCTCCCTGTCGCCTTATATCAACCATCCTGTATTAAATCTTTGACATTGAGCTGAATAAATATTATAATAATAAAAAAACCAAGGAGTTGTAACAATATGAATATTTGGCACGATATAGAACCAAAACGAATAAAACCCGATGACTTTGTAGCGGTAATAGAAATACCGAAAGGTAGTAAAAAGAAGTATGAGCTTGACAAGGAAAGCGGTCTTATTATGCTTGACCGCATTCTATACACCTCTACCCACTACCCTGCAAATTATGGGTTTATCCCCAGAACATACGGTGACGATAACGATCCGCTCGATGTTCTTGTTCTGTGCTCTGAAGCTCTTGAACCGCTTACGCTTGTCAGATGCTATCCGATAGGTTATATCTCGATGCTCGATGACGGAAGAAACGACGAGAAAATAATAGCCATACCTTACGGCGACCCTACTTATAACGGCTACAAAACTATTGAAGAGCTTCCGACACATATTTTTGCAGAAATGAAGCACTTTTTCAAAGTCTACAAATCCCTCGAAGATAAAAAAACTGTCGCAGGCGAGGTAAACAGCAAAGATGCGGCTCTTGATGTAATATCAAAGGCAATTGATCACTATGTACAATGCTTCTGCAGATAACAAAATGCGAAACACTCGGCAGAAAGCTGAGAAAAGCAACAAGTTACGGTATAAAACACAAGGACTTGAAGAAAAATCTTCAAGTCCTAAAATTTTGCATTATATACCGCTTATTTTCTTAATTCTAATAGGTTTCTCAAATTTCTGAGCATATTCAATCATCGATTTTGTACCTTTGCTTTGACCGTCCCAAAAGCAGATAATATAATCACTGACCTGTGCCATTTTCTCATTTCTTCTCGGTCCCGCACTCCGACCATACTTTTCCCACTGTGCAGGATATCTTTCAATTTTAAAACCGTTTTCTTCTGCATACCGTTCTCCAAGCGAATCTGAGCCCCTACAGCCACCCGAGACAAAAATGATTTCATATTTTTCTCTTATTTCGTTTATACAAAAATCAATGTATTCTTTCGCTTCATCATAATTATTATAATTTCTACAGCCTGCAATAACTACTCTTTTTATCATAAAATCACCTATAATATATTTTACTATTTTATGATAGTAAAATCAATACTATTCTTTGATAGTACATATACTTAATTACAGGGTGATAAGTTATGTATTATTCTAGGCTAAAAGACTTGAGAGAAGATAGAGATTTAGTTCAAAAGCAAGTGGCTGCCTTTCTTGGAATTGACCAGAGAGTTTACAGCAATTATGAAATCGGCAAAAGAGAAATACCAACCCGTTTTGTGATTGCTCTTGCCAAGTTTTATAATACATCAACCGATTATATCCTTGGATTAACAAATAATCCTAATCCGAATAAATAAACAAAACAAAGGGCTTGAAGATTTTTCTTCAAGCCCTTTGTTATTGCAAATTGTGAACTGCAAATTCAAAAATGAATTGAACCTTCGGTTCATGAATTGGGATTCGCCCATGAATTGTTGCTATGCAACATGCATTGAATTGCCTTTTAATGCACCGTAAGGTGCAATTCACGCGTGATTTCACGCAATTCATGAAATCGTAGATTTCAATTCATGCCGCAAGGCAATTCATTGAGTGTGCAATGCACACTCGCAGATTATTTATTAAGCGCTTCGTTAACTGCAACTGCACAAGCAACTGTCATACCAACCATAGGGTTGTTACCTGCACCGATAAGACCCATCATCTCAACGTGAGCAGGAACGGATGATGAACCTGCAAACTGAGCGTCAGAGTGCATACGACCCATTGTATCGGTCATACCGTAGGAAGCGGGACCTGCTGCCATATTATCGGGGTGGAGCGTACGGCCTGTGCCGCCGCCTGATGCTACAGAGAAGTACTTTTTACCCTGTTCGATGCATTCCTTCTTATAGGTACCTGCAACGGGGTGCTGGAAGCGTGTGGGGTTGGTGGAGTTACCTGTAATAGAAACGTCAACACCCTCCTTATGCATAATAGCAACGCCCTCACGAACATCGTCAGCGCCGTAGCAACGAACCTTTGGACGCTCACCATTAGAGTATGCGGTTTCGTTTACAACCTCAAGCTTACCTGTGAAATAGTCAAACTTAGTCTGAACATAGGTAAAGCCGTTAATACGGGAAATAATCTGAGCGGCATCCTTACCAAGACCGTTAAGGATAACGCGAAGCGGCTCTTTACGAGCCTTATTAGCACTGCGTGCAAGACCGATAGCGCCCTCAGCCGCTGCAAAAGACTCGTGACCTGCCAAGAATGCGAAGCACTTGGTTTCCTCACGCAGAAGCATTGCGCCCAAATTACCGTGTCCGATACCAACCTTGCGGTCGTCAGCAACAGAGCCGGGAATACAGAAGGACTGAAGACCAAGGCCTATCTTTTCAGCAGCCTCAGCAGCGGAAGCTGCCTTATCCTTAATTGCGATAGCGCAGCCAACAACATAAGCCCAAGCGGCATTTTCAAAGCATATAGGCTGAATACCCTTTACAATATTGTAAGCGTCAACGCCTGCCTTGTCACAGATTTCCTTTGCTTCTTCAATAGAAGAAATGCCGTGCTTATTAAGTTCAGCATTGATTTGATCTATTCTTCTTTCATAGCTTTCAAATAATGGCATAACTGTCTTACCTCCCTAATTATTCTTCACGGGGGTCGATGAGGCGAACAGCATCATCAACACGTCCGTACTGGCCGCTGGCTTTTTCCAAAGCCTCATTAGCGTCCATACCCTTTTTAATCATTTCCATCATCTTACCGAGATGTACAAACTTGTAACCGATAATGGTGTTGTTTTCGTCAACCGCACACTTGGTTATGTAACCCTCAGCAAGTTCAAGATAACGCGGGCCCTTTACAGAGGTAGCATAGGTTGTACCTGTCTGTGAACGAAGACCTTTACCAAGGTCCTCAAGACCTGCGCCGATGGGCAGACCGTCCTCAGAGAAAGCGGTCTGTGTACGACCGTAAACTATCTGGAGGAAAAGTTCACGCATAGCGGTGTTGATAGCATCGCAAACAAGGTCGGTATTAAGAGCTTCAAGTAAAGTCTTGCCGACAAGAATTTCAGACGCCATAGCGGCAGAATGTGTCATACCTGAGCAGCCGATGGTTTCAACCAAGGCTTCCTCAATAATACCCTCTTTTACATTAAGGCTCAACTTGCAGGCGCCCTGCTGCGGTGCGCACCAGCCGATACCGTGGGTAAGACCGGAAATATCCTTTACTTCCTTAACCTGTACCCATTTGCCCTCTTCCGGAATGGGAGCGGGACCGTGATATGCGCCTTTAGCCAAAGGACACATATTCTGTACTTCATGTGAATAGTTCATATATGTAACTCCTTTCAAAATCTCATATATTTGCATATATGATAAGTATATCATTTATTCGACAAAAACACAATACCCAAAAGATAAATTTTTAACAATTTTGTGCCCATAAAAATAAAGTTTGCCGAAGACAGTACTAACACTGCCCTCGGCAAAACATAGTATTATAAAAATAGAAATTAATCCCCGTTATCTGTTTAAAGGATAATAACTTTTGCAAATGTTGTTTTCGCCCACTATCTTTAAACGGCGGCGGCGAAAACGGCTTATTATCTTTTCCTCAAATGCGATAAACCTATCCTCATGGAATACTGCCCAAAGAGCCGCTGCCACAAGCACGATTTCAAAAATAGTCATTAAAGTACCGGTAAAATTCATAATTAACCTCCGCCGAACATTTGTTCGTTTCTGTAATTTTATTATAATAGGTGTGACGCAATTTGTCAAGCACTTTTTTCATTTTTTATTTTAATTTTTTTCACTGTCCTAAAGAACGGACTGTCAAAAATGTTTTTCCTTTTTAATTTATATTCTCTTTTTTGGGTAATTATGAATAACACCTTGCTTTTTGATATTAAAAAACCGTTGCAGCGATGCAACGGTTTTTTGTTTTAATCTACACTGTATTTTCTTTCGTACTCGTTGTACTCTTCAAGGAAGTTGCCGACGGTGTTTGTCTTTATGCGACGCAGATATTTGTGCGCGTCAAGCTTGGGTGAATCAAGCTGAAGTGTATACACCGCAACGTTAGAGCAATGGTCGGAAACGCGTTCGAAGTTTGTAAGAAGGTCAGAGAACACGAAGCCAAGCTGCACTGTGCATTCACCCTTTTGCAGACGCTCAACATGGCGCTGTTTCAGTTCGTTCTTTAGTTTATCAATGACCTGCTCAATAGGTTCAACCTTTTGGGCTGTGTCAAGGTCGTCGTTAACGAATGAATCAATGGTGATTTCCACAATCTCTTTCAAAGCGCGGCTTATAACATCAATTTCCTTTTTTGCATCTTTGGAGAAGACAATATTTTTGTCCCTTATTTCAAGTGCCAAATCCCTTACATTAAGCGCGTGGTCGCTGATGCGCTCGAAATCACTGAGTGAATGCAGCATACGGGCAACCGCATGGGAATCCTCGGCAGTAAGGTCCTTACTGCTGAGCTTTACAAGATATGTACCCAGCTTGTCCTCATACTTATCGGTAAGGGTTTCGGTGTCGCGGACAAACTGTGATTTTTCTTCGTCATAATTGCTGACAAGTTCAACGGCAGTCATTATTGCCTGTCTGGTATAGTCTGCCATTTCATTGACAAGACGGCGGCACTCGGCAATAGCAAGCGCCGTGTTGTTGAACAAACGCTCGTCCAAAAATGCGGTGTGCTGTTTTTCGTTTTCATTATCCTTAACAACAAAGGTACAAAACTTAATGATTAATTTCTTAACAGGAAGCAAAATAACTGTATTTACAGCGTTAAACAATGTATGAATAATAGCAACACCAACCATTGCGATTCCAGCAGTTAAAATCGTGACGCCGAAAGCCTTCATAATATACATAATAATCATACAAATAATCGAGCCGAAAGCATTTACCGAGAAATGCATAACAACAACTCTTTTTGCAGCCTTATTAGTACCGATGCTGCCGATTAAAGCGGTAACACAGGTTCCAATATTAGCGCCAAGCACCAACGGAATTGCCATTTCCCAAGTAATAGCATCGCCTGATTGTGCCCCTGATAGTGCCAATGCCTGAACAATACCGATTGTAGCGGCGGAAGACTGTATAACACCTGTGAATACAGTAGAAATCAAAAGCGCGATTATTGGACTTTTAAGGGTTGCAAGGAAACTGTCAAACCCGTCGAGAGTGCGAACGCTTACCATAGAATCGCTCATAAGGTCCATACCGCAAATTAGTATTGCAAATCCAATAAAAATGTTGCCAAGGTTCTTTTTTCTATCGTTTTTTGAAAGCATCTGGGTTGCGATTCCGACAAAGGCAAGAACAGGTGCGAAAAAGCTTGGATTTAAAATCTCGATATACCACTTACCCTCAAGACCTGCAAGACTTAAAAGCCAGGCGGTAAGGGTTGTTCCAACATTTGAACCCATTATGAGACCGAAAGTATTGCTGAAATTCAAAAGTCCGGAATTTACAAGGCCCACAAGCATTACGGTAAATGCCGATGAGGACTGAATGGCAACAGTGATACCAGCGCCTAAAAAGAAACCTAAAAAGTCATTTGCTGTAACCTTTTTCATTGTGCGCTCAAGGCCGCCACCTGCCATTGTTTCAAGACCGCCCGACATAACATTCATTCCAAAAAGGAAGAAAGTAAGTCCTAAAATCAGCGGGATTACCATAGTATTAACAATTTCCATACTTTATCTCCCATTCTCATAGTTTGACAAAACGCATTTTTTTACTTTTATTTTAAAATTCTATTGCTTTTCTGATATAGTCCTTAAGTTCTGCAATAGGAATACGAACCTGCTGCATACTGTCGCGGTCGCGTACAGTTACACAGCCGTCGGTCTCGGACTCAAAGTCATAGGTGATACAGTAGGGTGTACCGATTTCGTCCTCACGGCGATAACGCTTGCCGATTGAACCTGCATCATCAAAGTCGACCATAAAGTCTTTACTGAGTTCGTTCTTTATTTCCATAGCCTTTTCAGAAAGTTTTTTAGAAAGCGGAAGCACCGCAGCCTTAAAGGGAGCAAGTGCCGGATGCAGACGAAGCACTACACGCTTGTCGCCCTTTTCATCCGCTTCCTCATCATACGCGTTGCAAAGGAATGCCAAGGTCACGCGGTCAGCACCCAAAGAGGGTTCGATTACATATGGAACATACTTTTCGCCCGTTTCGGTATCAAAGTATTCCATAGCCTCTCCCGAATGCTCAGCATGTTGAGAAAGGTCATAATCGGTACGGTCGGCAACACCCCAAAGCTCACCCCAACCAAATGGGAACAAAAATTCGAAGTCGGTGGTAGCTTTTGAGTAGAAGCACAGTTCATCTTTATCGTGGTCACGAAGTCTTAAATCTTCTTCTTTCATTCCAAGATTTATAAGCCAATCGCGGCAGAAAGAACGCCAATAATCAAACCATTCAAGGTCGGTACCGGGTTTGCAGAAGAACTCAAGCTCCATCTGCTCAAACTCGCGTATACGGAAAATAAAGTTACCTGGGGTAATTTCGTTACGGAAAGACTTACCAATCTGTCCTACACCAAAGGGCAGTTTGCGGCGTGTGGTACGCTGAATATTCTTAAAGTTTACAAATATACCCTGTGCCGTTTCGGGACGAAGGTAGAGCGTCGATGAACTATCCTCTGTAACGCCCTGAAATGTTTTAAACATAAGGTTGAATTTTCTGATATCAGTAAAGTCGTGAGAATCACAGTTCGGACAGGCAATACCGTGCTCACGAATATAATCCATCATCTCACTGTCAGACATTGAAGCAGGGTTATCTGAAAGACCGTTTTGTGCCACATAATCTTCAATAAGTTTATCGGCGCGGTGACGGGTTTTACACTGACGGCAGTCCATAAGCGGATCAGAGAAACCGCCCAGATGTCCCGATGCAACCCATGTTTCAGGGTTCATAATAATAGCGCTGTCAAGTCCCACATTGTAGGGGTTTTCCTGAACAAACTTTTTCCACCAAGCGCGCTTGATATTATTTTTAAGTTCAACACCCAAAGGACCGTAGTCCCAAGCGTTTGCAAGGCCGCCGTAAATTTCGCTGCCGGGATACACAAAGCCGCGTCCTTTCGCAAGATTTACAATCATATCCATTGTCTTTTTACTGTTGTCCATCAAAAAGTCTCCTAAAGCCAAATTCTAACATTATAATACTAAACAAAAAATCTAAAAATGTCAACAAAAATCAACCGAAATCCCACCTTTTTTTGCTTTTTTCCGTATTGACATATTATTATTAATCGTTTATACTTTTACATAGGGTAATAAGAATAATCCGAACTCGATTTTGGAATGCGGATTTATTACCCGTATTTCGTTAAAATACTCGTAAATCCGACAGGATTTACTGCGTTTTGTGCCTCATACGGATAAAAATCCGTTCATTACAAAATTCTACGACCTGAAACGAGTGTAATTTTGAGCAGATTTTTATGATGAGGATGACGGAAGGCTGTCGCCTTCCTAAGACGAAGAGCAAAAAGATGCCGAAATTCCACCGTTTCAGGCGGGTTCGGATTATTCTTATTACCCTAATAAAACGGAGGTGTTTAATTTTGGATTATAAGAAAATTGAAATTCATAATGTGAATTTTGATGACTTAATCAAAGTTATAGATTATTGCAAAGGTGATGTTTATCTTGAAACCAAGGACGGCGACTCGTTAAACCTTAAATCCCGTCTTTGCCAGATGTTAGGACTCAGCACCATTTTCGCAAATACAGAGGTTGAGACCGCCTGGGTGCGTTGCACAAACCCCGAAGATGAAACAATACTTTTCAGATTTAATCTTTACGGCGAAATGCCCGAAAATAAGTAATTAGGAGTTAACGAAATGGCTGATTTTTTAACATACAACGGCAAACCGCTTGTTCGCAAGGGTAATGAAATTTATTACGGTGATATGAGCGAAAAATTTGTTGTAAGATTTGAAATTCTTTCCGCAAAAAAGGATGGAAAACTTGAAATCGCCGACAAGGTATCGGTTCAGTTGCTTGACAGCAACACCGATATTGCGATGAAGGACCGCATTAAAAAGGAAAGCACAAAGGATAATCTTTTTGATGCGCTTGACCTTGGTCTGACATGGCTTGACAGGTCACTTAAAGAGTAATTAAAGCATTAACACGCCGCTGTCACTTGTGACAGCGGCGTGTTTTTTACATCAAAAAGTACTGACCGATAATACGAAGGGTTGTTCCCTTTTTAAAACCGTATTTATTCATAAGCCTTATTTTTTGTAGTTTGTTTTTTTGGGGCATCAAGCAGTAAGCGTCCAAAATCTCACATTGCGACCGATTCATCCGCTCACGGTAGCGTTCATTCAACCGCCTTGCTTGAGTATAGGTGATATTATAATTTGTACGCACCTTGTCAAGAGTTGCCAGTTTGTTCCTTATATACGCCATACCGTGTGATGACTTGGCACCCACCTGATTATCGCCGTGCTGACGGTAGAGCATAAGCGGCTCGTCAATACACACTATTCTGCCGAAAATTACGGCAACCAATGCAAGCCACCAGTCGTGCATAGCGCAGTCATCAGGTATTTCGCCGCAAATATCAAGCAGCGCGCGGTTTATCATCACGGTGCAGCCCGTAACATAGTTTTGCACAAGCAACCGCGGCAGACAGACATTATCCTGATACAGCCGCTGATATTCAAAAAACGACGGTGAAACAATATGAAGATTGCTGTCAACAACCGAAACATCGCTGTGCACCAATATGGGTGTATCGGGGGTTTGCTTTTCGGCAGTCTGCATTACAGAAAGTGTTTTTTCAATCTTTTCAGGCAGCCAGACATCATCTTGATCGCAAAACATAATATAATCATCGTCTGCCGATTTTACAAGTTGCGAAAAATTGCCCAATGCACTGCCTGTAGGGGCGCCGCTTATCACCGAAATTTTTTCAGGGTATCTTTTTGCAAAGTCAGAAATAATTTCTGCCGAACGGTCGCAAGAGCCGTCATCACGGATAATAATTTTAATATCTTTCACTGTCTGTTCAAGCAGAGAATTTATCTGCTGTGCCAGATACCTTTCGCCGTTATAAACGGCAAGTAAAACGGTAACCAAGATGTCAGCCCCCTCTCTTTTCTTATATCATATATTTTATACCTTTGATTGTCAAGATTATCCTCTAAAGGTTGTTTTGCTTTTTACTGCGGTATTGCGACGGTGATACACCGTACCTTTTTAAAAACGCGCGGTTAAAGGTGCGTATTGTAGGAAAACCCGAAAGATATGCCGTTTGTGTTATGGAATATTCACCTGTGTTTATAAGCCTTACGGCCTCGGTAAGACGCAGAGAATTTATATAGTCGGAAAAACTGATTTTAAGTTTATTGTTAAAGGTGTGTGAGATGTGACTGCGGCTGATATAAAGCGCATTTGATACCTTTTCCACCGATATATCCTCTTTGTAGTGACTGCTGCAATACTTCATAATTTTAAGGATGCTGTTATTTGATACCGATTGTTTATTAAAGCCATAGTTTTTAAGAAGTATGCCGAATACCGCGGCAAGTATTGATAAAACTACTCCCTTTTCAGCACCGTTAAGTGACTCTTGCAAACCGATGTTCAGCAGCTTTACAATATTACTATCGTCTTCCTCACAGCGATAAAAGGGTGATGCCGGAAGGCTTTCGGTAAAAATTTCGGTATATACCTGCAATACAGACGGCTTTATAATTACTAAGAATGCCTCACAATCGGCGCTGCAATCGGTATAATTGTGTACCTGATTAGGAAAAGACAGAAAAAAACATCCGCGCTCAAGCGGGTAACTTTTGCCGCTTAAATATGCCGTTACCGAACCGTTTATAACATAAACCAATTCAATTTCACTGTGTAGGTGCGGCGGATAGTTAAGCAGACTTACCTTCTCAAGCCGAAGTTCATCCTTGATTTCACGGAATATATTTTTCATGTTTTTAACCCCAAACGCAACAAATACTGCATAATTTGTCTTAAAACAAAGAGTAATTTACTTGTATGATAGCACAATATTTCTTATAATGCAAGTAAAAGGAGTGATTTTTATGTCTGAAATCAAGAAGCAAACCATTACAGGCTGTAAGGAACATATCGAGCTTTCGAGAAAAGCTGCCGGCGAGGGTATGGTCCTGCTTAAAAACGATAACAATGTTTTACCGCTTAAAGCGGGTACAAAGGTCGCACTGTTCGGCAAAGGCGCCATCGCTTATGTAAAGGGCGGCGGCGGAAGCGGCGATGTGTACTGTGAATATGTACGCAATATATACGAGGGCTTTGGAATAAAGCAGCAACAGGGCAAGGTTTTAATCAACACTGCTGTTAGCGATTTTTATAAAGATTACATCATCGGCGAATGTGTGCGCGGTTGCGATTTAAAGGGTAAGGTTCCTATTAACGAGCCCACACTGCCTAAGCAGTTGCTTGAATCGGCAGCCAAAGAATCGGATATTGCGATAATCACAATAAGCCGTTTTTCAGAAGAATGCTTTGACCGCCGCGAAAAAGACGATTTTTATCTGACCGAACAGGAAAGTCAGATGGTTGCGGATGTAACCGCTGCCTTTAAGCAGTCGGTTTTAGTGCTTGATGTAGGCGGAATGGTTGATTCTTCATACTTTATTGATAACGAAAAAATACCTTCCGTGCTTCTTGCTTGGCAGGCAGGTATGGAGGGCGGTCTTGCCATCGCAGATATTATTTGCGGTGATGTTAACCCCTCGGGCAAACTTGTTGATACCTTTGCAAAAACCTTTGCTGACTATCCGTCATCAGAGCATTTTGAAGACTCTGACGATTATGTTGAATACTATGAAGACATTTATGTAGGCTACCGTTACTTTGAAAGCATACCCGAAGCCAAAAATAAGGTTAACTATCCTTTCGGCTACGGACTGTCCTATACCACATTTGATATGTCTGATATATGCTGCAGTGAAAAGGACGGTGTCATAACAGCAAGTGTTAATGTTACCAACACAGGTGCGGTTTCAGGTAAACAGGTAGTTCAGCTTTATTACTCAGCACCGCAGGGCTTGCTTGGAAAACCTGCAAAGGAACTTGCAGCATTTGCAAAGACCAAGCTTTTATCCCCCAATGAAACACAAAAACTTCAACTTAACTTCAATGTCTGTGATATGGCAAGTTATGACGATTTAGGCAAAATTTGTAAATCGGCATACATTCTCGAAAAGGGTGAATATACCTTCCATATCGGCTCTAGTGTAAGGGATACCGTAAAGGCAGATTTTGTTTATCCCGTAACAGAAGACACTGTAACCGAGCTGTTGACAAGTCGCTGCGCACCCTGCAACTTAAAGCACAGAATGCTTGCGGACGGCTCTTTTGAAGAACTGCCGCAAAGAGATGTGGTTTCAGAATATCAACCGCATTTGCCCTCAACCGCAAAAGCGCCCGATGAAACCGTTACATTTGACGGTGTCGGCGACAAAATTACTATGGACGAGTTTATTGCACAGTTTACCGATGATGAACTTTGCGAGTTTATGGGCGGCTCACCCGATATCGGTGTTTCCAATACCTGCTGTTTTTCAGGACTTGAAAGACTGGGCGTTCCCCCCGTTCCTACAGCCGACGGCCCGGCAGGACTTAGAATTGAATGGAAGCATAACGTTACCACAACCGCATGGCCGTGCGCCACACTTCTTGCATGTACTTGGAACACTGAAATTATTGAGCAAATCGGTGCCGCAGGTGCTAAGGAACTCAAGGAAAACAAACTTAACATCTGGCTTACACCCGCACTTAACATTCACAGAACACCCCTTTGCGGCAGAAACTTTGAATATTTTTCAGAGGATCCGCTCGTATCAGGTAAAATAGCCGCCGCTAAGGTTAAGGGTATTCAGTCTGAGGGTGTTGCCTGCTCGATAAAGCATTTCGCATGTAACAACCGCGAATTAAACCGTTTCTCAAGTGATTCAAGGGTTTCCGAAAGGGCGCTGCGCGAAATTTATCTTAAGGGCTTTGAAATTTGCGTTAAGGAATCTGACCCGTGGACCGTTATGACATCATATAACGTTTTAAACGGCATACATACTTCGGAAAGTTACGACTTAATTACGGGAATTCTGCGTGAAGAGTGGGGCTTTAACGGAATGATTACTACCGACTGGGGTTGTAAAAATGATCCCGCAAAAGAGGTCAAGGCAGGAAACGATATGAAGATGCCTGTCGGATATCCCGACGACCTGAAGGCCGCACTTAAAGACGGTAATCTTGAAAGGGCTGACCTTGAAGTTTGCGCTAAGAGGATACTTACCGTTTACAAGCGACTGGCATAAAAAAACAAAAAGGAATCCATCGATGATGGATTCCTTTTTTATTTTATTAAATGCTCATATTTATCAAACAAAAAACACAATGTTTCACGATTGTGGCTGTCACTTGAGAGTATGAATTTTCCGCCCTTTGCTTTTATGTAATCAATTATTTCCTTTGACGGATACGGGATTTTTCTGTACCCGCGCGAAATTGCACCCGTATTGATTTCAAAGGGTTTTTGTGTCAATAGCAGTCGATCCACCGCCCGTTTCCAACTAGCTGTATAACGGGGATTGCTTTCACTAAACAAATTGCCGTTTTCATTAAATTTAGTTATTAAATCAAAGTGCCCGATTATATCGGCATTGGTTTTTTCGACAACAGCGGCAACAAGACGGTAGTATTCTTCAATAAGGCTGTAGATATCACCGCCAAAGTATTTTTTTGCAGCATTAAGCAGTATTTCAGGACTTTCATCAACCGCAACATACTCATCATCAATTTTAATATAATGCACCGAGCCTATTACATAATCATAACTGACTTTGGGCACACCCGAAAAATAATCCTGTTCAATACCGCATAACACCCTTATTTTATCGGCATATTTTTTCTTTAAAGCCGATATTTCACCGTGATACTTTTCGGCAGAAAGTTTTGACATACAGTATGATTCGTCAAAGTCTGTGTATGAGTGGTCAGAAATACCGATACACTCCATACCGCCGCTTAAAGCCGCGCATATCACCTCTTCGGGTGTATTAGCGCCGTCACTAAAGGTAGTGTGTACATGAAGGTCGCAGCCCATCATTTCGTCATTTTCTCCTGTTTTACTTTGTGGTCGATAACATGGCGGGAAGCTAGTTCCTTGTGTATATCCTCAAGCGTTATTCCCGATTCTATCATAAGCACCATAATATGATAGGCAAGGTCTGCAATCTCGTATACCGTTTCTTTCTTATCCTGTGCCTTTGCAGCGATTATAACCTCGGTAGATTCTTCGCCTACCTTTTTAAGAATTTTATCCAAGCCCTTTTTAAAGAGATAGGTAGTATATGAGCCTTCCTTTTCATCACTCTTTCTGCCCTCGATAAGCTTCATAAGTCCGCCCAGAGAGAATTCCTGACGCTCATCACTTTGATAAACGGCATTATGGAAGCAACTTTTCTCACCCAAGTGACAGGCAGGACCGTCAGGCTCGACCATAACGGTCAAGGCATCCTTATCACAGTCAGCGGTAATCGAAACAATATGCTGATAATTGCCGCTTGTCTCCCCCTTTAACCAAAGTTCCTGCCTTGAACGGCTCCAGAAACAAGTGAGCCCTTTTTCCATAGAAATTTTAAGGCTTTCACGGCTCATATATGCCAGTGTCAAAACCTGCTTTGTTACTGCATCTACAACAACAGCAGGGATAAGACCTTTTTCATCAAATTTCAGTTCATCAATATTTATCATAATACTATCTCCTTGTAGGTATGTCTGCTTGTGACATTTGTTCTTTAAGGTCGGAAATTTTTACTTCGCCGAAGTGGAAAATTGACGCGGCAAGTCCTGCATCGACCTTTGGCAGAGTTTTAAAAAGTGTAATGAAATCATCTATGCACCCTGCCCCGCCGGATGCAATTACCGGCACGGATACTGCATTACAAACGGCATCAAGCATCTCTAGGTCAAAGCCGCCCTTAACGCCGTCGGTGTCGATTGAATTTACAACTATTTCGCCTGCGCCGTTTTCGGCGCACTGTTTAATCCAAGAAATAGCCTCCATTCCCGTATTTTCCCGTCCGCCCTTGGCAAAGACACGAAATACACCGTCCACACGCTTTACATCAGCCGACAGCACAACGCACTGATTACCGTAAAGTTTTGCGGCTTCATATATAAGTTTTGGGTTTCGTATGGCGCCCGAATTGACACTCACCTTGTCGGCGCCGCATTTAAGCACACGGTCAAAATCCGACACGGTATTTATACCGCCGCCCACTGTTAAAGGTATAAACACCTTTTTAGCGGTTTCGGTAAGTATATCAGTGAAAATTTTACGACCGTCGGATGATGCCGTAATGTCATAGAAAACAAGCTCGTCCGCGCCGTTTTCACTGTAATACTGAGCGAGTGAAACGGGTGAGGAAACATCATGCAGTCCCTCGAAATTGACACCCTTTACAACCCTGCCGTCTTTAACATCAAGGCAAGGGATAATTCGTTTGGTAATCATTTTGCCACCTCTATTGCTTGGCTTAACTTAACGGCGCCCGTATAGTATGCCTTGCCGATAATAGCGCCGTACAGTTTTCTTTCGGCAAGTTTTTTCACATCGTCTAAGGAAGAAACGCCGCCCGAAGCGATTATCTGCACATCAAACTTCTGCGACAGCTGCTCGTACAAAGAGTGGTTGGTGCCCTGCATTGCGCCGTCCTTTGAAATATCGGTACAAATGACGGTTTTAACACCCATATTCTGCATTTTTTCGCAAAAGTCAAACGCATCTACCGAGGAAGTTTCTGTCCAACCGCGAATTGCAACAAATCCATCCTTAATATCAATTCCAACAGCAATTTTATCGCCGTATTTTTGTACTGCCTGTAATACAAAGTTTTCATCGGTTACCGCCGCTGTGCCGAGAATAACCCTGTCAATCCCTGCCGTGATGTAACGGTCAATCACCTGCATATTGCGGATACCGCCGCCGATTTCACAGAACAGCCCTGTAGTTTGCTTAATTTTACAGACCGTGTCAAAGTTAGGCGTATCACCCGACTTTGCACCCTCTAAGTCGACAATATGAATATGTGTAGCACCCTGTTTCTTAAAGTCGGTCGCCACCTGTTCAGGATGCTCACTGTATACCGTCATTTGTTGATAATCGCCCTTAAAAAGACGAACCGCTTTTCCACTGAACAAATCAATAGCCGGATATATCAGCATATTACACCCTCCTTCATTTTGGTAAACGCTTTAAGTATATTAAGCCCCACTTCTCCGCTCTTTTCGGGGTGGAATTGGCAGCCAAACACATTTTTGTTTGCAACCGCGGCGGTAATTTCCGCACCATATTCGCAGGTTGCAATGACATTTTCTTCACACTGCGCCGCATAATAGGAGTGGACAAAATAAACGCAATCGCCCTCATTAATATTGGCAAAAAGCGGATTTTTTCCGTTTGTGAAACTCAGCGCATTCCAGCCGATATGTGGAATTTTTAAGGACTTTGGTATTACCGTATCAATAGGCTTAACCACGCCTTTTATGAGGCCGAGTCCCTCATGCTCACCGTATTCGTAACTTTTATCAAAAAGCAACTGCATACCAAGACAGATGCCAAGCAGCGGTTTGCCTTTACGCGCAAGACCGCAAATTAAAGTATCAAGCCCCATATCGCGTAACTTTTTTGCGGCATCCTCAAAAGCGCCTACACCAGGCAGTATAATTTGGTCAGCATTACAAAGGGTATCAAAATCGGCTGTAACCGTTACCTCGGCGCCTATTGCTTGAAGTGAACTTTTAAGTGAGAAAAGATTTCCCACACCGTAATCAACAATAGCTACCATTACAAAACACCCTTCGTAGACATTATATCCTGCGCAAAGTCCGCATCAATGCTTACCGCATCCTTCATACTGCGCGCCACCGATTTGAAAGCGCCCTCGATTATATGATGGGAATTCTTACCCTCAAGCTGCAGAATATGCAGTGTGCATTCGCAGTTTCTTGTAAAGCCTAACCAAAATTCTTCTACAAGTTCGGTATCAAATGTGCCCACCTTTTGTGTGGGTATATCAAGCCTGTAACCTAAATGACTTCTGCCCGAAAGGTCAACAGCGCTTAAAATTAGAGCCTCATCCATAGGAAGCATCATACTGCCGTAACGGCGTACACCGCGCTTCTCACTAAGGGCTTCCTTAAAAGCCTGACCTAAAGCAATTCCGATATCCTCTACTGTGTGGTGGTCGTCTACATACGTGTCGCCCACACAGTTTACCTGCATATCAAATCTGCCGTGTTTTGCAAAAAGAGTCAGCATATGGTCAAGAAATCCGCAACCTGTTTTAATTTCACTATCCCCTTTACCGTCAAGGTTTAAGGATATTGATATATCGGTCTCGGCAGTTTTTCGGTCTATTTGCGCCGTTCTCATTGTATTTCCTCCAATACTTGTGTTAGCTTCTCTATAAATATTTGCATCTGTTCTGCACTCCCCACGGTTATGCGATTGTATTCACGCAAACGCGGTGTGTCAAAATGACGTACAAGTACACCCTTCCCCTTAAGACAAAGATATATTTGTTTTCCGTCAAAGCAGGGGTGCTTTGCGAATATGAAGTTTGCCGTGGAATTTGTCATAACAAAGCCTAACCTTTTAAGCGCCTTCACAGTCCACTCGCGCACTTCAATAATTTTTTTGCAGTTTTGCTTAGTATAATCTTCGTCCTCAAGCGTGCCGATACCTGCCGCCATTGTCATACGGTTGACATTGTAGGGGTTGGTTGAATATTTAACGGTATTCAAATCCCTTATCAGTTCCTTGCATCCGATACCGAAGCCTAGTCTGCCGCCGGCAAGAGAACGGGATTTAGAAAAGGTTCCCGTAACAAGCAGATTATCGTATTTATGTATAAGCGGTATCGCGCTTTCTGCCCCAAAATCAACATAAGCCTCATCAATAACAACGACATTTTCGGGGTTGCTTTTAACAATATCCTCAATGTCCGACAGTGAAAGGGCAATACCCGTGGGTGCATTTGGATTGGCGAGGAAAATTGTTTTATTTATCTTTTTATAATCCTCTACGCAAACGGTAAAATCATCTCTTAGCGGTATTTCATCATATTCTATTCCGTTAAGCCGCGCAAACACCGAATAAAAGCCGTATGTAATATCAGGAAAGGCGGCAGAATGCTCGTTATCGCAAAAAGCCATAAAGGCAAAGTTGAGCACTTCATCCGAGCCGTTGGTAAAGAGAATCTCATCCTCATTCACACCAAAAACCTCTGCTGATTTTTTTACAAGCGCTTTGCATTCGGGGTCTGAATAAAGCTGTAGCTTTTCTGCCGCAGCAAGAGCGTACCTTTGCGCCCTTTCAGACGGCGGAAAGGGTGATTCATTAGTGTTAAGTTTTATATACTGCATATCCTGAGGCTGCTCCCCAGGAGTATACGGTATCAGCGCTTTATATTTTTGGGAAAAGAAGCGGCTCACTGTTTTTCACTCTCCGTGCGTATGACTGCGCTTTTAGCGTGGGCAGTAAGCCCCTCTTTTTCGGCGAAATAGGCAACATCATCTGCCACTGCCTTAAGCGCATCACGTGTATAATATGTGTACTGTGTTTTCTTTACAAAGTCGTCTACCGATAACGGACTTGAAAATCTTGCGGTACCGCTTGTAGGCAGTGTGTGGTTGGGCCCCGCAAAATAATCGCCCAATGCCTCGGGGCAGTTTTTTCCCATAAAAATGGAACCTGCGTGGCGAATACTGTCAAGATAATCAAACGGATTATCAACACAAAGTTCTAAATGCTCAGGCGCTATCTCGTTTGCTATATCAATCGCTTTTTGAATACTGTCAGCAACGATAATTTTTCCGTTATCGTCAATGGATACTCTGGCAATATCGGCGCGTGAAAGTTGAGGTATCTGTCTTTCAAGTTCCTCACTTACAGCCACCGCTAAATCCATAGAATCGGTTACAAGCACTGCACTTGCCATTTTGTCGTGCTCCGCTTGGGAAAGCAGGTCAGCCGCCGCAAAGCGTGGGTCGGTATCGCCGTCGGCTACAATAAGTATCTCGCTTGGTCCTGCAATCATATCTATTGAAACCTGACCGAATACCTGCTTTTTTGCCTCGGCAACAAATGCATTACCGGGGCCTACTATTTTATCCACCTTGGGAACACTTTCGGTGCCGTATGCCAGTGCTGCTATCGCCTGAGCGCCGCCCAGCTTGAATATTTTATCAATACCGGCAATCTTTGCTGCGGCGAGTATTACGGGGTTGATTTTACCCTCGCTGCTTGGCGGTGTTACCATAACAACTTCACGGCAACCTGCTATTTTAGCGGGAATGGAATCCATCAAAACTGTGGACGGATATGCCGCAGTGCCGCCCGGAACATAAAGCCCCGCGCGGTCAACTGGTATTACCTTTTGACCGATAACAACACCGTTTTGGTCGTTTATAATAAAACTGTTTTTAAGTTGTCTTTGATGAAAATTGCGGATGTTTTCTGCCGCCTTTTTAAGTATCTCAATAAATCTCGGCTCCACAGAGTTTACCGCATCGTCAATCTCCTGTTCGGTTACCAAAAGCGAGTCCAACTTTGCGTTGTCAAACCTTTCGCAATACTCAAAAAGCGCCTTATCACCGTTTTGCTTTACATTTTCTATAATCTCACTTACAATGCCCTCAACATTTACTGTCGGCACTGCACGCGCGAAAATATCGGCATTCGCAACCTCGCCGTATTTTAAAATCTTTATCATTTTTATGCCTCCGTCTGTGCGGCAATTTCCCGTACTATTTTTTCTATCTTTTCATTCTTGAATTTAAAACTTGTCTTATTTGCAATAAGTCTTGCGCTTATCGGCACCACCGTTTCGATTACCTCAAGGTCATTTTCCTTGAGTGTGGTACCCGTTTCCACAATATCAACAATTACATCAGACAAATCAAGTATCGGCGCAATTTCAATCGAACCGTTAAGATGTATAATATCAATATCCCGTCCTTTTGACAGGTAGTGTTGTCCTGCAATATTGGTGAATTTTGTGGCAACACGCAGCGTACGGCTCATATCGTCAGAAAAATCTTTTTTTGCTGCTACTGCCATGCGGCATTTGCCTATATTAAGGTCAAGCAGTTCGTAAACATCGGGCTCATATTCAAGCAAAATATCCTTGCCCGCAACGCCTATATCAGCAGCACCGCGTTCTACATAAATTGCCACGTCCGACGGTTTTACCCAAAAATATCTGACACCCAAATCTTTATTTTCAAATATCAGCTTACGGTTGTTTTCCATTATGGACGGACATTCAAAACCCGCGGAAGCAAACATTGCATAAACCTTTTCACCAAGTCTGCCTTTAGGCAATGCAATATTAAGCATTGTATCCTTTGCAGTTTTAGATGTGGTATCGGCAATATCAAGCATATCAAGATACACCGCAAAGCCTATGGCGCCGCTGTTGCGCTTCATCTTTTTCATCAGCTTGTCGTACTGACCGCCCGAAAGCACAGCAGAAGGTACACCCTCAACAAAGCCCTTAAACACAATACCGTTATAATAATTGATATCGCTTACAACCGAGAAATCCACTCGCAGCATATCGCGAATGCTATCATCAATAGAAGAAATTACCGAAGAAAGTTCACGAAGTGCAGATATATCACATAAACCAGAAAGTTCAACCTCAAGGCGCGGCAACACATCCTGCGGTGCGCCCGATGCATTTATTAAACAACTTAGTATTTTTAGATTGTTTTCTGAAATATTAAGCTTCTGAAGTTGGTCAATATTCTTTTCATTTACGCATTTAAGAATTTCTTTGCTTCCCTGCTTTGATATATCAAGACTGTCGATAACCGATGAAAGCAGTCCTAAATTTGAAATGTCAAGCACACACTTTTCTGATATGCTCTTAAGACTTTTGGCAGCAAGGGTTATAACCTCACTGATATTGCTGCTTCCTATATCACCTACACATTCAAGACCTACCTGCATAATCTCCTTAAAAGAGTTATTGCCCTTTGATATGCGGTATACATTTTCATTATAGAACAACTTCTGTACACCGTCATTCTGGTCCTTTATATTCTTGATTATAGAAAGGGTAACATCAGGCTTTAGCGCCATAAGCTTACCGTTTGTATCGGTGAAGGTGATAACGCTGTCGGATATAAGGAAATCCTTATTACGCGCATAAAGGTCATATTCCTCAAACTTGCTCATTTTATATTGAGCATATCCGCAGCCTCTGTAAAGTTCACGAAGTGTAAATATTACCTTTTCGTTAAAGCTTAAGGATAATTCATTGATGCCCATTACTTTCCCTCCGAGGAATTAAGTTTCTCTATCGCGGTGCGGTAGCCACCGCTTCCGTAATTAAGGCACTTGCTCACCCTTCCGATAGTGGCGGTGCTGACATCCACCTCTTCGGTAATTTTTTGATAGCTAAGCCCTTTCGAAAGCAGAATTGCCGTATCAAGCCGCTGCGACATATCCTGTATTTCCTTTATGGTACAGATATCCTCAAAATACGCATAGCATTCCTCTATGGTTTCCAGATTTAAAATAGTTTGAAAAAGTCTGTCAACCGATTCTGAGCGAAAATTCATCATAATTTCTACCTCACAATTTTATTGTTTACTATAATATCACTTTATCACGGTAAAGTCAAGCGGTATTTATTAATTTTCTCACAAAAAAACAGCACCTAACACCGCAAACGGTATTAGACGCTGTTGCATATTATATTACATTACAATATCGTCAATAATTTGAAGTTGCTCTTCATCAAAATCGGTGTTTTTCAGCATCGCAATGTTATCTAATATCTGCTGTGGTTTTGATGCGCCGATAAGAACGCTTGTGACGGCCTTTCGTGCGTAAACCCACGCAAGTGACATCTGAGCCAGTGACTGTCCGCGTTGCGCTGCAATTTCGTTTAACATTCTAATCTTTTGAAGTGTTGCGTCTGTCAAATCAGCTTCGGTTAAAAATCTGCCGTCAACCCTTATTCGACTGTCCGACGGAATTCCGTTAAGGTAACGATTGGTAAGCAGTCCCTGTTCAAGTGGGCTGAATATTATCATTCCCTTTTTATGCTTTTCTGCGGCATCAAGAATTCCGTTATGCTCAACCGTCCTGTCAAATATTGAGTACCTGTTTTGATTGATAATGAACGGGCAGTGCAGTTCCTGTAATATCTTAGCCGCCTCTTTCATTGTTTTGCCGTCGTAGTTTGAAAGTCCCACATAAAGCGCCTTGCCGCTCTTTACAATTTGGGCAAGTGCCCACATCGTCTCATAAAGCGGTGTGTCGGGGTCCATTCGGTGATGATAAAAAAAGTCAACATAGTCAAGTCCTAAACGCTTTAAACTCTGGTCAAGACTTGCCACCAAATATTTTTTACTGCCCCAGTCACCGTAGGGGCCCTCCCACATATAATATCCCGCTTTGGTGCTTATTATCATCTGGTCACGGTATGCGCTCATATGTTTTTTTAGTATCTTACCAAAGTTTCGCTCGGCGCTTCCCGCTTCAGGACCGTAATTATTCGCAAGGTCAAAATGTGTTATCCCGTTGTCAAATGCGGTAAAACACATCCTGCACATATTATCAAAATCACCAAGGTCACCGAAATTGTGCCAAAGTCCCAAGGAAACCGCAGGCAGTTTTAGTCCGCTCTCACCGCAGTTTCTGTACTCCATCTCGCCGTATCTGTTACCGTTAGCTATATATTTCATATTAGCACCACCTTTGGTTTATTATATCATCAAAAAGCAAAAAGAGCAAGGTATGTGTTGAACTGCCCCCGCTTTTCTTTACACTAATAATATCACATTTCTTCGTTTTTTAATTATAATTTGTTTGCACTTTGTTCCCGAACACATACATACTGTTATAATTGAATATTCCGACTTTGTTAGAATGATATTACTCCCCGCAAGGCGAATATAAATGAGGCACACTTCCTTACGGAGTGTGCCTCGTGGTAAGTCTTATTTGTTTAATGTGCAATCACAAATATTATTCTGCTACCTTGTAATCAATCTCAACATGCTTTGTTTCCCATTTTTGATATTTAATGGGCCACCAAAGAGCGAAAATGCCAAGAGTAATTATGCCTAAAAAGGTCCAAAGAATATATTTGCCGAATAATTGGCCGCCAGTTCCTGTAAACTTTAGGCGGTAACCGTTAATTACGGTGCTTGCGTAAATCCAACGTTTTTTAAAGCAATACATAGCAGGATAAGCAAAGCCCAAGGTTATAGTGGTTACAAGGGCGGTCAGCAAATTAATTCCAATAAGTGCAATTAATCTGCCGTCAAAATACGAGTTTTTGGCAGGAATTTCGTTGTTCGCTACAACTTCTTCGGTTTTGATGTCAATGTTTTCCATTATTTACCTCTCCTCAAAACAAATTAAATTACAGAAAAATCTTTTCTATAACCTATCATAAATGATAGCATAGTTTAGAAATATTTGTCAAGTGTGAAAACGATATATAGATTGCCGCACAAGTCCTTATTTGTTTGGCTGTTACGAAGTATTTAGATGCCAAGCAATTGCTTTTTCTTTGCATCAAATTCCTCTTGAGTGATTATACCACTATCAAGTAATTCTTTAAACTTTTTAAGCTCGTCGGCAGAGGAAATTGCTTCGTTAACCTGTATAGGTGCGGTTTCATTACTGCTCTTTAAGCCTTCGTCAAATATACGATTAGAATCCTTCATAAATTCTTCCATATCAATATTTATATTTGTTGATTTTGCACCTATCTCTTTTTCTACAAAACCAACCATGTCTGAATCATGTGCTTCGTAACGAGCACCAAACATTTGTACGATTGTGTAACGCAAGCCTACTGCTGTTCCTGTTTTATAAGGAATGAAATGTATATGACAAGCTCCACCGTTCATATTGTACTTGAACGAATAGTTAAGTCCAAAACTCACGGTATGGTATGGGGTAGTGCTACAATCTTTACCAAACTTTTCTTTCGCTGCTTTAACATAAGCCGCATAAACCGTCTTTACATCTGCTTCAAAATAATGAAATAAATCTCTTTTCATAATTAACCTCCTGAAATTTTATGTTATAAACTATAACATATAATTATAACATTTGTCAAGGCATAATATTGGTGAGGTGATTTTTTATGAAAGAAAAGCTCATCATTAATAAAAAGTCGTTAAAGGGAGAAGACGGTTATAAAACCTTTTCAATCAGAATTAAAGATGAAACAGTAGCAAATCTTGATAAATTAGCAAAACAAACCAATCGTTCAAGAAACGAACTTATAAACATTCTGCTTGATTATGCAATAGAAAATAGTGAAGTAAAATAAGAAACAGCACCTGATTTTGTTTGGAAGTGGGTACAGTTTTTTATATCCGTCTGTGAAGCAGACACCGAAACTTTTATCTCTTATCTATTATTTTTTATCTGGAAAAGTCGCTTGATATTTAGAGAATAGATAAAAGAAAAGAGATAATAGATAAGAGTACAAATAAGAGTACAAAAAGAAAAGCCGCACAAATGCGACTTTTCTTTTTGGTGGGAGATGGTGGATTCGAACCACCGAAGGCTTAGCCAGCAGATTTACAGTCTGTCCCCTTTGGCCACTCGGGAAATCTCCCATATTAAATTAATGCACTATGGAGCTGGTGGACGGACTCGAACCCCCGACCTGCTGATTACAAATCAGCTGCTCTACCAACTGAGCTACACCAGCATTTTTCAGCGCTTGACTACTATACCACATTTAAAAGGCAAAGTCAAGTGCTAATTTCATTTTTTTGTATTTACTCCCCACACACCTAAAACTATAGGAATACATAATAATAACTGTATAATCGAAAACTCCTCTTTTAATATAAACATTCCCGCAAGGACCGATACTACGGTGATTATATTTGAAAAGGATGAGGACCTTACTGCGCTTATAACGGTGGTGGAATAGTTGTACATCAAAAACGCCAAGACAGAAGACAAAATTGCAAGATAGCAGATAGCAATTATAAATCGCATATCACAAACAGCCGCTGTGATACCCGTTATATATTCGCCCTTAAGTGTGGCTACGGCTATGAGATTAAAACCTATGAAACCAACCAAAAACATAAAGTAGGTGCGTTCAAACGGTGTAAAGCGCGTTGATTCGCTGCGGCTGATAATGTTAAATATTGCTGCGGTAATTACAGTGAGAACAAGAAGCATTATACCTGTAATGTGGTTTTTGCCGCCGTCATTTGAAAGAAGGCTTACAACCGTCACACCTGCGACCGAGACCACGGTACATAGTATCTGCATTACGGTAGGCTTTTCACCAAGAAAAATTCCCGAGAGCAAAATCACACCGACCGGAACCAAAGATATAATTATACCCGACAACGCTGACGAAGTAAGGGATAAACCGTAAAGTTCGAACACAAAATATAAAAGCGGTTGTGCAAGGCTCATTATAAAAAGCTTGAATTTTTTCTTTCCACGGAAGTTAATCTTGACTGCGCCCATTAAAACTAAAATATTCATAAAAATGAAAGCCACGGTAAAGCGTACCGCGAGTATCAGCAGCGGATGCGCAACTTGGAGCGCCATCTTGGAAAAAAGAAAGCTAAAGCCGAATATTAAGTTAGCAGCAAGTGCTGCAGACATACCCAGAATCTGTTTTTTATTATCCGTCATAATTCACCTGAAAATCATTTTTGTTGTTTTTACCAAAAACTATATTAACAAATTTTTTTACATTTATCAACAAAAAATCGGTGTTGACAATTCATTTTGTTTATGATACAATTACTTGGTCACACGGAGAGGTATCGAAGCGGTCATAACGAGGCGGTCTTGAAAACCGTTTGGCGCAAGCCACAAGGGTTCGAATCCCTTCCTCTCCGCCATTTTTAAATTAGTTGATGGTCTGACGGTGCAAAACTGACAATGCATCAATTTCATAAATATTAATAAAGATAAATACAACGTAACATTTGGAGTAGTACTCAAGTGGTGACGAGGCGCCCCTGCTAAGGGCGTAGGGCGGCTAAACCCCGGCGCGAGGGTTCGAGTCTCTCCTGCTCCGCCAAAAAAACGACAGGTTTTATACCTGTCGTTTTTTTACTTTTTACCTATTCACTCTTCACTTTTCACTCTTCACTTGTATAAAGGAGGAATTTTTGTGAACAGACTTAAACAATTACATAACCTGAGACTTATAGTACCCGTTATTGTAATCGGCATATCTACCGGAGCACTTACGGGCACAGCGGTTACGATATACCGTTTTCTCGCTTTCTATGCAATTTCCTTTTCTGTGCATATTTATTCTGTCTTAAAGGAAAAGCCTGTCTTTATAGCTGCGGCAGTGCCCGTGCTTGCGGGAATTGCTGTTCTGCTCCGTTTTGTTTATAAAAAGTATCCGTGTCTGAAGGGCGGAGGAATCAGTGACACTATGGGGCTTGTGGGCGGAATTTTCACATTCCGGTGGCTTCGCTCCTTTGTAGGTACATTTATCCTTTCGCTTCTCAATTTCGTTCTCGG
>JAZRPH010000043.1:0-11717 GCA_045649125.1 Acutalibacteraceae bacterium | reverse complement strand
AACACTATTATCAAGACTGCTCCAAAGAAATGTACATGGAATTTTTTGAGCTTGTATAGTAATTTGCGCATCAGTTATTTTTTTCTCCGTGTCAACAAAGAAAAAGGCTTCATATTTTTCGCACACCCAATAAGAATTATTGTAGTCGATAGGTCTTTTGCCTTTATATGGATCGCCGTCCCAACACGAGCACAACAAAAAACAGAGCAAGATTATAAACGCTATATTTTTTATTTTTTTCATGAAATTTTCTCCCTAATCATTGCAAAAGTCATTATCGGTACATTTAATGATGTCTGGAACACCTTCGCGCAGACAGGGGACGGTTCTCTGTCTTTCCCCTGATTGTCCAGTCTCTTTAATTCAATACAATGAGCCTCTGTCAAGATAATTCCTCCCTCAAATTTTATAGCTGAAGATAGAGGGGCGGTTCTCTGAACTTTCCCCACGGCTGTTTTTACAACAAAGTATCTGCTATCTTGTAGATAAGGGTTTCGGTCTTTTCCCAGCCAAGACACGGGTCGGTGATTGATTTGCCGTAGATGTGCTCACCAATCTTTTGGGCGCCGTCTTCAATATAACTTTCTATCATAAGGCCCTTTACAAGACCCTTGATATCGGAATTGTGATTTCGGCTGTAAACGACATCCTTGGCAATGCGTATCTGCTCGAGATATTTTTTGGACGAATTTGCATGATTTGCGTCAATTATAACCGAGGGATTGTCAAGACCGTATTCGCCGTAAAGTTCGCAAAGGTGGGCGATATCCTCGTAATGATAGTTTGAAATGTTTCTACCCGCAAAGTCCATATAACCGCGTAAAATTGCATGCGCTGCGGGGTTGCCCGAGCTTTTGACCTCCCACCCGCGATATAAGAAGGTATGGCTGCTTTGAGCCGCCTTTATAGAGTTCATCATAACGGTAAGGTCACCGCTTGTGGGATTTTTCATACCAACAGGGATAGAGATTCCGCTTGCTACCAGACGGTGCTGCTGATTTTCCACCGAACGCGCACCCACCGCAACATAGCCGAGCAGGTCGGATAAATAGCGGTAGTTTTCGGGATACAGCATCTCATCAGCGCAGGTAAAACCGTATTCGCGAAGCGCCGCCATGTGAAGTTCGCGTATGGCGACGATGCCCTTTAACATATCAGGGCGTTCTTCGGGGTTGGGTTGGTGTAAAAGCCCTTTGTAGCCTTCACCCGTAGTGCGCGGCTTGTTTGTATATACGCGCGGAATAATTACAAGCTTGTCAGAAACCTTATCTGCAACATTTTTAAGTCTTTCAATATAGTCGAGCACCGCATCAGGTCTGTCGGCTGAGCAAGGTCCGATTATAAGGATAAATTTATCTGATTCACCGCTGAAAACTGCGGCAATTTCACGGTCGCGGGCAGCCTTTATTTGTGACAGAGCATCGGTAAGGGGATACTGCTCTTTAATTTCTTTAGGTATCGGCAGTTTGCGCTTAAAATCCATACTCATACTAATTTTTCTCCTTCGTTGAAAGTTTTTCTTCTGGCAGAAGAAAGCCGCATCATTTCGCGCATAGTTTCTCTGTCGTTATTTTTAAGCGATTCGTAAAGTCTGTCAAAGGCCTTACGATATCCGTCCATTTCCTGCAAGAGCGCATCACGATTAGAAAGGAACAGTTCGCTCCACATTTCGTCATTAATATTGGCAATTCGGGTAAGGTCACGGAACGAGTCACCCGTATAGCGAACAAGATTGGGGTCGCCGTTAGCGCACATAAGCGATACGGCGATACAGTGGGTAAGCTGTGACAAAAATGCAATCATTTCGTCGTGCTGACGCACCGTAAGGCTTGAGATGTCCGCAAAGCCGAGTGCACGGCCCAAATCACAGCAAAGGCGGATGCCATCAGGCGTGTTGCGGTTGGTGGGCACAACAATATAGTTTGCGGTACGGAATATGCCGTTGTCGGCTTTTCTTACACCGCAGACCTCCTTACCTGCCATAGGGTGCGCTGCAATAAATTCGACACCTGCAGGTAACATATCCTGCACCTTTTCAACGATACACCCCTTTACACCCGTAACATCGGTGACTACCGTGCCGCTTTTTATAAGACTGCCATAGTCTTCAATCCATTCAAGAAAGGTGTGCGGATACAGCGCAAATATTATAATCTGCGCTTGGGATATTAAATCTTTATCAACTTCGGTTGTGCCGTGCTTTATAAAACCTTCATTTACGGCATAATCAATATCGTCTTTGCTGAGTGTAATTGCATTTACCTCAATTCCCTTTTCGCTAAGCGCTTTGGCATAGCTGCCGCCCAGCAAACCGAGTCCTATTATAAGTACATTTTTTACATCTTCAAACTTCATAATCTATCACTATTCCAAGAGTCTTAATTTTTTCAAAATAATCGGGATAACTTTTGGCAACCGCCGAAGCGCCCTTTATGGTGCCGCCCGTAACGCTGCAAAGCAGACTAAGCGCCATAACGATACGGTGATCGTTGTGTCCGTAAAGTGTTTCTGTGGGCGTTTGAAGTTCGCCACCGTGCACCATAACGCTGTTTTCATACACATCGACACTAGTACCAAACTTTGCAAGTTCTTCGCGCATAGCTTCGGCACGGTCGCTTTCCTTAATTTTCAGCCGTCTGGTGCCGACAAACTCCGCACCGCCGCACACTGCCGAAAGCGCAAACATAACAGGTGCTAAATCAGGACAGTTTGAAAGGTCAAAATGCTTGTTACCGCTTTTAGAGTTAAGTGCTGAAAACATTTCCTTATAAACGCTGTCACCCTGAAGCGTGTTGTCACAAAGTCCTGTTACCGCAACATTACCACCCAGCAGATTAAAGCCGTCAAGAAAGGCAGCATTTGAATAGTCGCCCTCCACCGCGGTATTGGTGGCTGCGTAGTGCTGACCGCCCTTTATTTTATATGTGCGTTCATCACTTGTTTCAATATTTATTCCGAAATCCCTGAGTGCCTTTACAGTAAGTGCCACATAGGGTGCGCTTTCATATTCACCCACAATTTCAAGGGTGCTGTCCCCCTGTAAGAGCGGCAGCGCAAACAAAAGCCCTGAAATAAACTGGCTTGAAATGTTTCCTGCGACCTTGTAGTCGCCACTTAAAAGCCTGCCCTTTACGGTGAGTCGGTCGGTTGATTTTTCAAAAAGTATACCGTTATCGGCTGCGATTTTTTCAAAAACCTCAAGATTTCTTGAAAAAAGCCGTTCACTGCCGACAAGTGTGATTTTGCGGTCGCACATCATACAAAGCGGAATAAGGAAACGAAGTGTGCTGCCGCTTTCACGGCAATTAAGTATAGCATCTTGTGTGCACTGCGGGTTAAGTCCGCCTATTATAACCGAATCTGCCATTCTTGTGACATTAGCGCCCAGTGCCTCAAGGCAGTCAAGCGTTGCCGAAATATCGTTTGAATACTGGATATTTGTAACGGTACTGCCACCAGTGAGTGCGCCGCATATAAGCGCGCGGTGCGCTGCGGATTTTGAGGGCGGTGCGGCAACGCTACCCGATGCCGTCGATTTCTTAATGTTTACTGTCATAAATTATCCCTTATTTTCGCAAAGAGCATCAATTGCTTCAAGATATCCGTCAAAGCCGTGCCCAGTAATTGTTTTTATGCAAACTGCACGGACATAACTTATCTGACGAAACGCTTCACGCGAGGGAACATCGGAGATGTGCACCTCGACCGTGGGTATCGCCACCGCTTTAAGTGCATCAAGCAGCGCAACGCTTGTATGCGTATATGCGGCAGGGTTTATTACAATGCCGTCAAATTTTTGATAGGCTGCTTGTATTTCGTCAACTATAGCGCCCTCGTGATTTGACTGAAAGAGTTTTACCTCAATACCTTTTTTGTCTGCATAGTCAGTGATTTTTTTACATAAATCAGCATAGGTGTTGCTGCCGTAGATTTCAGGCTCACGAATGCCAAGCATATTTATATTAGGTCCGTTAATTACAAGTATTTTCATCACTTAACGCTTCCTTTAAAGCACACACCGCAGCCTCTGCCGTAGTTGTGTTTTTGATAATTTCATCGGCGGTATCACAGTAAATGCTATACCGCTCGTTATACCTTTTTGTAAGGTCCGCTTGGTTTGAGGAAAGCGGACGGTCATCGGTTACTATTAGCAAATGAGGTGGACGGTCGATAAAAAATATCCTACCGTTGCCCTTTAACGCCGTTACGTTTTCCTGACGCAGTACAGCACCGCCGCCTGTAGCAATTACGGTGTGTGTACGGGTACTAATCTGCGCTATAACCTCGGCTTCAATATCACGAAAACCCTTTTCGCCAACCGATTTAAAAATTTCGGGTACAGGTTTGCCGCTTACCCGTTCAATCTCGACATCGGTATCAACAAATTCCATATTCAAATCAGCAGCCAACATTTTACCGATGGTGGTCTTGCCGCTCGACGGCATACCTGTAAGCACTATATTCTGCTTAGAATTTAAAATCTGTCCGTAGACCTCGTCAATTTTCTCGCGCGGTATTTCGGTGTCGGTAAAAAGCTCCGCCGCAAGTGCTGCTTGGGCTACCAACATATAAAGACCGCCAACAGCCTTTGCGCCGCAATTTCGCGCATTTACCACAAGGTTTGAGCAAAGTGGATTATATATTGCGTCAACAAGTCCTTGAAGTCGTAAAAAACGGCTCGGGTCAATAGGCTGACCGATAATATTAGGATACATTCCACAGGGTGTGGTGTTTATTATTACCTCGGCATCACTGTGAGAAGTGTATGCCTGTTCGTATGTAATGCAGCCGTCCTTTTCGGCACGGGATACGCATATAACCTGCGCCGCACCCAAATGCCTTGCCACACAGACCGCAGTTTTAGATGTGCCGCCACTGCCGAGCACCAGCACCTTTTTACCTTTTATTTGAATACCGTTTTTTTCGATAAGCGCACACATACCGCCAAAATCGGTATTATAACCGTAAAGTTTGCCGTCACGGTTTACAACCGTATTAACGGCGCCTATTGTTCTGGCAGTGTCGCTCAATTCATCCAAAAAAGGTATTACATCCTGTTTATAAGGAATGGTTACATTTATTGCCCGAAAATCCTTTTTAGTCATAAAATCGGCAAGCTTTTCCTTTTGAATTTCAACAAGCTTGTAATCATAGTCAAAAAGTCGGGCATGAATTATCTTGGAAAAGCTGTGTGTCAGCCTTTCGCCGATACAACCGTATTGCATTATTCACCCAACCAATCAGTTCCGTATTTTACCGACAGCATATCGGCTATTGTCAGGGCGCTTACGCTGTCAACCACGACTGCCGCACGGTGAACGATACACGGGTCGTGTCTGCCCTTTGCCTCAAGCACGGTGTCGGTCATTTTATTTATATCCACGGTGTTTTGCGGTTTAGAAATGGTAGGTGTCGGCTTTATCACCGTTTTAAAGACTATAGGCTGACCGTTTGTAATGCCGCCGTTAATACCCGCATTAAAGTTGGTAAGCGTATTTACTGCGCCGTCTTTAATGCACATCTGGTCGTTGGCTGTACTGCCTGTGGTATCTGCAAATTTAAAACCGAGACCGAATTCAATACCCTTTACGGCGGGCACCGAAAATACGGCGTGTGAAAGTCTGCCCTCTACCGTGTCAAACCAAGGCTCACCCACACCTGCGGGTATACCCGTTATGGCGGTTTCAAGTATTCCGCCAACGCTGTCCCCCGCTGCCTTTGCGGCGGTAATTTTTTCACGCATACGCTCTGCCGCAGCATCATCGATTACGGGGAACGCTTTAGCTGATGCTAAAATTATATCCTGCTCGTTTGTAACATCGGTATCGCAAACACCCGCAATGCTTTTTATGCGTGAACCCACATAAATACCCTTTTTATTAAGTGCGGGTATTACTATCGCTGCTGCTGCTACAAGCGCCGCAGTTATTCTTCCGCTGAAATGTCCGCCGCCGCGGTAATCCTGAAAGCCGCGGTATTTACAGTTTGCCGTGTAATCCGCGTGGGAAGGTCGCATTTTATACTGTAACTCGCCGTAATCGGCAGAGTGTGTGTCGGCATTTGGTATAGTAATACATATCGGAGTTCCTGTGGTCTTGCCACAAAAGACACCGCTTAAAATTGAAAATTTATCTGCTTCGCGGCGGGATGTTGAAATATCCCCCGACGGACGACGACGTGCCAACTGGTCGCGTATAAACTGCTCATCCACAGTAATGCCTGGGGCTATACCGTCTATAACAGCGCCGATAGCCTTGCCGTGACTTTCACCGAAAATTGTTACTGCAAGGGCATTTCCAAATGTGTTTTTCACTTTTCATACACCGCCTTTATCCTTTCTGCAAAATCGCAGAAGTCTATATCCTCAATACTGAACTCGCCGATTTTTCTAACCGTTACTGTCGAAATTTTGTTTCCTGACATTTTCTTATCGTGACTCATAGTGTCAATCACTAAATCGACATCGGTTTCAATTTCTGTCGGTAGTTTTAATCCCTTTAAAATGGGTATCAATCTTTGTTTTATATCATCCGAACACATAGGCATCATTCCCAGCGCCACACACTCGCCGTGGTAAAGGTGCGGGGTGTTGCTTTCAATGGCGTGGCCTACTGTGTGCCCAAAATTAAGCACCTTGCGAAGCCCCGTTTCCTTTTCATCAGCCTCGACAACAGACTTTTTTATTTTAAGCGACCGTTCGATAACGGTTTCAATATTATCAAGCACCTCACCGCGCTCAAACATACCGAAAAGTTCCGTGTCGTGTGTCATTGACATTTTAAGCGACTCGGCAAGTCCGTTTGATACCTGTCGGTCGGGCAGCGTTTTAAGTGTATCGGGGTCGATAATTACACACTTGGGCTGATAAAAAGCGCCGACAATGTTCTTGTATCCCTCAAAATCAATCGCGGTTTTACCGCCTATCGATGAGTCAACCTGTGACAGCAGTGTTGTCGGAATGTTATAAAAATCGATGCCGCGCATAAAGGTGGCAGCCGCAAAGCCTGCCATATCGCCCACCACACCGCCGCCGACCGCTACAACGCAGTCTGTGCGGGTAAAATCTGCCTTTACAAGCGCTTCAAGTATGCTTTTATATGTATCAAAGTTTTTAGATGCTTCACCCTGCGGAAACACTAAAACCATTGATTCAAGGCACATATCGGCTATACTTTGTGAGTACTCACTCGGCACACCGTCATCGGTGACGACCAGCACCCTACGACCTAGATTTAAATATTTATCTGCATCTTGCAGTGTGCCGCGGCCAAGCACAATGTCGTAGCCGCCGTTTTGTGTTTTTACGGGTATTATCATAGTTTACACCTTGATTTCCTTTTCAAAACTACCTAATATTTTAAGGTTTGAACAGCACTCTGCCAAATCTTTAAGCATTGCCTTTCCCTCGTCAGATGCAATATTGCCTTCACCCTCGGCATAAAAGTAGTAGTCCCACACAAGTTCCTTTGTTGGACGGCTTTTAATTGCCAAAAGGTTAAAGCCATGCTCACCAATGACCGATATCGCGCGTCCGAGTGAGCCTGCGGCATTATTTACTGTAAAGAGCATTATAAAGTGATTGTCGGTGACAAGATGCGCCTTTTCGCTTCTGGAAAATACTGCAAATCTGGTTGTGTTGGTGTTGCTTTCATTAATGTGTGATTCAAGTTTTTTAAGGCCGAATTTTTCTGCTGCCTCATCACTTGCTATTGCAGCAATGTCGGTACGACCCATATCGGCAACCTGCTTTGCCGCAACGGCGGTGTTTACCGCCTGTTCGGTTTCAAAACCGTGCCGCTCGATATATGCGGCGCACTGGCCGAGCGCTTGACTGTGACTTATGACCTTTTTAATGCTGTCGATTGTAGCGCCCTTACATGCGATAAGATTCTGCACTATTTCTGCCTCATAAACGCCGTTTACAAACAGTGAGCCGAAAAAGCTTAAATCCATTACCTTGCCTACATCACCGTTGAAGCTGTTTTCAATCGGCAGCAGTACACAGTCGCACTCGCCGTTTACAACCGAATTGTATGCCGATTTAAAGTCGGGGTACCCCACACAATTAGCGTCGGGGAAAACACGTTCTGCCACTATGTTAGCAAAGGCGCCCTCAACACCGCTGTATGCCACACGCATACCTTCAAGCAGACGGTGCTGAAGAGATTTTGAAATATCGATGGTGCTGCGCAAAAAGTTTACATAGTAGGATTTATAATCATCATCCTTAATAAGCGCGCAGTTTCTCGCAATAACTTCTTCTTCACGGGCAACATCATCAATTTTAAGACCGTGCGTCTTTTTGTACTCAGCCACCGTTCGAGCAGCATCCATACGCTGCTCAAAAAGTTCCGCCATTTTTTCGTCGGTCTCGTTTATAATCTGTCTTGCTTTTTCAAGTTCTGTCATTTATTCTTATACTCCTCATAAAGCGCCTTAAAGGCAGGAATTGAATTTTTTATTGTATCGTATGCCACACAGTAGGAAATTCTTACATATCCCTTAGCGCCAAAGCTATCACTTGGAACAAGCAGCAGTTCGTACTTCTTTGCCCTTTCGCAAAATGCGTTAGCATCTTCCTCAAGCGCTTTTACAAAAAGGTAAAAAGCGCCCTTTGGCTCGACCGCCTCATAACCGATTTCTCTCAAAGCGTTATACAGCAGTGTACGGTTTTTATCATACTCGGTAATATCGGCGGTCATTCCGTCGCACTCTGCAATTATGCGCTGCATAAGACTCGGCGCACATACATAACCCATGCTGCGTGCCGCGCCGCAAATTGCGGCATAAAGGTCATTCGCATTAGCGCATTTGGGCGACACAAATATATAGCCTATACGCTCACCCGGCAGGGAAAGTGATTTGCTGTAAGAATAACAAACCACCGTATTATCGTAAAACTTGGGTATGTACGGAACATCTGCGCCGTAGGTAAGTTCACGGTAGGGCTCGTCAGCGATTATATAAATTTCTCTGCCAAGTTCTGCCGATTTTGTTTTAAGCAACTCGGCAAGTTTTATAATATCGCTTTCCGGTATTACACTTCCCGTGGGATTGTTGGGCGAGTTTATGATTATTGCCGCGGTGTTTTTATTTATCGCATCGCTAAGTGCGTCAAAATCAATGTCAAAGTTACTGCCCTTACCGCAGACCGCCACCGCACGCGCGCCTGAATTGGCAACAAACACATCGTATTCAGGGAAATACGGCGCTAATAAAATTACCTCATCCCCTGTATTGCATACCGCCTTAAGCGTGGATGTTAGCGAGGCTGCCGCACCGCAGGTTATGTAGATATTCTGCGGCTGTGCATCAAAACCAAAACGGCTTTTTATGTTTTGTGCAATCCTTGTTCTTGCAGACATATCGCCCACAGCAGAGGTGTACCCGTGCACAGCAACACTGTCACCGTTGCTTACAATATTCTTAATAGCCTCGTTCACGGCATCAGGTGCGGGAATACTGGGGTTGCCAAGACTAAAGTCAAAAACATTTTCAGCGCCGATTTGTGCTTTACGTCGGTTAGAGTACTCAAAAATCTCCCTTATAACCGATGGTTTCTTGCCAAGCGCTTCCATTTCACGATTAATCATAAAGTATCATCTCCAATAAAAAATCCGCAAACAGTTGGTGCTTCTGACGCACAAACGGTTGCGGACTGTCTGTTTCCTATTTAAGTGCAGCAGAAAATTAAGCTGCTTTCTTAAAAGAGGTCAGGCAGTCCAAGGTAAAGTAATAAAAGTAATAAAAAGACTTTACAAACATTTTCGTGGACTCCTCTCTTAAGAATTTATAGGTAACATTTTACTCTCTTTTTAATCTGTTGTCAAGAAAAAACAAATATTTTAATGGATATATTGTAATACATTTTTAGTTTGACTTTTACATCCTGCGATGATATATTAATTTTGTGAGGTGATTCTTTAATGAATATAATTAAAAAATTTTTCGCCGTTATCCTTTGTGTAATAATTTGCACCATGTTTGTACTGCCCGTTTCGGCGCAGGATGATGCAACCGTTGTAACGGTGTCTACAAAGACTGCCGTCCCCGGTGACCAAATTGTTATCAATATAGACATTGATAACAGTCCTGGTTATATGTCAATGGCATTCAAAGTAACCTATAACAGCGACATTCTCACATACACAGGTTTTACCGAGGGTATCCTAAACGATTATGAGGTTGTCGATCACCCAACTGAAGGTTACATAAGCTTTGTAAACAGCGAAAAAAAGAACATTGTTGCAAACGGCACTATTTTAAGTCTTGGTTTCACAGTAAAAGACGGCGCTAAAGCCGGTATGCATACAATTACGCTTAGGGGTAATAATGCAAACAGTATTAAGGGCTGTTTCTCAAAAGAGGGTACAAAGGCACCCGTACCGCAGCTTGTAAGCGGCGGTGTTGAGGTTGGCGAGGACTGTTCTAACTCCCCCCACAAATTCGGCGAATGGACTGTAGATATTGAGCCACAGTGCGAAGAAAAAGGACTTAGGTCACACTCCTGTACCGCCTGTGGACATACAGAAAATGAAGAAATTGATATGCTCGGTCACGATTTTGATTCAGAATGGACTGTCGACCGTGAAGCAACCAAAACTACGCCTGGCATTATGTCGCGGCACTGCAAAAACTGCGAAGCGGTAACCGATACGCTAAACTTTGACTTTGAAGAGGTTGAAGACACTCCAATCAATAATACCGAAGATTCTAAAAACGATAAGGAAACCCTTAAGGATTTAGAAAACTTTGAAGATAGAATAGACCCTGAAATTGTTGTGCCTGTACCCGAAGTTGATACGGACAATCAAACAGAGCAACCGTCGGACAACAACTCTTCAGATGTCCAGGCAGATACGGATGCGCCTATCGATGATGAATCATCAGAAACCACAACAGACGATAAGCCGCAGGAAAACAATCCATTAATATGGCTTGCTATTCCTTTATCAGCATTGGTAATCGCCGTTTTAGTTTTGATGGGCGTACTTATAATAAAGCATAAGAAACAGTCTATTGATTAATTTTTTATCTTGTTTTAATAACCTTTTATAATGCAAAATAAAATCACCCGTATGGGCATTTCATACAAGCACAAACTCAACCCACAGTTGTGTGACATGAAACTATTATGTTATACTAATCATATAATACTTTTGCTTGCCCCTATTGTGCCTCAACCATAGCATAAAAGTGGTGGAAAATCAATGCGAAGCATTGTATGTAATCAACACGAAGTGTTGGGTGTAATCCACCGTAGGTGGTATGTAATCAATCCGAAGGTAATACTCGCTAAAGCGTGATGACATACGCCTAACGGCGATTACATACTCGCTTACGCGAGATTACATACCAAGCCTGCGGATTGGATAAAAAAAGAAGTATAACGGTGCGTAAACGGGGCAAAGAAAAGCAATTAGGTGCGCAATTGCACTGTTTGGCACTTAATTCACATTTTCCTGAGCAACGGAGTTCCTCTTACGCAAACGCCAATCTCATATATCACTGTGCTTTTGAATGGATTATAAAACTCTATTGTTAAGGCATATTCCGGACCGTCATTATCTAAAATGCTTTTTAGATATGAAATATTATATTTTTTGTTCTTGCATTTGACTAACATATCATCTTCTTCAAGTTGAATTACATATGAGAGACATTTTAAGAAATATTCATATTTTTTCATAATTGAATCGCAATTATGAGAATTGTAT
>JAZRPH010000042.1:0-64377 GCA_045649125.1 Acutalibacteraceae bacterium | reverse complement strand
AAACAATAAAGTGCAAAGAATGTATTGTGTAATTATACCCGACGATATATAATTATTTTAAAGTGGATTATTCTACTTAAATTACGGAGGGATAAATTATGAATAAGATTGTTTTAATAACAGGCGCAACAAGCGGCTACGGACTTGCAACTGCAAGAAAGTTCAAGGCTGACGGCGATACCGTTATAATCGCATCAAGGGATGCAGGTAAGGTTGAAGAAACGGTTAAATTGAACGGTTTTGACGACGGCTTTAAAATTGATGTTTGCAATTTTGCCGAGTGGGAAGCGCTTAAAGAGTATGTTATGAGCAAATACAGAAAGATTGATGTTTTGGTAAACAATGCAGGCGGCGGTGTAAGAATTGCCGAAACCGTTGACCAGACCGCAGAGGATATTGACAAGGCAATATCACTTAATCTAAACAGTGTAATTTACGGCTCAAAGGTATTCGGCGAAATAATGAAAAACCAAAAGGACGGTATAATAATAAATATATCCTCAGTTTGTGCAAGACATTGCTGGGGTGGCTGGTCTGTATATGCTTCGGCAAAGGCGGGTGTACTTAATTTCACAAAGGGACTTTATGTTGAACTTCGTCCCCACGGTGTAAGGGCAACCTGTGTAATCCCTGCTGCTGCTGCAACAGGCTTCCAGAGCAATTCCGGCATAGCAGAGGAAAATCAAACCCTCAAGGCTGAGGACATTGCAGATGCAGTGTACTATGTTGCTAATCAGCCTAAGGGAGTCGTTGTAGAGGAAATTACCGTTTGGGGAACCTCTCAGGATGTTCAGCCGCTGTAAAGTCTTAAAGATGCAGTCAGTATCTGCTTTGAGGTGTAAGAATGTATTATTTTGAAAATGTTATCGACGAAATCGAAAAGAACATAAAATCAGATATTAATGTGGCTCTTTTAGCCAAAAAGGCAAATTTGTCGGTTTATGAATTCCGCAGAATTTTCACCTTTATAAGCAAGGTATCGTTGGGGGAATATGTCCGTAAGCGAAGACTGTCCCTTGCCGCTTTAGAACTGTACGAGAACGGGAAAACTGTCACACAGCTTTCTGTTGAATACGGCTATGATTCACCTTCGTCTTTTTCGAGAGCCTTTAAAGAATTTCACGGTATAACTCCGACGCAGGTTGCAAAGGGCAATAATAATTTCAAACTATTTACAAAAATAAACACACAAATAACCACTACGGGCGGCAATAACATCTCATATTCTATTTTCAAAAAGGAAAAATTTACCGTTAGCGGTTTTTCGGCAAAATCGGGTATGGCAGACACCGAATGCTGTGAAGATGTGTGGAGTGCCTTTTACGAATCGGAACATTCCGATGCTCTTTGCAGCGGTAAATACGAAAAAATTTACGCTGCTTACCAAAATGCTGAAAATTCTGTTATGTGTTATATCGGTACAGATGCACAAGATACAGAGTTTCCCAGCACAGTGGAAGTTCCCGCTACACAATGGGCGTGCTTTAAACTATTTGGAACAGATGACGATTATGTAAATAAATTTTACAATGATGTTCTTAATCAGTGGCTTTCATCTGCCGGTTTTGTGAAAAACAATGCAATTCCCAATATTGAAGTATTTCCTTTCGATATGAGTGCCGATGAATTTGAGTGGGAGGTTTGGATTCCCATAATAAAGGGTGATAAGCAAATATGAAAATTATAGAAACCGATGTTTGCGTAATCGGCGCAGGTGCAGGAGGCACCGGCTGTGTTTACCGCCTTATAAAAAATGGAATAAAAACGGTTGTTGTCGATAAAAATTCCGACTTTGGCGGAACGGCTGTTTTCAGCGGTGTTGACGGTTGGGAGCCGGGTGTTACACTTGACGGTATACATTCGCTTCTTAAGGATGATTTGCAATCTCAAAGCGATGCGTGTCAAGTTATTGAAATTGTGCCAAACTGCAATTTGTTTAATCCTGAAAACGACTACAACTGGGAAAATCATTCGGGCGATTATCCTTGGGGCTTGTCACTGCCTACGGGTAAGACCTATGAGGATACCCTGAAGCGTTGTAGGTTTTTAAGAGGGGATAGCAGTCTTAAGCGTTTCCAATTTGAGCCTGAGGCAATGTCAAAGGCGATAAATAATGTCATTTCCGATTATAAAGGCAACTTGACTGAATATTTTGGATACACCTTTACCGATTGTACGACCGATTGCGGAAAAATCAATACCGTAACAATTTCTAACGGTGAGGAAGAGGTTAAAATCGTCGCAAAGTATTTTGTTGATGCTTCGGGTGACATTGTACTTGCAAGGAAGGCGGGTTGCGCCCACGCGTTCGGCACCGAGGATAGCAGTGCATACGGTGAGCCGTCAGCCCCGCAAAAGAGCGATAATGTAAATGCAGTTACATACGTTTTCCGCGTAAGCCCTACAGACGATAAAAATCACATTGACGAAATTCCCGAAGAATACCGTGATGTAGATATCAGGTCTTGGAAAGAAACAAGAATGAAGGGTGTAATTTCCTGCTTTTCATTAAATGCCAACGGCGAAATCAGCGTAAATATGCTTCCTACAATGGAGGGCGGCGAATATTTTGCCTTGGGCGAAAAAGCCGATTTGATAGGACACGCAAGGGTGTACGCTTATTGGGAATATCTGCAAAAAGAAAAGAATATGCAGGGTTATAAATTAAAGTGTATTTATGATGCAGGTATCCGCGAAAGTTACCGTCTGATAGGTAAATATGTGCTTCGTGAAACCGATATACGTCAGGGCATAAAAAAACAGCCCAAAATCGGCAGAACGGTTGCGATTGCCGACCACGCACTTGATGTTCACGGCGATGACGGTATGTGCAGGGAACTTGAAATTCCTTATGAAATCCCCCTCGAATGTACCATGACAAACGAGTATGACAATTTGTTTGTTGCCTGCCGCGGCGCATCATTCTCACATATTGCGTTGGCAACCGTAAGACTTACAAGAACAATGCTGTCACTCGGCGAAGGCGTTGGCGAATACATTTCGGAATTACTTACAAAATAATAAAATAGCAGACTGAAATTATCAGTCTGCTTATTTTTTGCCATTTGGGCGATGTGACAATTTTATGAGTCGGTCGATAAGCCGAGTTCTGTCTTGCACGGTCATCTATCTCGACGCACAGTCGCCTGCGCGCTCCAGCCGCTTTTCGTGGCACATCGGGCAAATGTATAGCCACAGTCAGCGTTGCTCCGAATAGGGTTTACAGGACCGATACGTCTCCGTTCGGCCGGTGAGCTCTTACCTCGCCTTTCCACCCTTACCGTAATGCTACGGCGGTATATCTCTGTTGCACTATCCCTAAGGTCACCCTCGGCAGCCGTTAGCTGCTATTCTGCCCTATGGGGCTCGGACTTTCCTCGTGTGTGAAAACACACGCAACCGTGTAACCGACTCATACAAACATTTTAACACATAAAGCCATTTGTGTCAAAGCCTTAAAAAAGGAATAATATGTTATAAAGCAAAAAACATTTAAAGTGGGGCTTGAAATTATGCAAAAAAATTATGAAAAGTATTTTTTGGCTGCGAATTCCTGCGAAGGCTTTGTATCACATTTTACCGATTGCTATGACGCAAAGGACGGTTGGCGCGCGATTATAATTAAAGGCGGTCCCGGTACGGGCAAATCGTCATTTATGAAATTTGTTGCCGCCCGCGCGGCTGAAAAGGGATACGGTGTAGAGTTTGGTATTTGTTCGTCTGACCCCGATTCTCTTGATGCGGTTATAATTAAAGATATTAAGACGGTACTTCTTGACGGCACATCACCTCATATTGTAGAGCCCAGATATCCTGCCGCTTGTGAGGAGATATTAAATTTTGGTGAGTTTTGGGATAGGGAAAAGCTTTTCGCTAAAGCCGATGAAATTATTGCCGTAACCGATAAAAACAAAGCGCTTCATAAAACCACCGGCCGATATTTATGTGCCTGCGGTGAGTTGCTTTACGACAATTTAAAACTTGCGCGCAGTTTCACTGATACTAAAAAGGCATCGCTTTTCGGTAAAAGAATTGCCGAAAAATATATACTTACTAAAAAGATGCCGTCCTCTAAAGAATGGGTGCGGTTTATCGGCGGCACTACACCGCTTGGTGTGGTATGCTACACCGATACTATCGACAACTTTTATAAAACAAAAATTATAATCGACGATAAATTCGGCGCAGCATCAAGTGCTATTATGGAAAGTGTTCGCAAGACGGCGCTAAAAAGGGGTTATGAAATAATCACACTTAAAAATCCGTTCCTGCCGTCACAGATTATCGACCATATACTTATACCTGAACTATCCCTTGCTTTTGCCACCGAAAACGAGTATACAAGGTTTTCCTGTCAGACGCGACGCATACACGCGCGACGATTTTTCGATGTAAAGTCGATGCATACATGCCGCGCAAGGATGCTGTTTAACCGCCGCACCTTCAGAGAACTGCTTTTAAGCGCAGCCGCAACCCTTAAAAAAGCGAAAGCCGTCCATGATGAAATCGAAAAATATTATATTGACGCTATGGACTACAAAGCCATATCAAAATTTGCCGAAAAAAAGATAGAAGATATACTCTGACATTTTTCGACAGTAACTTATTTTGCTAAGAGCAAAAAACTTAGTTAAATATTTGGATAAAATTTGTCCAATATTTCAAAAACTGTTGCTTTCCATTATGTACGGTGATATAATAAGTTTTCAAAGCAAACTCAATGAATTGCCTTCATGACAACGGAGTTGTCAATTTATTAAAATATATGCAATCAAACGGTGGTCATCTTTGTTTGGCGAAAAAGGAAAGGAATGGTTTTAATGAAAAACAATTTGTTAAAATGCGGGAAATACATACTTACAATTCTCTTGATCTTTTCCGTATTGGTAGTATCGCTTTTTGGCTGTGATTACGCTGGAGTTGATGGATTTATAAGCGACTCCGACCTGAAGGACAATGGTGCTGCGGATGTGGATGCCTTCGGCGCGGTACCCTCTTTGTATCAGTATGAATACAATAGGCAGGGAATAGCGGCATTCCTGCATTTCAGTATAAGTACCATGACCGAAAAAGAGGTTGCCGACGGAAATGAACTTCCTTCTCAGTTTACTCTGGACCAGAAGATTGATGCTGACGGATATGTTAAGGCTATGAAGGACGCCGGTTTTGGCAGGATTATTATTACCACCAAGCATCATGACGGCTTCTGCATCTGGGACAGCGAGTGGACCGAGCATGATATCGCCAGTACAAACTATCCAGGCGATGTGCTGGAGGACCTTTCCGTAGCCTGCACCAAGTACGATATGGATATGGGTATATATATGTCGCCTTGGGATCAAAATTCTAAGTATTACGGCAACTATGACGCAGCGGGTAACCCATGTGACTGGCAACAGGATGCGCTCAATTACAACGATTACTTCGTCGGTCAATTGACTGAAATTCTCGGCAACGACAAGTACGGCAACAATGGAAGATTTGTTGAAATCTGGTTAGACCCTGCAATATACACAGGCGCTGAATATCAATGGTATGACTATGAACGCTGGGTAAAAACCATCCGCGAGTTAGAGGGTAAGGCTGCCGGCGCTGAGGATGACCCGCTGATATTCGGTGTGGGCGGTTATGATACCGGTGTTCATTGGATTGGCAACGAATCAGGCGTCGCTAACGAAGAAACATGGTCAAAACTCAATCACGATGAAAACGGACACAGCAATGGCGGCAATACCAACTACAAGGGCACCAATGTTTATATTGGTGAAAAGTACGGAAATCTTTGGACGGTAATGGAGGCCGACACATCCATCACACCCGGCTGGTTCTGGGGTGAGGAAAAAACAACACCAAAGGACCTTGAGTATCTGCGTGAGATGTACTGTCACAGTGTAGGTCACGGCGCCACACTGTTGCTGAATGTTCCGCTTAATAATCAGGGTAAGTTGGATGATGCTATTCGCACTCGTGTGGAAGAATGGAGCGAGAATATCCAGAAATCCTTCGTTGATAACAATCTTGCAGCAGCCAAGGGCGCAACCATTTACGCTTCCGATGTGCAGAGCGATGATATTCGTTTCAAGCCCTCTAATGTAGTGGACGGAGATGACAGCACCTATTGGACTGCAACACAGGGCACAAAGAATTCCAGTCTGCTTATCGATTTCGGTAAGGAAGTCACTTTTGATGCTATTACTATTGAAGAGGAAATCTACCACGGTCAGCGTGTGGAAGCCTTCACCGTGTACTATAAGACTGCACAAGAGGAGTGGGTTGAGTACGCAAGCGGTACAACCATCGGCAGTAAGCGTGTGATTCTCGACGCGCCAATCAGTGCCACTCAGATAAAGATCGAATTTCAGGGATTGACCGACGGCGGAGAGGACGCTACCCCTGTTATCAGTGAGTTGGGTGTATATAAAGTCACCAAAGCCTTCGAAATCAGATAGACATACTGTCGGTCAGGAGACCATCAAGCAACTTCAAAAGGGATGTAACTCGATGTTACATCCCTTTTTCGATATAAAATTAAATATAAAACCGTTTTCTGTAACTTGCGATTTTCCTAAAACCCACATCAAAATTTGCCCAGAAAAATACAGAAGATATACTTTGATACTTTTAGGCAGACATTAATTGTACAAAGAGTACAAAAATTATAAAATATTAGATGAATCTTGTTCGATATTTTAAAAAACTATTGCTTTCCACTATTTGCGCTGATATAATTATCATGAAATAGATGCAATCAAACGGTTGTCATTTTTTGATTGCATTTTTTGTTTGGCGATAAATTTTCACCACCGTCGTCAATCCTATACTATAGGGAAAGGAACAGTTTTTATGAAAATCAATTTGTTAAAATGCGGAAAAGCCATACTTACAATTATCTTGGCATTTTCTGTATTGGCAGCATCGCTTTTTACCGGTGCTTTTGTGGTTTCAGCCGGTACTGTTACAAGTGTATGGGACGGTAGTTCCGATACCGAGTTTGCAGTAGCAGATGAGACTGCTGAAGCAGGTACCGCGACTAACCCCTACATAATCTCAACCGCAGCCGAGCTTTACGGAATGGTATCAAGCAGCGGTAATGGTAAATACTATAAGGTAGCCGACGGCATAGATAAGTTTGTGCTTAACGCTGTTGACGGTATGAGTAAGAGTGAGGCTGTCGCATACTTTGAAAATACGGCTAATACTCCTAACAAGTGGCATCTTTATAGCACCTATGAGACGAACACAATCCGTACAGTGCCATTCAGCGGTCACTTTGACGGTAACGGTGCTACAATCGTCGGCCTTTACTGTAAAGGTGACTATCATGCTCATCTCGGCTTTATACCGTATGTAGAAAACCAAGATGTAACGGTAGAAAACGTTAAGTTCCAGAATGCTTATATTTACAGTGAGGATACAAGAGGCGAGTTTGGTAGCGCAGTTGTTATTGGTACTTACAAAACAAATACAGCAACCAATATTAAGATAAACAATGTATCTGTTGTAAATTCTACGGTAAGAGATTATAATGCTGCGGCAATTATGGGTTATGCTCAAGTTCTTGCTAATGTTGCACCGAGATGTCAAATAAGCAATATTGTTACTGCAAATAATACAATAACCTGTAATGCAACAACTGATGCTGCTGCAAGACACGGTGTAGTATTCGGCTTATATAGTTTCTGGGCAGGTAATACAACAACACAGTTGTCGAATATGATTTTGGCAGACAATGTTCAGTTCGCTTCCAACGCAGAAGCACTTGGTAATTCAACGGTTTATCCCTATGTATCATTCCGAAATTTATACACCGTAGGCGCTAAACCCGCAGATTACGCATACACAGGGGCAACTTTCGGTGTTAATGTAGAAAACCTTAAGGGTGCCGCTGCAATAACAACCGCAAACGCACTTGGCTGGGGCAGTGACTTTGTTGCTGTGGCAGATAGCATTCCCGACCTTGCGGTGTTCCACAACATTAAGTGTGTAGCTGTTGGTGAACAGGGCCACTTTTACAAGTGTACAGGTGAAGATTGCACGGTAATCCCAATGGATATGGATGAGCACAGCTATGTTAACATCACGTGTACGGTCTGTGGATATACTCGCGGGGATGGCTCCACAACTCTTATTGACAGTGCAAACACCGATTCGTTCAAGGCTGACGATTGGTCCACTGTTGCTGATGAAAGTGCTATAGGCGGTAGCTATTTAGTTGGTGCTCCCGGTGATGCATTGGAAGTTACTTTCGATGGCTCATACGCTTGGATTACCGGCGGAATGTATTCAAGGAATACTGTTTTATCTGTAAGCGTTGACGGCGGTGAGGCAGAGACTGTTACATTCAATAGCAGCGATATAGCAGCAAGTAGTGAAGATAATTTGAATTATTGGAACGGCAAAAAAGCTGCCTTTTTAGGCGACTCAATCACACAGGGACTATATACACCTACTACTGGCGGTGCTCATCAGACTACGCCGGTAAAATATTGCGATATTGTAGGCAGAGCGTTTGGCCTTGGCATTTATAATTATGGTATAGCGGGTACAACTATTGCTGTTCAACCTGCCGATCCTGCGGATACAGCTTTTTCAAACCGTTATGTCAATATGATTGATAACGCTGATTTAGTGTGTGTTTTAGGCGGAGTTAATGATTTTGATTGCGATGTAGAGTTGGGCACACCCGAAAGTACAGATCAAAATACATTTTACGGTGCGCTTAACATTTTGTGTGAAGGCCTTAAACAGAAATACAGCGGAAAAACAATTGTATTTATCACACCAATTTACTTTGTTAGAACTGTAAATGAAAACGGTAACACACTCCAAGAATTCCGCAATGCAATAACTGAAATCGCAGGCGAAAAGTATGGATTTTATGTAGTAGACGGTCTTAGCTTAGGTTTAGATGAAAACACCCCTAATTTGTCACAACATTTATTTGACGGACTTCATCCAAATCCATCCGGACACGAAATAGTCGGTGAAAAATTAACCGAAATATTACTAAATAATATATCAACTAAAAAGGATGCCTGCATCTTTGAAACGGATACACTTAGTGATGGCGAACACACCATTAAGGTAGAGGTTGTTTCCGGTAGCGCACGAATAGACGGACTGTATGCTCTCAGTAACGGTGAAGAGGGAACACTTCAATTTGAGCAGGATACATATACCGTAGGTGAAGATTCGTATTTTGATGTTAAGGTAGTTCGTAAGGGCGGCAGCAAGGGCACACTTACAGCCATAGTTCAGGATAAAACCGGTTTGACAGAGAATACAGTAGTAACCTTTGCTGACGGCGAGACCGAAAAGACTGTAACGCTTCACACTGATAGAAACAGTGAAGCAGCAGGCACACTTGATTTTACTCTTGAACTGGTAGCAAACGGTGATAACAAGTTAGTAACCTGCATTAAAAATACAGCGACCATTAGCATTGTGGACTCTGAACACGAGCACGATTACACCGACGGTGTTGTTGAGGCTTTGTGTACAGCTAAGGATGATATTTCATACAAACATTGCGATATATGCGATAAATATCTCATAGGTGACGAACTTGTTGACGAACTTCCCGCAGCACCTGACCACGATTATATCGATGGTGCTGTTGAATCTAACTGTGAAGCAAAAGAAGATATCGCTTACAGTTACTGTGATGCGTGTGACAAGTATCTTATAGGTGACGAACTTGTTGACGAACTTCCCGCAGCACCTGACCATGAATATGTTGACGGAACCTGTGAATGCGGCGACAGAGAAGTGGTTGCTGACGGATGGGTAGATAATGCTGACGGTACTTGGTCATACTATAAAGACGGAGTATTAATAAAGTCCAATTGGCTCAACCTTGGTACTTGGTACTACTTTGATGCAAACGGAATAATGTGTACCGGATGGAAGCAGGTAGGTGGTACATGGTACTACTTTGCATCAAGCGGCGCAATGCAGACCGGTTGGGTAAATGACCGTGGCACATGGTATTACTGTGATGCAAACGGCGCAATGCAGACCGGTTGGTTAAAAGACGGCGGCACATGGTACTACTTAAATGCAGACGGTGTAATGTGTACCGGCTGGAAGCAGGTAAGCGGTACATGGTATTACTTTGCTTCAAGCGGTGCTATGCAGACCGGCTGGAAGCAGGTAAGCGGCACTTGGTACTACTTCGCTTCAAGCGGCGCAATGCAGACCGGTTGGCAGCAAGTTGGTGGCACATGGTATTACTTTGCTTCAAGCGGTGCGATGCAGACTGGCTGGAAGCAGGTAAGCGGTACATGGTACTACTTCGCTTCAAGCGGCGCTATGCAGACCGGTTGGCAGCAAGTTGGTGGCACTTGGTACTACTTCGCTTCAAGCGGTGCTATGCACACTGGTTGGCTTAATCTCGGCGGCACATGGTACTATATGTACTCTAGCGGCGCTATGGCAACCAACATCTACATCAGCGGCGGATATATAAATTCTTCGGGTATCTGGTCGTAACTTAATAAATTTGCAGTTGTACCTGATAGTACAACTCGCCACAACACAAAAAAGCAACCGATAAAATTCGGTTGCTTTTTTATATTTGTCTCCTTAATGCAAAATTTTAGGACTTGAAGATTTTTTCTTCAAGTCCTTTGTTGTTTGAACACAGCATAATAAAGACTATAAATAGTAATATGGTATAATTTATAGTCTAACAACTTTTGATAAAAATCATACAATGATTATGTCAGGAGTGATTGAATGAATATTACAGATGCGGTGAAGAAAAGATTAGGTGAATTGTGTTATCAAAAAGATTTAAATTTTTGCAAGTTAGCAAGTGTATCGGGCGTACCATATACAACAGTAAAATCATTAATGTATGATCAAAGTAAAAATCCAGGCGTTGTAACGATTAAAAAATTATGTGATGGACTGGGAATTACAATAACTGAATTTTTTGATACTGATTATTTCAAAAAATTAGAACAAGAAATAAAATAATTACAAATAAATTTTAAAGGCTTGGGTTGTTATAACTTAAAGCCTTTTATTTATATAAATATATAAAAAATTTTTACAGGTAACAAATTATGACAAATTTCGATAGACTATATATAGTATAATACGAAAGGGAGGTGAGAAAATGACTTATAAAAAATTGTTAAGGCAGTTAGCACTTACTGAAAATGTTACTGTAAAGGAAATTGAGAACGAAATGCAAGCAGCAATAGATTATGCAGGCTTGGATTGCTCGGTAAAGGAATTTATAAAAATTACCTCTAACTTAATAGCAAAAAGACTATAAATAATGCAAGACAGGAGTTGCGCTTTGCTTTTATTAAAAAATAATCCGTAATTATTTGTAACGAATTGCCTTGCGGCATGAATTGAAATCTATGATTTCATGAATTGCGTGAAATTACGCATGAATTGCACCTTGCGGTGCATTAAGAGACGATTCAATTTTAAATTTGCAGTAAAAAGGACTTGAAGATTTTTCTTCAAGACCTTGTGTTTTATACCGTAACTGTTTCTTTTTCTTCTTTGCGCCTTTCATAAACTTTATTTGAAATTGTAACAGGCAGATACATTATAAACATTACAATGGGTAGTAAAATCGGAAATCCCCAAAGGTGACTGCCAAGGTATTTTTCAAAAAGTCCCAAGGGGTTACCTGTTTCGGGGTTCATCAAAAACATAAAGTTTGTGTCAAAGGCGAGGTTTATAAAGTATATCGGTATTGCCATACCAACAAGCAACAATATGCATTTTGGCATTGATTTTATATCGGGCTTGATATCGCCGCCTGTGACAAGCACAAAGGGGTACAGTACTAATAGCATATGTATTATAAAGCTGTGCTGATGGAAGAAGTTATTACAAGGTAGCACAGTCCAGTTTGGGAAAAGTAACGCCAACATTGCCCCTGGTATTCCGATGTAGTATAAAAAGTTTTCAACCGTTTTAACGCGTTTGAAGATGCTGAATGTAATAAGCAAAACACTTATACCGCAAAGGTGAAAGGGGAGGTGGCCTATGCCAAAGTCACCAATTGCCGCTGCGACTATATTTTTAACGGTTTCAAATAATATAACTGCAGTTCCCATACATATACGCATAATATTTCGGCCTTTTGCACTTAACTTTCTATAGACAACAGCGCACACCGCACATAATGCAATAAATACACCAAGCCAGATTAAATGGGTTGCGCCAAAGGTGCTGAAGCCAACACCCTCATGAATGGTTTCCTTAGTCATAAAAAACATAATTATCACCCAAGCGTTATATTAACACATTTCGACAAAAAAGTCACTAAAAAGTTTAAAAACCACCGATTTGTCCGCTTTGGTGCGGTTGACAAAACACCTTGTCAGGTATATAATAATTTTGTATGTTTATTTTATTTTAAGGATGTAATAATTATGAAATGGATGTCACTTAATGAACTTCGTGAAAGGTATTTATCGTTCTTTGAATCAAAAGGACACCTGCGTCTTGGAAGCTTTTCCTTGGTTCCAAACAATGACAAGTCGTTACTTCTTATAAATTCGGGTATGGCACCTATGAAAAAGTATTTCACGGGTGAAGTGACACCCCCAAGAAACCGTGTCACCACCTGCCAGAAGTGTATCCGTACACCTGACCTTGAGCGTGTTGGTATAACCGCGCGTCACGGTACATATTTTGAGATGCTGGGTAATTTCTCATTCGGGGATTACTTTAAGAATGAGGCAATCCCGTGGGCTTGGGAGTTTTTAACCAAGGACTTGGAAATTCCCGAAAATCTGTTGTGGCCCTCTGTTTATGAGCAGGATGAAGAGGCTTATGCCATTTGGCGCGATGTTATCGGCGTACCCGAAGAACATATTGTAAAACTTGGTAAGGCTGACAACTTCTGGGAGCACGGCACAGGTCCCTGTGGCCCTTGCAGTGAGATTTATTTTGACCGCGGTGAAAAGTACGGTTGCGGCTCACCCGATTGTAAGCCAGGCTGTGAATGTGACAGATATATGGAAATCTGGAACAATGTTTTCACCCAATTTAATAATATGGGCGACGGCACATATACCGAGCTTGAGCATAAAAACATCGACACGGGTATGGGCCTTGAACGCTTGGCTTGTGTAATTCAGGGTGTTGACAATATGTTTGAGGTTGACACCATTCGCAACATTCTTGATAAAGTGTGTGAAATTTCGGGTAAGGAATACGGCAAGGAACAAAGTGTCGATATCTCCATCCGCGCAATTACCGACCACGCACGCGCCGCTACATTTATGATAAGTGACGGCATTATCCCCTCTAACGAGGGTAGAGGATATGTCCTCCGCCGCATTATCCGCCGTGCAGCAAGGCACGGAAGACTTATAGGTATTAACCGTCCGTTCCTTATTGAAATGGTTGAGGCAGTAATTGCTGAAAACGCATCGGGCTATCCCGAACTTAATGAAAAGAGCGAACTTATTAAAAAGGTTATCGCAAACGAGGAAGCAAGTTTTTCAAAAACCATTGACCAAGGCCTTAATATTTTGAACGAGCTTATGAAATCGGGCGGTCAGATTTCGGGTGAGGACGCATTCCGTCTTTACGACACCTATGGTTTCCCGCTTGACCTTACACGCGATATACTTGCTGAAAAGGGTATGTCGGTTGATGGGGACGGCTTTAACGCACTTATGAAGCAGCAGCGTGAAAAGGCAAGAAGCGCACGCAAGGCGGCTGACGGCGAAAGCTGGAGCAGTGACGGTATAAATTTTGATAATGTTCCCGCTACTGAATTTTTGGGTTATACAGAAAATAAATGTGAAGCTACTGTACTTGACATAGTTGTTGAGGGTGAGCATGTATCAACCGTAAACGCTACCCAAAAGGCAATAGTTGTTCTTGACAAAACCGTATGCTATGCAGAAAGCGGCGGTCAGGTAGGTGACAGCGGTGTAATTACCGCTGGCGGTGTAGAATTTACCGTTAATGACACTAAAAAGACTGCAGGTGGAGTATTTACACATTTAGGTACCGTTTCAAAGGGCGCAATTTCGGTGGGTGATACCGTCACGGCACAAATTGATGCTGTGCGCCGTGAGGCTATCAGAAGAAATCACACTGCGGCACATCTTTTACAGGCAGCGCTTCGTCAGGTTTTGGGCACACATGTCGAGCAGGCAGGCCAGCTTGTAAATGAAAACACAGTACGCTTTGACTTTACACATTTCTCGGCTTTAACCGCTGACGAAATCGACAAGGTTGAATTTCTTGTAAACAGCGCAATACTTCACGGTATTCCCGTTGACAACCGCGAAATGCCCATTGATGAGGCAAGAGCGCTTGGTGCTATGGCGCTGTTTGGCGAAAAGTACGGCGAGATTGTCCGTGTTGTAAAAGCAGGTGATTTTTCAACCGAACTTTGCGGCGGCACCCATGTTGATAACACAGGTAAGATAGGATTGTTCCGTATCATTTCTGAAAGCGGTATCGCGGCAGGCACCCGTCGTATCGAGGCGGTTACAGGCTTTAATACCGTAAAACTTATCAATCATTATAAACAACTTCTTACCGATACTGCCACAACGCTTAAAAGCGGTAATATCGAGGATGTTGCAAATAAAGCAGCCTCTGTCGTTAAGCAGATGAAGGAAGACTCAAAAAAGATTGAATCGCTTGAGGCAAAACTTGCAGGCGGTAAGATAAACGACATTATGGCAAATGCTACCGATGTAAAAGGAGTTAAGGTGGCTGTCGCACTGCTCGACGGTGTAGCACCTGACGAACTTCGTAAGATGATAGATTCCGTTAAGGCAGAGAATGATATGGCGGTTGCCGTATTTGCGGCAGTAAACGGTGAAAAACTTACCTTCTGCGCAGGATGCGGCAAGGGCGCGCTTCAAAGCGGCGCTCACGCAGGAAATATTGTCCGCGCCGTAGCGCAGATTGCCGGCGGTAACGGCGGCGGCAAACCCGACAGCGCAATGGCAGGCGGTAAGGAAACCGCTAAGGCACAAACGGCGCTTGATGCAGTTTGTGATATTGTATCTAAGATGGTGAAATAAATGAAAGATTGTTTGTTTTGTAAAATAATCGCGGGGGAAATCCCCTCTACTAAGATTTATGAGGACGACTGGGTTTACGCTTTTGCAGACATTGACCCACAAGCCCCATTTCACGCAGTGATTGTCCCTAAAATTCACATTACATCAGCCGCGGAAATAGACGCAAAAAACAGTGACTATGTTGCCAAGATTTTTGAGGCTGTAGCCAGTATTGCAGACAGCGAAAAACTTGAAAAGGGTTTTCGCGTGGTAACCAACTGCGGTAAAGACGGCGGACAGACTGTTGGACATTTGCATTTTCATCTTCTTGCACGCAGATATTTACAGTGGCCCCCAGGCTGATATTAATGCATAATTAGGAGGATTATTTATGTCCGAATTTTATACTATGAAAATCGCGGGACTTGAGCGGAAACTTGAAAAATTTCCTGTAAGTGACAGTCTTGATATTGCTGCATTTATTATCTTTGGCGATGTTGAACTGACCGTTGCAGGTTGTAAAGAACTGCTTGAAAAGGTCCCTGAATTTGATGTGATTTTAACCCCTGAGGCTAAGTCAATACCCATAGCATACGAAATGGCAAAACAGAGCGGTAAACCGTATGTTATTGCGCGTAAGGGCGTTAAGGTTTATATGCGCAATCCGTTGGAGGTTAGTGTTACCTCCATTACAACACAGAATCAACAGAAGCTATTTTTAGGCGAAACCGAGGTAGAACTTATAAAGGGTAAGCGAGTGCTTATTGTCGACGATGTTATAAGCACGGGTGAGTCACTTGCCGCGGTAAGAGAACTTGTAAGTCGTGCCGGTGCTAAAGAGTCTGCAGCATGCGCCTTTCTTGCTGAGGGCGATGCCGCTGACCGCGATGATATAGTATTTCTTGAAAAGTTACCCTTGTTTTTTAAGTAAGAGGAAGCGCTATGAACGAATTTGAACTTAAAATACTTGATTTTATTCAGGAATATCTGCGGTTTGACTTTTTAGATGATTTAATGGTACTTTTAACCAGACTTGCCGATGACGGAATTTTGTGGATTGTTTTAGCGGTAGCGCTTATCTGCTTTAAACCCACACGCAAAATGGGCATATCGGTCGGTCTTGCGCTGATATTAGGTCTTATCGTCGGTAATTTGGGGCTTAAAAACCTTTTTGCAAGGCCTAGACCGTACACCGTAAATGCAGAAGCCACACTGCTTATTGATAAGCTTTCAAGTTATTCCTTCCCGTCGGGACATACCCGTTGCTGTTTTGAAAGCGCTATGGCGATGTTCCTTTGTGACAAGCGTTGGGGTAAGGCGGCATTTGTTTTAGGTGGTATTATCGGTTTTTCAAGAATGTACCTTTATGTGCATTATCCCACCGATGTGTTGGGTGGAATTATACTCGGCATTATTAACGGCCTTATCGCATTTTTTGTTGTGGATAGGGTGTACAAGTATTTTGAAAAGAAAAAAGGACTGCAATAAATATGGAAAATGCGACATTTTGTACCTGCAAGGATTTAAACTGTCCTAACCATCCCACAAATCACAGTGACGGTTGCACACCTTGTATTATAAAGAACTTACAAAGCAAGGAAATTCCTGCCTGTTTTTTTAAAAAGGTACCAGGACATGAAAATGTAAAGGATTATTATTTTAAGGATTTTGCAGAGTTAGTTTTAAAAGAGAAATAATGGAAGCCGCAAGGGTTAATCCTTGCGGCTTTTAAGTTTTATTGTTCAGAGATTTAAAGATTTTAATCGGCTTATCAAGTTTACGGCAATTCTCTATGACAAAGCGCGTCCCAGTTGATTTGCCATCCCAAAACGCTAAGACGATATCCGAATAGTTTATAATCTCAATATTACGCTTAAGCGGTGCTGCTCTGCCATAAAGTTTATAGTTGGGTAAAAATTCTGTGATTTTTATATTATTTGCTTCGGCAAAAGATTTAGCACATGCATCTATTCCTCTTGCACCGCCTGATACAATTTCTGTTGTGTTTTCTGGCAGATATTGTGCTAAATTAGTTAATTGTAAATTTCTTGAACCTATTATTGCAACTTTCATAATATCTCCTTATTTTAAGCATAAATTAGATATAAAATATATCTATATTGTGATTGTAACACAAAATAGAAATAAAATAAAGTCATAATAAATGTTTTAAGGAGTTATTTTATGGCTGTTAAGAGTTTATCTATAAGAATTGATGAGGAAATGCTAAACAAATTGCATATAGTTGCCGATTATGAGGGACGCAGTGCAAATAGCGAGATTTTGATATTGATTAGAGATGCCATAGAGGAATATGAGCAAAAGCATGGAGTAATTGAATTAGGCAAATAAAAACAGGGCACAGTTTGTGCCCTGTTTTTATGTTGTCTGTTATACTCTCTTTGAAAGTACGGTTTGTTCGTATTCCTTAACCTTGTCAAACCATTCGCCGTCGGCGGGAACACCGCAACACTTGCAGTAGTAGTTCCAGATATCGCCGAAGGGAAGAGTTTTTACTTCTTCACTTTTAACCATAAGTTCGGTAAATTCGCCGTTATCCTGCAAATCTTTGAGCATGGCATTGGGTGTAAGCATTGCCATAAGTAATGCCTTCTGCCAACTGCGAAGACCAACAGTCCAAGCGGAAATGCGGTTAATGCTTGCATCGAAATAGTCAAGCGCCATATAAACGCGGTCAAATGCGTCGCAACGCACAATTTCCTTAGCCATTTCGCGTGTTTCGTCATCGAAAAGAACTACATGGTCAGAGTCCCAACGGATAGGACGGGTAATATGTAATGCGATTTCGGGGAAGAAAGCGAGAAGCGCAGGGATTTTGTCAGATACAACCTCGGTCGGATGGTAGTGACCGTTATCCATAAGCGGTAGGCAGCCGTCGTGAGTAGCAGCAAAGGTGAGTGAAAACTCGGCAGAGCCGACGGTATAAGCCTCAACACCGATGCCGAATACCTTAGATTCAACACAGGGCTTAACCATTTTCTTATCAAACGGTTCGGACAAAATCTGCTCAATAGAATCTTTATAACGCATACGCGGTCCCATTCTGTCGGCAGGAATATCCTTAAATCCGTCGCCTGTCCAGATATTCATAACGCAGGGAACACCCGTTTCTTTTGCAAAATACTGTGAAATGCGTACACAAGCCTTACCGTGTTCAATCCAGAAATTGCGGATTTTATCATCAGGACTTGCAAGGGTGAGACCGCTGTCAGCCATTGGGTGTGAGAAGAAGGTGGGGTTAAAGTCAAGTCCCATACCGCGTGCCTTTGCAAAGTCAACCCACTTTTTAAAGTGCTTGGGCTCCAACTTATCGCGGTCGGCAAACTCACCGTCTTCAAAAATGGCATAGCAGGCATGAACATTTATCTTTTTAGCGCCTGGGCAGAGAGATAAAACCATATCCATATCCGCCATAAGCTCGTCAGGGGTACGCGCTTTGCCCGGGTAGTTACCCGTGGTCTGAATACCGCCTGTCAGGGGGCCGTCCTGGTCAAAACCCTTAACATCGTCACCCTGCCAACAGTGAAGAGATACAGGTTGCTTTTTAAGGGTATCAATAACGGCATCAACATCAATGCCAAGTGCGGCATATTGCTTTTTTGCTTCTTCTAATCTACTCATATTTTAAAACCTCCGTTAAAAATTACAGTTTTGAATATCCGTGACAGTTTATAAGCGCGTCAATCTTTTCGCCCTTTTTACACATCGGGCAATCGTGCGAGGAATAGTTTGCATAGTCGGTTAAATCCTTGGGATTAAATACCGAGTTTACGGTATAACCGTCGCATTGGTCCACCGTTGCAAAGATAGAGGATACACCTGCTACCTTACCACCGTAGTATTTAATGGCATCAATAGCGGTCTGAACGGTTCTGCCTGTAGCCACCGATACCGCAAGAATAAGAACGTGCTTTCCTGCTATCATAGGAACGATATTATCGCGGAAAAGCAGTTGGCTTGAGTTGGTGGTTTCGGGTGTTACGACATATATGGTCTGGTGCGCGTTCATATTAATGAAATCCGCGCTTGTAAGGCGGTCTGCAAGGCAGGTGCCCACAACCTCCATACCGTCAAGGCAAAGAATGGTGTCAACAATTGTGCTGTGGCGGTAATATGAACAAAGTTCATCCGCTACAGCCTTTGCTTCTGAAAGGCGGGATTTTTGCGCCGCAACATCAATATAGTAGTTGCTGTGGCTGTTGCTGGTGGCAAAATGCCCCTTTGAAACACGCAGAAATAAATCATTGCGCTTGGTTTCAATTTTCATAGTGTTAGAAGTTGGCATTTGTCATTCCTCCTAAAGTTATATTATAATTATTTTACAATAAATGCCTTATAAATACAAGAGTATTTTTAATAAACTATTCTTTATAAATCTATATTGTTGATTTTTGGTTTAAATTGTTATATTATTATTTTGCAAGAGGTGATATTCGTGGTCAGGCTTTTTACAAGCGGCGCTTTTGTTAATTTCATATTGGTGATAATAGGCGGCAGCATCGGAATGCTTCTCAAAAAAGGTATACCTGAACGGCTTCGCGAAACACTTATGAAGGGTATGGCGCTTTGTGTGCTTTACATAGGGGTTACAGGACTTTTTGAAGACGGCATAAATCCGCTTGTTGTGATAGTTTCAACCGCAGTCGGTGCAGTGATTGGTGAGTTAATAGACCTTGACCGATTGATAAACCGTCTTGGTGAGCGTATTGAAAGGGCGGTTGGCGGCGGCGGAAACGGCAAAATTGCCGAGGGCTTTGTTTCGGCAACACTGCTTTTTTGTGTGGGCGCAATGACCGTTGTGGGCGCTATTGATTCGGGCATTTCGGGTGATAATACCACCCTTTATTCAAAGTCACTCATTGACTGTATTTCTGCGGCGGTGTTTGCATCTACCTTAGGCTTTGGTGTGGTGCTTTCGTCTGTGGCGGTGCTTGTTATTGAGGGTGTGCTAACCATCGCCGCAAAATTCATACAACCCGTACTAACAACCGAGGTTATAGCACATATGTCGGTTATCGGCTCGCTGCTTATTATTGCGATTGCATTTAATATGTTAGGTCTTGGCAAAAAAATTAAGGTTATGAATATTATACCCGCCATATTCCTACCGATACTGTTTTGTATGTTTATGTGAGGATGAAAAACAATGGATAAAAAAACAAGACGTCAAAAGGCGATTATTCGCAGAAGAATATTTTTAACCGTTACATCGGCAGTTCTTGTACTGTGCATAACCCTGCTTTGCCTTTTGGTGAATACAGTCGTAAAATTTTTTACAAACGGTAATATTGATACCGCGTCGGACAATTCGATTATTTCAAGTGAAGATACACCTGTTGATACTACCCCAAAAATCACTGCCACGGCAACGGTGGTGAACACGGGTGATATTATACTGCATAGCCCTGTTCTGTCGGGTGCTAAAACTGCTGACGGCGGCTATGATTTTTCGGCTTTTTTTACCGAAGTTGATGATTATTTTAAAGCAGCCGACCTTGCGACTGCTAATTTTGAGGTAACCCTTGGCGGTACCGAATCGGGCGCATATTCGGGCTATCCTGCATTTAATGTACCCGACAGTCTGCTTGACACCATAAAAAGCAGCGGCATAAAATTTCTTACCACCGCTAACAACCATTGTTATGATACGGGACTTTTCGGTCTTAAACGCACGGTACAGCAATTAAAGACATCGGGCATAGCCTTTAGCGGTACGAAAGAGACAGTCGATGACCCGACCTATGTAATACAGAATGTAAACGGAATAAAAATAGGTATGGTTGCATACACCTATGAAAACACATCGGATGTGGGACAAAAATCAATAAACGGTAATATTATTTCCACCGAAGCGCACGGTCTTATTAATTCCTTTTCGTATGAAAGGCTGGATGAATTTTATGCTTCAGCGCAAGGTGTTGTAACGGCAATGGAGGAAGACGGTGCCGATGCAACGGTGTTTTATATGCACTGGGGAAACGAGTACCAAACCGAGCCTAACACATGGCAGAAATCCATTGCGCAGCGGCTTTGCAATATGGGTGTCGATGTAATAGTAGGCGGTCATCCGCATGTTGTACAGCCTATATCTATGTTATATTCTGAGGACAGTCAGAATACAACCGTATGCGTATACTCTATGGGTAATGCAATTTCAAATCAGCGCAAGGAACTGATGGATTCCTGCCCCTCAGGACATACCGAGGACGGAATGTTGTTTTACTACACCTTCCAAAAATACAGTGACGGAACTACCGTTCTATCAGGTGTTGATATAATTCCCACATGGGTTAATAAATATGCCGGTGGCAGCGGTTATCAGTATACAATGTATCCGCTTGAAACGGCACAGACAGCCGACACATACGGTTTTGATGCAACCGAGTCAGGTAAGGCCAAAGCCTCTTTTGAGCGCACATATCAAATTATCTCATTTGGACTTACCGAATGTCAAACGACACTTGGCTGTGATATTCGTTACGGACAGTAGGTGGTAATATGCTTGAAAATTTTAAGATTTTAATGTCTGGGCTAAAAATTAATATTAACTGTCGAAGCGCTTTTGTTAAACATTTTTGCAAGGATTATATTTTTACATCTTGGGAAAATGCGGATATTTCGGTCACCGTCAGTGACCAAGCGCTTGAGGCTGAACAAAAGGTGTCCCCCATTGTGTCGCGCGATGACAGTGAAATTCTTTGCATTTACAGGGCTATTGCCGAAGTCTTGCCCGACTTTGACCGTTTTGTTTTTCACGGCGCCGCAATACAATACGAAGGCCGTGCATACCTGTTTACAGCGCCCAGCGGCACGGGAAAAACCACGCATATAAATTTGTGGAGAAAGCATCTTGGCGATAAAGTCACCGTTATAAACGGCGATAAACCAATTATAAATATGGATAGTGAAGCCACCGTTTACGGTACTCCTTGGGCAGGTAAAGAAAATCTGCAAAATAACATAAGCGCACCACTTGCCGCCGTATGCATAATAAAGCAGTCGGCAAAAAATGCGATTACAAGGGTAGATAGTAAGGATGCCATAAACCACCTTATGCGTCAGATTTATCTGCCGCACAATCCGTCGGCATTAAGTAAAACACTTTCACTGCTTGGCAGTCTTATCGAAAACACACCTGTATATATGCTTGAATGTGACATTTCGTCGCAGGCTTTCGAAACTTCCTTTTCTGCTTTGGTAAAATAAAAAATCAGCACAGTATGTGCTGATTTTTTGCTTTATATGAACTTTAAAATATCCTCTGTCATTTCGCTGCGGCAGCTGTCGTTATGTATTTCGTGACGGCAGTTTTCGTAAAGCTTGACGGTTGCATTATTGTGCCCCGTTGCTATAAGTCTGTTATATACCTGTCTTACCCCCTTACCATAGTTGCCAACGGGGTCCATATCACCCGATATCAGCAAAATAGGTAGATCGATGCGAATGTCATCATACCATTTTTTGCTGTTACATAGGTAATTTAATTTTATAAGGTCGTGCATAGCCGACACCGTAAAGTGAAATGTGCAGTATTTATCGTTAGCATATTTATTGATAATTTCTGTATCCTTAGTCAGCCAATCGTATTTTGAATTGCCCTCAAAACGCTTATTGTAGGCGCCAAAAGCCATATTTTCAATAAACGGTGAAATAGCCCTTTTACCGCGAAGTGTCTTAATAATATTGCAAATAAGCAGTCCTGCGGGCGCGGCGGGATTGCTGCCCCCAGTGCCGCAGATAATTAGCTTGTCGACAAGGTGACCATACTTTGCCGCGTGAAGCCTTACTATAAACGAGCCCATACTGTGCCCCATAAGAATATACGGAATATTCGGATATTCGCTTCTGATTTCATCGGCAAAGACCGATACATCATCAACAAGATATTTCCATCCATCATTTGATGCTATAAAACCGAGGTCGCCCTCCATTGCGGTTTTGCCGTGACCTAAGTTATCAAAACCGAAGCATACATATCCTGCATTTGCAATAACTGACAAAAGCTCGGTATATCGGTCTATGTATTCGGTCATACCGTGCACCAGATGAAACAGTCCTTTAATTTCGCCGTCGGGAACATAGACCACACCCGAAAGGGTGTTCTTACCGTCGCTTGATAAAACCTTTTTTTCTTGTCTTTTAAATCCCATAATTACCTCACCGCCGTCGAAAATGTAATTGTACTGTCAACCGCCGCTTTCCATCCCTTAAGCAGTACTGTACGCTCTGCGTCGTCAAGCTGCGGCAAATATTCGTTTGCTTTGGAATTGATGTTTTCGTGTGCGCCGTCTTTGTTTAGCAGTCCGCAGGTAATGCCTGCAAGCAATGCCGCGCCAAGCGCGGTTGCCTCGGCATTGTCAGGACGTACTACCTTAAGGTTGGAAATGTCTGCTTGAAACTGCATAAGAAAATTATTTCTTGCAGCGCCGCCGTCGGCCTTAAGTACTGCAACCTTTACATCTGCGTCGCAGCGCATTGCCTCAATCAAATCGTTTGTCTGGTATGCTATCGACTCTAAAGCGGCTCTTACAATATGATTTCTGCCCGTACCCCGCGTAACACCGCAGATGGTACCGCGCGAATACATATCCCAGTAGGGTGCGCCAAGTCCTGCAAAGGCGGGTACAATGTAAACACCCGCGCTGTCAGGTACGCTAAGGGCTAAGTCCTCGCTCTGTGCCGCATTTTCAATAAGCTTCATCTTATCACGAAGCCACTGTATCACTGCGCCACCGATAAATACACTGCCTTCAAGTGCATATTGGGTATTTTCACCCTCACAAGTGGCGGCAACCGTGGTCACAAGTCCGTTTTTGGACTGCACCGCACGCTCACCCGTGTTCATAAGTAAAAAGCAGCCTGTGCCATAGGTGTTTTTTACGTCACCCACTTTTGTGCAGTGCTGACCGAACAGTGCGGACTGTTGGTCACCTGCGACACCGCAAACCGAAAGGCTACTACCCATAACATCAATGCTTCCGTAGTTGCTGCCGCTTTTTTTAACGGTAGGTAGCATACTTTCGGGTATATCAAGAATTTCAAGTATTTTTTTATCCCAACACATATTATGTATGTCATAAAGCATTGTGCGCGATGCGTTGGTTTCGTCGGTGGCAAAAATTTTGCCGTTTGACAACTTCCACATAAGCCATGTGTCGACCGTGCCGAAAAGTAGTTCACCGTTTTTTGCCTTTTGCCTTGCGCCCTCAACATTATCAAGTATCCATTTTATTTTGGTGCCGCTGAAATATGCGTCAATTTTAAGTCCTGTAGCGGCGGTTATGTAATCCTCTAACCCATGCGACTTTAATTCTTCGCATATATCGGCGGTGCGGCGGCACTGCCACACGATTGCGTTATAAATCGGCTCACCTGTATTTTTATCCCAAACGATTGTGGTCTCACGCTGGTTTGTAATGCCGACAGCGGCGATTTCACCTACATCAATACCCGCGGTGATGATGCATTGGGTTATGGCTGAATACTGTGCCGAAAGTATTTCTATCGGGTCGTGTTCAACAAATGCGGGGGAGGGGTAGATTTGTGTAAATTCGTTCTGCGCCATTGATACCAAGTTCATATCCTTATCAAAAATAATTGCTCTGGCGCTGGTGGTACCCTCGTCTAAAGTAAGAATATATTTTTTCATAAAAATTCCCCTTTTAAGAAAGGGACAATAGATACTATTGTCCCTTTACCTCGATTCTGTTTACGCGCGGTGAAACACCGCAAACAATTTCGTAATTTATGGTGCCGCAAGCCGCTGCGATTTCATCGACAGAAAGCTGTTTGCCAAAGAGTATTACCGTGTCACCCATAGCAACATCGGGTATATCGGTAACATCAACCGCAAACTGATCCATACATATTCTGCCGACAATATTTGCGCGGCAGCCGTTTATAATAACATAACCGCGGTTTGAAAGCAGACGCGGATAACCGTCGGCATAACCTGCGCAAACCGTTGCAAGTTTCATTCTTTTCTGCGCGGTAAATGTTCTGCCGTAACTTACCGTGTCACCAACATCAATTTCTTTTACAAGCGATACGGTTGATTTTAAAGTCATTACAGGCATAAAATCCTGCTGAGGTGTCATTGCGGCATCGGGTTTTAATCCGTAAAGCGCAATACCTGCGCGGCACATATCAAAGTGTTTGTCGCTGTGCTGAATAATACCTGCAGAATTACAGCAGTGGTATATCAAATTTTCAAAGCCCGCACACTTAAAACGGTCAGCAGCAGCACAGAAAAGTTCATACTGTTTCTGGGTGAAGCCATCATCATTTTCGGGTATTGTGTCCGATGCGGCAAAATGGGTGAACACACCCTCAATGCTAAGGGCGGGAAGACGGGCGCTGCTAAGCGCGTCAGCCATTCCCAAAAGGCGCTCGTCACGACAGTTAAAGCCAAGCCGCGACATACCTGTATCAAGTTTAATGTGTATCTTTACCGTAACATTGGCATTCGTTGCGCTATCCGACAGCTTTTGCGCATATTCGCTAGAGTAAACGCATTGCGATATATCATATTTTGCAAGTTTAGATGCCAAATCACAAGGGGTATAACCCAAAATTAGTATCGGTTTTACAATACCGCAGTCTCTAAGTTCAATAGCCTCATCTAAATTGGACACGGCAAACCAATCGGCGCCGTTATTCTGAAGCACAGGTGCCACAATTTTTACATCGTGACCGTACGCATTTGCCTTAACTACAACCGCCATACGTGAATTGCCCGCAGCAGATTTTAAAAGTTTAAAATTATGTATTAGGGCAGCCGTGTCAATTTCTGCCCAAGTTCTGTTTAACAATTTTGAACACTCCTCGCATTAACTTTTATTGCAAATGTTTCGCAGTCTGTCTGCAAGAGGAATAAAAATAAAGCTTAAAATTATCCAAAAGAATGAATAAAGGGCACATACCTGACCGCCGATGTTAAAGGGCATACGGCTGTAATCCCAAACATTCTTTTTTAAAATCACATTAAAGACAAGTCCGTAAACATATTCGATAAAGGTTATAAGCACACCGCCTAAGACCGCCTTTTTTAAAAGTGATGCTTTTTTAAAAAAGGCTGAAATTCGGCTTAGTCCTAAAAAGGACAGACCGCCCGCTGTCAGCATAGACCAGTGTGTATGGCCGCGCCACATAATTTCAATAAGACCGTACCCAACAGCGCCCACCGTAAAAATTGTAAGTCCGGATTTGCCTTTTGACATAAATATCACCCACAGTTAGTTTGGGGGATATTTATGCGCTTATACCAAAATTATACGTTAAATCTGAAAAGAACGATGTCGCCGTCCTTCATAATGTATTCCTTACCTTCACTTCTTACAAGTCCCTTTTCCTTAGCGGTAACCATACTGCCGCCGCATGCCATAAAGTCGTCGTAAGAAATAACCTCTGCACGAATAAAACCGCGCTCAAAATCGCTGTGTATTTTACCTGCCGCCTGCGGTGCGTTGGTGCCATTTTTGATTGTCCAGGCGCGAACCTCTGGCTTGCCGGCGGTAAGATAGGAGATAAGTCCTAAAAGTCGGTAACAGGTCTGTATCATTCGGTCAAGGCCCGAACGCTCAAGCCCTAAATCTTCAAGAAACATTGCCTTTTCTTCGTCATCAAGACTTGCAAGTTCTGCCTCAAGTGCTGCGCATATCGGTAGTATTTCTGCATTTTCCTTTTCTGCAACAGCCTTGACCGCAAGAAATGATGCGTTTGTTTCAATTCCATTTTTAAAATCATCCTCACTCATATTGCAGGCATAGATTACAGGCTTTGACGAAAGCAGAGAGGTAGTATCAAGCACCAGCTGCTCGACATCGCTGTTTATTTCAACCGAGCGTGCCGGCTGACCGTCTTCAAGGTGGCAAAGCAGCCGCTTTAAAAAGTCAACCTCCGCCTGCATGGATTTGTCGCCCTTAAGCGCCTTGGTTGCTTTATCAAGACGGCGTTGCACAATTTCCATATCCGAAAGTATGAGTTCAAGATTTATGGTTTCGATATCGCGCACACCGTCAACAGAGCCTTCAACGTGAATAATGTCGGTGCTTTCAAAGCAACGAACTACATGAACTACTGCATCGACCTCACGTATATTGCTTAAAAACTTGTTTCCAAGTCCTTCGCCCTTTGAAGCGCCCTTTACAAGACCTGCGATATCAACAAACTCAATAACCGCGGGTGTGAATTTGTCGGGATTGTAAATTTCCTTTAATTTTTCAAGTCTTTCGTCGGGTACGCTTACCATACCCACATTAGGTTCTATGGTGCAAAACGGGTAGTTAGCCGATTGTGCACCTGCGTTTGTGATTGCGTTAAAAAGGGTTGATTTGCCTACATTGGGCAATCCTACCATGCCGAGTTTCATCTTAAAAATCCTCCATACGAGAGTATATTACTCACTTAATTATATATTTAAAACACAATATTAGCAAGTAAAATAATAATTTAAATAAAAAAATATTTAAAATTTGGTGCAGATGTGGTATTATTAAAGAAAATACTATCCTTGGGAGGAGAAATTTATGAAAACAGATTTCACAATTTCCCTTGACAGAATTATTAATGAATTTTCACTGTCGGTACTGTCTATGCCTAAAAGTGCGCAGGAAATATTGGTTTCCACTTCTGAAATCAATCGTCCCGGACTACAGATTGCGGGTTATTATGAGTACTTTGACCCAAAACGAATTCAGATTTTGGGTATGAGTGAAATTGGCTTTTTAAGACGTTTTACCGCCGAAAAGAAAAGAGAGCGGCTAAGTCAGTTTTTTGAAAAGCAGCCGGTTGCGGTAATCATTGCGCGTGACCTTGCCGACGATACGGTTTATAAGGAACTTTCAGAGCAGTACGGTGTACCGCTGCTTACCACACCCGAAGCCACATCGGAATTTACCGCTGCGCTTATTGCGTTTCTTAATTTGCATTTAGCGCCAAGAATTACGCGGCACGGTGTTTTGGTTGAGGTTTACGGTGAGGGTATACTTTTGCTTGGCGAAAGCGGAGTCGGTAAAAGTGAGACCGCCATTGAACTTGTAAAGCGCGGTCACCGTCTTATAGCCGACGATGCGGTTGAAATAAGGCGCGTGTCAAGTAAGTCACTTGTTGGTACTGCACCCGATAATATCCGTCATTTTATTGAACTTCGTGGCATAGGCATTATTAACGCCAGCCGTATTTTCGGTGTGGGTGCGGTAAAACTAACCGAGAAGATAGACCTTGTTATCAATATGGAGCCTTGGGATATAAACAAGGCATACGACAGAATGGGACTTGAAAGTCAGACGACCGAGGTATTAGGTCTTGATGTGCCTTCGCTTACCATTCCGGTAAAGCCGGGTAGAAATTTGGCTGTAATTATTGAAGTTGCGGCAATGAACAGCCGCCAGAAAAAACTTGGCTACAACGCGGCAGAGGATTTACTCAGCAGACTTGGTATGGCTGATGATTTTAAAACAGAAAGCACAGAAACAAAGGTAGAACCTTTTTAGAGAGGATATGAAAAAGTATGTATAAATTAGGTATTGATTTAGGCGGTACAAATATTGTAGCCGGTGTAGTCGATGAAAATTTTAAGATAGTCGGTTTTGGAAAAAGAAAAACCAACACACCCAGAAAGCCTGAAGCAATAGTTGACGATATGGTGTCTGCGGTATATGATGCTGTGAAAAATGCGGGCATTACTATGGATGATATTGATGGCTTTGGTGTAGGCTCACCTGGTGCGATTGAGGCGAAGACGGGCGTTGTGGCCTATGCCAGTAATTTAGGATTTTACGATATTCCGCTAAGCGATATGCTGTATGAAAGAACGGGCAAAAGGTTTTATGTGGAAAATGATGCCAATGCAGCCGCATACGGTGAGTATATTGCAGGAGCGGGAAAGGGCTGCAACAACTTTATTGCAATCACACTTGGTACGGGTGTAGGCGGCGGCATAATTATTGACGGTCAGATTTATTCTGGCTCAAACGGTGCCGGCGCAGAGATAGGTCATACCGTTATTCAGATGAACGGCCAGGAATGCAGCTGCGGCAGACAGGGTTGTTTTGAAACCTATGCATCGGCTACGGCGCTTATCCGTCAAACAAAGCAGGCTATGAAAAAATACAGCGACAGTATAATGTGGCAGCTTTGCGGCGGTGACATCAATAATGCAAGCGGCATTACCGCATTTAAGGCTAAGCGCAGCGGTGATATGGCGGGTGCTATGGTTGTCGACCAATACATCCGTTATTTAGCGGTTGGTATTGCGAATGTTCTTAATATCTTTCAGCCTGATATGATATGTATCGGCGGCGGTGTTTCTAAAGAGGGCAATTATCTTACAGACCCGCTTAACGAAATTATATCGGGTGAAAATTTTGCAAGAGATATTGCGGGTAAGACAGTAATAAAGGTCGCAGATTTAGGTAACGATGCAGGAATTATCGGCGCGGCTTATCTTTGTCAATTACACAAATAATCGGAGAGTTTGTATGTTTATTGCTGAATTTATAAAATCACTTTCAGACAATAAAATTGAATATGTTTTAAACGAGCCTATGCTAAAGCACACCACATTTAAAATCGGTGGAAATGCCGATGCTTTTGTGACGGTTTGCAATAATCAGCAATTAAAAACCGTGATTTATGCTGCAAAAAAGTTTTCTGTGCCGTATTTTATACTTGGCAAGGGCTCAAACCTTTTGGTGTCGGACGGCGGTATCGAGGGCGCGGTTATAAGCCTTAGCGGTATGGATGAAATTGAAACAAAGGGCGATGAAATAATCTGCGGCGCGGGGGCGAGTCTTAGAAGTGTTTGCCTTGCCGCTTTAAACGCACAGCTTTCGGGGCTTGAGTTTGCATACGGCATACCGGGCAGTGTGGGCGGCGCGTTGTATATGAATGCAGGTGCCTACGGCGGCGAGATGTCAAACGTTGTCGTAAGCGCTACAGCGCTTGACAGCGACGGCAAGGAAATCGTTTTAACAAAGGACGATATGAAACTAGGCTACAGAACAAGCGTCTTTAAAAATGCTGACCTTGTTATAACACAGATAACGCTTAAGTTAAGCCACGGCAAAGCCGAGGATATACGAAGCGCTATGGATGATTATTTTAACCGTCGCAGGACAAAACAGCCGCTTGAATACCCAAGTGCCGGAAGCACATTTAAAAGACCGGTGGGTTATTTTGCGGGTGCGCTTATTGAAAAAAACAATCTGAAGGGCGCCTGTGTCGGTGGTGCGCAGGTAAGTGAAAAACATGCAGGATTTATTATAAATATCGGCGGCGCTACCTGTGATGATGTGCTGAAACTTGTTGAAAATGTTAAGCAAACCGTTAAAAATAATGACGGCGTTGAATTAGAGACCGAGATTATATTTGTCGGCAGAAAATAAAGAAAGGGGAAGGCTTATATGGAATTGCTTATAGTTACAGGTATGTCGGGCGCAGGTAAAACGCAGGCTGCAAATGCATTAGAAGATATGGGTTATTACTGTGTTGATAACGTACCGCCTACAATCATTCCTGCCTTTTTAAACCTTTCTGACCGCAGCGACACGCTTGAAAAAATGGCAGTTGTCACCGATGTGCGCGGTGGTGATATGTTCGGTGAAATAATTACCGTTCTTGATGACTTAAAGAAACGCGGTACGGATTACAAAATTCTTTTTATCGATGCTTCTGACAGTGTAATTATCCGTAGATATAAGGAAAATCGCCGCAAGCATCCGCTTTGCGATAAAAAGGCGATTTCAATCTCAAAAGCGGTTGAAACAGAACGCCAGATGCTTTCGACAATACGGTCGATGGCTGACTTTGTAGTTGATACAACATATACTTCGGGAATTCAGCTAAAAGAGCAGCTTGCCGACATTTTTCTTGACGGTGAAAAGAACGGTATTAAAATACTCTGCAAATCCTTTGGCTTTAAATACGGTAACGATGCCGAAGCCGATATTATTTTTGATGTAAGATGTTTGCCAAATCCTTATTATGTTGATGATTTAAAGAACAAAACGGGACTTGATAAGGTGGTAAGACAATATGTTATGGATAGCGATGACAGCAAAATGTTTGCCAAAAAGATATGTGATTTTGCCGACTTTTCCATTCCGCTTTATGTCAAAGAGGGAAAAAGTCAGTTGGTCATAGCCTTCGGTTGTACGGGCGGCAAACACCGTTCGGTCACCTTTGCACTTATGTTGCAGAGTTATCTTACCGAAAAGGGATACAATGTAAGCACTATACATAGGGATATAAATAAAAATCAGGTGAATTAAATGTCATTTTGTTCCGACATAAAAACCGAACTTGCAGATATAAGGCTTTCGGAATGCTGTAAAACTCCGCTTGCCTACGGTTTTTTGCTGTTCAGTCGGTCGTTTTCGGTGAAGAAAATATCTATGCAGACCGAAAACAAAAAGACAGCGCAGCTTTATTGCTCGCTGATAAAAAGTATTTACGGTGTGCAGGTAAGTCTCGGCGGCGGGACTGACGGCAGAGCCTTTTACCGTGCTGAGATTGCCGACGAATCGGACAGACTTAAGGTCTTAGCGTCGGTTGATTTCGGCATCTACGGTGGAAAGATAAACCGTGAATTTTTAAGCCGTGACTGTTGCGCTGCGGCTTTTATACGGGGCGCTTTTTTAGCCTGTGCGCATATAAGCGATCCGGCTGTGTCTTACAGGGTGGATTTTCCCGTAAAAGAACTTGCTTTGGCGCAGGAACTCAAAGCACTTATGGCAGAGCACTTTATTGACGCAAACATTTCAACCCGCGGCAAAGGCTTTGTTGTGTATATAAAGCGTAGTGAAATGATAATAAATCTGCTTACGCTTATGGGCGCTTCTGCAAGAAGCCTTGAAATGATTGAAACCACAATGATTAAGGACCTTAAAAACAACATTAACCGTGCCAGAAACTGTGACAGCGCTAATATAAGCCGCACGGTCGAAGCTTCTATAAAACAGCGCACGGCTATAGAATATTTGCAAGGTAAGGGCATACTTTCATCTCTTCCGCAGGAACTTGTCGATGCGGCAAAACTGCGCATTGAAAATCCTGAACTTTCTTTAAAGGAACTTTGCAAAAAATCGCGGTCATCGATAACCGTTTCGGGACTTAATCACCGACTGAAAAAACTAATTGAAATATATAACGAAAAAATAGGTAAGTAAGAAAAAGGGGGAAATACGGCATGGGCTTTGTTCATTTGCATCTGCATACCGAATACAGTCTGCTTGACGGCTGCTGCCGTATTGATAACCTGATGCGCGCCGTCAAGGATAAGGGACAGTCGGCAGTTGCTATAACCGACCACGGTGTTATGTACGGCGCTATTGAATTTTATAAAGCAGCAAGGGCGCATGGCGTAAAGGCGATTATCGGGTGTGAGGTTTATGTTGCCCCCCGTACAAGATTTGACAAACAAAAAGCGCTTGACAGCGATTACAGTCACTTGGTACTGCTGTGCGAAAATAATGAGGGATATCAAAACCTTATAAAACTTGTTTCTGCCGGATTTACCGAGGGCTTTTACTCTAAACCGCGCGTAGACCGTGAACTTTTAAAAAAATACAGTAAGGGAATTATCGCGCTTTCCGCCTGTCTTGCGGGTGAAATCCCCAAAGCGCTAATTTTAGGTGAATACGAAAAAGCGCTCGAGACGGCGCTTTGGTATAAAAATGTTTTCGGTGAAAACAATTATTTTCTTGAACTGCAAAATCATAATATACCTGAACAACAGCGCATAAATCCTTATATTATAAAGCTTTCTCAGGATACGGGCATACCGCTTGTAGCCACAAATGATGTTCATTATATCGAAAAAGATGACAGCCTTATGCATAAGGTCTTACTTTGTGTGCAGACGGGAAGCAAAATAAACGATAAAAACACACTTGAATTTCCAACCGAAGAATTTTACCTTAAAACCGAGGATGAGATGCGGGATGCTTTTCCAAATCTTCCTCAGGCGCTAAGCAACACCGAATTAATAGCCGAAAGGTGTAATGTGGAATTTGAGTTTGGTAAGATTAAACTTCCATTTTTTGATACAGGCAATCAGGACCACTTCCAATATTTTCGTAACAAATGTTATGAGGGACTTTACCGCAATTACGGTAAAAACCCTGATGAAGCAGCGGTGGACCGTCTTGAATATGAGCTTTCGGTTATAAATAAAATGGGGTATGTTGATTACTATCTTATTGTAGCCGACTTTGTAAATTATGCTAAGCAAAACTCAATTCCCGTAGGTCCTGGAAGAGGTTCGGGCGCAGGAAGTATTGCAGCATATTGTATGGGCATTACAGGTATTGACCCAATTAAATATGACCTGCTTTTCGAGCGGTTTTTAAACCCTGAACGCGTGTCTATGCCCGACTTTGATATCGACTTTTGTTATGTAAATCGTCAAAGGGTAATCGACTATGTTATTAATAAGTATGGCAGTGACCACGTAGCACAGATAGTGACCTTTGGTACTATGGCGGCGCGGGGTGCTGTTCGTGATGTCGGCAGGGCAATGGATATACCGTATAATATATGCGATAAAACGGCAAAGCTTATCCCACAGGCGATTGGAATGACGCTTGAACGTGCCCTTGATACTGTTAAGGAACTTCACAACCAGTATGATAGCGACCCTCAAATCAAGCAGCTTATTGATATGGCTGTTAAGGTCGAGGGTATGCCTCGCCATGCCTCTACTCACGCGGCGGGTGTCGTAATTTCCGACAAGCCTGTCAGCGACTATGTGCCTTTATCGGTAAATGATGAAGCGGTAGTAACACAGTATACAATGACCGCGCTTGATGAATTAGGCCTTCTCAAAATGGATTTTTTGGGACTTAGAAATCTTACTGTTATAGCGGATACTGAGGCGGCAGTGCACCGTTATAATCCCGATTTTTCGGCAGATAACATTCCTATGGATGATGTCGATACATTTCGTATGATGGGCGAGGGTTTGACCGACGGGGTGTTTCAGTTTGAATCGGACGGTATGAAGAATGTGTTGCGCCGTTTTAATCCTGAGAAAATAGAGGACCTTATTGCTATAATTTCGCTTTATCGACCGGGCCCTATGGATTCAATTCCTAAGTATATAAATAACCGTCATAATCCGTCTGCAATAACCTATGCTACCCCTGAACTTGAGCCAATACTTAAAGTGACATACGGTTGTATTGTGTATCAGGAGCAGGTAATGCAAATATTCCGTAGCCTTGCGGGATATTCTTTAGGACGCGCCGATATTGTACGACGCGCAATGTCCAAGAAAAAGCACGATGTTATGGCGCGGGAGCGCAACGCCTTTATATACGGAGAAAAGGACAGTAACGGAAATATTATGTGCGAGGGCGCTGTAAATCGGGGTATTGACGAGAAGACAGCCGAAAAGATATTTGATGAGATGTCAGCCTTCAGCTCGTACGCTTTTAACAAATCCCACGCTGCAGCATATGCTGTTGTGGCATACCAGACGGCATATCTTAAATGTCATTACCCGAAAGAATACTTTGCCGCACTGCTTACAAGTGTGCTTGATTCCTCGGGCAAAATTTCGCAGTACACGGCTGAATGTCGCCGTATGGGTATAAAAATTCTTCCCCCGTCAGTTAATGAAAGCTTTGAAAATTTCACTTCTGACAAACAGGGCATTCGGTACGGACTGCTTGCTGTTCGCAATTTAGGGCATACCCTTATAAGAAATCTTATCAAAGAGCGTGAATCGGGCAATTACAAGGATATGTATGATTTTTGTCTGCGCAACTTTGGAAGAGATTTTAACCGCCGCGCTCTTGAGGGACTTATTAAAAGCGGTGCTATGGACTGCCTTGAGGATAACAGGCGCAAAATGATATATAATATAGACAATGTTCTGTCGGCTATAGAGGGGCAAAAGCGGTTTTCTTCCGAAGACCAGCTTGACCTTTTTGGTGGCAGTGATGAGGGCAGTCATTTTGAACTTATAGATATTGAGGAAATGCCGCGTTCTGAACTGCTCAGTTTAGAAAAAGAGGCTACGGGTATGTATCTGTCGGGCCATCCGATGAGCGGATACCGCCAGTTTGCGCAGAGCAGACGCTTTACCCCTATAGCTGATATTAACGGTAAAAAGGTTAAGGACGGCGCAAGAGTCAGTGTTATAGGAATTTTAAGTGAAACAAAGGTTAAACAGTTAAAAAACAAAAACATAATAGCCTACACACAAATCGAGGATACAAATGCGTCGGTAGATGTCATAATGTTTTCCTCAGCATACTCAAACTACCGTAATTTAGTAACATCAGGTAATATTGTAATAATAAACGGTAAAGTCAGTGAGCGTGAGGACCGTGACAGCGAACTTATTTGTGAAAGTATTGAGCCTGTACCTAAATCTTATGAGCGAATAACGAACGATACAGGGGTAAGGGAAGGCTTATACATCCGTGTTGACAGTATGGGCTCTGATAAGTTTAATGCTGTGTGTCAGGTGCTGTCACGACATCACGGCAGTATGCCGGTAATAATTGTGTGTTCAGATACAGGCAAGAGGGTAACCGCGCCTGACAGACTTAAAATTACGCCAAATAATCAGATTATTAGTGAATTGTCCGAAATTGTTAATGAAAAAAATGTTAAATTAGTAACAAATTAGGAAAAAAGTCATTGAAGTTTTGGCGTTTGTAGTGTATAATGGTTAGCGTTAGTTTTTTTGGAGATGATTTTTAGAATGAAAACAATAGGTGTTTTAACCAGCGGCGGAGATGCCCCCGGTATGAATGCGGCTATTCGTGCCGTAGTAAGAACAGCAATTTCTCTCGGTATGACCGTTAAGGGAATCCGTCGTGGATACAACGGACTTATTGAGGGTGATATAATAGACCTTGATGCACGTTCGGTATCTGATATTATCAGTCTCGGCGGTACAATGCTTTATACTGCAAGAAGTCCTCGTTTCAAGACCGAGGAGGGTATACAGGAAGCAATAGCCAACTGCAAAAAGCACGGTATCGAGGGTATTGTTGTCATTGGCGGTGACGGTTCTTATCGCGGCGCACGCGATTTGTCCGAGCGCGGAATACCCTGCGTCGGTGTACCTGGTACAATAGATAACGACATTTCCTCTACTGAATATACCATCGGCTTTGATACCGCTATGAATACAGCTATGGAAATGGTGGATAAGATTCGTGATACCTCACAGTCACACGACCGTTGCAGTGTTGTTGAGGTAATGGGCAGACATGCAGGTTATATTGCTTTGCAGACCGGAATTGCGGTTGGCGCAACTGCAGTTTTAGTGCCCGAATTTTCTTACGAAACACAAAAAATTGTTGATAAGATAAACAAAACAAAACTTACCGGTAAAAAGCACTTTGTCATAGTTGTTGCCGAAGGTGTCGGCGGTGTTGAGGAAATTGCAAAGGAAATCAAGGAGAAAACCGGTATTGAGACAAGAGCCACCATACTCGGTCATGTTCAGCGCGGCGGCAGCCCGACAGTACGCGACAGGGTAAGGGCAACCCAGATGGGAAATGCGGCAGTTCATCTGCTTCACAAGGGCATTGGCAACCGTGTTGTCGCTTATAAGGGTTGCGATGTAGTTGATTATGATATCTTTGAAGCGCTTCAAATGAAAAAGGAATTCGACTACGATATGCTCAATATTGCTCACGAAACATCCATTTAAAAAGTTAAGCGCCTGACGTGTCGTCAGGCGCTTTTTCATATATTTTTGTTAATGTCTTTTTCTCGGTTTTTCTTCTTCGTGCTTGTTATATGGCACATACTTAACCTTGCGTTTATTTGCTTTTTTTGAATTGAGTTTATAAACTGCAACTATAAACACGATAACCAAAACAGCCGCCAATATATATACAACCTTCATATATGATGAGGTAAAAAAGTCGGTTATACCGCGCCAGACGGTCAACATAAGGCTGCGGTCAATATCCTCGTGCGAAACAAGGTTTACCGTTCCTAATAACTGCTCAGCGTAAATTATGTCAGCAGTGCCAAGAACATCACCTTTTTTAATTGGCGCGTCGGCGATCTCGTTGGTGGGGTGAGGTACAACCATTATGGTTGAATCATCCGCCTCTTTAGGCAGTATTGAAACAAATCCATCCTCTACATAAAGAGAAACAAAATCGGTTTGCAGGGAAAGGTCAACTTCTATTTCCGCAACGGGATTATCATTGTCTGCTACTTGCTTGAATTCAAAATTATTAAAAGCCCAGCGGTAAAGTTCACGGCTTTCGGTGTATTCGTATTTGTTGCTGGAACTAAACGGACAACCGAACAGCAAACACATATAATTATATCCATTATAACTTGCCGTACTTACAAGGCATCTGCCCGCCTCGTCGGTGAAGCCGTTTCTGACACCCTTTGCGTACGTGTAAAAATATTCCGTAGTTGAATCCTGAAGATAGTTGGTTGTGGAAAATGTAGTGGCGGGTGACATATTCGTTTGAGCAACTGTATACCGTGTGGTTTCACACACTTCTTTAAAGGTCTTGTTTTTTAACGCGTGGGCAGTCAGTTTATAGGTGTCGGCCGTGGTAGTGTAGTTGTCTTCATGATGCAGTCCTACGGGGTTTTGGTAGTTTGTGTTTTCCATACCAAGTTCCTTTGCCCGTGTGTTCATCATATCGACAAATTCATCCACACTGCCGCCATAGTATGACGCGGCAAGGTAGGCGCAGTCACCGCAAGAGGCTAATAAAACGAGATAAAGCAAATCAAGTTGTGTTATCTGTTCACCTTCTTCAAGGTTGGAAACAACACTGCCTGTCCCACTTATAAGGCGAAGCGCTTCACGTGTCATGGTAACTTTAGCCTCAGGGTTATATTTTTCGCTTTCCAAAATAAGCAAGGCGGTCATTATTTTAGTGATTGATGCAGGATATACCTTCTTATCTTCATTCTTTGAATACAGCGTCTCACCGGTATCCAAGGAAATAAGCAGTGCCGCATCAGCCGAAATCGAAAAACCCGTCGGCTCGTAGGCACCCACAGTAAAAGCAGGTGCAAAAAGTAAAGAAATTATTAAAAATACGGAAATTATCTTTTTTAGCATAGAAATCTCCCTCAATATGTGTTACAATGTTATCATATAAATTATTATACATTATTTTCATTTAAAAATAAAGTAAAGATTTCAAAAAAACGGTGGTGAAATTATGGTTTATGTTACGGGTGATATGCACGGCTGTCTTGAGCGCCTTTACGATAAGGAATTTCGCAAGCTTAAACGCGGCGATGTGCTTATAGTTTGCGGTGACTTCGGTTATATATTTGATGGCTCTAAAACAGAAAAACAGGTAATTGATTTTTTTGCGAAACGCAAGTTTGTTACCGCTTTTGTTGAGGGGACACACGACAACCTTGAAACCATAAACCGCAGCCGCGTCACCGTTTGGAAGGGCGGAAAGGTCCATCGAATAAAGGGAAATCTTCTTCATCTTATGCGCGGACAGATATTTAATATTGAAGGAAACCGTTATTTTACGTTTGGCGGTGGCGAGAGTAGTGATAAGGATATGCGTGTAACGACGGGTAACTGGTGGCGCCTTGAGGAGCCGACGCCTGCCGAAATGGCTGACGGCGCACGAACTCTTGATGAAGCAGGCTGCGCCGTTGACTACATAATCACACATGAACCTCCGTCGCTTGTAAAAAGCGCAATGCTTTTGCGCCGTGGCGACACCGATAATGTAAATAAACTTAACGGTTATCTTGAGGAAATCGGCAGGTCCTGCACATTTAAGCATTGGTATTTCGGCTCACTTCACGAAGACCGAGTTATAACACAACGGCACACCTGTGTCTTTGAAAGGCTGATTCCGATAGGCGAGAACCTATAGCACTTGTAAATTTTAAGAAAATATGATAAAATAATCTAAATTGTTTATTTTTTGGAGGTCGTTATGTTAAATACCGACAGACTTTGCCCCGGTTGTATGAATGACAACGGCGGTGAGCAAATATGCAGTGTATGCGGCTATGACAGCAGTGAAAAAAATGCTTCTGATAAGCTGCCCGTGCATTATATGCTGTCAGACCGTTATCTAATCGGTAAGGCAATAAGCAGCAATGCAGAAAGCACAGTCTATATGGCTTGGGATAATTCTGCAAACATACCCGTGCACATAAAGGAATATTTTCCCAAAGACTCTTCGGTACGCAACCCCGACAAAACAGTTTCGGTTGAATCAGGCAGTGAGTTTATCTTTAATGAAGGTCTTATTGACTTTATTGAAATAAACAAAAAACTCATTGGCACCGAACTGCCGTCGATAATACCGACATTTACCGTCTTTGAAGAAAACGGCACCGTTTACTGTGTGAATCAGGTGGTATCAGGTATATCACTTCAAAGTTTTCTTGACCGTAACGGCGGAAGTCTCCGTTGGGAACAGGCACGCGCACTTTTCCTTCCGCTTATCGACACAGTAAAGGGCCTTCACGAACAGGGTATCATCCACGGCGGAATTTCCCCCGAAACGATACTTGTGGGCCGCGACGGAAAATTAAGACTTACAGATATTTGTATACCAACACTTCGCCGTGTATCATCCGACAGTCCGGCAATTCTTTACAGCGGTTATGCGGCAGTTGAGCAGTACGGCAAGCAGGGACTTAGTGTCGGTGATTACACCGATGTATACGCGCTCAGCGCTACACTTTTCCGTGTGCTTATCGGTGCCGTACCGCCAGTTGCTGACCAAAGACTTGAAAACGATACGCTTTCCATTCCTGCTAAGTTTGCTGATGAGTTACCAAGACAGGTACTGGTGGCTATTGCTAACGGTATGCAGGTACTGCCCGAAAACCGCACTGAAAATATGGATGTTTTCAGAAATGAAATGGTTTACGGCGAAACACAGGAGAATATACGCCGTGCGGCTGTAACTCAGGAAAAGAAAAAGAATGCGGCATCCTCAAGGTCTGCCGAAAAAGATAAAAAGTCTGCAAAGAATGCGGGCATAAGGTATGCCGCAATATCTGCCGGCGTCACAGCCGCTCTTTTTGCTGTGGTTGCACTTATTCTTTGTCTTACCGTTTTTCGCAACGATATATTCGGCGGTGAAAATTTACCGATTGACGACACTTCGGATTATGCATCAATGCCCGAAATCGAATCTATCGGTGATGTTGATTCAGATGCTGTCGAATCGATAATTTTGTATACAGTGCCCGACTTTTCAGGTAAATATTATTCGCAGATTATTGATAACGAGGAATATGAGCGCTTTAAAATTACCGTAAAAAGTAAAGAGTATTCGGACAAATATGCCCGCGGTACTGTTTGCGGACAGTCACTTGAAGCAGGTAAAGAGGTTGAGAACGAGACCGAAATTCAACTTGTAATAAGCCTTGGTCCGCAAGAAATAACCGTTGCAGATGTTGTCGGCCACGATGAAATGAGCGCTAAGGTGGAACTGCTCAGACAGGGCTTCTTGTATGAGAACATTGAGGTAGTTGACAAATATGACTCTGAGGCAAAACCTGGCGTTGTACTTGAGCAGGTACCTGCTTCGGGTGAAAAGGTTAACACAGAAAGTGTAGTAAGAATTTTCATAAATTCTTACGAGGGTGAAACATTTTCTGACGACAGCGCAACAGATTTTCAGTAAGAATAACCAATAAGAAAAAGCAAGCCTTTCGGCTTGCTTTTTCTTATGCAAAATTACAGGACTGTAACTTCACATAACAGCCAATTTATGCTAAAATCAAAATAGAAATATGTAGATTATTCACATTTAAAGAAAGGCGGCGATACCGATGTTTTGTCTAGTAAACTTTAATTTGATAAAAAACACAGAAAGGAAAAAACAAAATGAAAAAGGAATTGATTGCGGTATCGCTTTGCATTACGTTACTGCTTGCATTTTCTGTTAATGCCTACGCTGATGCGGCGGCTGAAAAAACACAACCCGCAATTGATAAATTCACCAAAAACTTTCACTGTAAGAAATATGACAGGGAGTCTTGATGGGCTAAGCGAATCAGGAATAAGTGGATGGGCTTGGAAGCCGGACGCACCAAACGAACCTGTGAGTGTTCATGCACACATAATTTCAGGCAGTACTGTGCTTGATATAAAAATGGCGCCCGCAAGCAATTACCGAGCCGATTTAGCGGCAGCAGGCTATGGTAACGGATATCACGGATTTGGAGTAAATATAGATTGGAGCCAATATCCCGAGAAAAATTTACGACTTATAGTATATATGTATGACGGCAGTGGACATTCTCCGGTTCTTTATGATGGGTATTATGATAACAGAAAATGGATACATTTGTTAGGTATGCTTGAGTCAAAATATTTCCATGACCTTTCGGAATGGAGCTAGACATCTGATGTTGAAGATTACTGTAACAATATTGGATGTACGGATTTGTTTAGATCTAATAGATCTGACGTTAACGGATTTAATTGGTCAATTAGAAATGCCTCTTACTGTGTTATAGTCACTCATGGATCGAGTGATGGTAAAAGCATTGAGTGGAGTATGAAAAACATTTATAATGATCATAGTGATTGTCAAAATCCAAATTGTTATACTTGTTATGGATCATATACGGTGGATGATATAAGGAAATTGCCCTATAAGCATTTTGATACAACTCGCTGTGTTGTACTTATGGCTTGCTATGCAGGGTTAGGAGGCGAATCCAACCCAAACAATATGGTTAACACTCTTCATAACAAAGGCGTTTGGACGGTCGTTGGATTCAGAGATAAAATATACTATTATAGCATAGATTACGATCCGGATGTTCATACAGATGACGTTGTAAATATTGAGTGCGGCGCTCAACTTTGGATAACGGTGTTTACGCAGTTGTTGGGTGAAGGCTACACTGTAAATAACGCTATAAGCGGTGCTTACGATACAACGATATTAGCAAATCTTAAAGCTAACAATTATACTAAATATGAATTCGATAACAATTTTATACCAGAACCAATTAAAACGGAATGCATATTATGTGGTTTAGATAAATGGTATGTTGCCGGAGATAAAAACCAGATTGTTAAACATTAGATTAGAGGAGATGTTTTTATGACAAGAAGAATTAGTTTAGTGTTTGTGTTGATTTTAGCATTGGTATTGTGTATTGCTGTAGGATGTAAATACCTGCCGAAAACAGAAGATAATAACAAAGAAAACTCAGATGAAATAATAATTGAAGAAGTCGTTGTGGAAACACATAAGACTGAAGCTGATGAACAGATTTCAACGATAGAAAAATTGCCTGAGTCAGAAACTTTATCCGCAGAGGATAAAGCGGTCAAGACTGAAATATCAAAACATATTGATACAGCTGTGGACTTTAGATATAATAAACAGGAGGTATTACAAGATAAAACTTTCGATATTACTTTTTCAGAAATAGACCAATCTTCAAACTATGAGAGAGTAATATACAAAAACGAATTAGGAGATGAGTTTGCATATAATACTAATAATGGCAAATTACGGTATGCTGTTATAGAATCTGTTGCCGTTAAAAAAACTGCCGAAAGTATAGATTGCGAGACAGCTCAACAGATAGCAACAGAATATATTTCGGCGAATTGTGATATAAGCAGGTATATAATGAGTCAGCAAAAAGAAATTGACACTGGATATTATTTTTGCTATACAAGATATATAGGTTCTTATCCTAGTGTCGATAGATTTTCAGTGCAAATTGGATATGACGGAAACATTGTTTATATAAGTGATTTTACGGATACTTTTACAGGAAAAGAACTAAACCTTGATGAAATATTTATAGATGCAAAAATAAGAGAATGTTTAGATGAAACAAAGGTTGACTGGGACAGCATAACAATATGCCTTAATGAAGGTAAATTGGCTGTAAGATATATAATTCCAGAACAACATGCAGTCGCTGTGCTTCCTCTTGAATAAAAGGTTAATAACGCTAATCACCCGTTGGGTTAATAGACAGTTTTAGGGTTTTAGAAGAACTTGATGAAGATAAACAATATCAAGATGCATTTGAGGAAGCAAAAATTATTGCTTGGTAGATGTTTCAATAGAGGACAATCCTAATACTATATCAGAGTATGTTGTATTTGAATTAAATTAATTTCAAACAACAGCATTTAGCATTGAAAGAGGGCGAGTTTTTGAAGAAATATATTGTTTTAGTTTTAATTTGTGCTTTGACCTTAGTTGTTTTACTTACGGGCTGTAAAAAAACCGAATCAGTCGATGAAAGTAGTTATGTTATAGAGCAAGTAGTTGAAGAAGAAACACACAAGACTGAAGCTGATGAACAGATTTTAACGATAGAAAAATTGCCTGAGTCAGAATCTTTATCCGCAGAGGATAAAGCGGTCAAGACTGAAATATCAAAACATATTGATACAGCTGTGGACTTTAGATATAATAAACAGGAGGTATTACAAGATAAAACTTTCGATATTACTTTTTCAGAACTTAATGCTACAACTAATGCCGATAAAGTAATTTATAAAAACAATCTAGGCGATGAATTCAAGTATGATATTAATACAGGAGAATTGGCAGTTGTAAAAATAGATTCTGCTGTTACAGAAAAAACAAACAATAGCATTGATATATCAACGGCCTATGAAATAGCAAGGACGTATGTTTCTAAAGAATGTAATATTGATGAGTATACTGTTGATGTATATGAAGAATCAGAAGAAGGATATGTATTTTGGTATGTAAGGTACATTGGTGGATATGCAACATCTGATGCTTTTAGGATAAAAATTGGTTTTGACGGTTCAATAGTCTATTTTAATAATACTACAAGCACTTTTGCGGGCAAAAATTTGGGCTTTAGCAAAGATTTTATTGATAAAAAAATCAACGAGACATTAGGTGATAAAAACATAGAAGTTGGTACGATTACCATTAATTTGCACGACAACAAAGTTTGTGTTATTTGCTCATACACGATGACCGACGAATCGGGTGGTAAATCAGGCTTAAATACGATAATTCCTTTAGAGTAAAGTCAAACAATAGCACTTAAGCAAAGAAAGGAGTAGCACTTCGGAAAATATATTACTTTGCTTCTCATTGTCGGAAAAGGATAAATCAATAAAACTTTTAATAAAATACTTGATTTTCTTTTGTTTTGTGATATAATACTTATTGTAATAAACTACGAAAGGTGAGTGGGGCAACCCGCTCACTTTTATTTTGAAAGGTTGTGCGTGTATGGCAAGCGTTGCCGAAAAGGTATTTGGTCTTGTTAAAGAAACGGTTGAGAACACCGGCGTTACCCTTTGGGATGTTCGCTTTGTAAAAGAGGGTGCTTCCCATTATCTTCGTATTTTTATTGACAAGCCCGACGGTGTAGATATAAATGACTGCACGAATGTTTCCCACGCGGTAGATCCGATTATTGATGCGGCAGACCCCATTGATGTTTCTTATTTTCTTGAGGTGTGTTCACCGGGTCTTGAGCGTGAACTTACCCGTCCCGAACATTTCACTTTAATGCTTGGCAAGGCGGTTAATGTAAAAACCTTTAAGGCTATCGACGGTAAAAAGCAGTTTTCGGGTGTGCTTAAAGCTTATGACGGCAGCATAACACTTGAAGCGGACGGTATGGAAACCGTATTTGAAAAGGGAAGTTATGCCAAGGTTACCTTGGCTGATATTTAAATAATAATTATATAAAGGGCAATCCTTTATTGGAGGTATTTGGAAAAATGGCTAAAGCAAAAATGACAGCAAAGGAAAAAAAGGATAACAAAGAGTTTTTTGAAGCGCTTCGTATGATGGAAACAGACAGGGGTATCCCTTGCGAATTTATTGCCGAAAAGATATCTGAGGCAATAACCGTAGCCGCAAGAAAGGACTACGGCGGAAACGACATCGTAAACTGTGTGATTGATGTTGAAAATGAAATATTCAGGGTTGTAGCACGTAAGGAAATCGTTGAAACGGTAGAAAACCCCTTCACACAGATTTCTCGTGAGGATGCGGCAGCGATTGATCCTAAATCGGTTGAAAACGGTTTTGTTGATATTAAACTTGATCCCAAAAAGTTTGGCAGAGTTGTGGCACAGAATTCTAAAAACAACTTCCGTCAGGGTGTAAGAGAGGCAGAAAAGGGACAGGTACTTGCAGAATTCCAAAGCAAGACAAGAGAACTTGTTACAGCAGTTGTTGAACGTATTGATCCTAAAACCGGAAACGCTATACTTACAATCGGACATAATGAGGCAACACTGCCTAAGCTTGAGCAGGTACCTGAAGAGGAACTGCATGAGGGCGATCACATCAAGGTTTATGTTGTCGATGTTAAGGAGACCGAACGCGGTCCCCGTATAATGCTTTCACGTACACACCCAGGCCTTGTTAAGCGCCTGTTTGAAACCGAGGTACCCGAAATATTTGACGGTACTATTGAAATTAAATCCATTTCCCGACAGGCAGGTGCCAGAACTAAGATAGCCGTTTGGTCTGCCGACAGTGAAATTGATGCAATCGGCGCTTGTATCGGTCCGCGCGGCGCACGTGTAAACAAGATTGTTGAAGAACTTGCAGGCGAAAAGATTGATATCGTTAAGTACAGCGAGGACCCTGCAGAATTTGTAAGCGAGGCGCTGTCACCCGCTAAGGTGGTTTCGGTTGAAATTCAAAGCACCGAGCCTAAGATTTGTAAGGCAAGCGTACCGGAATCACAGTTATCCCTTGCGATAGGAAATAAAGGCCAGAATGTTCGCCTTGCGGCAAAACTTACGGGTTGGAAGATAGATATTCACCCCGAAAGCGGATTTTTCGGCGAATAGTATAAATTATTGATAAAACATAAAAAGGGGAGTTACCATTGTCAGCAAAAAAGGTACCGCTTAGAATGTGTATCGGCTGTCGCGAAATGAAACCCAAACAGGAACTTGTAAGAATAGTAAAAACTCCGACAGACGAAATTCTTATTGATAAAACTAATAAACTTGCAGGTCGCGGCGCATATATTTGTAAGTGCGGTGACTGTCTTGAAAAGGCGGAAAAGACAAACGCTTTATCGCACAACTTTAAGATGCCGATAAAAAAGGAAATATATTCTAAGCTTTCGAAGGAGCGTGACGCCCTTTGAACAATAAGGAATTAACCTTGTTGGGTTTTGCGGCAAAGGCAGGTAAACTTTCGTACGGCATGGACGCCGTAAAAACTGCCCTTTTGCAGAAAAAAAGTAAATTGGTACTGATGGCAAATGACATATCACCTAAAAGTCAAAAGGAAGTCTTGTTTTTTGCTAAAAAACAAAACGTGACGGTGAATGTTTTAAGGGATTACAATATGGAAACCGTATCTCACGCAGTGGGAAGAAAATGCGGTATTTTATCGGTGAATGACAGTTCGTTTTCGAACGCCTTAACATCAGAACTTGAAGCAGGGAGGAAAATTAATGATAATTAAACATAAAGTAAGTGATTTGGCTAAAGATTTCAATATGACATCTAAGGATATTATTGCTTTAATTTTAAGCCTTACCGGTGAAGAAAAGAAATCAGGCACGGCACTTAGTGACAGTGAGATTGCAATAGTATTTGATGCGCTCAGTAAGAAGAATGCAGTAAAAAGCTTTGACGAATACTTTGCTACCGGTGCGGAAGTACGCGCTGCCGCCGCTAAAAAGCGTCAGGACGAAAAGGATAAAAAACTTGCCGAGCAGATGGCTATCCTTGAACAGTTGAAGGCAGCCGCCGCTGCAGCTGCAGGCGAAACTGCGCCCAAAGCAGAAGAAAAGACTGAGCCTGCAAAGAAGGAAGTAAAAAAGGCAGAACCTAAAAAAGAGGTTAAAAAAGAAGAACCTAAAAAGCCCGCTGCCAAAAAGGCTGAACCTAAAAAGGAAGAGCCTAAGAAAGAGAGCAAGGCTTATGACGGTCCGCTTGTTGCACCGCCCAAAAAGGAAAAGAAACCTGGTGTGGCACCCAACCGCGGCCCTGCACAGTTGCGCCATGTAGACACCCGCACTTCAAACGTTAATATTGATAAATATAACGAAAAGTACGAAAACATTGCACCTGCAAACTCTATGCGCGACAACTTCTCGCGTAAGCAGAAGATTAAACAGAAATCTCAGGATTACCGTCGTCCTCAGGGAAGCAAGCGTGAGACTGAGGCTGATAAGTTGCGCCGTATGCAGCTTGAGCGCATAAAGAAAACACCTGTAACCGTAACCGTTGGTGACGAAATCACCGTAGGTGAACTTGCCGCAGGTCTTAAAAAGACCGCGTCAGAGGTTATTAAGGTGCTGCTTAAACTCGGTATGATGGCAACCGTAAATCAGGTAATCGACTACGATACTGCTGAAATCGTTGTAAGCGAAATGGGCGCTAAGATTGAGCGTCAGGTTGTTGTCACTATTGAGGAAAAGATTATGGATGTAACGGAAGATGCAGCCGAGGATCTAAAGCCCCGCAGCCCCGTTGTTGTTGTTATGGGCCACGTTGACCACGGTAAAACATCCCTTCTTGATGCTATCCGTGACACCGCCGTTACCGATACTGAGGCAGGCGGCATCACCCAGCACATCGGCGCATACCGCGTTAAGTGTCAGGGACAGGATATTACATTCCTTGATACACCGGGACACGCTGCATTTACCTCTATGCGTCAGCGCGGCGCTATGGCTACCGATATTGCAATTCTTGTGGTTGCTGCCGATGACGGTATTATGCCTCAGACCATTGAGGCGATAAACCACGCAAAAGCCGCAAAGGTACAGATAATTGTAGCAATTAATAAAATGGATAAACCCGAGGCAAATCCCGACCGAATCCTGCAACAGCTTACAGAACACTCTCTCGTTCCTGAAGAATGGGGCGGTGATATTATCTGCGTACCCGTGTCGGCAAAGACACATAACGGCATTGATAAACTGCTTGAAAATGTTCTGCTTGTAGCCGAAATGCTTGAACTTAAGGCTAACCCCGACCGTCGTGCAAAGGGTGTCGTTATCGAAGCCCGTCTTGACAAGGGCCGCGGTCCTGTTGCAACACTTCTTGTGCAAAACGGTACACTTAAAACGGGTGATATTATTGTAGCGGGAACATCTGTCGGCCGTGTAAGACTTATGACCGACGAAAACGGCAAGGTTGTAAAGAGTGCAGGTCCCTCCGTTCCGGTTGAAATTACCGGTCTTGCAGAAACCCCCGATGCAGGTGACGGATTTGACGCCGTTTCTGATGAAAGACTTGCCCGTGAGCTTGTTGAACAGCGCAAGGAAAAGATTAAGAATGATATATTCAACGCTAAGGAAAAGGTTACACTTGATAACCTGTTCAGCCAGTTGAGTGAGGGTGACCTTAAGGAACTTAATATCATCGTTAAGGCCGATGTTCAGGGTAGTGTTGAGGCTGTAAAGGATAGTCTTGTTAAACTTTCAAATGAGGAAGTAAGGGTAAGCGTTATCCACGGCGGTGTTGGTGCTATAAACGAATCAGATGTAATGTTGGCTCAGGCATCAGGCGCTATTGTAGTTGGCTTTAATGTCCGTCCCGACAGCGTTGCTAAGGCTACTGCCGAGCGTGACGGTGTAGATATACGCACCTATCGTGTAATTTACGACTGTATCGAGGAAATTGAGGCTGCTATGAAGGGTATGTTGGCGCCTAAATTCCGTGAAAATATACTTGGAACGGTTGAGGTGCGCGACACATATAAGATTTCAAGTGTCGGAACCATTGCGGGCTGCCACGTTACAAACGGTAAGGTAACCCGTGCTTGTCAAATCCGTGTTGTCCGTGACGGTATCGTTATCTGCGAAGACAGCATTAAGTCACTGCGTCGTTTTAAGGACGATGTTAAGGAAGTGGCACAGGGTTACGAATGCGGTATCGGCCTTGAAAAGTTTGCCGATATTAAGGAAGGCGACGTATTTGAAGCCTTTATTATGGAGGAGTACAGAGATTAAATGGCAGGATATAAAATAAACCGCATAACATCCGACATAAAGCTTTGTATGTCTGAACTTTTGCGTGAGGTTAAGGACCCCAGAGTAAGTAAACTGCTCAGCGTGGTAAAGCTCGATGTTTCGGGTGATATGTCCTATGCTACTGTATATGTGAGCGCTATTGAGGGCTCGGCTGCTACTGAAGAATCGGTGAAGGCACTTAACAAAAGTGCCTCAGGATTCTTAAGGCGTGAACTAGGTATGCGTATGAAACTGCGCAAGGTGCCAGAAATTCGCTTTGTAGCCGATAATTCTATCGAAAACAGCGCACACATTTCAAAAATAATTGACTCTTTTGAAAAAGAAAAGGATTAAATGTCAGTCACGAAAGGGGTGGCGATTTGACAAACAAGGATGATAAAATTTGCCGTGAAATATCACTTAAGCAAACGGCTAAATTTCTTAAAAAGCACAACAATTTTATAATTCTTACCCACGCTTCGCCCGACGGCGATACATTAGGCTCGGCCTATGCGCTTTATTTCGGATTAAAGCAGTTAGGCAAAACAGCGGCCGTAATCTGTCCTGATTTAATTCCCAGTAAATACTCATATTTTGCTCACGAAACCGATCATGTAATGCGTGAGGGCGCCACAGTGGTTGCAGTCGATGTCGCAGACAAACGGCTGCTTGGTTCTCTGGCAGATGAGTTTGGCGATATGGTCGACCTTAATATTGACCATCATATTTCAAATGTTCGTTTTTCAAATCATCTTTATCTTGACGCTGATGCGGCTGCGACCTGTGAAATAATTTATGAGTTGCTTTGCGTTTTGGGTGTTGAGATTGACGGTGTAACAGCAAAGGCGCTGTACACAGGACTTGCTACCGATACAGGTTGCTTTAAATATTCAAATGTGACATCAAGAACTCATTTGATAGCGGCGGCTCTTCACAAATATGATATAGACGCCGGCAGCATTAATAAATTGATGTTTGATACAAAATCAAAGAATATGCTCACACTTGAAAGAATGGTGCTTGATACCGCGGAATATCACTTTGACGATAAGTGTATTATTCTGACGGTGACTGCCGCTATGCAGGAAAAAACCGGTTGCTGCGGTCCTGACCTTGAAGGAATAAGCATAATTTCCAGAACGGTTGAAGGTGTACTGGCAGGTGTTACCATTAAACAGACAGGCAGTGATACATTTAAACTGTCACTGCGCACATATGCACCGTTGGATGCGTCAAGAATATGTAAAATGCTCGGCGGCGGCGGTCATAAGGCTGCGGCAGGTGCTACGCTTACGGGCACTCTTGATGAAGTAAAGACAAAAGTGCTTGAGGCTATACGCACGAATATGGAGGAAACAAATGCTAGGGTTGCTGCTGATAAATAAACCTTCGGGCATAACCTCGTTTGGCGCGGTGGCAAGAATAAAGCGGCTAAGCGGCGAAAAACGGGTAGGCCATACAGGCACACTTGACCCTATGGCAACAGGTGTTTTGCCAATTCTTTTAGGCCGTGCTACAACCCTTTCATCATATCTGCTTAATGCCGATAAAAGTTATAACGCTTGTATAAGGCTTGGAACGGTTACCGATACGGGTGATATTACGGGTAATATAATATCAAGGTCATCAGTTTCTTGCGATAATGATGATGTAATAAGAATACTTGAAGGGTTTATCGGCCCACAGCAACAGGTGCCGCCTATGTACAGCGCTATAAAGCAAAACGGTGTCCGTCTTTACGAACTTGCCCGCCGTGGTGAAACTGCCCAAATCCCCGTTCGTGAGATTGAGGTTTTCTCTTTAAATCAGACATCCCGACTAAATGATAATCTTGAATTCGACATTGAAACCACCGTTTCAAAGGGTACATACATCCGAGCGCTCTGCCGTGATATCGGTGAGTCCTTGGGCACGGGCGCTACATTATCGGCTCTTTGCCGCACAAAGACCGCAGGATTTACGCTTGATATGTGTGTTGATTTAGACAATCTGACACCCGAAAACATCGGTGACTATATTCTGCCTGCTGACCGTGCGGTGCAATATATGACAAAGCTTACCGTTACCGAAAAACAGGCGGTACGCTTTTCCAACGGCGGACAATTAAGTCTTGACCGACTTAAGACCGAAAGCGTTTATGACGGGCAACTTTTCAGGGTGTACTGTGGCGACAGATTTTTAGGTATTGGTCGGGCGGATATTCATAATAATCAACTGAATATTTCTTGTATTATACAAACTTATAATTGATATTCTATTAGTAGGTGGGGCAGATGAAAACAGCAATAGTCTTAGGAACATTTGACGGTATCCATGACGGCCATCGCGCAGTTATCGCTGCTGCTGACGGTTATAAAAGCGTTGCACTCACCTTTAATCTTCCGCCAAAGACAGCAATGGGCAGTGACGCACAGTTGCTTATGACACCTGATGACCGAAAGGCAAGGCTTTATGATTTGGGTGTAAACCGTGTAGTTATGATGAATTTTGAGGATGTACAAAATGTATCAGCCGAAAAGTTTCTCGAATATATAAAAAATGAATATGATCCTGCGCTTATATCCTGCGGCTTTAATTATCGCTTTGGAACAGCAGCTCAGGGTGATGTGGATATGTTATCAAACTTTTGTGGTGAAAACGGAATTAGGTTAGCGGTAGCACAGCCTGTCGAATACTGCGGTGTGCCTGTATCCTCAACGGCTTTGAGACGGCTTGTGACCGCAGGAGAGGTTTCCGCAGCGAACAAGATGATTTACAAAGGTTTTTCTTTCACCACTCCTGTCGAGCGTGGTGATCGACGCGGCAGGGAAATAGGCTTTCCTACCGCAAATCAAAGATATCCTGAGGTTATGGTAAAGCCAAAATTCGGTGTCTATACTTCCAGGGTAATCATCGACGGTAAAGAATATGATGCGGTAACAAATATCGGCATTCGTCCTACCTTTGAAACCGCGTATGTAGGTTGCGAAACATATATAAAAGATTTTTCGGGCGACCTTTACGGAAAGGAAATGACGCTCAATTTAGTGTCGTTTTTGCGTGAGGAAAAACATTTTGCCTCACTTCAAGAGTTAAAGGGGGCAATATCCGCAGATATTGCGAAAGCCTTTGGCTAATAACAGGTTAAAAATACAACCTGAGTGCTTGACTTTTTTTGTAGTAAACAATAAAATTAAAATGGAAATAATTATTGGGAGGTATTCACGGCATGAAAAGAATGTTGATTACATTTATTTGCGGACTGCTGACACTATGTATTGTAGGCTGTAATAAAGTGGATCCAAATTATGGTGCTTCCGAAACGCAGAATTCTACCGTGGAAACAGTAAGTGAAGAGCCGGTAGCGGTACCTGAAATAAAGTCGGATGACGAAATAATGCCTAATTATTTTGATATCAGCCTTTATGATGAAGAAAACTATTCGGACATATATCTTGGCAAGAAGTTTGAATATAAAATAACCTATGCGGGAAGCGAACTTACTGTACCAACCACATATAAAAATATGGTTAAACAGGGCTGGACTCTGGTTGAGTCTGACGAATATAATGAGGATTCCCAAATACTTGCAGGAAAATCGTTAAGGGTTAATTTTATAAATCCTTACGATAAGCAGATTGTTGCGGTCTTTTACAATTCTAAAGATTCATCCGTTTCACTTAAAAAATGCGCTTTGGTGAAATTTATCGTTCCCGAAAATGTTTTTGAGGTGCAGGACAGCATCTATGGACAGTTCTGGGTTAACGGTGTCGGCAATGAATCTGCAATAACCGATATAATTGAGTATCTTGGTTCACCGTCACATTTTTATTGTGTTGATGACGGACAGTATTATCTTGACTACTTTATAACCGAAAAGGATAAGCGCAGCGGTATTACCGTGTATGTAGATACACAAAACGACCGCGTTAATTCAATAGAATTTTCATATTACTAAAGATTTTCACGGCCGTCTTACAAGGCGGCCGTAATTTACACGCTAAGGGTGATTTTATGGATAAAAACATTTCTTTTTCTTCTGCAAACATACTTTTGCCTAAGAAAGACTTTGAAAACTGGGCGACAATTGCCTGCGACCAGTACACATCTGAGCCTGAGTATTGGGATAAAGTTAAGAATACGGCGGCAGATAAGCCATCGGCGCTTAATGTAATACTGCCTGAGGTTTATCTTACAGCAGATAACAGTAAATACATAGAAAACATCAACACTACTATGAAGCAGTATATTGAAGATGATATATTTGATACTTTTGCTGACAGTATGATTTATGTTGAGCGTGTCCAGTCGGACGGTGCAGTTCGCCGCGGTATTGTGGGTAAAATCGACCTTGAATGCTATGACTATCGTTCAGGCACCTCGGCAGAAATCCGCGCTACCGAGCAGACGGTTCTTTCGCGTATTCCGCCGCGCGTTGAAATACGGAAGAATGCTCCGCTTGAGTTACCGCATGTGATGCTGCTGTTTGATGATGCTGAAAACACTGTAATATCACCGCTTGCAAGCGGTACACAAGCACTTCAAAAGGTTTATGATTTTGACCTGATGTGCGGTGGCGGTCATATAACGGGCTACCGATTGGATGATAATGCGCAGCAGCATGTTTTGTCCGCACTTGATGCAATTAAGCAAAGAAACGATGGATTTCTTTTTTGTGTGGGCGACGGAAATCATTCACTTGCTACTGCAAAGGAGTGTTATAACCAAAACAAGACCGAAAGTTCAAGATATGCCTTGGTTGAGATAGTAAATATTCACGATGCAGCATTACAGTTTGAGCCTATTTATCGCGTACTGTTCGGTGTAGAGCCTGAAAGCGTAATTGATGCGTTTGTTGATTTCTGCGGTAATAATGATGGTGAGAACGCCCAAAAATTCACAGTTTGCTATGGCGATTGTGAAACAGAGATTTCGGTTGCCCCCAGCGCTGAACTTGCGGTGGGTACGCTGCAGACTTTTTTGGATGATTATATAAAGCACAATCCACAAGTCGAGATTGACTATATCCACGGTGTTGAATCGCTTAAAAAATTAGCGTCGGGGGAAAATGCGCTTGGTTTTATTTTTGACGGTATGAAAAAAAGCGAGTTGTTTACGGCGGTAGCAGCCGACGGCTCACTTCCCAGAAAAACCTTTTCTATGGGCCACGCCGACGATAAACGCTTTTATATCGAGGCAAGAAAAATTAAATAATATATGTAAAAAACGCAGTGATTAAAAGGTTGTCACTGCGTTTTTTGTTTTTAAATTTAGATTGACATAACTTGTTTTCCGCAATATAATATATTTGTCGAAATTTGTTAAAATGTATGTTAAGGTGAAAAAATTAGTTAATTGGGGTGTTTTTGTGAAGCAAATATTTAAGACTTTCTTTTCTGCGATTATTGTTATATCCCTGGCTTTTTCGTTGTTTGCTTTTTCTGTGTCAGCAGCATCAGTTACAATAAGCGGCGGCGAATATGCGGTGGGACAGGAAGTAAAAATAACCATTAGATTTAGTGCGGATACTAACCTTAACAAAGTTGAGGTTGATGTAGAATACGACTCAGACATATTGGAATTAAACGGCGTTTCAGGAGCGGATTATAGTGGCGGCAACGGCACAATTAAGGTTACGGATGATGATTTTTCGGCGGAAAATCCCTCGAAAAAATCTTCCTATACGCTCAATTTCACCGCAATCGCGGTGGGCAAGGCTAATATTTCTGTATCTGCATTAGGTAACGGAGAGGGCGAATCAAGGGCAGCCGCATCTGCAAATATACCCGTTGTGGCATCAAACTCCACAACAAATACAGAGGAGCAAATGGCAGTTGATGAACAGACCGGTGCTGATGAACTGCTTGTTGCGATAGATGGCGTTGACCACTATATTGTAAATGATGCAACCGTAATTACACCTCCTACAGGATTTATTGCTACCACAGCATTAAGGAATGATACGGAAATTGCTACTGTTTCCGATGCGGCAGGTAAGTATCAGCTATATTGGCTTACCGATGCAAACGGTGAGAACGGCGCTTATTATACGTGTGATGAAAATGGTATCTTTACTCAGGTTCCTTGTATTTCTGTCGCAGGTAAACTTTATATTGTAGAAAATAGCAGTTTGCCTGTTTCTCCTACAGGATATTTTGATACTACATATAATCTTCCATCAGGGACTGTTAACGCATATCAGTCGGTAAATTCGGAACTTTCAGATTTTTATATCCTTAACTGCTATGTTGACGGACAGACCGCATTTTACCGTTATGATACCGTTGAAGGCACACTGCAACGCGCAGTTGACTTTTATCTTGCTACACTTCCGGTTGAGACTGATACAGAAAACATAAGTATAATTGACCGTTTTATATTAATGCCTACAATAGGTAAAATTATTATTTTTATAATGATATTTGCTGTACTGACAATCATCACGTTAATTGTGCTGATGATAGTCAAAATGACACACCGCAACTACGATGATTATGATATGCCGGATGTGTCTATGGTTGAGCAATCAAATGACTTTTATCTGCAGGGAATTGATGATGCTATTAACAACAAAAATAGTAAACAGCGTTAACCAATAATCGTTTATAAAGCGCCGCGAAGTGTGTCTTCGCGGCGCTTTCCTATGCATTATATAGGCGGTATCATCATATATATTATCGGGGTGATATGTATGTCCTGCAGAATTGATGATTTGCGTAATAAACAGGTGGTTTGTGTGAAAGACGGCTGTGTTCTGGGTTTTATTTCCGATGTAGAGCTTGATACCGACAGCGGAAGACTTACCGCCGTTATTATTTTTGGGCGTCTGCGATTTTTTGGACTTTTCGGCAGGGAAGAGGATATAATAATTCCTTGGGAGGATATATCCGTAATCGGTGGAGAAACGGTGCTTGTGAACACCGACCCTGCTGTTATTGGTATAAAAAAGTCCACGCTGCGTTAAAAAAACGGTAGAATTTTGTGCAATTTAAACAAATTGTGTCGAAAATTTTCTCGTTTAGTTTCGGATTTTTACCAAAAGTGCATTGCAAATGCATAATATTTCTGTTATAATATAAGAGAAATATTAAGAGAGGAAGTCATAAATGCAGGAATTTTTTAGCACATTTAACTCTTCAATTAAGCGTGATGCTTATAAATATCTGGGGTCCTTTCTTGACGGTAATACAGCCACCTTTCGCGTATGGGCGCCAAATGCCTGTGCAGTGGGCGTTGTGGGTGATTTTAACGACTGGTCATACGATGCAAACCCTATGCTTTCGGTGGGCGGCGGTATTTGGGAAACTAAGATTGACGGACTTAAAAATTTCGATAATTATAAGTATGCCATAAAATCTGCCGACGGCGCCGTAGTTCTTAAAAGCGACCCGTATGCACGGCACTATGAAACCTCGCCTTCAAATGCATCTAAAATATATGCCAATACCGATTTTAAGTGGAGTGACGGGGAATGGTGCAACGCACAGCGTGAAAGTAATGTATATAATTCACCCGTAAATATTTACGAAGTGCATTTGGGCTCGTGGCGTCGATTTAAAGACGGCAATACATACGATTATGTAACCGCCGCTAATGAACTTTCAAAATATGTAAAAAAGATGGGCTATACCCATGTTGAACTTATGCCCGTAACCGAGCATCCCTTTGAGGGCTCTTGGGGCTATCAGGTAACGGGATATTTTGCCCCCACTTCGCGCTTTGGTACGCCTGACGATTTCAAAAAATTTGTTGATATTTTGCACAACGCAGGAATAGGCATAATTCTTGACTGGGTTCCGGCACACTTCCCTAAGGACGAGTTTGGACTTTACCGTTTTGACGGCACCTGTTGTTATGAGTATGAGGACAGCCGTAAGGGTGAGCATAAGGAATGGGGCACCTGTGTATTTGATTACGGCAAGCCCGAGGTAATGAGTTTTCTTATTTCCAGCGCAGTTTACTGGTTAAAGGAATTTCATATAGACGGTCTGCGCGTTGACGCTGTGGCTTCAATGCTGTATCTTGACTACGGCAGGGGCGGTGGCGATTGGCTGCCTAATTCCTACGGCGGACGGGAAAACCTTGAAGCGATTGAACTGTTAAGACAACTTAATGCTGCGGCATTTGATGTTAATCCCAACGTTTTAATGATTGCCGAGGAATCAACTGCCTGGCCTATGGTTACGCGCCCTGCATCAGACGGCGGATTAGGGTTTAATTTCAAATGGAATATGGGCTGGATGAACGATATGCTAAGATATATGTCGCTTGACCCCTTGTTCCGAAAACACAATCATGACTGCCTCACCTTTTCATTTTTCTATGCGTTTTCTGAAAATTTTGTGCTGCCTCTTTCACACGATGAGGTTGTACACGGAAAATGTTCGCTTATAAATAAAATGCCGGGTGAATATGATGATAAATTCAGTAATCTCCGTGCCTTTTATGCATATATGATGGCGCATCCTGGCAAAAAACTGCTTTTTATGGGACAGGAATTTGCCCAGTTTATTGAATGGAAGTATGACAGTGAGCTTGACTGGTTGCTTCTGGACTATGACGCGCATCGCAGTATGCAGAATTTTGTGCGCGACCTTAATAAATTCTATCTTAAACACAGTGAGTTCTGGGAGATAGATTTTTCTTGGGAAGGCTTTAATTGGATTTCAAGTGACGATAATTCGCAAAGCATCATTGCTTTTTGCCGTAAAAATGCCGCAGGTGACCAAATTATAGCGGTTTGTAATTTTGTCCCTGTTGACAGAAAGGATTACCGTATCGGTGTACCGAATGCGGGTAATTACAAGCCGATTTTCACTACCAGTGATGCGAAATACGGCGGCAAAGGCGGATTGGCTGACGCTTACTGCAGTGAAGCTATATCAATGCATGGCTATGAGAACTCTATTTCTATTGACATACCCGCGCTTTCAGTAACATATTATAAAGTTCCTAAAAAACGCGGTAAAAAATCCAAAAAAGCAAACTGATAAAATATATGATAATAAAAAAACGGGAGATGTTTTTTGTGATTAAGAAAAAATGCGTTGCAATGCTCCTTGCAGGCGGGCAGGGTAGCAGACTGGGTGTCCTTACAGGAAAAATTGCCAAACCGGCAGTTCCTTACGGCGGCAAGTACAGAATAATTGACTTTCCGCTATCTAACTGCATCAATTCTGGTATTGATACGGTAGGTATTTTAACCCAGTATAAACCGCTTGAGCTTAATGATTATGTCGGTTCGGGCAAACCGTGGGACCTTGACCGACAAAACGGTGGTGTCCATATTTTACCGCCGTATCAGGGACAAAAGGGCGGCGACTGGTATAAAGGCACAGCAAATGCCATATATCAAAATCTTGAATTTATCGAGCGCTATAATCCTGAGTATGTTCTTATCCTTTCGGGTGACCATATCTATAAAATGGACTATTCCAAGATGATTGAGCAGCATAAGGAAACGGGTGCCGCCTGTACAATATCGGTGCTAGAGGTTTCTTTGGAGGAGGCCACGCGTTTCGGTATAATGAATACCAATCCCGACGGAAGTATATACGAGTTCGAGGAAAAACCAAAGAATCCTAAAAGCCAGCTTGCTTCGATGGGTATTTATGTATTTTCGTGGGATAAATTAAGAAAATATCTTACCGAAGACGAGAAAAATCCCGATTCTGACAACGATTTCGGTAAAAACATTATACCTATGATGTTAAGCAATAACGAGCTTATGATGGTATATCGTTTTGACGATTATTGGAAGGATGTCGGTACAGTCGACTCTCTTTGGGAGGCAAATCTTGACCTGCTTAACCCCAAAATTGATCTTAACCTCGCCGACAGTGACTGGCGCATCTACTCACGCACGGTAGCGCTTCCACCGCAGTATATTTCGGACAGTGCAAATGTTGAGCATTCGCTTATCACAGACGGCTGTGAGGTGTACGGCAGTCTTGACTATTCAATTTTGTTTGAAAATGTCACGGTTGAGGATGGTGCGAGTGTTGAATACTCACTTGTAATGCCTGGTGCTGTAATCAAAAAGGGCGCAAAGGTTAAGTATTCCATAGTCGCCGAAAACTCCGTCATCTGTGAGGATGCTGTGGTAGGTATTGACCCGCAAGGCGTTGCCGCAGATGAATTCGGAATAACAGTAATCGGTGACGGCATTACCGTTGGCAAGGGCGCCAAAGTCGGCGCTAAGCAGATGATAACAAAAGATGTAGCAGAGGAGGAAGTGATATGAGATCTACCACAGTAGCAGGCATAATATTTGCAAATGCTTATGATGAAAGCCTTGTAAGGCTTACGGAAAAGCGCTCTATTGCCTCCGTTCCTTTCGGCGGCAGATACCGCCTTATCGATTTTAGCCTTTCTAATCTTGTGAATGCCAATATTACAAATATAGGTATTATTACAAAAGAAAAATACCGCTCACTTATGGACCACATCGGAAGCGGTGTGCATTGGGACCTTGACCGCAAAAGCGGCGGTGTGCGTATTCTGCCGCCATTTAACATTAGCGGAACCAGACAGTATCAGGGCTTTGTTGAGGCACTTTATAACTCTATGGATTTCATTCATAAATGCGGTGCAGAGCATATCGTCATTTGCGATTCCCGTGTAGTTGCGAATGTTGATGTTGATAAGGTTATAAAACAGCATATTTCACAGGGTGCCGATGTTACGGCTGTGTGCCACAAGGGTGCGCCGCTGCAAAACGGTGATGATACTATGATAGTAACCCTTGACGGTGAAAACAATGTTAAATCAACCGAATTCCCGTGGGCAATTCCTGCCGAAGAAATGCGTACGCTGGGCATATTTGTATTTAAACGCGATATGCTGATTGAACTCGTTCAGGAATCTTATGAAAGCGGCGGCAACAGCATCTGTAAGGATATAATTGCCGAGCATCTTGATGAGCTTAAGGTAATAGCATATATTCATACGGATTTTGCCGCAGTTATGGACTGTCCTAAGACCTATATAAAAACAAATATGCGGTTGCTTGATGCCGAGGTGCGCCGTGATTTATTTAACAGTGAGCGCCCCATTTACACAAAAACCCGTGACGATATGCCAACTCGTTATGGCACAAAATCACAGGTTAAAAACTCCTTTATTGCGGAGGGCTGCGTCATTGACGGTACGGTTAAAAACAGTATTCTTTTCCGCGGTGTTAAGGTTGAAAAGGGTGCTGTTGTTGAAAACTCTATTATAATGCAGGGCGTAAGCATAGGTAAGGATGCCGTTCTTGATAAAGTTGTTTCTGATAAAAATGCCATAATAGGTGACGGAATGGTAATAAAGGGCACCGATGAAAAGGCGTTTTTAGTTGCCAAAAACCAGATATTATAGGAGAAGGATTATGAAAGTTTTGTTCGCTACCAGCGAAGCGTATCCATTTGCAATGTCGGGCGGTCTTGCGGATGTTTCAGGCGCCTTACCCAAGGCGTTGCGCCGCCGTTTTATAGGATGCAGAGTGGTTATGCCGCTTTACGGCAGTATAGGTCAGGAATTACGGGAAAAGATGACCTTTCTTTGTAATATAACCGTTCCTGTTTCATGGCGCCGACAGTATTGCGGTGTGTTTGAAGCGCATGTTGACGGTGTGATTTATTATCTTATTGATAACGAATATTATTTTAAGCGCGATATGCTTTACGGGCATTATGACGATGCCGAGCGATTTGCCTTTTTCTCCCGTGCGGTGCTTGAAATAATCCCGTATATTGACTTTACACCTGATATTATACACTGTAACGACTGGCAAACTGCTATGGTGCCGATATATCTTAATGAATATTATAAACACGACCCGCTGTACCAAAATATTAAAACTGTTTATACAATTCATAATATACAGTATCAGGGCAAATACGGTATGGAGCTTTACGGCGATGTGTTAGGTCTGCCTGAGGGCAGGGAAAGCCTGATTGAATATGACGGTTGTGTTAATCTTATGAAGGGTGCAATACAGTGTTCTGATAAGGTGACTACCGTATCTCCGACATATTCGCGCGAGATATTACAGCCCTATTATTCACACGGATTAGATGCGATTCTTAAGGAATTCACATACAAGCTTACGGGTATTGTAAACGGTATTGACTGTGATGTCTACAATCCTGAAACCGACCCGCTGATTTTCAAAAACTTTACCGCCGACAGTTTGGACGCAAAGGCTTACAATAAGGCGCAGCTTCAAAAACAGATGGGACTGCCCCAGCGTAAAGAGGCGCCGCTGATTGGTATGGTAACCCGTCTTGTAAAACATAAAGGACTTGACCTTGTCAAACATGTGTTTGAAGAACTTTTAAGGGCGGATTTGCAGTTTGTTATTCTCGGCTCGGGCGAGTGGGAGTTTGAAACCTTCTTTTATGATATGGCAGCCAAATATCCCGATAAAGTCGCACTAAAGCTTGGATTTGATGCGCAACTTGCGCACCGTATTTATGCGGGTGCTGATATGTTCCTTATGCCCAGTAAAAGTGAGCCCTGCGGTCTTGCGCAGATGGTTGCACTGCGTTATGGTACCGTGCCGATAGTCCGTGAAACAGGCGGACTTAACGATACCATTACCGACAGCCAAAGCGGTGAGGGCAACGGCTTTACCTTTGCCAACTTTAACGCCCACGAAATGCAGGAGGCTGTATGGCGCGCCCTTGCAGGATACAATGATACAAAAGGATGGGATATTCTTCGCCGCCGTTGTATGAGTTATGACAACAGTTGGCGCACTTCCGCAAATGCTTATATAAGGTTATATAAGGAAATTATAGGTAAATAGATTTTAAAATTTGCAGGGTTTTAATAACCCTGCAAATTTAATGGGGTTGTATACTATGACAGTATTTTTAGAGATAATAAAAACGGTTATCTTAGGCATTGTTGAGGGTATAACCGAATGGCTTCCCATAAGCAGCACCGGTCATATGATTTTGGTTGATGAGTGGATGAAACTTAATGTCCGCGACGAATTTATGGATATTTTCCTGGTTGTTATTCAGCTTGGCGCCATTTTGGCAGTTGTAATACTGTTTTGGAGCAAGATATGGCCATTTCACCTGAAAAGCACTGCGGTCCAGCCGTTTTTTAAGGCACAAAACGGTAGCATTGGTAATATGAAGCGCTTTTGCAATAACTACATATATATGGATAAAATTTTACTGTGGGTAAAAATTCTTATCGCAAGTATACCCGCCGCAGTGATAGGACTTATTTTTGATGACCAGATTGACGCGATGCTAACGGGTGACCTTCGTGCATATATCGTGTCGGCGGCGCTTATTGTTTACGGTGTGCTGTTTATTATAATTGAGAATATGAATAAGTCGGTTCGTATTGGTGACCTTGATAAAATGTCCTACAAAACCGCGCTTTTAATAGGTCTTATACAGTGCTTGGCATTAGTTCCCGGTACCAGCCGAAGCGGATCTACAATACTGGGTGCGTCACTGCTTGGCACCTCGCGTACGGTAGCAGCTGAATTTTCATTCTTTCTGTCAATTCCTGCAATGTTCGGCGCAAGCGCCATTAAGCTGTTTAAATTCTTTATTGACGGCTTCAGCTTTACATCCTATGAAATAATGATACTGCTTATCGGTTGTGCTGTGGCATTCATTGTATCTGTGTTGGCAATAAAATTCTTGGTGTCATATATCAAGCGCCACGATTTTAAAGCATTTGGATATTACCGTATAATTTTAGGATTTTTTGTCCTTATCTATTTTGCCGTATCGGCATAATTCACACGGCATTACAGTTTCACATAAAATGTATGGGAAAGATTTTTTCTTATGTGATTATTTTCAGGTTTTTCAGGTAAAAATAATCACAGAGGGTTGACCATTAAAACTCAGCCTAACCAATTCGGAGTGTGAAACAATAATGAATATCAAACGAGGAGACATCTATTATGCTGATTTAAGCCCTGTTATCGGTTCGGAGCAGGGCGGCGTAAGACCGGTACTTATAGTGCAAAATGATATTGGGAATAAATACAGTCCTACTGTGATTGCAGCCGCGATTACAAGTCAGCAGGACAAATCAAATCTTCCCACACATATAAATTTAAGTGCCGATTGCTGCGGTCTTGCAAAGGATTCCATAGTGCTGCTCGAACAGGTAAGAACAATAGATAAGCGACGCCTTAAGGAGCGTATGGGCAGCATTGACGGTACCTCAATGGATATGGTAGACAGGGCAATTTCAGTAAGCTTCGGCCTCGGAGGAGCAATTGGATAAGAAAAACACTGCTTTTTTATAAAGCAGTGTTTTTTATAGATTTTTTCAATATTTTATGTTATAATCTAATTGCCTTTAGTTTAAATAATGTTCAGGATGGGTGATTGTTATAAATATTTACAATTCTGCCGACCAAATTATCGGTAAAACTCCGCTTTTGCGCCTTGCTAATATTGAAAAGCAATTAGGACTTAATGTCTGCCTTCTTGCAAAGCTTGAATATTTAAATCCCGCAGGTTCGGTAAAGGACCGTGTGGCTCTTGAAATGATAAACTCGGCTGAGGCTGACGGCACCTTAAAGCCTGATTCGGTGATAATCGAGCCAACAAGCGGCAATACAGGAATCGGTCTTGCGTCGGTTGCGGCTGCAAGGGGATATAAAACAATTATTGTTATGCCCGATTCTATGTCGGTTGAACGTCGCCGCCTTTTAAAAGCATACGGCGCCGAGCTTGTGCTTACCGATGGCAGTTTGGGTATGAAGGGTGCAATTAATAAAGCATATGAACTTTCAAAACAAATACCCAATAGTTTTGTTGCAGGTCAGTTTGAAAATCCTGCTAATGCCCAAGCCCATCGAAAGACAACAGGTCCTGAAATTTTTGCAGATACCGACGGCACTGTCGATATATTTGTATCGGGCGTCGGCACTGGCGGTACCGTTACGGGAGTTGGCGAATATTTAAAATCTAAAAACCCAGATGTTAAAATCGTGGCTGTTGAACCTGCCGATTCTCCCGTACTTTCGGGCGGTAAGGCGGGTGCACACGCTCTGCAGGGTATAGGTGCGGGTTTTATACCGCAGGTACTTAACACCGAAATTTATGACGAGGTAATAACTGTTACAACCGAACAAGCATTTGAAACCGCTCGTCTTATCGGCACAAGCGAGGGTGTGCTTGTCGGCATTTCCTCAGGCGCTGCAGCGTACGCGGCAGTGTGTCTTGCAAGACGCGAAGAAAATGCAGGTAAAACCATAGTTGTACTTCTTCCTGATACGGGAGACAGATATTTATCAACCCTGCTTTTTTCTGAATGATAAAAACCCCTACTTGTCAAGTGTTAAAACTTGGACTGCCCCAATTTGTGCGGACAGTACAAAAACACCCCTATGGTAGATAATATTAAATTTTAAGCAACATACTGACATCGCTTTTCTAGTGGTGTCAGTTTTGTTTTTAGTTGGATACGTTGGTGATTGTAGAAGTGG
>JAZRPH010000041.1:0-10518 GCA_045649125.1 Acutalibacteraceae bacterium | reverse complement strand
ATTTACGGTTTTCATTTGAATTTCTTTACCAACCTGCAGTTCGTCGTTGGGACTCTATGAAACTAATAGAGTATCCATTAATTTGCAGTTAATTTTTGATACATCTTCATAAGTTCTGCCACACAGGTGCTCTCGGTCATAGTCTTTACATCAAACCCATATGCCTGCATTACGGCGCGGTCGTTGGCTTGGTGAGCTTTGCGGAGTTCGGGAGGCATAGCAACTTCATCATAGAGATCGGCAAGAGAACAATCGGGATATTTCGCTCTTGCATCAAGAATTGCCTGAGCCGTTTTCTCAATAGCCGCTTTTTGCTCATCTGTTGGAGTCGGCCATGGGAATGTATTGTATACAATACCTCCAGAGTACCGATAACGCATTTCAAGTCGCCCACAAACCGCACGCATCCATGCCATATGAACATTTGAAGTAATTATGCCAAAATGATAAAGCGTGGCATTAGGAACGATAGTCGTTGAATTGCTTGCTATTACATTAGGAGGCAAAAAGCCTATAGGTACATATCTACGATTTTCCGATGAAGTACTCGGAATTAGCAAATAATTACTATCCGGCTGTGAGATAAAGAAGAAAAGATGAGGTGCATCCGCCTTGGCTCGTGTTGGGGCAGCAGTGCTATTTAATCGCATTTCACGAACGGCAGAAAGCCGTTGTGATAACACTCTGCTTTTTCTAACATCTGCAGGTGATACATCTTTAAGCCATAGGCAAAACCTTTCTTTCTTATTAATGTATTCAATCGCACCTGTGTACGGGAGAATATATTTTTCTAATTCTGGTTCGGTTTTTAAGATTTCATTCCGTTCTTCTGGAGAAAGGATCAAATTTCCACCATCGGCAGGTTTATTTCCCAAAAACATTGTAGGAATATCAGATAAAGGTTTGGCACTACTTACTACAAGCACAGTGGGAGCATCCACCAAGTAAGGATTGATATTGGAAACTTCGCGTACAACAGACTCATTAAAATACAACATTTTCTTCTTTGCGATTCCATATTGACTAAATCCAATAATTACACAATGAACTGCTGCTTTATCTTTGGCTTCGCTGTTCCATCTAAAAGTGCGATAAGCAAAATCAATTTCAATATTAAGTTGATTAACAAGTTTATCCCACAAAGGCGCAACTTGTTCACCTTGGGTTATGCTATTAGTTGAAACTAAAGCAGTTCTAATTTTAGTTCCTTGCATTAACTCGGCTGCTTTGTGATACCAAGCGCCAACATAATCAATGCTGTTTGACAATTTTATTTTTCCAAATATGGCTACAGCATCATTCTTTTGTTCTGCTGTCATCATTGAAGCACCAACAAACGGAGGATTGCCCATAATATAGTTTAGTTTGTCTTTAGGCACAACGGTTTCCCAGTCGGTGCGCAAAGCGTTGCCCTCAACAATGTTAGAATAAGACTTAAGGGGCAAAAACTCAAGGTTTTGCTTAACTATATCTTCGGTTTCTTTCATCATTTGGCTTTCGGCGATCCAAAGAGCAGTTTTTGCAACGGTAACAGCAAAGTCGTTAATTTCAATACCATAAAATTGTCCTATTGAAACCTTTATAACATCGTCTATTCCGATAAGCATCTGCCCCTGCGTAATAACTTCAATAGCTTCGTTCTCCAAACGGCGCAGAGAAATATAGGTTTCGGTGAGGAAGTTGCCCGAACCACAAGCAGGATCAAAGAAGGTAAGGCTTCCGAGCTTTTCACGGAAATCATTAATTTTGGTTTCTCTTGTCTTGGCAACCTTAATTGCCTTTATTTCTTCCAATTCCTCTCTAAGTTCATCGAGGAACAGCGGATCAATAACTTTATGTATGTTTTCGATAGAGGTATAGTGCATACCACCGCTACGGCGAGTTTCGGGGTTCAAGGTGCTTTCGAAAACCGCACCGAAGATTGTTGGACTGATATCGCTCCAATCAAAGTCTTCACTTGCGTTACGAAGGAGCAAATCACGGATTTCATCGCTCATTTGCGGAATCTCGATATTTTCATCCGCAAACAAACCGCCGTTTACATACGGGAAGGAGCTCAGTTGCTCATCCTCGTAAGGATCACGGTCTTCGGGTTTGGTATCGAGGATTTTAAACAACTCGATAAGAGCCTTTCGCATATCACGTGCAGAGAAAGACTTAATGTAATTATGGAATTTGGAATGTCCACCGAAAATACCGGCATCCTCTGCATAGAGGCAGAAAACAAGACGGACGATGAGTTTGTTAAGACTTTTGAGAGATTCCTCATTTTCGGGATCGTGATACTGCTTTAAGATTTCATCATACAGTATGCCCACCAAGTTACCTGCCTGAATGGAAACCTCCATTTCGCGTCGAATATTGTCATCCTCCGTATCCACAAGGAACATAAGGCGGTAATACTCACGGGCTAAGTCTTTAACGAAAATCTGCTCGGGTTCGCCGTTAGGTTTTTCCATATCATAAACAAGGAATTCTTCAAAATTGCAGGTGATGATCCAACGAGGACGCTGTGAATACGGCAGAACAGCAGAATACCGCTGTGCCTGTTGGAACGGGGTAAGCAGGGTTCCATCCGACTGCTTGATGGGTTTGCGAAGGTCTTTATTGCGGCCTTTTTGCTCAATAAGTACATGAGTTGCCGGAATAAAGCCGTCAATAAAGCTTGTATGGTCAAGGCGCACTTGTTCCTCAAAGGCAATAAACTTTTCGGGTGCTTCTACGCCCAAGACATCGCGAAGTAATGATAACCAAAACGGTTGGCTTTCACCCTTTTCATATCCTCTGTCTTTCCAATATTCTTGGAAGGCTTTCGCTGCTGCACGACGTTCTGTATCTTTCATAGTAATCCTCACACTTCAGTTTCGTTGTTATACGGTATTCTAAAATAATCTAAATAAGTTTTGAATGTATCCTGTGCGGAGAGGCAGGTGTCGGTAAGGTATCCCTTTTCCTGTTTCCATTCTTTAAGTCCGCGGTAGTAGAACATTTTAATTTTATCCTCAATAATGAATGGAACGATACCGTGCTTCAAGCACTCCTTAAACATAATGAGTCTGCCGACACGACCGTTACCGTCTTGGAAGGGGTGAATGCGTTCAAACTGTACGTGGAACTCAATAATATCGTGGAGGGTTACATCCTCTTTGCTGTTATAATGGCTGAGGAGTTTTTTTATTTCTTTTGATACATCTTCGGGCAAGGTTGTTTCTCTGCCGCCGACTTCGTTAGGCAACTTTTTATAATCGCCAACAGCAAACCAATCTTTTTTCGAATCACTTGTACCGGTTTTAAGAATAAAATGCAGGTGTTTAATAAACTTTTCACTTAGCTGCGATTTTGCATTTTCTATAATTTCATCAATACAGCGGAAGTGGGTGGCAGTTTCAATAATATCATCAACACGCACACCTTCCTCGGTTAAGCCGATGGTATTGGTTTCAAAGATATAACGGGTCTGATCGTGGGTGAGGCGGCTGCCTTCAATATGATTGGAGTTATAGGTCAGTTCAATCTGTATTTTGTGATATATTCCGCCGTGTATCTGATCCCGCTTTTCTTCTTTCAAAATTTCAAGTAAAGTCTGCGGTGCAGGTTTGCTTTTATTACTTCTTTCGGGTTTCTCTGCGTTTTCCGGAATATTCCAAGTCTTGCCCGTAAGGAAAGCGCCGGGGACACGACCTGCGGCACAGTAATTACGAACACTACGCTCGGATATATTCCAAAGTAAAGCAACCTCTTTAACGGATAGGTATTTCATACTTAAGCCTCCAAATTTACTGTTAATAGCATATCATAATATCGGCAAAATGTCAATCAATTAAAGTTGATGTTTGTTTATATTATTGCCGATAACGGCATTTTTATGCAAAACAAACCGACCAGCATAATACTGATCGGCTCACGTACACTTGTTAATAGGCTGATATTATTGGATGTTCAAGACATTCTTATGACAAGTAGCCTTTCAAGAGGTGTTTTTTAAATTATAAATCACAAAAGTTTCTTTAATCTTTCGGCTGCGATCAATGTGTTTTCGCGGCTGCCAAAAGAAGTAAGACGGAAAAATCCCTCGCCCGATTTACCGAAGCCTGCACCTGGTGTGCCAACAAGCTGTGCGTTTTCGAGCAGGAAGTCAAAGAATTCCCAAGAAGCCATACCGTTTGGACATTCAAGCCACAGATACGGTGAATCGGTGCCGCCTGTAAAACGGATACCCTTTTCACGAAGGACATCGGCAATAATACTTGCATTACCAAGATAATAGTCAATGGCTTCGTTGCACTGCTTTATACCCTCGTCAGAAAGGGCAGCCTCAGCCGCGCGCTGAACAACATAAGGCACACCGTTAAATTTTGTTGCCTGTCTTCTTGCCCAAAGCGCTGAAAGTTTACCGCTTGAAACACAAAGTTCATCAGGAAATACCGACCATGCGCAGCGTGTACCCGTAAAGCCAGCGGTCTTTGAAAAGCTGCAGATTTCGACACAGCATTTTCTTGCACCCTCGATTTCAAAAATTGAATGAGGATATTCACCCTTAACAAATGCCTCGTAAGCAGCGTCAAATATAATCAGCGAGCCGCTTTCATTTGCAAAATCAACCCATTTTTTAAGTCCTGCTTTATCGTACACAGCGCCTGTTGGATTATTAGGTGAACACAGATAAATTATGTACCCCGTACCCTGCAAATCTTCGGGAGTGGGCATAAAACCGTTATTCATATTTCCATAAAGAAACTCTACCTTGTGACCGCTCATAAGATTGCTGTCAAGGTACACAGGATACACAGGGTCAGGGATAACAACGGTGTTATCGCCCAAAATATCCACGATATTACCTACGTCACTTTTAGCGCCGTCAGATACAAATATTTCCTCCGCTGATATTTGGATACCGTTCCTCTTATAATAATCAGCGATTGCCTGACGCAAAAAGTCATAACCATGCTCAGGCGGATAACCGCGGAAGGTTTCAGCGTTGCCCATTTCCTCCGACGCTTTTTTCATAGCGTTAACAACAACGCTTGAAAGCGGTCGCGTAACATCGCCGATACCAAGGCTTATAACACTTTTATCGGGATTTGCAGTCTTGTATGCAGATACGCGCTTTGCAATTTCCGAAAAAAGATAGTTCTTGTTTACATTCGCATAATTTTCATTAATCTTGATTTTAAGACTCATACTCAAACACTCCGTCAAAGACTTTTTCGGCACCGCCGCGCATAAGCACGCGGTCATCCGCCATATATGTTATAAACAGCTCACCGCCTGCAAGGCGGACTGTTATTTCCTGTTTGCGCTCACAAAATCCGTTAAGCACTGCCGCAACCACAGCAGCACAGGCACCCGTACCACAAGCAAGTGTCTCACCGCTGCCGCGCTCCCAAACGCGCATTTCAAGGGTTTTATCATCGATAACACGTACAAATTCGGTGTTTATCTTTTCGGGAAAAATCTCATGATTTTCAAAAATTGGACCTAATTTTAAAAGGTCAAGCTGCGCAACATCGTCACAGAATATCACAGCGTGCGGATTACCCATAGAAAGAGCGGTTATTTTATATTCCGCACCCGCCACAGTCAATGGCTTGTTTATCATACTTGCCGACTTGTACAAAACGGGTATTTTACGGGTTGTGAATATGGGTTTACCCATATCAACCGTAATGGTTTTCGCAGTTCCGTTTTCGGTTTCGATGTTTACGGTTTTTATACCGCTTAGGGTTTCAATGGTAAGTGTGTTCTTCCTTGCAATGCCGCTGTCATAAACAAATTTGGCGACACAGCGCAACCCGTTGCCGCACATTTTACCCTCGCTTCCGTCAAGATTGAACATTCGCATTTTAGCGTCTGCCACATCAGACGGACAGATAAGAATAACACCGTCAGCACCGACGCTGTGGCGGCGGGGTGACATTATCTTGGCAAGATATTCCGGATTATCGACAGTCTGTTCAAAACAGTTGATATACACATAATCGTTACCTGTGCCCTGCATTTTGGTAAAGTTAATCCTTGCCATTTAACCGCCACCCTTCAATATAGTAAATCACAAAATAAATTATAATTTAATTAGTAATTAAAGTCAATAAAAATCCGCTTTAATCCTTAAAAACACGCACGGTAAATTTCTTGTTACATTTAGGGCACACCGTCGTGTGCTTACCCTTGCGTCTTGGCAGTCGCAGTACCGCACGGCATGCGGGACATTTTTTATAGATATGCGTGAAATCGGCATGCCGTCTGCGACGAATATTCTGCTTGTCACGAATTCTGCCTAATATAGCGCACAGCTGCTGATTTTCACGCGCTCTTGCGGCTGTATTGCGTGAAAGTACACGAAAAAAAGCATATACAACCAATGCATATACTACAATCTGTAGCGGCCATATGCGAACAAAGCAGTTTATAATCGACAATGCCGATGCTGCAACAAAAATCACATAAAACAGCATATCAATACCGTATCTGCCGCTCATAAATTGCATTAATCTGTATCTGAAATTCATAATAAAACCTCTTTTAAAATTTTATATGTACATTATACATATTTATTCACTTTAAATTGTTAAAAAACGGTTAACCTTATTGCAAATTCATATTGTAAAGGAAAAATAAGTATGTTATAATTAAAATGTTATTATTAATTTAATTGAGGTGAGTTTATGGATATCATTATTGCATTGCCTTCAGAACTTTTTATGTTAAGAACTAAGGCAAATCAGGACATTGTAACAGACACTGAAGAATATAATATTTATTTCAAAAATATTATTCTTCCATATCGCGAAGAGTACGATGTAAAGGTCGAATGTGAATTCGGCGCTAATTTCGGAGAATTTTGGCGCATTGACAAATTCCCCTATGACCGTGATTCCTTCCCCCTTACAATTGCAGTCTATGACGATATGGGCTGTCGTATTGCAGAGCGGTCCTGTGTTGTACATATGATGGATAAGAAAAAAACCGACGAATTTTCAATTATGGCAATCGGCGATAGTATGACGCATACTACAAGTTATGTTGAGCATGTTGTTTGCAAACTTAACAATATAACAACCCGCGGTCTTAGGTGCTTTGACGGTCATATTCGCACTGAGGGCAGGGGCGGTTGGTCCTACCACTCTTATTTTAATAACACAACCATGTGCTGTGGCGGAGTTTCTCCCTTTATATTTCCTAAAGGCATTGAAGGTAAAGACTATTTTGGAGACCTTCCTTTTGAGGAAGCAAAGCGCAGTGAAAATCGCTCTACATACTGTTGTGACGGTTTCCCCCTGTTTGAGTTGCGTGACGGTATGATTTACCACAAAGACGGCAAACTTTATCTTAGAGAAAATGGAAATGAAGTTTTAGTTAACGACAATCCTTCATGGGAATTAAGTTTTAAAAAATATGTTGAAAGATATAATCCCGGTCATATTGATGCGGTTTCGCTGCTTATGGGAGGAAACGATCTTCAAATCGTCCCCTATGAAAATAGTGACCAAATTATTGAAGAGTATGTAAAAAACACCGAAAGAATGATTTCGTCAATATTGGAATATAACCCCAATATAAAAATAATTATCAATCTTCCCATAATAGGTGCCGAACAATATTCATGGGGCAAAAATATGGGTTGTGTTTCCGGCTCAAAACAGTACAGATTTAATGTTATTAAGGCAGCAGATGCACTTATAAAGCATTTTGACGGACGTGACGGTATCTACATCTCGGGAACGCTTTTAAATTTAGATCCTGTTTTTGGTTACGATAAGGAACCCTATCGTGCTAATAAATATTGCGACGATTATGTTATGAAGCATTCAAATTGGGTTCATCCAAACACAAACGGATATAAGCAAATGGGTGATGCCTTAGCTGCGGTTATAGAAGCCATTAGACCGTAAGTAATTGAGAATGAGATACTGTATTAAAATTAAATCACATATAAAATAGTTCAGGATGGTTTAAATTAATGTTTTCAATGGTTAAAAGCGTGGGAATTTTCGGTATAGATTCTTATATGATAGAAATCGAGGCGGATGTTTCGGGCGGACTGCCCTGCTTTGATGTGGTAGGACTCCCCGATACCGCAGTAAAGGAATCGCGCGACCGTGTACGCGCAGCAATTAAAAACTGCGGATACCGTTTTCCTAATGGCAGAATTACCGTAAACCTTGCACCTGCAGACAAGAAAAAAGAGGGTGCGGTTTACGACCTTCCCATACTTTTATCAATACTTATAGCATCGGAACAGTTAACAGCAGATGTTTCAAACAGTATATTTTTAGGCGAAGTATCCCTCGACGGTCAGGTTCGCGCTGTAAACGGTGTACTTGCAATGGCAATTACCGCTAAACAAAACGGAATAGAAAATATATTTGTACCGCTTGATAACGCAGCCGAAGCTGCCGTGGTTGAGGGTATAAAGGTTTTCGGCATAAGCAATGTCAAGCAGATAATAGACCATTTGACAGTCTTTACACCTCTGCAACCTGCAGCGCCTATACCGACATCTGTTGTAAATCCTGCTGATTTTCTTGATTTTAGTGAGGTCAAAGGACAGATAACCGCGAAGAAAGCCCTTGAAGTAGCGGCTGCAGGCGGACATAATATACTGCTTATCGGACCGCCGGGCGCCGGTAAGAGTATGCTTGCAAAGCGGTTGCCTACAATCCTTCCTGAAATGACCTTTGAAGAATCCATTGAAACGACAAAGATACACTCGGTTGCGGGAATACTCAATAAAAACAATCCCATTGTGACTACCCGTCCGTTCCGCTCACCGCACCATACCATATCGGCACCAGGGCTCACGGGTGGCGGAACAGTACCAAAGCCGGGTGAAATTTCACTTGCCCACAACGGTGTACTGTTCCTCGATGAATTGCCGGAATTCAAGCGTGATGCTATGGAAGCGTTGCGTCAACCGTTAGAGGACGGTAAGGTAACCGTTTCGCGCGTGTCGGGTACCGTTACATATCCAAGCTCAATTATGATGGTGGCGGCAATGAACCCCTGCCCTTGCGGTTTTTACGGTCATCCGACAAAGGCATGTACCTGCTCAACAAATATGGTACATAAATATCTTAACAAAATTTCAGGACCTATGCTTGACCGACTTGACCTGCATGTTGAGGTACCCCCTGTCGATTACAAATCACTTAGCGATACAGCGCCAACCGAAACCTCGGCGCAGATAAGAGAGCGCGTCAACCGTGCACGAAAAATGCAGATTGAACGCTACCGCGGTACAGGTATTACCTGCAACGCGCTGCTTACTCCGTCGATGCTTAGAAAATACTGTGTTATGACCAACGACGCTGCCGAATATTTAAGCCGTTGTTTTGATGAACTTGGTCTTTCCGCGCGTGCGTATGACCGAATACTGAAGGTGGCACGTACCGTCGCAGACCTTGAAGGAAATGAGATAATAGAAAAAGAAAACATATTCGCGGCAATAAGATTCAGAAGTCTTGACCGCAAATATTGGGGAGCGTAATGCAAATTTTAAACCCCTACTTGCAAGTTGAACAAGTCCAGTAAAAACGGACAATAGAAAAAAGAACCCTCCTATGGTAGAATAAATACCATAGGAGGAATTTTTATGGCCAGAAACTACAGACATATAAAAGAATATGAAAAAGAAATATTAAAGCTGAAAGAAAAAGGATTTACCAAAAGAGAAATCGGAGACAAATTAGGTTTCAGTTTTGAACAGATACATAATTTTATCAGCAGATATAACGAGAAACAAAGACTAATATCCGCAGGAATATCATTAAAGAAAAAAGGCAGACCGCCAAAAGATTGTATTGTCAGAGAAGAAGATAAAGTTACAGAATTGCGTTACATAATCGCACGAAAAGACAGTAAAATTAAAGCCTTGGAAATGGAAAATGAACTTATGCGGGATTTTCTCTCGTTCACAGAAAGGAAGTGAGAACAAGTATAAAATTTATGGTAATCTATCGTCATAAAGAAAAGTATTCAATAAGTGAAATGTGCCGATTCTTCAAAGTGTCAAGAAGCGGTTACTATGATTATGTAAAAAGAATGGATATACCTGCAAAGGATTTGCCCCTTGCAGAAAAGATAAGAGAATGTCAGGAGAAATGTGGAAGAACTTACGGTTATCGTAGAGTTCACATGTGGCTTGAAAGAGAAGATATACATCATAATCCCAAAACAATACTTCGTGTTATGCAGAAATACAATCTGTTGTCAGAAGTCAGAAGGAAGAAATACCGTAATTACGGAGATTATCTTCATCGTTATCCGAATCTGCTTAACAGAGATTTCAAAGCAGACAGACCGAATCAGAAATGGGTTACAGATATATCGTATATCAAAACAGGACAAGGAACACTATATCTTTCTGTAATCAGAGACTTGTATGACAACAGCATAGTCGCATACAAGACCGGCACTCAGCAAACGGTAAATATGGTTTTGGACACCATAAGGGCAGCTAAAAGAAAAGAGAGGGTCACTGCAGAGCTGCAACTCCACAGTGACCAAGGCTTTCAATAT
>JAZRPH010000040.1:0-98981 GCA_045649125.1 Acutalibacteraceae bacterium | reverse complement strand
CAATTCAAAACAGGGGACAAAGGTTTCCTCAAACATATATGAGAAATAATCCTTTGCTTCACACCAACGGGAAATGTCCTTTCTGGGTTTCGGCACATCGCGGTCGATTGCAAGAACTGCACGTGTATAGTCGGGAGTCTTAGTGAGAATATCATAAAACTCGGTGTCAAACTCTTTTGCCCAGGCAGTCAGTTTTTCGTAAACGGCGCTGCTTGAAAGCTTGGCTACCATATTTTTGCTGACGTCGATAAGTTTGACCTCATCAAACAAAGCGCCCGAAACGCTCATCTTTTTAAGATTAAACTTGAATTTGCGATAATCTTCGACAGGGTTGGCGCGGCGCCAATCCTCAAAATCAGAGGCGGCAATGGTCATAAGATATTCAATAACACTTGCAGCATCATATCCCTGCTCGGCAAAGAAATGCACCGCAGCCTCGGGGTCCTTGCGCTTGGAAATTTTACGCTTCGCACCGCCGTCAAGCTTCATTATGGGTGAAACATGACCGTATTTTGGTGGTTTGAATCCCAATAATTTAAATAACTGAATATGTTTCGGAACGGATGAAATCCACTCGTCACCGCGAAGCACGTGTGTGGTATGCATAAGGTGGTCGTCAACCGCGTGCGCAAAGTGATAGGTAGGTATTCCGTCGGACTTTAAAAGTACAAAATCCTCATCATTTTCGGGCATTTCAATTTTGCCCTTTATAACATCGTCAAACGCTATGCGGTTTTGCTCATTGCCGGGCGAACGCAGTCTTATTACAAAAGGTTTGCCCTCATCAATAAGCGCCTTTGCCTGCTCATAGGTAATGTCGCGGTGCTTGGCAAATTCACCGTGGTAGCCGGTGCGTATTTTTTTTGATTCCTGAATTTTTCTGGTTTCCTCAAGCTCCTGCGCTGTGCAAAAACAAGGATATGCAAGTCCTTGTTTAATCAAGTATTTAACATAACTTTGATAAATTTCGGCACGGCGGCTTTGCTGATAAGGACCGTAGTCACCGCTTTCCTCAGTGCCGCTTATAAATCCCTCGTCAATATTTATACCAAAGCGCCACAGCCCGTCAATAATATCCTCAATACCGCCGACAACCTCACGCTTTTTATCGGTATCTTCAATTCGGGTGTAAAATATTCCGCTCGTAGATGTAGCTGTTATACGATTTACAAGCGCGGTAAAAAGCGTACCCAAATGCAAATAACCCGTAGGACTTGGTGCAATTCGGGTAACACGCGCACCCTCAGGCAAACTGCGTGCGGGATAAAGACTTTCATAATATTCAGGTGTTTTATCAATTTGCGGTAGCAAAAGCTCCGCCAGAAGTTCGTTTTGGTTCATTCTTATGTCACCTATTTGCTGAGAAGTTTATTAAGTTCGTTCATAAAGGTATTGATATCCTTGAACTGACGGTAAACCGATGCAAAGCGAACATAGGCTACCTCATCGATACCCTTAAGTTTTTCCATTACAAGTTCACCGATTTTATCACTGCTTACCTCACGGTCCAAAGAGTTCTGAATAACCGCTTCAATGTCACCGATAGCCCTGTCAAGAGTTTCGATTGACACAGGTCGCTTTTCGCATGCGCGCAGCATACCCGTAAGCAATTTTTGACGGTCAAAGGTTTCGCGTGAGCCGTCCTTTTTAATAACTACTATGGGAAGATTTTCAATCATCTCATAGGTTGTAAAGCGCTTTGCGCACTTAAGGCACTCACGACGGCGGCGGATACGCTCACCCTCGTCAGTAGGACGGGAATCGATAACCTTGCTTTCTTCATAGCCGCAGTATGGACATTTCATAACAAATACCACCAATACATATAATTATTAGCAATTATACCATATATTGAGCATAATTACAAGAAAAAAGTAATATTCTTCTCAATAAGCATAAGTCTTGAAATTATAGTCCTAATATGCTAAAATATATTAAATATAATTTATAATGGGATGCGTATATCTATGAAGTATATTTTGGCATCTAAATCGCCCCGACGCCGCGAATTACTGGCGCTTATGGGGATTGATTTTGAAATAATTACGGCGGATATTGACGAGACTATTAAAAGCGGTGCCTCCCCTTTTGATGAGGTGGCGCGGCTGAGTCTTGAAAAAGCCTTAGCGGTCTGTGACCGTGTAAGTGCCGACGATATAATAATATCGGCTGATACGGTTGTGGTTTTCGGCGATAAAATCATGGGCAAACCCACCGACAAGGCAGATGCCCGTGATATGCTGAAAATGTTGTCGGGCAACACACATAAGGTTATGAGCGGTGTTACCGTAAAACGCGGTGATAAGATTATAACAAAAACAGTAGTAACAGAGGTTACTTTCAGAAAACTTGATGATAGTGAAATTGACCGCTACATCCAAACAAACGAACCTATGGATAAGGCAGGCGCATACGGCATACAGGGTGCCGCCGCCGTATTTGTCAGCAGCATACAGGGTGACTATTTCAACATAGTCGGTTTACCCGTTTGCACACTTCACCTTATGCTAGGGGAATTAAACCGAATATATTTTAAACAGTCGTAATTCATACGGAGGGATTAGATGTCAGCAAAAATCATACCGCTTTCAAACGGTGCACAGGGCATTTTTATTAAAAATACCCGTTTTAATACAACACTTGTATCATTCAACTTTTATGTTCCTTTGACCGCAGCCCACGCTGCCGAAAATGCATTACTTCCTTTTGTGCTTACAACCTGCAGCAAAAAATATCCGAATTTTTCGAAACTTAATTTTAAGCTTTCAAAGCTTTACGGTGCAGGACTTTCGGCTTCGGCAGAAAAGGTTGGCGATTATCAGCTGATTAGGATTTCGATTTCGGTAATTGACGACCGCTTTACCCTTGACAACGAGCAGCTTTGCGAACAAGCCACCGAATTGCTTACCAGTCTTATTTTTGAGCCAAAGGTAGAAAACGGCGCTTTTTACGACGTGGATGTTGAACGCGAAAAGCGTAAGGCGATTGAGCATGTCCGTGGTGAGATAAGCGAAAAGCGTATATATGCTAAAAAAAGATTGATAGAGGAAATGTACAAGGGTGAGCCGTACGGCGTACCCAAATGCGGCACCGAGGAGGACATAGCCAGGATTACGGGCAAAGACCTGTATGCTGCTTGGCAGCGCGTTTTATCACAGGGCTTTTTACGGGTGAATGTTATTTCACGCAGTATGCCCAACGGACTGTTCGACCGCATTTCAGAATCTTTTGAGGGTATCGACCGCGAAAATGTTACCGACTGCACGGCAAACACACCCACCAAGAAAGCAGATAAGGTTAACACAGTTACCGAAAATATGAATGTTGCGCAGGGTAAACTTGTAATGGGATTTTCAAGCGAACTTTACGGTGACGGTGAAGATGGCAACGCACTTACCGTTATGAAAGATATTTTCGGCGGCGGTCCATATTCGAAATTGTTTACCAATGTCCGCGAAAAACTCAGCCTTTGCTATTACTGTTCGGCGGCAAGTGTAAAATCAAAGGGTCTTGTCACAGTTGACAGCGGTGTAGAGGCACCCAACTGTGAAAAGGCACAATCAGAAATACTGCATCAGCTTGATGCGATAAAACAGGGTGAATTTTCAGATTTTGAATTTGAATCATCGGTTAAAAGCATAACCGATTCACTTAATTCCTACAACGACAGTCAGGAATTACTTGATATATGGTACTCGATAAAGATTTCAGACAAGGTTATTTTATCCCCTGAAGATGCGGCGCAGCAAATTATGATGGTAACACGCGACGATGTAATAAATGCCGCGCGCGGTGTGCATCTACACACAGTTTACCGTCTTATGCCGAAGGAGGATTAGACAGATGAAAAAACAACTTTTTGAAAGTTCTATTGATGAAAGCTATGTAAAGGCGGTTCACCCGTCAGGACTTGAAATTTATATAATGGAAAAACCGCTGTATTCATCGTCCTTTGCTATTTTCGGCACTAAATATGGCTCGATTGATACCAAATTTTCCAAAAACGGCGGTGAAGAAATTTCCGTGCCTGAGGGTATTGCCCACTTTTTAGAGCACAAGCTTTTTGAAAGTGAGGACGGAGATGCCTTTTCAAAATACGCAAAGACAGGCGCTTCGGCTAATGCATTTACTTCTTTTGACAGAACCTGTTATCTGTTTTCCTGCAGTGATAAATTCTATGAGAATTTGGATATATTATTAAACTTTGTTCAGTCCCCCTATTTTACCGAGCAGACTGTACAAAAAGAACAGGGCATTATAGGTCAGGAAATCAGAATGTATGATGACAGTCCGTCTTGGCGGGTTATGTTTAATATGCTGGCGAATATGTATCACTGCCACCCTGTTAAGATTGATATTGCGGGAACGGTTGAATCTATTGCGCAAATTGACAGCAGTCTGCTTTATAAATGCTATGAAACCTTTTATAATCCGTCAAATATGTTTATCTGCATTGTCGGTAATGTTGATACAGACAGGGTTTTAAAGCAGATTGAAGGCTCTGTAATAGACCGTGAGCCAGTCGAAATTGTACGCGGTGAATTTGATGAACCGCAGACGGTTGTTTCAAATTATGTTGAACAAAAGTTGCCTATCAGTATGCCGCTTTTCTGTCTTGGATATAAGCAAAAAATTGCTACGCCGTACCGCCGTCTTAAAAGCAAGATATGCGTAAACTTACTGCTTGAAATTATTTGCGGCGAAGCCTCCCCTCTTTACGCACAACTTATGAACGAGGGACTTATAAACGACGAATTTGACTGCGAATACTTTACAGGCCACGGTTATGCCGCCGTGATTTTTGAGGGTGAGTCCAAAAACCCGCAACTCGTATGCGAAAAAATAAAGGCGGAAATCGCAAGACTTAGGATTGAAGGCATTGATAAAAAACTGTTTTCTGCCGTTAAATGCGGTATGTACGGCAGCGTGGTTAAAAAATTTAACAATGTTGAAAATGTTGCAATGCGTTTTGCAGAATGCGCTATGTGTAATTACAATTTATTCGATGAAATTAAGTTGCTTAAAACCGTAACCTATGATGATGTTTTAAAGCGTCTTGATGTATTTTGTGATGAAAACACGGTGCTTTCGGTTATCAATCCTTTGGAGGACGAATAGATGAGTTATAATGTTACTATTTTCGGCATTGATTTGGTATTAAAGCCGATAGCCTTTACCATACCGATAGGAAACGGTTGGGATATTTATTGGTACGGAATTCTCATTGCTTTAGGATTTGTTCTGGCAATTATTTACGGACTTAAAAATGCCGCTCGTTTCAATATCAATGTCGACCGTATGCTTGATGTAGTGCTTGTTACTACCCCCGTTTCAATTCTTTGTGCGCGTACCTACTATGTCATTTTTGACGGTGTTAAACTTCAAAGTATCGGTGATTTTTTTGGATTTGGTGATTCTTCGGGATTTTCAGGAATTGCCATTTACGGCGCTGTAATCGGCGCCTTTGGCTGCGGTGCTTTAATGTGCAAACTAAGGGGTATTAAAATTCTTGATATGTTTGACCTTGCTGCAATAGCATTTCTTATTGGACAAGGTATCGGCCGTTGGGGAAACTTTGTAAATCAAGAAGCCTTTGGCAGTTTCACGGGCAGCAGCTGGTGGGGTATGCAGAGTGAGCGTACAATTGCCGAAATGGGTGTTGGAATGGTACACCCCTGCTTTCTTTATGAGTCAATCTGGTGTATAGCAGGTTTCTTTGTACTTAACCGTCTTTCTAAAAACCGCCGCTTCAGCGGTGAAACAACACTTATGTACTGTGTCTGGTACGGCTTTGGCAGAGCGATTATAGAACTGCTCAGAACCGATAGTCTTATGATAGGAAACATCAGGGTTTCCTGTCTGCTTTCAATCCTCTTGTGCCTTTCTGCAGCAACCGCTATTTTTGTTATAAGAAAGCGCAATAGTGCAGATGTGCAACAGCAGTACATTCCTGTGTTTGATGCACAAAATGATGAGGATACCGAAATAGGAGCGATAGAAGAAGATGCGTAATATTATTGATGGAAAGGCAGTGTCTGCCGCTGTTAAACAGCGTGTAGCAGACGAGGTTAAAAGGCTTAATAAAGCCGGAATTACCGTAGGACTTGCGGTAATACTTGTAGGCGAGGATCCTGCTTCAAAAATATATGTTGCCAATAAAGAAAAGGCTTGTGAGGCATTGGGTATTGTTTCTAAAAAATTTGTACTTCCCGAAACCACTACTCAGGACGAGCTTTTGGCGCTTATTAACACACTTAACAACGATTATACGGTTAACGGTATTTTGTGTCAGCTTCCCCTGCCCCGCGGTCTTGATGAAAAGGCGGTAATAAATGCTATTTCACCCGAAAAGGATGTTGACGCGTTTCATCCCGTAAATGTGGGCAAGATTATGATTGGCGACTATGATTTCGTACCCTGTACACCGGCAGGCGTTATGGAAATGCTTTCACACTACAACATTGATGTTTCGGGTAAAAACTGTGTTGTAATCGGTAGGTCTAATATTGTAGGCAAACCTATGGGGATGTTGCTGCTACATAAAAACGGTACGGTTACAATATGCCATTCAAGGACAAAGGATTTATCCGAAGTGACAAGCAAGGCTGATATACTTGTTGCGGCTGTCGGTAAGGCAAAATTTGTAACCGCCGATATGGTAAAATCGGGTGCGGTTGTAATCGATGTAGGTATGAATCGCGATAACGGTACGCTTTGCGGTGATGTCGATTTTGATGCGGTATCACCCAAGGCATCCTTTATAACACCCGTCCCCGGCGGTGTAGGTCCTATGACAATCGCAATGCTTATGCAAAACACCCTTACTGCTGCAAAAAGGCAAAATAATATAAATTAGGTGACTTTTTTGAAAATTAGAATTTTGGCTGTATTTTCAGCCGCTATAATGCTTTTGGGCTTTGTTGTTTGCGCCCAATCTCCTGAATACAGCATAAATACAGATGAAGATTTTACCGTAGTATATGCGGGTGATAATCTTTCGGAAATGTCGGAAAAACTGAATATTTCTGAGGCTGAGCTTTCTTCTTATTTTACTAAGAACGGACTCTTATATCTTGCAGTATCGGCAGATAATCAAACGCAAATACGGCTTTCACGCTATACTGATAATTTTTCTTCAACCGTAAGAGATATTTCAATCCTTGACGATGACGGATTACAGGAGTTTGCAAACACCGTATGCGGTTATGAAGAATATACCATAACCGAAAACAGCGGCAGAAAATTTATTGTAAGTGTTAAAAACCTTACAGACAGCGGCGGTCGTTACACCGTCACACAGTACATAACCATTCACGGCGGAAGCACATACTACCTTTCCTGCTACAACGCGGGAGATGTAACCTCTGACGAGATAAATGCCGTTTTTGATGAGTTTTCTTTAACCGAGGATGTGCAAGTACCGAAAATTTCGGTAGCAAACGAATTACTTGTGATTTGCGGTATTGTCGTCTTCTCAATAATTGCGATAGTTGCGGCATTTGGAATTGTACGTTCTTACATAAAGAAAAGTGTTTAAATTTAAAAAAATATCTTGATTTTTTCCAAGCTTTGTGGTATTATGTTAGACACTGTGATTGTTATTGGGAGGTGACACAATGCCAAATATCAAGTCTGCAAAGAAGCGCGTTCTCGTAAGCCGTGCAAATGCTGAGCGTAATAAGGCTTTCCGTTCTGCTTTAAGAACTTCTATTAAGAAGGCCGATGCTGCTATTGATGCTAAGGCTCCCGAAGCTGCTGAAGCTGTAAAGGTTGCTGTTTCTAAGATTGATCAGGCTGCTGTTAAGGGCATTATTCATAAGAACAATGCTGCAAGAAAGAAGTCTGCTCTTGTAACCAAGCTTAACGCTAACGCATAATTTAAAAGTATTATTTTTTGCAAAGAATAATATTGCGCTGACAACTTTCGTCAGCGCAGTTTTTTTATATTGATTTTATAACAACTTTTAGTTAAAATATTTATTGAAGTGAGGTGAGTTTTATGTATTTTGAAGCCGACAGTGAAAAATTGCTGTCACTAAGAGCAAAGGCCAACCGTCTGCCGCAAACACCGGGTGTGTATATTATGAAGGACTCGCTTGGAAAAATTATATACATCGGTAAGGCAAAGGCGCTTAAAAACCGTGTCACACAGTATTTTGGCGCAGGTAATCAGCATACCGAAAAGGTGCGTCAGATGGTGCATAATGTTGATGACTTTGAATACATTTTATGCGACAGCGAATTTGAAGCCCTTATACTTGAAAACTCACTTATAAAACAAAATCAACCTAAATATAATATTCTTCTGAAAGACGACAAGGGTTATCATTATATAAAAATAACAAATGACCGCTGGCGCAAGATTGTTACCGCAATGCAGACCGATGATAAGAATGCCGAATATATTGGCCCGTATTATTCATCTTATGTAGTAAAAGACACTGTGGACGAAGTGCATAAAATCTTTAAACTACCTGATTGCAACCGCTCATTTGACAAACCGACAAAGCCCTGCCTTAATTATCATATCGGTCTTTGTGACGCACCGTGCAGGTGCAAAATCTCGCTCCAAGAATACAACGATACTGTAAATTCTGCCATTGACTTTATAAAGCACGGCGGTGACGGTATGGTGAGCATTTTGACAAAACGTATGGAAGATGCTGCAGAAAATCTTGATTTTGAGTATGCAGCCAAACTACGCGACCGGATAAATGCGATTAAAAAGCTTGGCGATAAGCAAAAGGTCGTAATGTGCACCTATCCTTCGCAGGATGTCTTTGCAACCGCTATTATAAATGACACCGCATGTATTAGCGTTCTCACTTTCAGAAACAGCCGCCTTACAGATAAAAAGCATTATATTATAAACGGTTTTCTAGATAAGAATGATTTGTATACCACCTTTTTTGAGCAGTACTATCATGAAAAGGATGATATACCGCCTAGAATTCTTATTGATTACGACACCCCCGACCGTGAACTTTTACAGCGTTTGCTATGCGAAAAGAGCGGTAAAAAGGTATCAATATTACTGCCGCAACGGGGTGAGCAGAAAAAACTTGTGGATATGTGCCGCAATAATGCTGCTGATAACCTTGCGCAAAAAACACAGCTGCGCGGTAAGGAAATGTCGGCTATAAACGAACTTGCGCGACTTTTAGGCCTTGAAAATCCGCCGCGACTTATTGAGGCTTATGATATTTCAAACACCGCCGGTGACGAAAATGTTGCAGGTATGGTAGTCTTCCGCGACGGTAAACCCTACAAAAATTTTTACAGGCATTTTAAAATTAAAGGCTTCTCAGGTCAGGACGACTATCGCTCTATGGCGGAGGTGCTTGACCGCAGATTTAATGAATACAAAAAAGGTACAGATGACGGATTTTCAACACTTCCTGATTTAATATTACTTGACGGCGGAATCGGTCAGATTTCTGCAGTAGTGCCTATTCTTGAAAAGCATAATATCAATGTGCCACTGTTTGGTATGGTTAAAGACTCTAAGCACCGTACACGCGCTATTGCGACATCAGGCGGCGATATCGCTATTAAGTCGAATATGAGCGCATACCGATTTATAACCACCATTCAGGATGAGGTCCACCGTTTTGCAATCGGTTACCATAAAAAGCGTAGAAGTGCAAAGATGCTTCACTCTGAACTCACCTGTATTGATGGAGTCGGCAACGCCCGCGCAATATCACTTCTTAAACATTTTAAAACGCTTAAGGCAATTAAATCGGCTGAAATTGATGAACTTTGCCGTGTAAAAGGAATAACAAAACCTGTAGCCCAAACAATTTATAATACATTTCATAATCAATAAAAAACCTCTGTGAAGTGAACCCCAAACAGTTCACTTCACAGAGGCCTTTTTTTATTTTATATCTGTTTTAATTTTCCTACCATTGATAATATCAAAAATATCACAAGATTAGTTACAACAACACTTGCGCCTGCCGGCATATCAAAGCAAAATGACAGCAAAATGCCGCTTAAAAATGCAACTAATGATACCACAGCAGCTATTATTACCGTACACTTATAATGTTTACAAATCCGCATTGATGAAAGTGCAGGAAATGTAATAATGCTTGAAATAAGCAGTGCACCCATAATTCGCATACCAATTACCACCGTAACCGCAGTAAGCACAGCGTTTACGCTGTTATAAAGTTTTACATTAACACCTGTAACAGCGGCAAAGTCCTCATCAAAAGAACAGGCAAATATTTTTTGATAAAAGATCACATACACAAGGATTATGACAACCGCACAAACAACCGCGATTACAACATCACTTTTGCCTAGTGCTAAAATGCTGCCAAACATATAATTACTTATGTCAGTATTCATACCTGTAGTAAGTGTCGCCACTATTACGCCCACCGCCAATGCACTGCTTGAAACAATTGCAGTAGCGGCATCACCGTTTATCTTACTGTTTTTATTGAGTCGCAGCAATAAAAATGCGGCTGCAATCACCACAGGAATGGAAATCTTAAGCGGCGATACACCCGCAGCCAATGCTACCGCGGCAGCGCCGAATGATACATGCGAAAGTCCGTCACCAAGCATTGAAAAGCGCTTAAGCACCAGATTTACACCCAGAAGCGCAGCGCTTACAGAAAGCAAAAGTCCTGCAATTATAGCCCGTCTTGCAAAGGGATAAGAAAAGATTTCAATTATATATTCCATTTATATATCCCCTTTTACCGATTGAATATATTCGGCGTCAGTGCCGAAAAAGTAACCGTTGTTACCAAGACTTAAAATATGCTTTGCTTCAGCGACAGCACGTGTTACATCGTGTGAAATCATAATTATAGCCATTCCCGATTTATTAAGTTTTCTTATAAGTTGGTACATCTCCTCCTGAGAGGCGCTATCGAGTGCTGTTACGGGCTCATCAAGCAAAAGCACCTTCTTTGCAGCACACAAAGCGCGGCAAAGTAATACCTTTTGCTGTTGCCCACCCGACAGTTCACGAAAAGAGCTTGACCGTATATCAGCAATATCAAGCATTTCCATATTTTCAAGCGCTCTTTTCTTAAACTTTTTACCGTAATATAAGCCAAAAAGAGACTTGCCGCCAAAACCTGAGAGCACAACTTCGAATGCACTTGCAGGGAAATCCTTTTTTGTTTGAATCTTTTGTGGCACCCAGCCGATTTCACGCTTAGAAAATCCGCTGAATGTTATTTCACCCGTGTGCTTTATGCCCATACCAAGCAGTATCTTCATCAGCGTAGTTTTGCCAGAGCCGTTTTCACCTATTATACAAAGATAGTCACCGTCTGAAACGGTAAAGTTTAAATCCTTAAACACTTCACGGTTTTCGTAAAAGGCAGAAAGTTTTTTAACCGTTATAAGCGCCACTGAAAAGCCCCTCCTTTAAGGCAGTCTGATTGCGGTAAAGTATATCAACATAGGTAGTACCGCTTTCAAAATCATCAAGAGTTACATTGTGTCCCGAATGTAATTCAAGCACTTTTACACCTGTTTGTTCACTTAATGCATCAGCGATATTGCGAGTGCTGAGTTCGGTGCAAAAAACTGCTTTTATACCCCTATTTTCAATCGTTTGTGTAAGCCGTGACATCGTATTTATACTTATGTCGGTACTTGCAGCACATGCATCAAATGCGGCTTCGTAATCAATACCGTATTCCTCAGCAAAATAGCCGAAAGGAAAACGATCAGCAACAAGAATAAAGGGATTTTGTACCTTTTTTACCACAGCGCCAATATCATCCGCCGCGACAGTTATTTTTTGTTTGTATTCATCGGTGTTTTTGCGGTATTTATCGGCATTTTGGACGTCACATTCCGACAACATTTCACAAATTTTTTCAACCATCAAAACCGCGTTTGCGGGTGAAGTCCATATATGCTCATCGGTGTGGTGATGGCCGTCATGTCCGTGGTGTTTATGCTCAACTTCATCAATCAAGGCTAAAGAATTTATACTTGATTCCGACAGTAATGACTGTACCCAACTCTCTGACTCGCCGCCCACATATAAAAACAGGTCACAATTGTAAACCGACTGCATATCCGACGGCAAAGGGTCGTAGGTATGCACTTCTGTTCCCGGCTTAATAAGCAGTGTTAAATCAATATTATCACCGCCGACCGCCCGTGCAAAATCATACACGGGAAAGATTGTCGTAACCACCGATATCTTACCGTCGGTTTTAGGCATCGGTGCAGAACAACCGCACAACATCACTAAAAAGCACAAAGTTATTAATATTAGCCTTTTCATTCTTCAGAGCACCTCTGGCATACACCGTAAAGCACCGTTTTAAGCGGATTTACTACAAAATTATGATGTGATTTGATATGGTCGCCAAGTTCACCTAATTGCTCACACTCGATATGTAAAAGCTTTCCGCATTTTTCACATTTTAGATGAAAATGCTCGTGGCAGTCACTACCGTATGCAATATATTGATAGCAGCTGCTCTCCCCCGCTGCTTGTGTGTATTTTCGCAGTTGTCCCTCTTGACTCAGCCTTTCAAGACAGCGGTAAACGGTCGTTCTGCCCACTGAATTGCCCTCTTTTTCAAGCAAAGCACAAAGACTGTCCACAGTAAAATGTGTGTTGGAATTTTCCCTCAAAAATTTCTCGATTATCTCGCGTTGTTTTGTGCGGTAAACTGCATTACTCATAATCACTTTCTCCAAATTTGAAATTGAAATTCGTTTTCAAATTATATCATAAATATACCACTTTGTCAAGAAATTAACATTGCTTGTAAAATGTCTTTATATATAGTAATATATATTATATATGGCACATATCCAGGCGAATCTTGTCGTTTGCCTACCAGATTTTTTATGGAGGTTTCGTATGAACATACCGGAAAGCATTTTACGCCCTGTTAAACGGATTTGCGGCGGCGTACAATTGCAACACCAAAAAAACACAGCTGAAACCCAATCAATTTTAATGCCGGCTCCGCAAACTGTGTATATACCACTTACTCAGCATATCGGCGCCCCCTGCACCCCTACCGTTAAAAAGGGTGATGCGGTTTATGTGGGTACACTTATCGGTGAAGCGGGTGGTTTTGTTTCCGCGCCCATTCATTCAAGTGTTTCGGGTACTGTGGTGGATATTAAAGATGTTCCACTTAACAGCGGTCTGCCGAGCAAGTGTATTGTTATTGAGTCTGACGGCAAAATGCAACCCGATCCCGAGCTTAAACCGATGAATATCGAAAACGCAGCAGATATTGTTGAAGCGTCTAAGATTTGCGGACTTGTGGGTCTTGGCGGCGCGGGATTTCCCACACACGTTAAGTTGGCTCTTCCGAAAGAGACCAAAATCGACACACTGATAATAAATGCCGCTGAGTGTGAGCCTTATATTACCGCCGATTACCGCGAGTGTATGGAAAACTTTGACGATGTTATCGAAGGTATTTATCTAATAAAAAAACACCTTGATGTCCAAAAGGTTGTTATCTGTGTTGAAAATAATAAACCACGCGCCATAGAAAAACTTTATGAGGTGGCTAGTGACCACCGCGACTCTAACGATACTGTAAAGCTTATGAAGCTACCCGCTTCCTATCCGCAGGGTGCTGAAAAGGTTATTATTTATTCTGCTACAGGCAGAAAACTGCCTGCTAATAAGTTGCCAAGCGATGTTGGCTGCATTGTTATGAATGTTACAAGCATTGCCGCTCTTTACCGCTTTGTTGCAACGGGTATGCCGCTTGTAAATAAGCGTATCACAGTTGACGGTGACGCTGTGGGTACGCCTAAAAATCTTATTGTACCAATAGGCACACCGATAAAGGATGTTCTGGACTTTGTAGGTGATATTGATGAAAACGCCGACAGGATAATAATGGGTGGACCGATGATGGGTAATCCCGTTGCCTGTGACAGCGCGGTAATTGAAAAGCGGACTAACGCAATTCTTGTTATGAGGGAAGAAAAGTCCGTACAGGAAACCGCCTGTATCCGTTGTGGAAGATGTGCATCTAAATGTCCGATAAATCTATATCCTGCTATGGTGGAAACAGCATACCGCGCAGGAAATGCCGATAAATTCGAATCACTTAATGTTAAATATTGTATGGAATGCGGAAGTTGTTCGTATGTATGTCCTGCAAAGCGTCCGCTGACACAGATTATGCGCGTAGCAAAGGCTGAATTAAGGAGGATGAAGTAATGAAAGAATTATTAAAGGTTTCATCTTCTCCACACATAAGGCATGAGGATACCACGCGTGGCATTATGGCGGATGTTATAATCGCCCTTTGTCCTGCGGCAATATTTGGATGCATACTTTTCGGTTGGAATGCAGTCTTTTTGATACTGACAACAATCGTTTGTGCATTACTTGCAGAATTTTTATGGAATTTCATTTTACATAAAAAACAGACAATAGGTGACCTTTCAGCTGTTGTGACTGGTTTGTTGCTCGGTATGAACTTAAGCCCTAAGGTACCGATATGGGTTGCCGCAATAGGAAGTGTTGTAGCAATAATTGTTGTAAAGCAAATCTTTGGCGGCTTAGGCTATAATTTTGCAAACCCTGCTATTGCAGCAAGAATTGTTCTGATGGTTTCTTTCCCCACCTATATGTCCTCGTTTATAGGTCCGTTTGAGCAGACTTCGGACGTCGTTTCTTCGGCTACGCCTTTGGCTGCGCTAAACGGCGCGGCAGAAAGTTTAGACACATCCTTTAAAACGCTGTTTTTTGGTATGCACGGCGGGTCTATTGGTGAAACATCTGCCTTTCTGCTTATAATCGGCGGTATATACTTGTGTGTGCGCCGCGTAATCAATCCTATAATACCGCTGTCATTTATAGGCGCATCCGCAATTTTAGGTTTAATAAGCGGTCAGGATATTACCGTTTCGCTTTTCGGCGGCGGACTTATGCTAGGCGCTATATTTATGGCAACCGACTACACCACCAGCCCCACAACAAATTTGGGCAAACTGGTATTCGGTATCGGCTGCGGTTTAATAACATTTGTTATAAGGCACTTTGCCGCTTTACCCGAAGGTGTTTCTTACGCCATACTTCTTATGAACATTTTAGTTCCGCATATCAACCGCTTTACCCTTTCAAAGCCTTTTGGTTGGAAGGAGGCGCTCAAAAATGAATAATATACTTTCAAGCATTAAAACATTCTTTCAAAAAAACGAAGGATTAATTAAGCCAACCGTTGTTATGATTGCTATTTGTGCTGTTGTTACGTTGGCGCTTAGTTCAACAAATTTACTGACTGAACAAAAAATTCTTCGCCTTTCGCAAGAAAATGAAAAGCGTGCTATGCAGCGCCTTTTGGTTGCAGATGATTACAATAATAAAACACTTGATGTTGACGGCGCTCAGGTAGGTTATTATGAGGCGGTAAGCGACGGCTCTGCCGTGGGTTATATATTCGTTACAAGCGCCAAGGGATACGGCGGTGATGTTTCGGTTATGACCGCAATAAACACTGACGGTACAATTAACGCAGTGGAAATCCTTGATGCTGCAAACGAAACACCTGGGCTTGGTCAAAATGTAACAAAGTCATCATTTTACGGTCAATATTCAGGGCTTACAGAAAAAATTACCGTTGTAAAAAACGGTGCGCAGAGCAAAAACAACGAAATAAAAGCTGTTACAGGTGCTACAATAAGCTCAAAGGCTGTCAGTGCAGCCGTGAATACATCACTTGATTATGCATCTAAAATAGTTATGGACAGTACTGCTAAGGCGGTCGTACAGGAAGGTGGTTCAAAGTGAAATCAAAAAACTTAAATGTTTTAACAAACGGTCTCATCAAAGAAAATCCTGTTTTGCGGCTTATGCTTGGAACCTGTCCTACATTGGCTGTTACAACCGCCGCTATTAACGGAATTGGTATGGGTGTTGCTGCAACGGTAGTGCTTGTATGCTCAAATGCCGTTATTTCACTGCTTAGAAATATAATACCTGATAAGGTGCGAATTCCTGCATACATAACCGTAATTGCAGGTTTTGTAAGCGTGGTACAAATGCTTGTAAAGGCATTCGCCCCGTCAATAGACGCTTCTCTCGGTATTTTCCTTCCCCTCATCGTTGTAAACTGTATTATTTTGGCACGTGCTGAAATGTTTGCTTCCAAAAATCCGATTTTACCAAGCGTATTAGACGGACTTGGTATGGGAATAGGCTTTACCGCTACCCTTACCCTTATGGGTGCAATCCGTGAACTGTTGGGTGCAGGAACAATCTTTTCTCTTCCAGTAACGGCAAACTTTATTGATCCTATGATCATATTCCTACTTCCACCCGGCGGCTTCTTTGTGTTCGGTATGCTGGTAGCCGCATCCAACGCTATCGCAAGAAAGCAGAATAAGCAGGTGGTTGAACATTTAGGCTGTGAAAACTGCCCCTCGCGTTCTGTATGCCAGAACAATACAATTTGTGAGCAGCAAGCCCAAAAAGAAACCGTAAAGGCAGGTGCTGAAAATGCCTAATATTACGACCATTGTTTCTATCCTTTTAGCAGGTATTCTTACCGACAATATGGTGCTTTCAAAGTTTTTGGGCATCTGTCCGTTCCTGGGTGTATCAAAAAGTGTCAATACCGCATTTTCGATGAGTGTTGCCGTAACACTTGTTATGGTAATTGCCACCGCTGTTACCCACCCTATTTACACCCTTTTATTATCACCTAAGTTTACATATCTTGAAACGGTTGTATTTATTCTTGTAATTGCTGCCATAGTTCAGTTAATAGAGGTGTTCCTAAAACGGTTTATTAAGCCGATTTACAATGCGCTCGGTATTTATCTGCCGCTTATCACCACTAACTGTGCCGTACTTGGTATTACAATGCTTAATGTTACGGATGAACTTAACTTTGTTGAGTCACTGTTTAATGCGCTTGGTGCAGGTCTTGGATTTATGCTTGCAATGTTACTATTCTCCGGAATTCGCACCAAACTTGAAACTGCAGATGTGCCCGAATTTTTAAAGGGTGTGCCCATCACGCTTGTGGCAGCAGCGTTGGTCTCCCTTTCATTTCTCGGTTTTGCCGGTATAGGAGGTTAATTCAATATGGATATACTTTTACCGGTAATTATAGTGGCAATCATTGGTCTTGTGGCAGGTCTTGGACTCGCACTTGCGGCAAAATTTATGGCTGTCCCTGTTGATGAAAAAGAAGCGCGAATTCGCGAATGTCTGCCGGGGGCTAACTGTGGTGCCTGCGGTTATTCAGGATGTGACGGATACGCCACAGCAATAGCAGCGGGTGAAGTTTCTCCCGATAAATGCTCACCTGGCGGCGCAGATACGGCAAAAATGTTGGCAGATATACTCGGTGTTGAGGTAAATGCTGAACCAAAGGTGGCATTTATTGCCTGTCAAGGCAAACCTGACACGGTTATAAGCAGATATGACTATCACGGACTTGAAAACTGTACTGCCGCAAACTTGGTACACAGTGGGCCTATCGGATGTGTATATGGTTGTATAGGATACGGTGACTGTTCGCGTGTATGCCCCTTTGGTGCAATAACCATTCAAAACGGAAGACCTATTGTCTGTGAGGATATTTGTACGGGCTGTGGCTTATGTGTGGCCACCTGCCCAAAATCACTTATTTCGGTAATACCCAAGGGCAAGACCACACGGGTTGTATGCTCTAATAAAAATAAGGGTGCGGCTGTGGTTAAGGTTTGTAAAACATCCTGTATTGCCTGCGGTATGTGTGTAAAGGTATGTGAAAATGATGCAATTACCGTTGAAAATAATGTTGCGGTTATTGACCACAGTAAATGTATAAACTGCGGAAAGTGTAAAGATGCTTGTAAACGCAACGCTATTATATAAAGCAAGGGCTGATAAGATAACTTATCAGCCTTTATTTTCTTGACAAATATCTTTTGTGGGGTATAATTATATTTGATGCATTTTTTAATTTGGGGGTAGCAATATGGCTGTTCTTTTAACGGGTGGCGCAGGTTATATCGGTAGCCACACCTGTGTTGAAATGCTTAATTCAGGATATGATGTTGTAGTAGTTGATAATCTCAACAACAGTTGCAGTGAGTCAATAAAGCGAATTGAGAAAATCACGGGCAAAAAGGTAAAGTTTTATGAAAACGATGTTTGTGATTATAAGGCGCTTTCAAAAATATTTAAAAAGCATAATATCGAGGCTGTCGTTCATTTTGCCGGTCATAAAGCGGTTGGCGAATCGGTGAAAAAGCCGATTATGTACTACAAAAACAACCTTGAAAGCACTATTGCTCTTATTGAGGTTATGAATAAATTCAATGTTAAAAAGCTTGTGTTCTCCTCCTCTGCCACCGTTTACGGTGCTGCGACAGAAATGCCGCTTGTTGAGGGTATGCCCACAGGTGCCATTAACCCCTATGGCAGAACAAAGTTGTTTATTGAAGAAATTTTACGCGACCTTTATACATCGGACAGCGAATGGTCAATTGCTATACTAAGATATTTTAACCCCATCGGTGCGCATAAAAGCGGAATCATCGGTGAAGATCCTAAAGGCATACCCAATAACCTTATGCCCTATATTTCGCAGGTTGCTGTCGGCAGACTCGAAAAATTACACGTTTTCGGCAACGATTATAATACAGTTGACGGCACAGGTGTGCGCGACTACATACATGTAGTAGACCTTGCGGCAGGTCACGTAAAGGCGGTTGATTGGGCGCTTAAAAATTTCGGGTGTGAGGAAATAAATCTCGGTACAGGCAACGGTACCAGCGTTTTGCAACTCAAAGACGCTTTTGAAAAGGCAAGCGGAATTGAAATACCGTATGTTATCGACCCACGCCGACCCGGTGATCCAGACGAAGTGTATGCAAATGCCGATAAGGCTGAAAAGCTGCTTGGTTGGAAGGCAAAGCGCGATATTGAAGAAATGTGTGAAGACACTTGGCGTTGGCAAAGCAACAACCCTAACGGCTATAAAAAATAAAATGTAATACTCGGTATCTTAATATACCAAGATACCGAGTATCATATACTTTTTTCATATTAAATATTTCCGCCCGTGGCGCAGTTGGATAACGCAGCAGATTCCGATTCTGAAGATCAGGGGTTCGAATCCCTTCGGGCGGGCCAAAAAAGAGAGTGTCAACCCTTGTGGTTGGTGCTCTCTTTTTCGTTCGAAGGGATTCGAACCCTGAGAGGGCGCCGTGTGTTAAGCAAAACAGTTTAAATAACTGTTTTGTAACGCGGCGGTGCGCAGACGTGTACCGAAAGGCATAGCCTTTGGGTCGTCAAGCAAGGAATACGCCAAAGGCGGATTCATCCCTTCGGGTGGGCCAAAAAATTCGACTTGTTTCGACAAGTCGAATTTTTTTATCCATTGCGAAAGCAATGGCATATCATCAACGATAGCAATGCTATCGTTGTATCTCATCGGTCCGTTAGGACTGTATATCATCACGCGCAGCGTGTATCAAAAAACTTTCGCAATGATGATATACAAGACTTCGTCTTGATGATATGCAATTTCTTCGAAATTGATGATATACACGGCTTCGCCGTGATAAAAGTTGTAAGTCGCTTTCGCTGATGAATAATGAATAATTTCTGTGTCGGCTATGCCGACGAAATATAAATATTATGTAGGGGTTCAAACACTCAATAAAAATCGCTCAAATATCTTTTACCCGATGTTGCAAAAAGACTTTTATTTACTATATGTAAATTGCACATAATCGTTTGAGAGAACACTAGATTTGACAAATATTTTTAATTCTTGCCAATCATCCGGAATTTCCACAGTAAACCAACCTGTTTTCTTATTACCCGGCTCTATAACCCCATCAACAATTTCTTCATCTAATGCAGTTGAGCCAAAAATAGATAATCGGTCTGCATTACCGTCTACATAAACCTTAAACATTCCCAAAGAACTTACCGATTGTTTTTCGTCCGAAATATTTTCAATATCAAATTTAACTGAAATATAAACTTTACCTTTTTTAGGCTTTAAAATATAATCATCTGAAAATTTCATTTCCACAATTTCTACAGCCGTAAAAGCAAGGTTATCAAATTGAGCAGTCTCATTAAATCCATAATTAAGTATAGAGGAATCGTTTAATAAATCCCTATCAGCACAACCTGTTAAAGGAATGCACAATGCAAATATTATCAAATATTTCATTATTTTTTTCATAATCAAACTCCTATAAATTAAAAACACCCAATGTAAGCGACTTGCTTTACATTGGGTGTTTAAATTCCATTTAATAATTACTTATTAAGTGCAATTATGTTTGCAACAAGTGCAAGTACAAAGAAAAGTATAGCGATATACTTTGTCCAACGGGCAAGTGTAGCATTGAATGTGCGTGCCTTGTTCTTAGAAAGAAAAGTATCCGCACCGCCGGAAATAGCGCCGTTTATACCCGACCTATGACCCTGCTGCAGTAAAACAACAGCAATGATAAACAAAGATACCATAATAATTGCAATACCTAAAAGTATTTCCCATACGCTCATGATTTTTAACCTCCAAATATACAAACCGGAAAACCGATATCATTCGTAAAATTAATAATAACACAAAAGAATTAATTTTGCAACTGTTTTTTTACTTTTCGCAACTGCAACAGCTTATAAAAAGTTTATTTATATCAAGTGTGCGTTCTTCCTTGTTTTTTACAAACCCAAGCCTTTCAAAAATTTGTATCGGAGCGGTATCAGAAAACCGAGCGTCCATCGCGCTGCGTTCCGCTGCGACATGAAGTGCGCTGCGCAACACACCGTCGGCAAGTGCTAAGTCCTGTTTAGGCTCAAGTTCCAGCACAGTGATACTCTTTTCATCAAGTTCGTAAATGCAATAGCCGATTTGTTCCTGTCCGCAGTGCGCTATGACGCATCCTGAGTTGCAGGTAGTATCAAGACCGTGTTTTTTAAAAAGTCCAGAGATTTCATCCCTATCTCTGCTTGGTAAAACTGTAATCATTATATTTCTTCCTTTGATTTTGAAATGTTTGAAAGTCGTACAAACTCACGCTCGTTAAGCGGTCGCCAAGATGCAACTTTAAGTCCACCGAGTTTTACACCCGCAATTTCGGTGCGTTTAAGACGCAAAACCTCAAGACCTACCGCATTGCACATCTTTCTAATCTGCCTGTTTCTTCCCTCGTGTATAATAAAATTAAGCACAGTACGGTCGGGCTTGCGTTCTATTACAAAAACATCACAGGGAAGTGTTTTTTTACCCTCAATAACGATGCCGTCACAAAGCCTTTTAATTTGCTCATCCTCCACTGTTCCGCCGACAGTTACACGGTATGTTTTATTTACATGGCTTGACGGATGGGTAATTGAATTTGCAAGTTCACCGTCATTCGTCATAATAAGCAAACCCTCGGAATCACGGTCAAGTCTGCCGACGGGAAAAACTTTAACACCCACATCCTTTACAAGATCGCTTACATTTTTACGCTCAAACTCATCCTTCATAGTGGTGACATATCCACGCGGCTTGTGCAACATTATGTAAACCTTTTCGGTAACAGCAATAACATTTTTACCCCTTACGGTTATCTTATCACGCTTGGGATCAACCTTGTCACCGAGCATGGCTATTCTGCCGTTGACACGCACCTTTCCGGCTTCAATTAATTCCTCTGCCTTTCGGCGAGAGGCAATTCCGCAAGCCGAAAGATGTTTTTGAAGCCTTATTTTATTATCCTTCATCTTTATCTCCCTGAACTTGAAAGTAGAATTTTAAAAATATTAAAAAAGGAATTAGTTTTATCCTCTTTAAAATTAACAGAATTTTGTGCAACTATTTTTTCAGTGCATACTGCACTGTTGTTGCAGTAGTATGTTACACTGCCGATTTGCTCACCCTTATTTATGGTCGCATATAAAAAACGCGGAAGAGTCACCGCGTATGTAACGTTTGAGTTTTCAGTTACATTGATACTTACGCTTGGAATAATAGCGCGAACATCATCGACGCCGCCAACTGCTGTCGGTATACTTACGCTTTGCTTTGTGGGGGAAAAATCCCTTGTTTCAACAAGGGATAGACCGATATCAAGCAGTTCTCGGTGGTCTGACCAATCGTTTCCGTCATTAAGCGTCACAGCAATCACAAATTTGCCGTCTTTTTTTGAGGCAGATACCAGACATCTGCCCGATTTTTTTGTAAATCCCGTTTTAACACCCACAACATCGTCATACATTTTAAGCAGCTTATTATGATTTGTAAGCGTACGGTTATAGGGTGGATTGCCGTAGCACAGTGTTGCCCTCTCAGAAGATGCCGCTGCTGCAAAATGCTTATTATTAAGCGCAGTTTTTGCAATAATCGCCAACTCATAGGCAGTGGTATAATGTTCGTCAGCGTCAAGGCCTGACGGTGTCACAAAGTGGGTATCAACAAGACCCATTTCAGTTGCGCGTTCGTTCATTAAATCAACAAAGCCGCTGACACTACCGCCAAGTGCTATTGCGGTGGTATTTGCCGCATCATTACCTGATGCTAATATCATACCGTAAAGCAGGTCGTGATACGAAACCGTATCCCCTACCAAAAGTCCCATTGAAGACCCTTCCACCGTGACCATTTCGGGTGTAGTGACTATTTTTCCAGACAGGTCGCCGCCCATTTCACAAAGCAAAAGAGCTGTCATAATTTTAGTGGTACTTGCCATCGGCATACGCTGATTACAATTCAAAGAATACAATATTTCACCCGTATCCCCATCAATCACAACGGCTGATTTTGCAGAAATCTGCGCGCTTACATTAAGCGGTATCAAAGCAAGGCTTAAAGCCAATAAAAAACATAATACCCTTTTCATATACACCACCCATAAATTTTATGAGTATATAATAAGGGTTTATGTGATTTTATTTATTCTCTACACCTGTAACTTTATTGTCAAAAAGGCTTTTGACTTTATCAATAAGTTCGGGTGCCATATTAATTGCCTTATCAATAGTATTCATTTCGCTGTAAACAGGAAGCATATGAACATTTTCGCCGTTAATTGCAATAAAGGCAACGGGATTAATGGTAACCCCTGCGCCACCGCCGCCGCCAAAAAGTCCCGACTGGTTTTTACTTGCAAAATCGCTGCCGCCTGTGGCAAGGCCAAAGGAAACACGGGAGACCGGCAACAAGGTGATGTTACCGACCACCAATGGAGTACCGATAATAGTATCGGCATCCACCATAGCGCGAAGCTTGTCCATAGTAACATCCATTATACCCTTAATATTATTTTCGCTCATTCTTTTCACTATCCTTTTTCAAATTGTTTTAATTCATCAGGAACGGTACTCATCTTAAATTCGCCCAAAACACAAAATAAATAATAGTGCCGACACTAAGCAATTTCTCCGTCAGACAGATTCTCATTTATTTCAAGTTGCTCACCGACATCGTTTATTTCAGGATTATCCTTCGGCAACGGCGGAAGGTCGCTAAGGTCATTAAGGCTGAAACTGCGTAAAAAGGTTTTTGTTGTACCGTAAAGCAGCGGTCTACCGGGAAGCTCAAGTCTGCCGCGTTCTTCAATCAGACCTTTTTCTACCAGAGTGGACACAACACCTGAACAGTCAACACCGCGCACCTGTTCAATAAAAGCACGGGTTACGGGCTGGTTGTAGGCGATAACCGACAAAACCTCCAAAGCGGCGGGTGACAAAGGTGTACGGCGTTTAATATCAAACGCTTTTTTGATATATTCAGCATATTCCTCACGGGTGACAAGCTGGTATGTGTTTTCAAGTCTTACCACCTGAAATCCGCTGTGCGAATTATCAAGTTTTTGGGCAAGTTCATCAATAAGCTTCTCGATTCCTTCAGGCTTAATATCAAACACCTGAGATAGCCGCTCAAGACTTATGGGGTCGCCCGAAGCAAACAATACAGCTTCTAACGCGGAAAGATTTTGTTGTTTATTCATCTGTTTTTATGCCCCTTAATTAATTTGATTTCTGCTGTATCAGCAGTGTCGCCGCTGATTTCAACACGGTTTGCCTTACACAATTCAAGCACTGCCAAAAATGTTGCCACCAATTCTGAACGGCTGCGCGCTGTTTTGTAAAGAGAAGACAATCGTTTTGAACCGCACGTTACAAGCTTTCGCATAACAAATACTATTCTTGTAGAAACCGCAACAATTTTTTTAGCCACGATTTTAGTAAAGGGTGCAACACTTGGGGGAAGCCGTCGTTGTCCCCTACCAACAGCGGCAAGATATGCCATATAAACCGTATCACTTGCGTGTACAAGTTCATAGGTTTTATCGAAATCATACTCCGCAGGTGTGCGTATAAAGCGGTCAAATCCACCCGTCATTTGTGACAGTTTTTCAGCCATTTGACGACAGATGTGATATTCAAGTAGTTCGCCCGTAAGTTCTTCCTTAAGCCGCACGATTTCATCATGCTTCGGTAACAGACTTACGGTTTTCATATAGATGAGGCGAGACGCCATTTCAAGAAATTCACTTGAAATATCCATATCCTGCTGACGAAAAATTTCCATCTGTTCAAGATACTGCTCAATAAGAACCGACAACTGAATATCATAAATATTAAGTTTATTTCGTGCTATAAGCTGCAATAGCAGGTCAAGCGGACCTTCAAAATTCTCTATCTTATAAGACAGAGTTGTCGTTTGTTCCATTTTTTACACCCCAAATAAAGCAAATGGTAAAAAAGCAGTGCCTTTGATTAGTGAAAATACAACATTAACAATATTTCCTATTGTACCACTAATAATACCTATTTTCAACCGACTGTCTAAAAGCAATAAAGCCATTAGACCGATGAAAATATACCTCTCATATTGCATAATCTTAAAATAATATTTTTGAGGTAAAAATGCAAAAAGAATTCTCGCCCCATCAAACGGCGGTATGGGGATAAGGTTAAATATTGCAAGTGATACACTTATAAGTGAAATATAATATAGAAAAACTGCAATGATGTTTATGATTGTAAAATCAATCAGCGATAATGCATAGTATAAAATCATTGCTATAAGGCTTAAAATAAGATTTGTTACAGGTCCTGCCAAAGCCACCAAAGCCATGCCCCATTTAGCATTTTTATAATAACGGGGATTTACCTGCACAGGTTTTGCCCAGCCGATACCAACAACGAGTATTGCCAAAGCGCCAATATAATCAATATGTGCCAGTGGATTCAAGGTAAGTCTGCCCTGATAACGCGGTGTGGGGTCACCAAGTTTTGTAGATACAAATCCATGTGCCCATTCATGTATAGGCATTGCTATAAAAATTACAGCAAGCAAAGATAGTAAATATATAAAAATTTCTGCAAAAGATGTTCCGTACATTCTAATATAATTCAGCAAGTTACACCCCTCCAACATAGCAAATACAATTACAATTATTATATAACATTATTGACAGAATTACAAGAGGAATATACCCTGTTGATTTTAATAAATATACCCTGTTGATTTTAATAAAATCTTAATATGAATATCGCTTGACTTTCGGTATAAGAAGCGATATAATGTTTTGGCTATGGAAATTTTAAACATTATAATTAAAATCATCAATAAAGTATCGGGATTTATCAGCGATCTGCTTTATTACAAAAACATTTACAAATTAACCGGTATTTTCTTCACACGAAAATTCAAGGCTGCGAAAAACAATCACAAGTATGCAATACTTGTCGCGGCGCGTAATGAAGAAACGGTTATCGGTAATCTTATTGACAGTATAAATCAGCAGGACTATCCTCGCGAACTTGTAACAGTTTTTGTAGTAGCGGATAATTGCACCGATAAAACTGCCCAAATTGCACGTGATATGGGTGCGGTGTGTTATGAAAGATTTGACCCCGACCACAGAACAAAGGGCTATGCTTTGCAATATTTGGTTAATTGCATTAAGCAGGATTACGGTATCCAAAGTTTTGAGGGTTATTTTATTTTCGATGCCGATAATCTTTTAAAACAAGACTATATCACACGTATGAACGAATCGTTTGATTCAGGTCAAAAGATTATTACATCATACCGAAACACTAAAAATTTTGGCGATAACTGGATTGCCGCATCTTATGGTATTCACTGGTTGCGTACAATCAGAAATGAACACCGCGCAAGGTCGCTTTTTCACCTTGCAACGCGAATTCAGGGTACGGGATTTTTATTTTCACACGAACTCATTAAAAACGGTTGGAACTATACATCACTTACGGAAGACCGCGCATTCTGCGCCGATGCCGTAGCACAAGGTTATCAGATTTCATACAACAATGCCGCACAATTTTATGACGAGCAGCCAATTGATATTAAAATTGCTATGAGACAAAGAATTCGTTGGGCAAAGGGTCATTTACAGGCATTTGTTGAAACAGGTCCACAGTTGCTTAAACACATCTTTATAACGGGCGGTGCGGCAAACAAGGATTGTCGGGAAGATACGCCTTTATGGAAAAAGATTATCAACAATATTCGGCTTCGTTTTATGAGTCTTGATATGTTATCGGTAGTATATCCGCGTTCGCTGTTCACTCTCTTGAAAAGAATTGTGATTTATTATCTTAAGTTCGCATTAATACTGCTTGGCTGGAAATTCACCTTTAATATATTTAAAATAGAATTTTTCGGGAATGAATTTTTCAAACTTCATCTTGACAGTACATTGGCAGCACTTACAGCTTCAGCCTTTTATGCGTCATTTGTTACTTACGTCAAAAATATTTACACGGCAATTTATATTTTTATTGTTGAGCATAAACGTATTGAGCACATATCTTTTTTAAAGAAGGTTCTGTATTGTATCACCTTTCCGATTTTTGATATAATCGGTAAAATTTCATTGGTTATAGCTCTGTTCACTAAGGTTGAATGGAAAGCAATACCCCATACCTCCAAAATTAAAATCAATGATATAAGCGGTGATAAAATTCACACAGATGATAAATATAGTACTAAAACATAAAAACGATATCCGGAAAATTTTCCGGATATCGTTTTTTTACATATTCTTTATGGTGTTCATAACATAATCACTGAACTGCTTACAGGTGGCACCGTCGGTATCGCCCGTAACCACTACCGCTTTTTCAATTTCAGTACAGGTTTCAATCGCGCGACCTAACTTTTCAGCATAAGACTTAAATCCAATATGGTTAAGCAGCATTTCAGTCGCCTTAAATATGCTTGTGGGGTTAGCATAATCACCAATTCCCTGCTCTATCATACGAGGTGCTGAACCATGAATGGCTTCAAACATAGCGTATTTATCACCAATGTTCATACTTCCTGCTGTACCGACACCACCCTGAATCTGAGCTGCCTCATCAGTGATTATATCACCGTAGAGATTCGGCATTACAAACACCTGAAAATCACTGCGGATTTTTTCATTAACAAGGTTTGCTGTCATAATATCTATATACCACTCATCAGCGGTAATTTCAGGATATTCCTTTGCGATTTCGTGACAAATTTCCGAAAACTTGCCATCGGTCTTTTTCATAATGTTTGCCTTGGTTACTATGGATACACTTTTTTTGCCGTTGTTCTTCGCGTACTCAAATGCCGCTCTTGCAATTCGGCGTGTACCTGCATTTGTGGTAACCTTAAAGTCAAATGCCAAAGTATCGGGGATTTCAACACCCTTAGAGCCTAATACATACTCGCCCTCGGTGTTCTCACGGAAAAATATCCAATCGATATTTTCCTGCGGTACACATACGGGGCGAACATTAGCATATAAATCAAGCTCGCGGCGCATTGCCACATTTGCGCTCTCAAGCGTGCCGCCCTTAAGGGTTGTTGTAGGACCCTTTAAAATAACATTACAAGATTTGATTTCTGCCAATACATCGTCGGGTATAGCCTTATTTTTGGCTATTCGGTTTTCTATGGTAAGACCTTCGATATTTTTAATTTCTACCCTGCCCGATTTAACTTCCGATTCAAGCAAAAATCTTAAAAGTTTTTCTGCCTCACTTGAAATTATTGGGCCGATACCGTCACCGCCGCAGACACCTATTACTATTTTATCAAGACGGCTGTAATCCACCGCACCGCTGTCATCTTCCATCTTCTTCTGACGGGCAATTTGTTCTGTAAGCAGGGTGCGAAACTGCTCGACAGCTGAGTCAATATATTTTTCCATAAATTATCCCTCTTTTGTAAATGCAAGCAGTCCGCCCGCCTTAAGAATTTGCTTTTGTCTGTCGGTGAAATCGCATACAAGCTCGATTTTTTCACCGCTTGTTTTATTTTCAAGGATTATGCAACCGCTGTCCATACCTGCAAAGATATTATCAAGGGCAACCTCATCCCCCTGATTTATCTTGTCATAATCATCGGCATTTTTAAAGGTGAGCGGCATAATTCCAGAATTTATAAGGTTTGCAACATGAATTCTTGCAAAACTCTTAGTAATTACAACGCGAACACCAAGGTACATCGGTACCAGCGCTGCATGTTCACGGGAAGAGCCCTGTCCGTAGTTGCTGCCGCCTATTATGATGCTTTCACCCAATGCCTTTGCGCGTTCAGGGAAAGATTTATCGCACACACCAAAGCAGTACTGTGAAAGGTGCGGAATGTTTGAACGGTAGGGCAAAATTTTTGCACCTGCGGGCATAATGTGGTCGGTGGTAATATTGTCGCCCACCTTAAGTGCTACCTGTGCGCTGAAACTATCAACCTGCGGCTTTGATTCGGGGAAAGGTTTAATGTTAGGTCCGCGAAGTACAGCCACACTGTCAGCACAGCTTTCAGGAGCAGGCGGAATAACAGCAGTATCATCAATTTTAAACTTCTTAGGCATCTTAATTTTAAGGCTGTTTCCAAGAAGTCTTGGATCTGTAATTTCACCTGTAAGCGCTGCTGCAACGGCAGTTTCGGGCGATACAAGGTAAACACCCGCATCGGCGGTACCGCTTCTACCCTCAAAATTACGGTTAAATGTACGAAGTGACACACCCGAAGAATTAGGTGAAAAGCCCATACCAATACAAGGACCGCAAGCCGATTCAAGAATACGCGCTCCACTTGCGATAATATCGCTGAGTGCACCGCAGTCAGCAAGCATAGTAAGCACCTGCTTTGAACCGGGTGAAATTGAAAGACTTACAGACGGCGAAATGGTTTTACCCTTAAGAAGCGCCGCCACCTTCAGCATATCCATAAGCGAAGAATTGGTACAAGAACCTATGCACACCTGATCTACCTTAGTACCCTTAAGTGACTCGACAGTAACAACATTGTCGGGACTGTGGGGACACGCAATAAGCGGCTTTAATTCATCAAGATTTATATCTATTACCCTGTCATAAACGGCATCGGGGTCACTTGCAAGAGGTATATAATCTTCCTCTCTGCCCTCTGCCTTTAAAAATGCCTTGGTAACCTCGTCTGACGGAAAAATAGAGGTTGTAGCACCAAGCTCGGTACCCATATTTGTGATGGTTGCGCGTTCGGGAACAGAAAGATGTTTAATACCCTCTCCACCCCACTCGATAATGGCGCCTACGCCGCCCTTTACCGACAAAATTCTAAGAATTTCAAGACTTATGTCCTTTGCACTTACAAAGGGTTTAAGTTTACCTGTAAGATTAACCTTGTACATTTTAGGCATTGTTATGTAATAAGCGCCACCGCCCATTGCAACCGCAACATCAAGTCCGCCCGCGCCCATTGCAAGCATACCGATGCCGCCGCCCGTGGGCGTATGACTGTCAGAGCCGATAAGTGTTTTACCAGGCTTACCAAAACGTTCAAGATGTACCTGATGGCAAATTCCATTGCCGGGGCGCGAAAAGTATATGCCATGCTTTGATGCTACCGACTGAATGTAGCGGTGGTCATCTGCATTTTCAAATCCCGACTGAAGTGTATTATGGTCTATATAAGCGACACTTTTTTCGGTTTTAACACGCTTAAGTCCCATTGTTTCAAATTCAAGATACGCCATTGTACCTGTAGCATCCTGAGTGAGTGTCTGGTCGATCTTAAGGGATATTTCACTACCCACCGTCATATCACCCGAAACAAGATGCGATTTTATTATTTTTTGTGCTATTGTATAACCCATATTCCTTATCCTTTCTTAACAATGTGGTCATAAGCGTTTTCAAGATGGCGCTTAAACAATTCTGACGCGCTTTGCCCGTCACCTGCGGCGATAGCCTCGTATATTGCGCGATGCTCAGCAATGGATGCTTTTGCGCGGTTCTTTTTAGACACCGACACCTTGCGGTATTTTTGAATTTTCTTATGAAGCGGAAGTAAAATATCGTATGTCACGATACTTGAACACATTTTATAAATGGTTTCGTGGAACTGATTATCCATCAGCTTTATGTGGTCGGCATCCTGCTTTTTAAGATAAAATTCCTGTAATTCAACCGCCTCACGAAGCTTGTCAAGCTGCTCCTTTGTGGCATATTTTGCAGCGCGCTCAGCAGCGATAGGCTCAATACGCAAACGTATCTGAAATATATCTTCAACGTCGTCTTCTGTGATACCTACCACAATCGAGCCTTTACCTGATTCTTCAATCAAATGCTCCTGCTCAAGACGGCGCAGCGCTTCTCTTATAGGCGTGCGGCTAACACCAAGTTCGTTACAAAGTCTGGCTTCGGTAAGTATTTCACCCTTTTGGTACTTTCCACTTAAAATGTCGGTTTCAATGTGATCAAATACCTGATCTGCCAAGGATACTGTTCTATGATGAAGCATTTTGCAAAACCTCCCTCAATTTAAGTGCGTGCGAGCTTACCGTTTGAAAGCTCACAGATTTTTTCTTCGATTTCGCCGTCAGAAAGGGAAGTTTGCCTTCCCTCCTCATATTCCTTATCAATCCATTCTTTCATTTTTACAACAATGTCACTGCGTTTGTCAACGGCATTATCGCCCGACAGGTTATAGTTTTGATTTATCCAATATGCAATGCCCGCAAGTCCTGAGGTTTTACCAAGCAGTACCGATACCGGTCGGTTAAGTATTTTTTCTGTATTAAAAATATTATAAATTTCCTCGTCCTTTAAAAGTCCGTCAGCGTGGATACCTGCGCGGGTTACATTAAAGCTTTTACCGACAAACGGTGTCATCGGCGGAATTTTATAACCTATTTCATTCTTAAAATATTGTGCAATTTCGGTGATAACGGTGGGATCCATACCGTCAAAGGAACCGCGAAGCGAGGCATATTCCATTACCATTGCCTCAAGCGGTACGTTTCCTGTGCGCTCACCAATGCCAAGCATTGAGCAGTTAACTGCAGAAGCACCGTAAAGCCACGCTGTGGAGGCATGTGTAACCGCCTTATAAAAGTCGTTGTGACCGTGCCACTCAAGCAACTCACTCGGCACATCGGAATAGTGTTGTAAGCCGTAGATAATACCGGGAACACTTCGTGGAAGTGCCACCTCGCTGTAGGGCACACCGTAGCCCATTGTATCACAAGCGCGGATTCGCACAGGTATACCTGCATCCGCGGACATCCTCATAAGTTCGTTTACAAAGGGTACTACAAAACCGTAGAAATCGGCTCGGGTTATATCCTCTAAATGACAGCGCGGCATAACACCTGCCTCAAACGCTTCACCCACTGCGGACAAATACATATCCATAGCTTGTTTTCTTGACACTTTAAGCTTTTTAAAAATATGATAGTCACTGCAAGAAACAAGAATACCTGTTTCACGGATACCCAAGTCCTTAACAAGCTTAAAGTCATTTTTATTTGCCCTTATCCAAGTGGTAATTTCAGGGAAACGCAGTCCTAATGCCTGACACTTTTCGAGCGCTTCCCTATCCTTTTTGCTGTAAACAAAAAATTCTGTCTGACGAATAATGCCATAAGGTCCGCCAAGCTTTGACATAAGTTTATAAAGCTCAACAATCTGCTCAACAGTATATGGCTCAACCGACTGCTGACCGTCGCGCAAAGATGTATCGGTTATCCATATATCCTTTGGCATATTGATCGGCACCTTGCGGTGATTGAATGCAATTTTAGGCACATCTTCGTAATTATAAAACTCACGAAAAAGGTTTGGATCAGATATATCCTGAAGGGAAAATTTATACGAATTCTCCTCTAATAAATTTGTTTTGTTAGAAAATTCAAGCACTAACCTCACTCCTTGTGTATAATTGTATACAATTATACCACTATTCACTTATACTGTCAAGCGTATTTGCGCCGCCAAGTTCGGTTATTTTATCAGCAATATCGGCAAATACGGACTGTGTGCTGACATTGGAACTGCCCTCTGACATAACTACCACCACATATTCAGGGCTTTCGGCAGGAAAAAATCCGCAAAACCAACTGTTAGTAATCTCCTGTCCCTGCTCGTCATATCTGCCTGTTTGGGCGGTTGCAGTTTTACCTGCCGCGGTACAGTTTTCGGGTGCTGCATCACCGCCCGTTCCGTCGGTGATTACGCTTTGCAAATAGGTACGAATACTTTGTGCTGTGTCTTGGCTCATTACTTTAGTAGGATACGAAACATCATAATCCTGCATCTTACCGTCTTTTAGTGTTTTTTCAACTATCGAGGGCAGATAATAACTGCCATCGTTTGCGATAGCGCAGTAAAGAGGCAGCATTGATACAGGACTTAAAAGCAGGTCGCCCTGCCCTATGCTTAAATTCGCAATTTGCGCTTCATTTGTAAGTTGCGAAATTTGAGGTAAATTTCCTTTAACGGTCGACATATTTCCCGCTATTCTGACGGTCGAGCCAAACCCTAACGAAGATGCCATTTTGTATATTTTTTCAGCGCCGATTAAATTGGCGAAGTTATAAAAATAGCAGTTGCACGACTGTGCTAAAGCACCGCACAAATCAACATTACCGTGACCGTCAAGTTTATGACATTTAAACTGTCGGTCAATTATTTGCGTACTGCCCGTACAGTCAAACGTAAAATTTCCTCTGCCCATTTCAAGCGCTGCGGCGGCAACGCACGGTTTAAATACCGAGCCCACACTAAAGGCTGTAAGTGCCCTGTTTATAAGCGGAGCATCGCTGCTTTCAAGGCTTTTAGATATACTGTCTATCTGAAATAGCGGACGGCTGACAATTGCCCGTATTTTACCGCTGGAGGCTGATGCTACCACTGCCGCGCCGCTTTCAATACCTGAAACCGCATCTTCTACTATGTTTTGTATATTGATATCTATAGTGGTGACAACACCGCTGTTTACCACCGATAAATCATTTTCAAAATACGGCTCAACACCGTTTAATATACCACCCCTGCCGTCTACGGTATATACGGCGGATACAGCCTTATCGCTATAAAGCAGATCATCAAACGCAAGTTCCAAACCCGAAACACCGTGTCCCGTGCTGTCGGTGTAGCCTAAAATATGACAGGCGGTGGAATCGGCGGTGTCACGCTCATACACCTTGGTACAGGAAATTCCGTCACATTCAAAAGGCTCTCCCACTGTGCAAACGGCTGGTTTATTGCCCGACAGTGTGTTAAGCACGGCAGATAGGTCGTCCCCCTCTAAAACCGAACTTATACCCACCACCGCTTTAGGTGTAGGCGATACCGCCGCAACGGTTTTTGACAGATTATTGGTAAGCGGCACCATATTGCAGTCGTAAATAGTACCCCGAAGCTTTGCCACCTCTATGCGAAATGATGCTTGCTGTGCTTGAACAGCGCTATAATTTTCGGTTGAAATAATTGCCACACGAAATACGCTTGAAAGTATTAACATCATAATTAAAAAAAAGCATAACGCCGTGCGGTTTGCAAAGGTTTTTTCAAATACTGAGTTTTCCATTATATCACCAATATAATTATTGCCAAATCAAATATATAAATATTCCCTTAGCCAAAGCATTCAAACTCGAATCAGATTTTGAAACACGAATTTTATGCTGTGACTTTGTTAAAATACTCGCAAATCCGTCAGGATTTGCTGCGTTTTGTGTCTCGCACACCAAAAAATCCGTTATTTACAAAATTCTTCGACCTTAAAGGTGCGATTTTTTGTGTGAATTTTGGTGAAGCGAAGCTCATAAGGCTAATGCCTATGAGCGACAATGAGCCTAAAGTCACCTAAAAGCCGCCCTTTAAGGCTGGTTCGGGTTTAAATGCTTTGGCTAAACCTTCCGCCCTGCTGTTTCAAAATATAAAGTTCATTTTTATTGACAAAGCCGTTAATATAGTACATAATAAAATTAGCGAATAACATTATTTTAAAGGAGAAACAAATGAAAAAACTCATTGCAAGCATATTATTAATTGCTACACTTGCGGTACTACTTGTTCCTATTCCGTTAGGCACTGCGAAAGACGGCGGCACTAACAGTTATATATCCCTTACATATAAAGTTGTAAAATGGAAAAAATTCACCGATTCATACCGCCCCTATGAAAATACAACTATTTATTTTTTCCCTTACAATTTTTATTCATTAGATGCTCTTTGGGAAAAAGAAACAGAAAAATTTAATGCTGGTGAATACGGTGACGTAACAATTACCGCCACCGTTATGGATGTTTGGGGCGAAAATTCATTCTTAATTAAAAGCGACGGAAGCAATAACCCAAACGGCGATATCGTAATATCAAATTACGATAACCCTAATGTCTTTAAAAACGAAAATACCGCATCATTTTCCGAACTAAAAGTCGGTGACAAAATAAAAATTATATATGACGGTATTGTGATGGAAACCTACCCGGCAACACTTGGAAAAGTTTATGAAATAGAAATCTTAGAATAAAAGCATAAAAAACTAAGCTGTTATACTTTCACAGTATAACAGCTTAGTTTTTTAGTATATCATCTAATCTATGACGCTTCTTTTAAATTTTCTTCCGCAACGCTTTGTGCGGTTTCGAGCATATTTTTGGCCCGATACGAGTGTGTCAATATAGGACCAACAATTTAAGACATAGAACCGTCCCCTGTTTCCTCCTAATCATCCCCTTATTTTTGAATTGATGAAATATCTACCCATATACAAGGTCTAAGTGCACCTGTATCTGTAGAAGCCGATACAAAATAAACTGTATTATGCTTGTCTATTACCCCTGGGGAATAAACACTTGATACGCCAAAAACACCTGTATAGTGTTGTTGATCCCTTGTATAACAAGAATTACATCCCGTTTTTGACTTGGCGTATTCTGTTGCTTTTTGCAGACACGTTCCAACGGTGAATTTTTCCTTTAATGCATAGAATTCATCTGAACTTAAAATGAAAACATTATCTTGTGTTGAATATGTATATTTATCACAATCTGTTGTTGTAATATTTGAACGAACAATATATTTCTTTTCTTCATCAATAAACGCCGTATTGTAAAAATCATTATTGAGAAACGTTCTCACATGAGATTCGGACCAAGGAATATATGCTTCTTCCTTTGAAATCGCGCCATTTGATATTGCCGCATCGGTGTTAAATGGTTGATAGTCAAGAATATTCTTTGACATTAACAGCACTTTTGTGCCTTCTTTATTTATTACAATCCAATCTATTTCTTCCTTGCCGTTTTTAATATTATTATCTTGTTCGTATACGCCAAACGTTACTTCATTATTTATCTCAGCTGCATTCATTAAATTTAATTGGCATTTGATAATATATTCTTTAGCATCTAAGTAAGGGAAAATATCTTTGAAATAGTAAATGGCTTCTTGGTAATTTCCGTCAAGATAATAGCACAAAGCATATTTATATGCGTTATTTTCACTATCATTCCTAATGAAGCGATATGCATTTGCTGCCGAATAATATTCTTCTGCTTCAAAGTAATAATCCGCTGTTAATTGTCGGCTATCTTTATAATTTCCTAGTTTCTCAAGAATTACAGCTGCTTTGTAGGGATCACCTTTTTCATATAACTCTAGTGCTTTTTGATATCTCAAATTGGGAATTATTATTGTTACGAGTATAACTGCAAATATTGATAAAGCTATACATCCAGCAATCACCATTGATATAACCATTTTGGTGGTGTTTTTCTTTTGTGAAGAATTAGGGATATTTCTTTCTTTGATTTGAACAGGTTTTTGTTTCACCAAATGTTGATCACACTTATTTTGACCGTTATTTTGAACATTGTTTATATCTGACTCTCTTTCAGATGCCAAAGAGATGTTCGATGCCGAACAACCACAATTGATACAGAATTTTGCATCATCTACTAATTTTGCACCACATCTAGAGCAAAACACTAATTATCATCTCCTTCGCTTCTAATACAATTCTAAGAATGACCAATATTTTCTTTTTTTACTATATGAACAAAAAATAATATTCATCGAAATAGTAATCGTAAGTATTATAATTGTTATTACAGCAGTTTTTAATCCATCCCAATTATTATTTATTCCATAATCCAATAACCGAATCGTTATCCACTGTCATAATAACAAATATAGTATCTCCAAGAGGAATAATCGTAGCACCAAGCGAAATGCTTGAACCTGAAAGATTACCTGTGCCAGAAGCTGAAATTGTATTTGTTGCATCATCTACATTATATTTCAAACGAGCTATTTCATTCTTTTGAACTGCACCAAATAGTATAACAAGTTCTTGAGCATCAGTTACTTCGAAATCGTACATATTATTTTCTTTTGTGTATTTTCCTACTGAAATATCCGATGTAGGAGATACTTGTTCACCGTTTAATTTAATTGTCTGTTTATCTAAGATTGCACACAGAACAGCACCTAAGTTATCCTCTGTGCATTTGCCTTCGTATGATAAAGATGACAACGACTCGGTCGGTTCTGCACATACTCCACCAGAAACAGTTGCCTTGCCAGATGCATCTGTAGTGAGATTTAAAGCGAAGTGTTTCATATCGCCTTTGATTTCAAGTTCCTCTAATGAATCTGTACAGAACACAAATGTATTAAACTCATTTAACGAACTCGGAACACTAATTTTCTTTACGTTTTTTGTATAACCGAAAGCACCGTCACCAATTGTTTCAACACCGTCAGGAATTATTATTTCTGTTAAAGCTGAATCGTTAGTAAATGCCAAGTTGCCTATGTTTTTTAAACTATTAGGCAGTGTTATCTTAGAGAGATTCTCACAATGTCCAACGGCATTTTTGCCTATTGTTTCTAATCCGGTTCCGAAATCAATTTCTATAAGTGATTCGTTGTATGCTAAAGCATCTTCTTCAAGTTCTATAACTGTATTTGGAAGTGTAACCTTAGTAATTCCTTCTTTTCTGTCAAGAACTTCTTTTGCAACAGCAATTACAGTTTCCTCACCATTTTTTTGAGGAACAACAATTTCAGTGTCTGTACAGGTGCCAAGCCCAACCCAAGTACATGTTCCGTCACCATTTGACTTAAATTCTAATCCTTGACTAGAATTTTTACCACAAGACGTTAAATAAAGTGCTGATGATAAAATAAGAACAACACACAAAACTAATGATAATAACTTTTTCATTTCTCTTTTCCTCCAAAAAACACAAAAAATTGTCAGCCAACGTTTTTTAAATAATTAATATAAGCTTTGGTTAACTAAAATAAGATTTCTTATCTTTAACACAATTATAGCGGCAAAATATGTTAATGTCAAGATATATTCTAATCTTTAGCGTTTTTGGAGATAATAATTGTATGAAGATTTATGATTATAACGGAAAGAAAAATATTTGTGGCGACCGTATTCACGAAGCAAGGTGTAAATTAAGACTCACTCAAAGTGATTTAGCCGCACAATTACAAATTAACGGAATAACAATTGAAAGAGATAGTATATCCCGAATAGAGATCGGCACAAGATTTGTTGCTGATTACGAATTAAGAGAATTAGCAAAAATTTTAAAAGTATCTGTAAATTGGTTATTAGGTTTAGAATAACAAAAATGCAAGTCAAATATTGACTTGCATTTTTTGTTTACGATGCTTCTTTTAAATTTTCATCAGCAACTTCTTGCGCCGTTTCGAGCATATTTTCGGCGAAAATGCCGTAACCTGTGACGCTGTCGGATACGAGCACGTGCGTTAAGGCTCCCACTAACTTCCCGTCTTGCAATATAGGACTTCCCGACATACCCTGAACTATGCCGCCTGTGGCGTTTATCAATTCTTGGTCGGTTATGGTTACAATCAGGTTTTGCGTGGATGACCGATAGTTTGAACTGCGTTTTTTTATCGTGCAGGAATAAAGTTTAGGGCTATCGCCGTTTACGGTACATAGTATCTGCGCTTCGCCGTCATACACCTCTTGCTTGAGACCGATTTCGGTAAGATTTGAGACATTTATATCCTCCTGTGCGAAGCCATAGACACCGTTTTGGGCATTAAGACCGACATCGGCAATCGTATCGTATGTGAATTTGCCCTTAAGCGCGCCAGGGCTGCCATCGGCGCCCTTTTCCACCGATACAATCTGCGCTGATACTAACTCACCCGATTCGAGCGCTAAAAGACTTCCTGTATCATTGTCACAAATTCCGTGTCCTAAACCGCAGACAACATCGGTAGCAGGGCTGTAAAAAGTGAGTGTGCCTATACCTGCGGAACTGTCACGCACCCACATACCGATATGGTAGGTACCGCTTTCGGCATCGGCTATGGGGGTAACATTACAATTAAATGTTTTACCGTCACGCACAACCTCAAATGACATAGCAGCACCCGCACTTCGAATCACCATATCGGATAAATCCTCATTACAAGTGACCTTTTGACCGTTTACCGACCTGATATAATCCCCCACCTTTATACCTGCAATGGCTGCGGGATTTACAGCACCGTTTACAGTCTGAACATCTGAAACCTCTATAACCAAAACACCGTCGGTATAAATTTTCATACCAAAGGGATTGCCGAGAACTGCGACATACATTTCGTCAACAACCTCGACATTGACGGTAGAAAAAGGTATAACGCCGAAAATTTTTAAATCGACCTCAAATGTTTCGCCTACGGTATGATTAAGATTGCTTTGCGACATTTTAGCGCCGTTATAAACCGCTGTGACGGGTACGATTGTATCGATATTTAGCATATCGCCCCTATTTATTTTATAGTTATCGGAGACCTTATTGTCGACGATATAGACAGCAATAAACACAACGCTGCAAAGCAGCGCTAAAGCAGCGGTAATAAATTTTAATGACCTTTTGAACATAATTTCACTTCCCTTTTTTAATTTGCCCGCAAAGTATAAAAAATAAATAGGAAAATTTTTAAAAAAAGGACAGACAGCAAATTTTAAAAATTTGCTGTCTGTCCCCTATTTTTTTATTCTTATTTACTCGCCAAACGGGAAATCGAATGTTCCACCGGGTGATTGAGATGAATTTTCCTCTTTACTTGATAAAATTTCAGAATAACTTGATTCGCCGATATTTGCCCTAAGCGTTACATTATAATCGGTCTGGATACCGTTTTCTGAAACCACGGTAAGAGAAATTGTATCGCCTGCACGGCAATCCTCAATCACATCAAGAATTATGTCGTCATTGGTGATTTTTATACCGTTGACATGGGTGATCATATCGCCCTCACCAACCTTGCCGTAGATATCGCTATCTTCACTGACAGACACGACATAAAGTCCCGTGCTGTCATAATTATCAATCTCGGCAGTGACTGAATTAATTTCGGTATAGGTTATACCCAGCTTTGCCCTGTCGGACACCTTGCCGCCAGAAATCAACTGCTCGACAACACGCTTCATAGTGGTAGTGGGTATCGCAAAGCCGATATCGTCATATTCAACACCCGCAAGTTTTGACGATGTAACACCGACCACCTGACCATACATATTAACCAGTGCGCCGCCCGACGAACCTGGGTTAATTGCGCTGTCGGTCTGGATAAGACGGGCGCTGTAGTTTGATGTGGTTTGTACACGCCGTTTGGTAAGAGAAATAGTGCCTGTTGTAATGGATGTGCTGTCGGTAGCATCATTTGGTCTGCCCACGGCAATGACATCCTCACCGCAGACAAGTTCATTTGAATTGCCAAAGGTGGCAACCTTTAAATTTTCTGCATTTTCTATCTTTAAAACAGCCAAGTCGCTTATAACATCACCCGCAACATAAACCGCGTTATATTCTGTGCCGTCGTGCATATAAACTTTGAATTTAGCTGCGCCGATTTCGGAGTAGATATGGTCATTTGTGACGATATAACCGTCTTCGGAATAGATAATGCCTGTTGCATCGCCCGATACACCTGCCGAGTTATAAACACGGATTCCTACAATAGACGGATTCATCATCTCATAAACCGCCGCCGCTGTATAGCTATCGCTGTCGGTGGGTTTTGCTTCTAAATCAACATCGATCTGACTGCCGATAAGATTACCTGAAACACTTGCCCTGCCAAAAAAGTATCCCGCCGTGCAGGTAGAGGCAAGTACAATTACCGCAGCCAATATAAGAACAAAGACTTTAAGTCCCTTGTTCATAGGCTTATAATCCTTAATTGGCTGTACGGGCGTGTATTCAACCTTGTTCCAGACGGGTGCTTCATCTGTCACCTGCTGAAACTCATTGTTTTCGGCTGTATTTTCTTCAATCGGGTTGTACTCGACCTGATCCTTATCAAAATTTTCATTAAAATCACTCATACTTATCCTCCTACTTATTTATGGGCAGAGTAAATTCAAAGGCGGTAAACTTATCCTCAACACTTGAAACGGTTATTGTACCACCATGGTTTTTAACAATCGTTTTAACGATATAAAGACCGAGTCCCGTGCTCGTTTTATTTGCCGAGCGCGACTTATCAATCTTATAAAATCTTTCAAAGATATACGGCAGTTCGTTTTCGGGAATTCCCTTGCCTGTATTTTCAATACGGAATGTAACATTTCTTGTATCAAATTTAATGGCAAAGCTTAATGTTCCCTGTTCATCGATAAATTTTATTGCATTATCGACAAGATTATAAACCGCACGGTAGATTAAATCCTTATCAGCGGTAATGCTTATAGCAGGAAGCTCATCAAGACCTACAACATTAAGCTGTTTCTTTTCAATGCGCTGCTCCTGACTGATAACTATACTTAAAATCTGTTCACGAAAATCAAATTTTTCAGGCTTTAATGCAAATTCACCCGATTCAAGCCTTGCAAGGCTTAACATTGACTGCACCATTCGCGAAAGACGCTTAACCTCATCAGATACAATCTGCAGATAGTATGACTGCCTGTCAGGCTCGATTGTTCCGTCAATCATTCCGTCGATAAATCCACCGATTGTGGTCATAGGTGTTTTAAGTTCGTGCGAAATATTAGCCACAAAACTTTTTCGCGTTTCTTCAAGTCGGGCAAGAGAATTTGTCATTTGATTAAAGGATACGGCAAGTTGACCGATTTCATCGTCACTTGTTACGGGTATTCGCTTTGAAAAGTCGCCGCGCGCCATAGCATGTGTTGCCTGTGACATAAGTTTTAACGGTCGGGTTAACCGATAGGTCATAATATAAAGGGCAAAAAACATCAATGCAATCGGAACAATAGCAGAAAACAGATATAATCTGGCAACATTTTTCATTAGTTCCTTTGCACCGTCAATTGAATCCGCTGAAACCACATAACCTAAATGATTGCCTTCGCTTGATTTTAATATCGTTGCATTGGCATAGTGCGGATTACTGTATATATCCAGTGTGCTAAGAGCCCTGCCCGAATCGGATATAACCCTTGAAATGACATCCATATTTATCTGTGAATTTTTGTGTTCGCAGCCGTATTCCAGATTCCATTCGTCGCAGCTGCACACCATGATTACACCCGAAGTATCGGTTACATAAACATCAAGTCCCGATATATCGGATATATTATGAAGTATATAATATATACCCTTTTCGTCGCTTAAAAATTCAGCTTCGGTAGTGTTGCTTTCCACAAAGTCAGAGACAGAATCACAACTTTTTTGAAGCAGTTTATACTTTTCTTCTGCAAGATAATTATTGTAAAAAAAGGTTAAAATCAATAAAATTACCGAAAAGCTGAAAACCACAATTACGGCGGTGGCACCGAAATACCTTTTAAAAAGTTTTTGTCGCATAATATTATTTTACCTCAAACTTATAGCCGACACCCCAGACGGTTTTAAGGCACCATTTATCAGAAACACCCTCCAGCTTTTCGCGAAGACGCTTTACATGCACATCAACCGTTCTGGAATCACCGTAATAATCAAAACCCCAAACCTCATCAAGAAGTTGGTCGCGCGTATAGACACGGTTTGGATTACTGGCAAGATGGTACACAAGCTCTAACTCTTTAGGCGGTGTATCAATCTGCTTATCATTCACAACAAGCTCATAGTTAGTTATGTTAATACGAAGTTTATCGTATCGCACCTCTTTTATATCGCCGCTGCGGTCGCTGTCTGCAGTTCGTCTGAGCACCGCCTTAATGCGCGCGACAATTTCCTTAGTGTCAAAGGGTTTGGACACATAATCATCGGCACCAAGTTCCAACCCCAAAATTTTATCAAAGGTTTCACCCTTGGCAGTTAGCATAATAATCGGGGTATTTAATGTCTTGCGTATCTCACGGCATACCTGCCAGCCGTCAAGCTTGGGCATCATAATATCAAGTAAAATTAAATCGGGATTATATCGCCCAACCGACTGCAAAGCCGCCTCGCCGTCACCCGCTACTATCGTGTCAAAACCGTCCTTTTCAAGATATAGCCGTAAAAGTTCACATATATTTGCATCGTCATCGACAATTAATATCCTTTTCTTGTCCATATTGCGTAAACCCCCTGAGAGTCAAAATTTACAATATAATAATACAACAATAATATAATAATTGTATTACGAAAATGTTAATATTTCAACAAAAAAGGTCGCCTTAAGGCGACCTTTAAGCGCTAAAATTATTCAGCTTCTGCAGTTTCCTGTTCTTTCATCTTTGCAAAGCATTCACTGCAATACACCGGACGGTCTTCGCGGGGAGCGAAGGGAACGCGTGCTACACCGCCGCAAGCTGCGCATGTAGCCTCATGCATCTCACGGGGAGCCCTTCCTGCGTTCTTGCGCTTGTCACGGCAAGGTTTGCAACGCTGTGGTTCGTTTACAAAGCCCTTGGATTCGTAAAATTCCTGCTCACGTGCAGTGAATACGAATTCCTCTCCGCAATCTTTGCAAACTAACGTCTTGTCTTCAAACATCTCTTTTACATCTCCTGATTTATTCTTGCCCCGGACGGAATCGCACCGACATCTTTGTGTGTATCAACGCTCTGCTAACTTAAGCTACTAAGGGCATATATAAGCGGTAAAAACCGCAAGTTACCTCTTAAACTTTGCCCTAATGCGTCTTAGGGCATTATCAACAGCCTTTGTCGTGACCGACAAATCTGACGAAATATCGCTATAACTTTTACCCGATAAAAACTCACAAAAAACCTGATATTCAAATTCGGATAATTCACTCTTTAATGTATCGGCTAAAGCGTTATAGCTTTCCTTTTCAATTAATATATTTTCAGGACTGTTTTCATCAAATAAGTCGACCTCATCAATCGAGGTTATCAGATTTTCGGGCACACGCTTTTGTGCGCATACTGCCCTCACCTGTCCTATTATTGATCGATTAATACACAAAGATACAAAAGTGCGGAAGGAAGATTTTTCACCCTCAAAAGTCTTAACCGCAGAAAACACGGCAAGAACACCCTCTTGAATCAAATCCTCAGCATCACAGCCGTATGTTTTATACTTATTTGCAATGCTTATTATATAGGGCATATAACGATTTATCAGCACCTGCAGATATTCATAATCACCTTCGCTTATCAAAGAAACAAGCTGATCGTCTGACAGGTTTTCTGCCGATTTAAGAAGGTTTTGACTCATTAAAACTCCAACAACACATAAAATAAACAAATATTATGTTCAGTATACATTACTTGTCCAAAATTGTCAAGTATTTTTATATAAATTGCCAAAATATTACTAAAAAATGCAGATGCCGACAAAAAATGCCGACATCTGACATAATAATTACCATTACCAATTTAAAGAATTTTTGAAAAATGCCTTTGTTTTTGGGGAAATCGGATTTTCAAATACCTGCTCGGGAGTTCCCATTTCCTCGATGATTCCGTCCGCCATAAATATTATCTTGTCAGAAACATTTTTAGCAAACTCCATCTCATGAGTAACAACTATCATTGTACTTCCCGATTCCTTAAGATCCTTAATAACACGCAGCACCTCACCCGTAAGTTCAGGGTCTAAAGCGGAAGTGGGTTCATCAAAGCAAAGAATATCTGGATTCAATGCCAAAGCGCGCGCAATCGCCACACGCTGCTGCTGACCGCCCGACAGCTCACAGGGGTAGTTATTGATTTTTTCGGTAAGTCCAACCCTATCAATCAACTCCCGTGACCATTTATCTATCTCTTCGGAAGTGCCCTTTTTAAGCAGTGTCGGCGCAAGGCTTACATTCTCAAGCACATTATACTGCGGAAACAAATTGAAAGACTGAAATACAAGACCGAAATGCAGTCGATTTTCTCTTATATCCTTTTCATTTACCTCTGTTCCGTCATACAATACCTTTCCGTCAACAACAATCTGACCTTTCTCGGCAAATTCAAGAAAGTTAATGCAACGCAACAGAGTTGTCTTTCCGCCGCCCGAAGATCCGATTATAGATAGGACCTCACCCTTCTCCAGACTGAAGCTCACACCCTTTAGGACATCAACCTTGCCAAAACTTTTATGAATGTTTTTTACTTCTAAGAATGACACGCTGTCCCCTCCTTAACTTTTAAAATAATCGAGCTTCTTTTCAAGTTTACCCAAAACAATTGTAAGCACGCCAACGAATATTAAATAGAACACACCTGTATAGAAAAGCGGCCATATAAGCGCCTTTGTAGCGGCAAGTTCCTTTGCTTGTTTAATAATTTCGCACACTGTTATACAGTTAGCGAGCGCGGTATCCTTAATAAGAGTTATTATTTCATTAGACATAGGAGGTACTATTCTTTTTATAACCTGCTTTAAGATTATTTTTCTGAATATTTGGGATTTGGTCATACCCAGCACATAACCCGCCTCATACTGACCAATTGATATGCTTTCAATACCGCCACGGTATATTTCAGAAAAATAACAAGCATAGTTTATAATAAAGGCAATTAAAACCGCCATTAATCTTCCAGCATCCACTATACCGTAGTTTATGTAAAATATCTTGTCCACCTGACTGAACATAGGATAATCAAACACAAGTCCCGGAACATAATAAATTATAAATATTTGAAGCATGAGCGGTATACCGCGCACTATCCATACTATCGTTTTTGAGAATGCTTTCAGCGGTTTAAACTTACTCATTGAACAGAAAGCAATCGGTAAACCAAGCGGCGCACCAAGTAGCAATGTAACCGTAAATATTATCAGCGATATTTTAAAACCTTCAAGCAAATACAGCGTAATATCTAAAAAAGACATAACCTTCCCCTAAATAAAAATTTTATATAATGCAGACATAAGGCTGGCGTTTAAGCCAGCCTTTTAAAAGTTATTACTTTTGATCAGAAAAATCAGTAATGGTTGTTGAAGCAACATCATACTTTTCTGCCAATTCAGCAATATAACCTTCCTGTGCAAGTTTATCAAGCTGTTCATTAACCTTTGCTGTCAGCTCACTGCCCTTCCTAAAGCCGATAGCATAGTATTCAACATCACTTGAAAGACCGTCAACGATCTGAAGTTCTGCATAATCACCCTTACCTACATAAGCCTTAGCAAGCTGTGCGTCAACAACCGCAAAATCAGCGGAACCTGCATTTACTTCGAGAAGCGCATCGGTCTGAACGATAACACCTTTGAAGTTTACGCCCTCAAAGCTGTTGGTATATGTATCACCGGCAGAGCCACTTTCAGCAGCACCTGTTTTACCATTCAAATCCTCAGAGGTTGCGATTTCGGTGCCGTTCTTAACTACAACAACCTGACGGTTTTCCATATAGTTATATGAAAAATCTACCTTGTCGGCTCTTTTAATGCCGTCGTCATCAGCAGTATTTGCGGTAAAGCCGTTCCAGATGCAGTCGATAGACATCGAATCAAGTTCGGTGTACTTAGCACTCCATTCGATTTCCTTGAAGATAACCTCATAACCTAAATTACCGAAAACCTTTTTAGCAAGTTCGGTATCAAAACCAACCAAGTCACCTGTTTCCTCATCCAAGTAGTTAAGCGGATCAACAATTGTATAACCAACAACTATTGTGTCCTGTGTAGTGCCGCAGCCTGCAAAGCAGAACAGCATAGCCACTACCATAAGTAATGCAATAATTTTTTTCATTTTAAATTTCTCCTTTTGCTCCCCCGATTCAAGCGGGAAGTTTTTTGATGTTGTTATTATACTTCAACAAACTAAAGTTGTAAAGTGTTTTTTTATATTTTCTTAATTTTTTGTATTGTTGCACAAAAAACTAAGAAATTTTTGTGGTTTATCACTTCATTTTGATAAAGTGGTGAAGTAAAATGTCATATAATATCCCCTCTTTTTTTAAAAGAAGGGATATTTTTAATGTGTTATATAACCCGAACCTTTATTGTGCCGTCAATTGCAGCAATCTTTTCGGTTACAGCGTCGGTATCGGCATCGTCAACATCAAGCATTGTATATGCATAGTCGCCGCGCGACTTGTTAAGCATATTTTCGATATTAACATTATTCTCGGCAACAATACCTGTAATAGAAGTAAGCATATTAGGTATATTCTTATGAATAACGCATACACGGTGCTTACCGCTTCTGGGCATTGATATTTCGGGCAGATTTACAGAATTTGTAATATTTCCGTTTTCAATATAATCGATAATCTGCTTTGCAGCCATGGCAGCGCAGTTGTCCTCAGACTCGGGTGTAGAAGCGCCAAGATGTGGTATTGCAATAACACCGTCAACCTCCAGCAACTCATCGGATGGGAAGTCGGTTACATAGGCTGCAACCTTACCGCTTTCAAGTGCTTTCTTCATATCCTCTGAATTAACAAGTCCACCGCGCGCAAAATTAAGAATTCTTACGCCGTCCTTCATGGTAGCAATTGTTTCGGCATTTATTAAATTCTTTGTATTATCGGTAAGCGGAACATGAACACTGATATAATCGCATTTCTTAAATATTTCATTTATATCATAAATATGTACAGCATTATGTGTTAAATTCCAAGCGGAATTTATTGAAAGATATGGGTCGTAGCCGTAAACGGTCATACCAAGGTGATTTGCAGCATTTGCTACAAGTACGCCGATTGCGCCAAGACCAATTACACCTAAGTTTTTACCCTTAAGTTCGGGACCTGTAAATGCGCTCTTGCCCTTTTCAACAAGTTTACCAACCTCGTCACCCTTGCCCTTAAGCGTCTTTGCCCATTCAATAGCGGGGATAACGCGGCGGGAGGAGATAAGCATACCCGCAATAACAAGCTCCTTAACGGCATTTGCGTTAGCACCTGGGGTATTGAAAACAACTATACCCTGCTGTGAGCAACGGTCAATCGGGATATTATTTGTACCTGCACCCGCACGGGCAATAGCCTTTAATGTTTCGGGGAACTCGGTATCATGCAATGCAGCGGAACGAACTATGGCACCGTCAGCATTTTCCACCTCGTCACCTATTGTATATTTATCATCAAATATTTCAAGACCGCTCTTAGAAATTTTATTGTAGGTTTTAATCTTATACATTATGCATTTTCCTCTTCAAATTTTTTCATAAATTCTACAAGCGCCTCTACGCCCTCAACAGGCATTGCGTTGTAGATGGAAGCGCGCATACCGCCAACACTTCTGTGACCTTTAATATTTACAAATCCGGCCTTCTTTGCCTCGGCTACAAATTTAGCATCGAGCTCGTCATTACCCGTTATAAAGGGAACATTCATAAGCGAACGGTCTTCGGCAACAACAGTGCCCTTGAAAAGTTTGCTGTTGTCAAGGAAGTCGTAAAGTATCTTTGCTTTTTTAACATTGATTTCACGGATTGCCTCAAGGCCGCCCATCTTTTTAATCCACTTAAATGTAAGACCTGCAATGTAAATCGCATAACAAGGCGGTGTGTTAAACATTGAGCCGTTTTCCGAATGAGTTGCGTAATTAAGCATAGTAGGTGTAATGTCCATAGCGTTACCAATTAAATCCTCACGGATAATGACAATAGTAACACCTGCGGGAGCAACATTTTTCTGAGCACCTGCATACAGAACACCAAACTTTGATACATCAATCGGCTCGGAAAGAATGCAGCTCGATATATCGGCAACAAGCGGAACATCACCTGTATCGGGAAGCTGAGCATATTTTGTGCCGTAAATTGTGTTGTTCATACAAATATGTACATAATCGGCATCCTTATCAAAATCATCAGCGGTGGTCTTAGGAATATATGAATAGGTCTTATCGGCAGAACTTGCTACCGCACGGGCATTACCGTAACGGGCAGCCTCCTTATAAGCCTTGTTTGCCCACTGACCTGTGATTATGTAATCAGCCTTTTTATTCTTGTTCATAAGGTTAAGCGGAATCATTGCAAACTGTGTGGAAGCGCCGCCCTGCAAAAACAGAACCTTGTAATTATCGGGGATATTCATAATTTCCCTGAGATTTGCCTCAGCCTCATCAAAGATTGCCTGATATTCTTTGGAACGGTGTGACATTTCCATAACAGACTGTCCGGAAGTGCCGTATTCCAACATTTCTGCAGCAGCAGTCTTAAGTACATCCTCAGGTAACATGGAAGGACCTGCACTGAAATTATAAACTCTTGCCATAATATAAAAACCTCCAAAATCGAGGGGTGTTTCCCCCAAGTAATTGTTTATGATTATATTACAATTTTTATGATATGTCAATAGGTTTGTTAATTTTTTGTCAATGTTTTTTGCAAAAAGTGCGTTTTTCGTCAAAAAGATTGTTAATATTTTCACAAATACGACAGATAGGAAACATTTTATCATTCAGAATAGTTCCTGTTTTTATTTTACATTCCACACTTTTCTGAAACATCATATACTCCTCTGCATCCTCAAATTCCTTGATTTTGTCTTGTAGTGCTTTAACGTCAACCTTTGCGGCATCTGCAATCTTACCCTTAAGGTCGGTTATGGTATCGTTTGCACTGTTAATCTGCTCGTTTACTTTTTCAAGCTTCTTGGTGTGTTCATTAATCGCTATGTAGTTTTCGTTTAACGAACGGCGAAGCTCTTTGTGCTTTTCCTCGGGCACCTCAATGCCGTTGTCCTTTAAGATTTCAAAAATATCCTTCATTTTTGCTCACTCCTGAAATGTTTTTTGCTTGGATTTTCGCCAAGATGGAATTTACAAGCATATTGTAAGGCAATTAAAAATACTTTCTCTACCCATAAACTAAAAATTTTTTAAAAATATTTTTGGGCATAAAAAATCCGCTCCCCGAAGAGAGCGGAAAATTAAGTTATTAAATTATTTCTTTGATGCCTTTTGCAGTTCGGTATATCTTTTGCATTATAGAATTTTCTTGCAGATATTCAAGTCCTTTAAGGGTAATTCGCATATTGTCGGCATCAACATTCATTGAGCCTGTAATATCCTTTGATATGCTAACGCCTTTTATGTAACCAACATCTGCCATCATTTCAATGTATCGCGCCCATCGTTCCTCGCTAACGCCAAGTTTATCGGCTCCGATAAGGGATATATCAAACTCAGGCAGGTCCATAGCCTTTTCAAGCGTAGATAGAATTTTATATACTGCTTTGAAATTATCCATTATCAAGTTCCTCATAATTTTGTATTAGATGATATCCATAATATTTAAGACAATTTTTATCATACTTTTTTAGGTTTTCTTTTTCTTCTGATGTAGCGTTATCATCAACAAAAATAAAACCTTTTCCATTAGGATTATTTTTTAAAAATTTATATTCATCAGGATATTCGTCATATGACATTAACATTATTCTTCAACTCCTAAAATGATATTTATTACAGAATTCGCAATGTTTCTTGGATTTCCGTTTAAATATTCAGCTACACTTTCGGCAATAAATTCACCTTCATCTTTAAGAGCATAGTATGAAAGGTGATGTGCAGCAATCATATAGTGTTCTTTGTTTTTTCTATCCCACTCCGTAATTCCACAATCAGTCATAACTTTTTCTCTTAACAACCTAATTCGTTGCATTTTTGTGTTATCAATTGTGTTTTCTATTGCGTGACCTAATTCATGCCTTATTTGGTGTTCTGCTGCGTTTGTACTCCAAAAACCTGAAGTGTAATTTTTCTCGCTTATTGCAAGCATCTTGCTTTTTGCTTCAAAATTACCCACAATTCCTCTTTTAAAAAAGATTTGCTGTAATGAAGGACTATATGCAGCTACAGCTTTAAAGTCATTATCTGCAACTACCCTAATAGCCCTAAGCACACCCTTGCTTTTCAAATCACCAAATATATTAAAGCATTTTTTGATTTCAGTATTAACCATATTAGCGGCTTCGATGCTCATATTCTGATAGCCGTATGTGTCAACCTTTAAATTACCGTTTGCATATTGCATAGCAGCAACTATGTTATCTTTGTGAACTGTTTTTATTATATCATCGTTTGAAATAGACTGCAAGTTTTTAAGAGAAATATTGTTAGATTTAGTAGATATCCGCCTATATCCTTCCACACTTGCCCTTTGAGTATCGTATAACAAATTATGCTTGTTGGAAAATCTGCGGTAAATAATTTGTTGCTCGTTGATTTTCCGTTGTATACGTTTAGCTTCAAGCTCATCACCTGCGGCAGAGGCTACAATACGCTCCATTTTAAGCTGACGAAGCTTTGTTTCCATAGCGCGCTGCTGTTGAGTAAGGTCATATTTCTTTTTGCTATTTTCAGCAAACTCTTTTAATTCTTCCTCAGTATATGCGGGCTTTGATACACCGATTATGATATTAAAGGGGATATGCCGGCAATTCCATTGAGTTATTGGTCGAGCAAAACCCTTATATTGATTACCGTTTACATCCTCGAAGTCCAAACCGTTTTGCATTTTAAAAAATTCTTCATTGCTAATTTGTCTGCCTTGGACGGGTAAATGGTCGGGCGCAGATATAGCGTACATATATCGCAAAAAAACATCCGCCCCTTTTTTGAGGCGGATAAAATCTAATAATTTTTAACCTGTATGATTTTGGACAAATACATTGTATATAGTAAGAATGTTTATTTTGTTGTTTGATTAACCAACATTGAAATTCTCTCAACAAGCAACTGATATCTTTTTTGTGTGTCTGCATTCTTACCGCAATATTTACGGTCCATTTCTTCATTCGGCTCATAATTCACAGGAATGTTATATAAGGTAAATTGTTCTAAAGTCAAATCAATATAATGGCCATTAATCTTATTAAAATAATGTGTTCCTCCACCGTCAACCCTTATTCTGTGTATAGAGCCACCAAACATATCATATACCAGCATTGCCGTAACGGCACACTGACCATATGTAGGATCATTAGGCACCCACTCTGCTTGACAGGCTGGATATGCTGTTTCTTTGCACCAACATTTGCGAAGCACCTCATACAAATTTCCAAGCGTGGTGATAGAACTCTTGCCAGGTGATTTTCGCACAATATCCGCATACTCTTCGCCGTAAAATTTCATCTATATTCTCCTTTAAATCTTTATGAACACAACACAAGTAGTAGTTCTTTTGTTTTCTGAAACTACTTTAATGCAAAATTTTCACTGTCAAGAGTAAGGTTAGGGTTATAATACGGGTCTCCTGCTTTAAGTTCGTCTCCCCATTTATCTTGGAATCGGAAAATCTCACTATTGAAGCGTTCAATCTTTTGGGGTGTGTCCTCGTCACCTCTGCTCTTTGATTCATAATGATAGAACTCAGCAAAAGGCGTAAAGACAATCAAATAACCCGCCTTACGAATGCTCATACAAAGGTCAATGTCATTAAAAGCAACGGCATATCCCTCGTCAAGACCGCCGACCTCGTCATATACGTCTTTTCTTATAAGCAGACAAGCAGCAGTACACGCTGACAGGTTTTGCGCAATTACCGTTCTTGCCATAAATCCTGGTACTGCACGGTCGAAGTATTTATGCGAATGCCCTGCAACACCGCCAAGTCCCACTATAACACCTGCGTGTTGTATGGTATCGTCGGGGTAGTATAACTTTGCTCCTACTGCGCCCACATCTTCACGCTGAGCAAACATAAGCATTTGCTCAAGCCAATCGGGAGTTATTACTTCAATATCGTTATTCAGCAGTAGTATATATTCGCCTTTAGCACTCTTGACTGCAAAATTATTGATTGCAGAATAGTTAAAGCCTTTTTCCCAATTAATAATCTTTATGTTGTCATACTTGCTTTCGGCTTCTTTATAATATTCAAATGTCTCAGGTTCTGTACTATTGTTTTCTACAACGATTACTTCAAAATTCCTATAGGTAGATTTACCGTATACAGATGAAAGACATTTTTCAAGGTCGTCGGTATGGTCTTTATTAGGAATAACTATTGAAACTAACGGATTTCCCACTATATCATATTGCACCTTATATGTAGTGGGAACTATTGCATCTTCAACGGTACCCTTTAGTCCTAATCTTTCAATATGCGCTTTTATGGCACGCTTAGCCGAGTCCACAACATAAGGCTTTGCGCTGACATCCGATGCCACAGATGCCTTGTGTGAGCGCCAGAAATACAAGACTTTCGGTATGTGAACAATACTTTTTGCCTTTTCGGTAAGACGCAAAATCAGGTCATAATCCTGACTGCCGTCATATTCGTCATTGAAATATCCCACGCTGTCAAGAAGTTCTCTCGAAAACACTGTGAAATGACATATATAATTATATGAGCGCAGTGTGTCGGGTGAGTAGTCCGGCTTGAAATTATATATTGTTATATTTGATGTGTTGTTATTTTCAAAGGTTACCTCATCGGTATAAACAAAATCGGCATCCTTTTCACAGATTGCACGTGCCATCTCGTAGAGTGCGGATGGGTGAAGAAGATCGTCATGGTCAAAGAGCGCCACATAATCCCCTGTCGCCATCTCAATGCAGGCATTTGTGTTTTTTGAAATGCCGCCGTTCTCACTGAGCTTTTTATATGAAATTCTGCCGTCGCGTAATGCAACTTTTTTGCAGTACTCACCTACATAACTGTGCTTCTCATCACTACCGTCAGCAAGGCAAAGTTGCCAATCTGAATAGGTCTGGTTTTTAACAGATTCTATCATCTGCTTTAAAAACTTCTGCGGAGTATTGTAAAGCGGAACAAGTATGCTGAACACTATCTTGCGTTTGAATTGGGCTTCCGCCTCCCTTTTTCTGCGTCGTTTACTTATAGAAAAACCGACATTAGAAGGATTGCCAAAAAGTTTTGAATATTTTACCTTTCGGTGCACTTTACGCGCAAACACAATAAGCGTATGCAGAAAATGATAAAGCAGCGGCGCCTTTTTAACCCGCATAGCAAGTCTTTTTAAAGCGCCGCGAAAAGATTTTTCTTGTACCGGTATCTTTTCAAACATGACTAAATTTACCTATCCCTGAAATTTTTTGTAGGCATCACAAACCTCTTGTGCTTCGCCTATCATTTTAACCTTACCCTTTTCAAGCCACATACAGTGCTTACATAGACGCTCGATCTGCTCAATAGAGTGGGAAACAATTATAACGGTAGTGTCGTCATTTATCATAGCATTGATACGTTCCTCACACTTTTGCTGGAACAAAAAGTCACCAACCGCCAAAATTTCATCAACAATCAATATGTCAGGTGTAGTAACCGTAGCAATAGCAAATCCGATACGCGCTACCATACCCGAAGAATAGTTCTTCATAGGCACATCTAAAAAATCTTGCAATTCAGAAAATTCAACTATCTCGTCAAATTTTTCATCCATAAACTTTTTAGAATAACCCAAAACCGAACCGTTAAGATAAATATTTTCACGGGCGGTTAAATCCATATCAAAACCCGCACCAAGCTCGATAAGCGGCGCAATTGTGCCATAGGTATTGACTGTGCCCTTTGTCGGTTCAAGTATACCCGATATTATTTTAAGGGTTGTACTTTTACCGCAACCGTTAAGACCGACTATACCGAAAACATCGCCCTTTTTTATATCAAAAGATACATCATCAAGCGCAACAAAATCTTCAAAATAAAGCTGACGCTTGACAAGTTTTAAAAAGTATTCTTTTAAACTTTCAAGCTTTTCCTTACTCATATTGAAGTGCATTTCAATATTGCGGAGTTCAACAGCATTTTCGTTACTCATAAAACACACTCCTTTTTAAATATGAAGAATAAATTTACCTTGGGATTTTTTAAATACAAACACCCCTATTGCAAAAGCTAACAACGCCATTCCTATGCATACTAAATTTTCTTTTAATCCCGGAATAGTATTATACATAACCAAAGCCCTGAAATACTCAACATAATGCGTAATAGGATTAAGTCTGACAATTTTTGCTACAAAAGCATGTCCTTCAAGAAGTGACAAGGGATAAATTATTGGCGTAAGATACATAAGTATCGTAAGAAGAACACCGTAAAGATGCTGCACATCGCGAAAATATACAGTAGCGGCACTTAAAAACAAGCTTACACCGCACACAAAAATAAAACAGTATAAAACCGGAATGGGAGACAGCAATGCTGTCATTGTTGGAATTACACCCTGAACCAACATTACGAGTACTACGGCTATAAGAGTAAAAGCAAAATTCACCAAAGAAAACAGACACTTTTCAATCGGGAATATATATTTTGGTATATACACCTTTTTAATAAGCGGTGCCGCACTCAAGACCGCGGATAGCGATAAAGAGGTAGCTTCGGAAAAAAAGTTCCATATAGCATAACCTACAATATAATAGGTTGCAAAATTTTCGACCTGCACACGAAGCAACATTTCAAACACTTTTGTAATAACAAGCATTGTAAAAAGCGGATTTAAAACGCTCCACGCAACGCCTAATACAGAACGGCGGTATTTTATCTTAAAATCCTTTGAAACAAGATTTTTCAGCAACGGTAGAAATCGCTTAAAATCATAAATAAAACTGCCCTTTTTAGAACTGTATTTTTTCAAAATCTATTCCCCGCTTCAAGTAAATGTAATATACAAAATAATGGTAATTGTATTATATCATCTAAAATATCATATTGCAAGAAAAAAAGCAAATAATAGCTTGGGGTGGTATATTTGATTTCAACGGTATTAAGAACAATAATTTTGTATATTGCAGTTACGTTTGCAATAAGACTTATGGGCAAACGGCAAATTGGTGATATGCAGCCAAATGAACTTGTGGTAACGCTGCTTATATCAGAAATTGCCGCAATTCCCTTGCAGGACAGTAACCAACCGGTGCTGAATGGACTTGCAGCAATAAGTGTGCTTGTGTTTCTTGAAATAATTATTTCAATTATTGCAATGAAAAGCTTTTTTATGCGTAAAATTGTCAGCGGAAAATCAGTAGTAATAATAAAAGACGGTGTAATCGATCAAAAAGCTATGCAGAATGTTCGTATGACGGTATTAGACCTTATCGAATTATTAAGGTCACAGAATGTATTTGATATCAGCAATGTGAATTTTGCTGTTTTAGAGGTAAACGGTGATTTAAGCGTACTGCTTAAAAAGAGCGCACAACCCGTAACCGTTGAGGATTTGGATTTAAAAACCCAAGAAGATTATCTTCCCTTACCTGTCATTTCGGACGGAAAGATAGTATATGAGTCACTAAGCGCTCTTGAAATCGGTGCAGATACCGTATATAAGATTTTGGAAACAAACGGTTGTTCCGTCAAAGATGTGTTTTTGATGACGCTTGACAGAAACGGTAAGAAATCAATAGTTGAAAAAGGCGGTGGTATTTAATGAAACGGCTTATCCCTGCAGCATTTATTTTTATATTTGTATTGACGATTTGTATATGCGGAAACAACTATGTTGATGCAACATATAAAAAAACTATGGCAGAAATTAATAGTTGTTATGAAATATACCAATCCGGCAATAAAGAGCAGGCAGAAGAATTTGCAGAAAATCTAAGCAATAATTGGCACAAAACAAAGGTAAAACTTGCCGCATTTGTAAACCACAGCTTTTTAGATAATATTTCAGTATATATGTCACAGCTTCCTGTTCTTATACAGCAAGACTCTGAAAGCCTTTTTTTAATAGCCTATAAAAACATCGAAAGTTCGCTTGAACAGATGGCAGAAGAACAAAAATTTCATTTGCACAGTTTTTATTAATTACAAAAATGCATATTTTGGTCTCATAAGCCAAAATATGCATTTTTATTTATCAAATACTGCATATTTTCGCATTTTTAGAAAATTTTTTAATAATTATGCAATAATATGCTTGACAATATACATTTGATGTGCTAAAATCACAGTAGTACTTTTAAAGTAATTTTGAAAAGAGGTTTTAAAAATGAAAAATTTAAAGAAGTTTCTTGCTATTGTTATGGCACTTACAATGCTTTGCATTTTCGTAGGCTGCGGTAATGAAGATGGTATTAAAATTGGTGTTCAGACCACAACAACCGGTGATATTTATGCTTCCGGCGATTTTGGTGAGGATGCAGTTATCCGTTATGACAACGGTGCATTAGCTGTTGAAGCTCTTAAGAGCGGTAAGGTTGACTGCGTTATTATTGATAACGAACCTGCAAAATCTTATGTAGAAGCAAACGAAGGTCTCAAAATTCTTTCTACCGAGTACGCTGTTGAAGATTATGCAATCTGTTTCCAAAAAGACAGTGCCCTCAAGGCTGATGTCGATGCAGCACTCAAAGAACTTATTGATGACGGTTCTGTTAAGAAGATTATTGATAAATACATAAATAATTCAGGTGAAGAGCTTGTAGGTGTTCCCGTTGTTGCAGAAGACACCGATAAGCCTAACCTCACAATGGCTACCAACGCTGAATTCCCTCCTTATGAGTATATTGATGGCGACAAATATTTTGGTATTGATGTTGAGGTTGCAAAAATTATTGCCGACAAACTTGGATATGACCTCGTTATAGAAAATGTTGCCTTTGATTCTATCATACCTGGTGTTCAAACAGGTAAATACAGCATGGGTATGGCAGGTATGACCGTTACTGAGGACAGACTTTTAATGGTTGATTTCTCCTCCACCTATGCAACAGGCATTCAGGTTGTTATAGTTAAAGAAGAGGGTGGCAAAATCAACACCATTGAAGATTTAGATCCCTACTATCTTCCTGCCGAATAATTGATTTTCGCACACATATTTCAGGGCGGATAATTTCCGCCCTGTTTTTTCGGTTTTTATTCTTCATATAAGAAAGGAGCAATAGTGTGAACTATTTTGCTGAATTATGGCAAGAATTTTATCATGTAATGATTGAAGGCAACCGCTACAGTTTTTTAATTGACGGTCTTAAAAACACCTTTTTGATTACCTTTGGTGCGTTGGCAATCGGTGTAGTTATCGGCATAGTTGTAGCCGCGATACGTACTTCATTTGACAAAAACAAAGAGTCTTTGCAATTGCACGGTGGTTTCGGATATCACACACTTGCATTTTTAAATGGCATTTGTAAAATCTATCTTACAATAGCACGTGGTACACCAGTTGTTGTTCAACTTATGATTGCCTATTTTATAATATTTGCCTCCGCCGATGACGGTGTTCCCGTGGCAATATTTGCCTTTGGCATAAACTCAGGAGCTTATGTTGCGGAAATTTTCCGCGCTGGTATTATGTCGGTAGATAAAGGACAATTTGAGGCAGGCAGAAGTCTTGGATTTAACTATTTTCGAACTATGTGGCATATAATAATTCCTCAGATGTTCAAGGTTGTTTTGCCAACACTCTGCAATGAATTTATTGCTTTGCTTAAAGAAACCTCGGTTGCAGGATATGTTGGTGTTATTGACTTAACAAAGGCTGGCAATACAATTGCAGGAAGAACCTTTTCTTATTTTATACCGTTACTTTCTGTGGCAGCAGTTTATTTAATCTTAGTTATGATTTTAACCTGGCTTGTAAGCCTACTTGAAAGGAGGCTGCGTAAGAGTGATCACTAACGAAACATTGATCAAGGTGGAAGACTTACAAAAAAGCTTTGGCGAAATTGAAGTTTTAAAGGGCATTAATACCGAAATCAAAAAAGGTGAGGTTGTGGTTATCATCGGCGCATCAGGTTCGGGTAAATCCACTTTTTTGCGCACCCTTAATCTGCTTGAATACCCCACCGACGGCAGAATTTATTTAAACGGAACAGACATTACCGACCCTTCTACAGATATAAATCTTCACCGTCAAAAAATGGGTATGGTTTTCCAGCAATTTAATCTTTTCCCACACATGACTATACTTAAAAATATGACGATAGCTCCCATAAAACTATTAGGAATGAGCAAAGAAGCCGCGCGGGAAAAGGCAATGGCTTTACTCGAAAAGGTTGGACTTGCCGACAGGGCTGATGCATACCCTTCTCAGCTTTCGGGCGGACAAAAGCAGAGAGTTGCCATAGTACGCGCTCTTTGTATGGATCCTGAAGTTATGCTTTTTGACGAGCCTACGAGTGCGCTTGATCCCGAAATGGTGGGCGAAGTGCTGACCGTTATAAAAGATCTTGCAGCCAGCGGTATGACCATGGCAGTCGTAACTCACGAAATGGGTTTTGCGCGTGAGGTTGCCGACCGAATACTATTTATTGATAACGGAATTATTACTGAAGAGGGTTCACCCGAAGAAATTTTCGGCAATCCGAAAAGTCCTCGCCTTAAGGATTTCTTAAGTAAGGTTCTTTAATTAAAAGCCGCAGATATCTGCGGCTTTTTTGTTGCATAAAAAACATAACTGTGGTAAAATGTCAATCGGACCAAGGGAAACAGGTGAAACTCCTGTGCGAGCCCGTCGCCGTAAGGTACATATAATAAATGCTCTATATCCGCGCCGCAAGGGATGAAATACCATTGGATAATTCCGAGAAGGTGAGCTTTTAGTACCAAGCCGAAAGACCTGAATCCGACGCAAAAGTCCTACCGTGTTGCGAGTGCCGACCATTGACTTTTGACAAAATTTAAGGAGAAATTAAAATGAAAAGAACAAATTCTTTAACACGGATTTTGTGTCTTGCTCTCGTTTTAGTGCTTACTGCGGCTATGGCACTTGGAATGACTGCCTGCACAAAAATTTCACCCGACGCGACTTCAAGCACCGCGCAAACTACCCAAATGGAGTTTACATTCAAGGTAGTAGACGACAAAGGTAATGAGGAAACATTCAGCATTAAAACCGATAAGACTATCGTTGGAGAAGCTCTTTTAGAGAAAGGACTTATCGCAGGTGAGCAGGGTGATTACGGACTTTATGTTAAGACCGTAAACAACATCACAGCAGACTTTGATACCGATAAGAAATACTGGGCTTTCTATATCAATGACGAGTATGCTATGACGGGTGTTGATGTTACCAAGATTGAAAACGGCGCTACATACACCTTCAAAATCGAAAAATAATGAAGCGGAAACTTTTCGAACTTGCACTGTTCACATTACTCGGTACGGTGATGTTTGTTTCAAAATTTCTTTTAGATTTTTTGCCTAACATACATATGAACACAATGCTTATCATAGTATTTACCCTCGTCTTTCGACAAAAAGCATTGATACCCATTTATGTATTCGTTTTTTTAACGGGTATTTATGCCGCCTTCGCTTTATGGTGGATACCGTATTTATATATATGGCTGTTCCCCTTTGCGATAACTATGCTGCTGCCGAGAAAAATTCCCAAAAAGGTCGCCGTACCAGTCTATATGGCGGTTTGCGCTTCGCACGGATTTTTGTACGGTACGCTTTATGCGCCGTCACAAGCGCTTTTATTTGGTCTTGATTTTAAGGGTATGTGTGCTTGGATAATAGCAGGACTTCCATGGGATGCAGTTCACGGAATCAGCAACTGTATGTTAGCAATACTTGTTCTCCCGCTCTCAATTCCTCTTAAAAAGGTTTATACAGACATACTTAAACGAATATGACAAAAACAGGCTTCTGCTCAGAAGCCTGTTTTTCACATATTATACCTTTTCCACATATTATAGCTAAAAGTCTGTCGGAATTTCCAATGACTCAAACTCTTCAAAAAACGGTCTTAACTGTTCTTTTATTCTCTCAAATCCCTCTACTGTATTGCTTTCAAGATTGAGCGGCATAACAGGGTCATGAACGCTAAGGCGAAGCAGAAACCAACCGTCAGAAGTGGATATGCGCAATCCCTCACGATTATCGTCGGCAATTTTAAACTGTTGGTTGTCAGCCACAAATTTTTCAAGAGCGCTTATTACTTTTTCACCATAACTTTTAAAATCGCTTTCTTTTATGTTAAATCGATACTCAGCCTCTCGCGCAGGTAGTTTGAGAGGTGCCAACAACTTTTTAATATCAGTTCCCTTTGCAAGTTCAATAATGATTTTGGTAACAAGGTATGCACCGTCGTCAAGAAAATAATTTTCCTTTAAGGCTGCATGTCCTGAGGTTTCTATTGCAAGCGGGCAATCTATTCCCTGTTTACCGAGTTCTACCGCTTTATCAATAACATTCTTATATCCTCTACGATAACGGTAATGCTTACCCTTAAGATTGTTTTCTATATATTCACGCAGTCCGTCAGAGGTAACAGAATCAGTAACTATTGTGCCGCCTTCTCGCCCATCAAGTGCTATGTATGATGCCAACGCGATAAGTCGGTTGCGATTTATTTCCTTTCCGTCAGCGTCAACGCATCCCGCACGGTCTACGTCGGTGTCAAAGATAACGCCTAAATCGGCATTGTTCTTTACAACCGCATCGCAGATGCTTTTCATTGCAGTCCTATCTTCAGGATTTGGAATGTGGTTAGGAAACATTCCGTCGGGTTCTAAAAACTGACTGCCTGATATATCCGCGCCCAAAGGCGCTAAAACATTATGCGCATAAAAACCGCCTGCTCCGTTACCTGCGTCAACCACAATATGATATCTGCTAAGCGGTTTTTCGCCAGCCGCAACCTCACGCACTATCATATCGCGAAGTCTTGCAGCATAATCTTTCATATAATCAGTCGTTTTTACAAGTCCTGTTTTGTCGGCAATTAATTCTTCTTTGCGAGAGGCGATTTCAAGGATATCAGAAATATCCTGTCCCTCAAGACCGCCCGAGCGTGTAAAGAATTTAAGGCCGTTTCTGTCAGAGGGGTGATGACTTGCAGTTATCTGTATTGCTGCGTCTGTATGTAAATCAACGGTTGTCATAAACATAGCCGGTGTAGAAGCAAGACCGCAATCTAAAACCGTAACTCCTGCGGCGGTAAGGGCGTGTTTTACGCAACTGCTTATTCTGTCTGCAGTAATTCTTGAATCATGGCCTAACGCTATCTTAAGTTCATCAGGTGACTTTTCAAATTTATTTACACACCATACTGCAAATGCAGCGGCTATATCGTATACGGCTTCATCTGTAAGTTCAATAGCTTTTCCGTATATATCCGAAGCTATACCGCGCACATCCGTACCGCTTTTTAAGAGTTTATAATCCATTATTTTCTCCTTTACAATCCACCGAAAAGATATCCGGCAGTAAAATATCCTATCAAAACTAAAAAAATCACACACACCGTTACAACCATTGCCTTTATAAACATTTTATAAGCGGTGCTTAACCTTCCTTTATCTGCCATAATGTCACATCCTTTGTTTCATTATTTACATATAAAGGTAATTTATTCTAGGGGACCGATTATGCATATTGTCACAATAAGCAAAGATAAAATCAGAATCAGCCTCACCGACCAAGAGATAATAGAGCTTTTTGGCAGTTACGATATGATTGATTATTCAAATCCACATTCAAAAATGGCTATTAATATGCTTTTTCATATTGCAGTACCTGACGATATGCTCCCACTCGACTGCAAACGCGTACTTATTGAAGTCAAACCGGAAAATACAGGTTGTTCCATATACTTCACACGAATTTACAGCGGAAAAAGATTTCGAAAGGTTGTAGACATTCGTGAATATCTGCTGGAATTTGAAAACAGCAATGATTTAATCGACTGTATATGTAATATAAGTCCTACAAGCGTTATAACAAGCCGCTTATATACAAATAAAGGCACCTATCAGCTTATAATAAGCGCCCAAAAAAGTTTTGGGCTAACATTACTGCAAGTTAGTGAATATTGCCGTGTTTCAACCGACAAAATTAAAATAAGCGAGGTTGAGGAACATCATATCCTAGTATGTCAAAATGATGCAGTCCCCAAAATACTTAAAGCATTTAAAGCCTTTTGATTTCCTCTACCCTTTTTCCCATATCCTCTGCTGAAAACAGAAAATTTCCTGCAACCAAAACAGTAGCGCCTGCACTTATAGCAAGCGGTGCTGTTTCAGCATTTATACCACCGTCAACCTCCAATTCAATTTTAAGATTTCGCCTATTACATTCATCGCGAAGTTGACTCAATTTTTCAAGGGCAGACGGCATGAACTTCTGACCGCCAAAACCTGGCTCAACCGACATAACAAGCACCATATCACAAAATGGCAATAAATCAAATATTGCACTAGGCGGTGTTGCGGGTTTTATCGTTATATAGGATTTACAACCAAGCTCTCTTATGCGCTTCAGGGTTTTCTCATTATCAGAACCCGCTTCATAATGAAAGCCTAACCAATCGGCATATTTAGCAAAATCGTCAATATACCTATGTGGTCTATCTATCATAAGGTGCACATCAAGTGGCAACTTGGTGTGTGCCTTTATTGATTTTATAACAGGATTTCCAAAGGATATATTCGGTACAAAAATACCGTCCATAACATCCAGATGAAGCATATCAACACCTGCTTGCTCAAGCCTTTTTATGCTGTCTTTAAGTTCCAAAAAATCCGCCGTAAGTACAGATGGTGAAATTTTTACCACAAGGCCACTTCCATTTCTAAGATACAATTATTTTTCGGTTTGTACGGTTATTTTGCCGTCGTCAACATAAAATGTTATATCTGACGATATATCGGTTCTCAAAATTTCTGCTCCGCAGTCCTCAAGGCGCTGGAGTGCCTCATCATCGGGGTGCGAATATTGATTGTTTTTCCCACAAGAAATCACCGCATACTCAGGTCTGCACATATTGAGAAACAATTCGGTTGAAGAACCCTTACTGCCGTGATGGCCAACCTTTAAAACATCACAGTCAAGGGACAATCTTTCGGTCAAAAGCCTATGCTCAGCAGACTCACCTGCGTCGCCCGTGAAGAGAAACTTAACGCCGTCAATTTCTGCCATAGCGAATATTGAACGATCATTTTCATCCGATTCATCGGGAAAATAACCTAATACGGTTATGGTTATATCCCCTATTTTAGAACTCATACCTTGCACAGCAGTAAAACATTCACCGTCTTCCGCCAAAACATTGGACATTATCATCTTCATAGTTTTAGTATTGGAATCAGTGTGTGTTATATCGGGTATTATTAGATTGTCCACCATAAAGCGCTCGGTTATACGCTCGGCACCGCCGTAATGGTCATCATGATTATGGGATATCATAAGTAAATCAAGATATTTAACGCCGAGTGTATGCAAACTACTGCATATAGCATCGCCATAGTTTTCGGTGGATGCGTCAATCAAGGCTGACTTTCCGTTACTGCAAAGCAGTATGCTGTCACCCTGTCCCACATCTAAAAACCGTATGTAATCATCACCGACCGCCTTATCAGAAGCAACACCTAAAATACCGTAAAGTTTTTGAGATAATGTGTTATTTGTCGCTAATATGACGGCAATCAGCATAAAAACTGCCACAACCGCTGTTATTACCCTTGTCTGTCTTTTCAATTTACCACAAACTTTTCAATGATTATTCTTCGCCGGCAATACGTTCCATAAGCTGATCCTTGGTTATAAGCACCTTTCGCGGTTTTGAGCCCTCGTACGGTCCGACAATGCCGCGTTCTTCCATTTCATCAACTATACGGGCAGCTCTGGCATATCCTAACTTCAACTTTCTTTGAAGCAATGATGTTGACGCCATACCGCTTTCTACAACCACCTTAATTGCCTCGTCAAGCATTGGGTCAGCATCGGGGCCGTCTTCGGCAAGACCTGTTCGTTGTTGTTTTTCAACCGCAGCCTGACGCTCAATTTCAACCATAATATTATCATCATAATCAGCACTTGAGCCGTTTTTAACAAACTGTACTACACGCTCTACTTCTTCATCACTTACAAAGCAACCCTGTATTCTTTTAGGTTTCGCAGAACCCACAGGACTAAATAACATATCGCCCCTGCCAAGAAGCTTTTCAGCACCCGCAGTGTCAAGTATGGTACCGCTGTCAATATGTGAAGAAACAGCGAATGCAATTCGTGTAGGAATATTAGCCTTGATAACACCCGTTACAACATTTACCGACGGACGCTGTGTCGCAATCAGCAAATGTATACCCGCAGCACGTGCCTTTGCTGCGATACGGTTTATGGAATCTTCTACCTCTTTAGGTGCAGTCATCATAAGGTCTGCAAGCTCATCAATAATGATAACGATACGGGGCATTTTTGTAACCTCAGGCTCGTTTTCAAGATTTTCGACAAACTTATTATAACCTTCAATATCACGGACACCGCGGTCGGCAAACATCTGATAACGCTTTTCCATTTCACTGACAGCCCAACCAAGCGCACCTGCCGCCTTTCGCGGTTCTGTCACTACGGGCACCAGCAAATGCGGTATACCGTTATAAATACCAAGTTCTACAACTTTGGGGTCAATCATCAACAACTTAACCTCATCGGGTGAAGCCTTATAAAGCAGACTGATAATGAATGAGTTTATACAAACAGATTTACCCGAGCCTGTAGCACCCGCAATAAGACCGTGCGGCATTTTTGCAATATCGCCAACCATAACATTTCCGCCGATATCCTTACCCAGAGATATTGTAAGCTTACTTTTTGACGAAGAAAAGGTTGCTGACTCAATAATCTCACGAATACCGACAACAGCGCTGGCTTTATTCGGAACCTCAATACCCACGGCAGCCTTATTGGGAATCGGTGCCTCGATTCGCACACCTGCAGTAGCAAGATTAAGGGCTATATCATCTGCAAGGCTTGTAATCTTGCTTATCTTAACGCCTGCCTTAGGCTGTAATTCATATCTTGTAACGGTAGGACCGCGGCTGACATCAACCACCCGTGTTTCAACGCCGAAGCTTCTGAGTGTTTCCACCAATCTCTCTGCTGTGTTTTCAAGCTCGGCAGCGACAGCTCTGCTGTCATTACTGTTAAGCTGATTCAGAAGATTAATTGAGGGATATTTGTAAATTTCTCTTGCATTCTCATTTTCGGCTATAGTTTCAGCCATTTCATTTGTTTCTTTTTCAAAATCGACTGTTATTCTCTCAGGGATAATTTCACCCTCCGCCTCAGATTTAGCAGCGTTGAGGGCTGTATCAACATCGGCAATATCGTCCATAACGGCAGTCATTTGCTCACCGTCTTGTGTGCTTATTGGTGTATCATCGCCGGCATAATAACTGTTTACAAGTTTTTTTTGTTTTTCATCAAGGTTTTCCTTGCGGCGAGACCGTTTCGCAGATGGCTCATCCACAGGAATATCGACATTAAAGCCCTTTATGATTTTAAGGTCAGACCTAACATCTTCTTTCTTTTCATCAGCATCACGTGCAGCGCGTGCCTGGTATGCATTTTCTGCCTGCTGCGACACTGCCTTAACAGGCTTTATAACCGCCTTAAACAATGCAATAAGTGTTGTACCTGTTATTATCATAAGGAAGACACAAATAAGTAATATAACGGTTATAGCAGCGCCCGGATTTCCAAAAGCAAGATATATCGGTTGGCCGATAAGTGCACCTAAAAATCCACCGTTCGCTTTATGTATACCTGCTTCAAAGGCAGCAACCAGATGCTCCCAAAATCCTTGACCTTGGGGGTGTGAACCAAAAATATCAATACATGCACCCACAAGCATTGCAAGAACCACCGATTCGGTAACCTTTGCGCCTATCGTCGAAGATCCCTTATCCATAGCAAATATTACTGCGACTGCACCCAATAAGAACGGATAAAAATATGCAGTGACACCAAATATTCTGAACATAAGGTTATGTAAGTAAGTCCAGACATTTTGTCCCTCAATAAAGACTACAAACATAAGGAATATCGCAACAGCAAACCATATAACAGAATACAGATGCCTTGCACTTGTCGCCGCAGCCTGTGCTCTTTTTTCTGCTGCGGTCATTCTTTTTCTCTTTTTAGCTGCCATTTATATGTAACACTCCATTACAGATGTCGGTAAAACCGACATCTTATTTATTTTCCTCTATCATTTTATAAAGACAATTAAGCACATCGCCCAGATTGCCAAGTGAATCAATTAACCCCTCTTTGACCGCTACTTCACCGCTGACAACCGATCCTACATCGGTTACAAGCTCATTAGTATTCATCATCATTTCGGTAAAACGGTCAGACGATATGTTTGAATTGCGCACAACAAAATCTGTAATTCTCTCCTGCATACGCGCAAAGTGATTCATAGTTTGCGGAACGCCGATTACCAGACCGCTCATCCTCACAGGATGTATTGTCATAGTAGCAGACGGTGCAATAAAAGAATGTTTAGCCGATACCGCCAACGGTACACCAATAGAATGACCGCCGCCGAGAACAAATGTTACTGTGGGCTTTTTCATTCCGGAAATCAGTTCTGCAATGGCAAGACCCGCCTCAACATCCCCACCTACCGTATTCAGTATTATAAGCAAACCCTCAATCTCGGTGCTTTCTTCGATTGCTACAAGTTGGGGAATAATATGCTCATACTTAGTGGTTTTACTCTGTTCAGGCAGAATGTTATGCCCCTCAATTTCACCGATTATGGTAATACAATATATTTTGTGCTTACCATCAATTGACTCAACAGAACCTAATTCTTTAATGGATTCAAATTGCTCTGACGAGCCTTCATTATTATTATTTTTTTCAGAATTTTTCATATATCTTCCCTCCCAAAATAGTATTTGAAGGAAAGATACAACAATACATATTAATTATACTATTTTTCAACAAGTATTTCAAGTATTGGTTAAAATAATTAAAACAAAAAACTGCACCGCTATTCCGCGGCAGCCATAAAATACCGTCAAGTTTAGTTACAAACTGTAATTTCGGTATCCTTATCAAAAATATGAATTTTTGAAGTATTGAAAGCAATCTTAATCTTGTCGCCGGGACGGGCAGTGTTTGTAGGAGCAACACGTGCGTTGATAGACTGTCCCTCGCAGTTCATATAGAGATAGGTTTCTGCACCCATAAGCTCAGTAACTTCAACATCAGCCTCAACGATACCGTCGGTATGGATAGCGATAAGTTCTTCCTCATTATGAACATTTTCAGGACGGATACCCATGATAACTTCCTTGCCAACATATGCTTCAAGGCAGTTGTCCTTATTCTTTTCAGCCGGAAGCTTAATCTTGTACTTAACACCGGCTCTTGTTTTGGTATCCTCTGAACCGAACTCTACATAGAAGTCGCCGCCTTCTTTAAGAAGCTTAGACTCAATGAAGTTCATCTGGGGTGAACCAATGAAGCCTGCAACAAAGAGATTGCAGGGATACAAATAAAGGTTCTGAGGTGTATCAACCTGCTGAATAAGACCGCTCTTCATAACAACGATACGAGTACCCATTGTCATAGCTTCGGTCTGGTCATGTGTAACGTAGATAAAGGTTGTACCAAGTCTCTGATGAAGCTTAGAAATTTCGGTACGCATCTGTGCACGAAGCTTAGCATCAAGGTTAGAAAGCGGTTCGTCGAGCAAGAATACCTTAGGCTCACGAACGATAGCACGACCAAGTGCCACACGCTGACGCTGACCACCGGACAAAGCCTTTGGCTTACGCTCAAGAAGATGTGCAATATCAAGTATTCTTGCAGCCTCTTCAACGCGGCGCTTAATCTCATCCTTAGGTGTTTTGCGAAGTTTAAGACCGAAAGCCATATTATCAAATACTGTCATATGAGGATACAATGCATAGTTCTGGAAAACCATTGCTATGTCACGATCCTTAGGTGCTACATCGTTAACAAGACGATCACCGATGTAAACCTCACCGTCGGAGATTTCCTCAAGACCTGCGACCATACGAAGTGTGGTAGATTTACCGCAACCCGAGGGACCGACGAGTATTATAAACTCTTTATCCTTGATTTCAAGGTTGAAATCAGAAACAGCGGTAACGCCGCCCGGATATCTTTTATAAACATTGCGAAGGGATAAGCTTGCCATAAAAAATGACCTCCTGAAAGAAACATTATAATTCATTAAGTATTGTAACACACCGTAATTCTAAAATCTATTAAATTTTTAAACAAAAAAATTTTTTTAATATGTTCAAAATGCATAATTGTCCGCACTAATTAGTGTTTCAAGTTGATTTTTGTCGATTTCTACACATTCGCCGAATTGCAAATCGTGTGGCAAAAACAGTCCGCCAATCGATTCGCGGTGTAGATTATTAACCCCTAAACCCACCGTACCAAACATACGCTTCACCTGATGATATTTGCCCTCACTAAGTACTATACGCGCAGTTTTCTCAGATATTTTTTCAAGTATTGCTGGTGCGCATTTTTCACCGCTTACCAGAATTATTCCAGCCTTAAAGACTTCAATCATAGCATCGTTTATATCTCCATCCAGTTCAGCGATATATGCCTTTGAAATATGCTTTTTGGGTGAAATGCAATTGTGGGCAAACACCCCGTCATCAGTAATAAGCAACAGTCCCGTCGTATCCTTATCAAGTCTGCCCACGGGGAATATGCCCGTTCTGCGAAGATGGTCGGGTACAAGATCTATAACCGTCTTTACCTTTTTATCCTCCGCAGCAGAAATAACCCCTTTCGGTTTATTCATAATTATATAGATATGCCTTTTAAATTCAACGGTTTTTCCCTCATAAGTGACGCAAGCATCGGTTGCATCTATAATAAATCCAAAATCGCGCACAACTTCACCGTTCACGGTTGCTTTACCTCGACGAATGCCTGTCCTTACAACACTTCGGGGAATAATAAGTTGATTTGAAATAAATTTATCAAGTCTTTGTTTTTCCATAATTTCACCAAATACTAAGATATTTTACAAAGAGGCAGCATAAAACCGTCAAGCTCTGCAGAAGAAATATCCCCGCCTATTATTCTGTCGTTATACACTATAATATTTACAACACAGTTGCCGCTGTAACCGCTTGGCGTTTCAATGCTGTGTGTGTAAAGCGTAGCATTGCACCCTTTGTATAATGATAAATCATATCCTGCCTGTAGTTGCAGCTTATTATAATTATTATAAACATCCGAAAAGTTTTCGGGAATAATTATTTCTTTAACCGCGGTCGCTGTTTCGTCTGGGTTAAGACCCAGTGCCTTAATAAACTGCACCCTTGCAGCATTTGTATCAGCATCAGGGATAATATTTGCTGCAGTATACATTTCTCCGCCGATCAATAGTATTAGTATAAGACCGAAAAACAAAGCCAGAAGTCCTCGGCGGGTAAAGGTTGCATAAGCTTTCAAATAAATCACCCCAAAATAATTTATGAGGTAACATTAAATTTTATGCTAACAAGCACACAGCATACGCTGCAATACCGCTACCGTCCCCTGTAAAGCCCATTCCCTCCTCGGTGGTTGCCTTTACATTCACACAATCAATATCAATATTACAGCAGTCCGCAATAACCTTACACATTGCTTCAATATAATTTTTAAGCTTTGGTTTTTGAGCAACTATGGTACAGTCAATGTTAGATATTTGAAGTCCCTTTTCCTTTACAAGAAGCACGGTTTTGTTTAATAAAACTCGGGAATCAATACCTCTGTATTGCTCATCGGTATCAGGAAAATGCCTACCGATATCTCCTAAAGCGGCAGCACCTAACAATGCATCACAAATCGCATGAAGCAACACATCTGCATCAGAATGTCCAAGCAGTCCCCTGTCATACGGAATTTCTATGCCGCCTAAAATAAGTTTTCTGCCTTCGACCAGCCTATGAACATCATATCCGTGACCGATACGCATTATTGACCTACCTCCCCTTTAACAAAAGCCTCTGCGATGAAAACATCCTCAGGAGTAGTGATTTTAATATTTTTTCTACTTCCCATAACCGCCTTTACGCTAAATCCTGCCGCCTCCATTATCGAAACATCATCGGTAAAGCTATCAATGTTTTCCATCTGCTCACAGGCAGAAAGATATTTTTTTACATCGACACCCTGAGGGGTAAGCGCACTGTAAAGACAGCTGCGGTCAACTGTTGCGGTTATCATACCGTTATCGTCAACCGACTTTACAGTATCATTAATTTTACATACACAAACAGCCGCGTCAAATTCTTCAAGCGCCTGCACCACTTCAAAAATGGTATCACCGTCAACCAATGGACGCGCACCGTCATGAATAAGCACCTTAGTATCATTGATATCCAATCGGCTAATACCCTGCATTACCGATTCGTGCCGCGTAGCACCGCCTGAGACTATATCCGTTAACTTGCTTATCATATACTTTTCGCATATTAACTGCATTTCGGGTATACAATGCTCGGTTGTTACAATTATGATTTTCGATATTTGAGGTGAATTTTCAAAAGCGGCAAGTGTTCGTGCGATAACAGGAATACCTAAAAGTGATACAAACTGTTTGTTAACTCCCTGCATTCTGGTAGAAGCACCCGCTGCCACAATTATTACAGGTATACCGCCTTTTTTCTTTTCGCAAACACTGTATTCAAGTTTCAACTCAGTAGCATTCATTAAAAATACACTCACTTTATAAAACAAGCCGCCCCATCCCGTAAACAGCAGGAACAGTGCGGCTAAGCTTTAAAATTTTACAAAATTATTCTTCAACCTCATCACAGCCGCAATCACATTCATCATCGCAGCAGTCACAGCAGTCAAAATCAAATTCAAGGTGTGTGCCGCAGTTGGGGCAGTCAATACCCTCATCCTCAAGCATATCCTCATCAAGATAGATTATATCGTTACATGCGGGGCATTCAACCTCATAAAGTTCATCATCGTGGCAGCAATCACAATCGTCGTCACATTCGTCATCACACTCATAGATGATGTCTTCAAGGGTAGAAAGATCCTCATCAACTGCATCAATCTGGTCGCTCATATCGTCACAAGCGTCCTCAATATCGCAAATTTCTTCAGTAATATCACCCAAAAGGTCAATAATTGCTGCAAGGATTTTACCCTCTTTTGATTCGGTGTCAAGTTCCAAACCTTCTGCAAGACCTTTAATATAAGCAATCTTTTCACAAATATCCATTATAAAAATCCTCCTATTTAAGCGCGTTCCATATATTCGCCTGTACGTGTATCAATGCGGATAACCTCACCCTCGTTAATAAAAAGGGGTACACGAATTTCACAACCTGTTTCAAGTGTGGCAGGCTTTGTTGCGTTGGTTGCAGTGTTACCTGCGAATCCGGGTTCAGTCTGCGCTACAGTAAGTTCAACAAAAGTAGGCGGCTCTACACCGAAAACCTTACCCTTATAAGAAAGAACCTTGCAAACCATGTTTTCCTTTACAAACTTGAAGTTGTCACTAAGCTCCGAAGCGTTGATGGGCTCAAGTTCGTATGTTTCCTGATCCATAAAATAATACAGATCGCCGTCCTGATAAGAATACTCCATATCCTTACGCTCAATATAAGCGGTGGGGAATTTTGCAGTAGGATTATAAGACTTTTCAATAACGGCACCGGTAATTACATTTTTGGTTTTGGTTCTTACAAAGGCTGCGCCTTTACCCGGCTTTACATGCTGGAATTCAACAACCTGTAAAACCTGACCATCCTCCTCAAAAGTAACGCCATTTCTAAAATCGCCGGCACTAATCATAGATTTTTCCTCCAAAAAACATTTTTTAACTTTTGTCATAAAAATACAACATACACAATATATTGTAATTCCTTTTTGCCCTTTTGTCAAGCATACAATGCATTAATTTAGCGCTGTTTTTTCAGCCAGTTAACAGGTGACAGTGCAATAAGCAACGGGAAAATTTCAAGACGCCCAAGTAACATAGCAAAGGAAAGCAGCAATTTTGAAAATCCGCTGTATGCCGCATAGCTTGAAGTAGGTCCGACCATATCAAGACCGGGGCCTACATTATTAAAGCAGGATACCGTAGCCGTCAGATTCGTTTCAAGACTGAATGGCTCCAAGCTTATAAATAAAAATATAACAAATATACACATCATATATATCGAAAAATACGTGCTTACTCCGCTTATAGTGGTCTCCTCTACCGGTTTCCCTTCAAAATGAATAGTTCCCACCGAGCGTGGATGAATCAGTTTCTTAAATTCACGTCCTATGTTTTTTACAAGCATTACACTTCTTGCAATCTTAAAACCGCCCGCAGTCGAGCCTGCACACGCGCCTGAGAACATAAGAATGAAAATAATTCCCTTTGAGAATATTGGCCACTGATTAAAATCAGTAGTCGTATAACCAGTGGTAGTAACAATGGACGAAATCTGAAAGGCAGAATCCCGCAAAGCTGTTGAAATATCATCATAAATCGGAAGTATATTCATTGTTATAAGTGCAGTGCTTACTGCAAATATGCCGATATAACTCCAAAGTTCCGTACTTCGCAATACAGTTTTAAATCGCTTTATAAGCAACAGGTAATACAGATTGAAATTTACACCGAAGATAAGCATAAATACGGTTATTACCCACTGGCAATATGGACTGTAGGAGGCAAGACCGTCAGACTTAATACCGAAACCGCCTGTACCCGCTGTACCAAAGGAATGAAGCAGACTTTCAAACAGTGACATGCCACCCGCACAAAGCAGAACTACCTCAATTAAGGTAAGAACTATATATATAAGATATAATATTTTAGCGGTATCCTTTACTCTGGGCACAAGTTTGCCGATTACAGGCCCTGGCATTTCAGCGCGCATAATGTGTATTGAGCGGTCGGTAATATTTGGAATTATAGCCATTACAAACACCAAAACACCCATACCGCCTATCCAGTGTGTAAAGCTTCGCCAGAAAAGCATACTTCGGCTCATAGACTCAACATCAGTGAGTATTGATGCACCCGTTGTGGTAAATCCACTCACTGTTTCAAAAAAAGCATCTATATACGAGGGTATTTCACCCGATATTTTAAAGGGCAGCGATCCTATAGCCGCCATTATTACCCATGCAAGTGCAGTTATTGCAAATCCCTCTCTTGCGTAGATAATACGGTTTTTTGTGCGTGTTATAATAAGTATAATAAGACCTGCAACAAAAGAACCCGCAGCGGTCACTAAAAAGGCAAAAAATGATTTGTACTCACCATAGATTAATGCCACTACTGACGGGATAAGCAGAAGCAATGCCGCTATCTGCGCAATTCTTCCGACAGTGTTAAAGACCATTCTTCTGTTCATCACACTTACCTCAAAATATCAGAAAGATCGTTCATTATCTCACCGGTAGACTTTGCTATAACTATTATTCTGTCGCCGGCAATTATCTCATCATCACCTGACGGTACAAAAGCCTTACGCTTTCTAATAATACCGGCAACAAGGATATCATTCTTTAGTTTCATATCCTTAATAGGTATGTGCTGAGCCTTAAAATCGGATTGAACATTAAACTCCAATGCCTCTGCCCTGCCGTCCATAAGCTTATAAAGCGTTTCAACATTACTTCCCAAAGAATTATGCAGCGCACGGGCATATCTTGTAATAAGATCAGATATACTCTTTCGCGGTGAAATTATAGAATCAAGACCGAGCTTTTCTGCCATTGTGATAAGCTCATTCCGATTGGCTTTAGTGATAACCTTAGGCACATTTTGCGATGCAGCAAAGATTGAAATAAGTATGTTTTCCTCATCTATACCTGTAAGGGTGGCAAAAGCATCGGCAGAACCAAGTCCTTCCTCAAGCAGCAGTTCCTGCTGCGCACCGTCACCGTTTATAACAACAGCACCCGGAAGTGTTTCGGCTATTTCTTTGCAACGCTCACGATCCTTTTCAATTATGGTCACATTATTACCGCCCGAAAGCAGCATTTTAGTAAGATAATATGCTGTAGTGCTCGCACCGAGTATCATAACATTGCGTGCCTTCTTTTGCGCAACGCCAAGCATTTTAAGAAGTTTTTGTACCTCAGAAAATGTCGCGGTAAGTCCAATGTGGTCACCGCTTTTTAAAACAAAATTACCGTCAGGTATATAAACCTCATCACCGCGCTTTACAAGGCAAATAAGGTACTTTGCCTTGAATTTTTTACGCAGTTCAATAAGACTTAAACCATCAAGAATTGAATCGGACTTTAAAACAAGTTCGACCATCTCAAAGCCTCTTCTTGAAAAGGTTTCTATATTAATAGCACTTGGTAATTTTAGAATATTATAAATTTCCTGTGCGACAAGAAGTTCAGGATTAAATGACATTGAGATATCAAGTTGCTGACGCATAAACCCTAAATTTTTATCGTTAAACTCTGGGTTTCTTATGCGTGCAACGGTCTGCTTAGCACCCATTTTTTTGGCAATAAAACAGGTAAGCATATTAAGCTCGTCAGAATTTGTGACAGCAACAAGCATCTCGGCGTTTTTGACACCTGCTTCTTCAAGGGTATCATAATCTGCACCGCTGCCACAAACACACATAACATCGTAAATATTGGTTATATTATCTATAATCTGAGCGTTGTTATCAACTGCAACAATATCATGGCCTTCTTTGACAAGACTTTCGATTATTGTAGTTCCGATCTTGCCGCAACCGACAATAATAATTCTCATAATAAATATATACCTCACTTTTTAATCCACAATTTACTGCTTCATTATACTACATAAAAGATAATATTTCCACCTTTTTTTATGATTGACATAAATATTTGATGCATTTATAATAATTATATAGTTTTATCCAGGATAAATAGCGGAGGTGTTAAATGAAAAAAGGCAAAAAAGTCATTATTATCATAATATCGGTATTAATGGCTGTGATTTTAACGCTTGTTGCCGCATTCTATATTTTAGCACTGACCGGCAAGCTGCAATTTCACAAAGATGACACCCATATTTCAACCGATGCCATTGATATTGAAGATGATAATACAATAATCCACAACGGTAAAAAATATGTGCTAAACAAAGATATTGTAAGCGTCTTGGTTATAGGTATTGACAAATCTAATATGTATGATGATTTCGGTTACGGCAAAAATGGACATGCAGACACAATATTTGTCGCTGCAATTAATACCTCCACCAAAAAGATTAAGATGATACCCATTTCAAGAGAAACTATGGTGGATGTAAATGTTTATACAACGCAGGGTGCATATGCTGGTGTTGAATATGAACAGTTGTGTCTCGCCTATGCTTACGGTGATACACCTGAATCCTGCAGTGAAAATGTTATGACATCGGTAAGGCGAATACTTTACGGTATAAATATAAACTCCTATGTAACTGTAAATTTGACAGGAATAGAACGGTTTACCGAAATGCTGGGCGGAATTGAGCTTACTTCGATTGATACATTACCTCTTTCAAACAAAACAGTTACTCCTGGTGAAAGGTTAATTCTTTCAGGCGTAAATGCCAGACGGTACATTCAATACCGCGATAGTGATTTAGAAGCAAATAATCGCCGAATGGCACGGCAAAAACAATTTTTATCTGCATTAGTAACAACCGCAGGAAATAAGGTAATGTCGGATTTTACAAGGCTTGGCAGTTACTACAACACATTATCACCTTATTTTTCCACAAACGTTTCGCTGTCTCAGGTCACCTATCTTGCCAGTACGTGTCTGACATTAAATCTCGGTGACTTAATTGAATATAAAAATATTGAGGGCACTGTTTCAAAAGGTGAAAAATGGACAGAGTTCGTGCCCGACAGCGAATCGGTTTTAAATACTGTAATTGACACTTTCTACGTGGAAAAATAATTAACTTATAAGATTTTAAAAAGATTTATATACATTAAAGCTCCCTATGAAGTATGCTTCATAGGGAGCTTTTTGTACTTATCAGTTATTAGTTATCAATAACTTCAACAAGATTTTTCTTAGAAACCAGCATAACAACCGAGCAAGCAATCATAGCCGAAACAAGTGCAGTAATGGGGGAAGAATTATCTTCGGTTTTAGGTGAAGTTTCAGCCGCTGCATCGCCTTCAGCAGATGCCTTAGCTGTCTCATCACCAATAGTTGCTGTGTCAGTCATAAGCATAAGCGTATCTTCAAGATCGTCTGAAGTACGGATAGCCGTAGCGCTTGCGTTTGCATCGACGGTGTATGCAAATACATCATCATAAAACACGCTTGCATTGCCTGATGTTCTGATAGAAATCCACTGTGTGCTAGCTGTGAAGGTGTACTCAAATTTGGTCCACTCACCAACCTTAAGAGCCGCGTTAGTAGCAATCACTTCAACACCGTTAGTAGGCTCAAGGTAATCAGGCCATGTATTGTGAACTAACGATATTGTCGGAGCTGTGCCTTCAGTATCAGTAGTTGCATAGAAGCTTATCTTATAGGTTGCGCCAATATCAAGAGGATTCTCGTAATTAAGTACCATATCAGCCTCTTCTGAGGTTTGACCCAAGACATGCATTGACTTACTACCGCCATGAGTGTATTCAGGCTTGTAACCCTCGATACTACCTACGCGGTTGTAAACAACAAGATCCTTATTGATATCATATTTGGTATTTGCATAACTTTCAAATCCCTGAATAAGCGCCTTTGTAGTCCAGCCTGCATAAAGTGTTAAATTACGCGGCGGGAAATAACCGTAGTCATATTCGCACTGAAGTTCGGGATATACATACCAACCTGTGAATGTATAACCGGGGCGAACAGGTGTGGGTAATTCCATCGGTGAGAACATTGAACCTACAAGTGATTCATAAGTAATGGAAGGATCGCCTGTCTGCAGAACTACAGTAGTTTTAGGCGGGTTATAATCCACATTAGAATACTTTTCACAATTTTCAAAACAGGTAAGTACAGGTGTGCCGCCTTCAACAACTTTCCATATTCCTTCATAATCGAAGTCCAATCCGTCGGGGTTGGTATCGCTCTTTGCCATAACAGCATAACCTGCCTGACCTTCACGCTGTTCAGGTCTTACAAATTTATAGGGACCCCACATATAGCCAACAGAGAAGGTATAAACACCTGTGCAAACAAAATAGGTGAATTGAGCATCATCCAAGCGCTGCAATTGTGCCGGCATACCTCCGCTGAGGACATTTCCGCGTTGTGTAGAGATAAAGCATTGATTTACGATATTTCCGCCAACACTCCACACACCGCCGGCTAAACCACCGGTATTAGCAGATGAAGCTGCCACTACATCAGCGGTGACAAAACAGTTTTCATACTTTGCAGGACCGTACACATGACCTGCAAAACCACCGGCATACGCGCCATATATATAACACGAGTCATCAATGAAACATTCCGAGAAAACAGGAATTGTATCAGATGCAATATCAGGATTACTTACCGTACCTACGAAACCGCCTGTAAATGTGGTTCCACCGGTAGCAGGTGCCTGCCAAAGGTACGCATTTGTAATACCCAATTTTTCAACAACGGCATACTGGCGTACAGTACCGAACAAGCCAAGGAAACGGTTCCCAGATATTGATTTATCATCATTTCTATAATACAGGCCGGAAACAACGTGACCGTTACCGTCAAAGTGACCTCTGAAACCTTCGCCGCTTGTTTCTGACGTAAGGAATGCTTTCCATGAATTCAAACCAATCTTTGTTTCCCATGCTTCACTATCTACATCATTAAGTGCTATATCAGCAATAAGTTTAAAGTGTTTACCGTTAGTAAAGTTAACACCGTTATCCTTTGCAAAAACATCCACAAACAATAACTTAGTAAGTTGCTCACCGGTAGCAATAAGAATTGGATCATCCTCGGTACCTGTGCCCTGAACACCGCTTTCATTCAGCGCGTATTCAGTAGCTATTTCGCCCGACCAAACCTCACCGGGAACACCGTTAGTTACAAAACTTGTGCCAACTACATCAGGATAAGTATCGGTTGTAGTCCACATCTGCTTTTGAGTAAAGTCAAAGCCTGACAGATTATTGTCAGCGTCGTGACCTGTAAGTTGTGCGTTTGTAAGCACCCTAACATTAGAATTTGCGGCAGCTGAAGGCTGAGCAACTGTACTGTAAACATCGGTTGCGCCAAAAGCACCGCTACCTACCGCATAAATGCCTGCAGAATAGCTGCGTTTAACGCTTACATTACCCTTAGTTTCAGCGAACAATCCACCCTTAATCGCAGCGGTGCCCTGTATAGTACCGTAAAAAGCAGAATCGTTTATCACAACGGAAGCATCGGGTATTGCGCCAATAAGACCGCCTACACGCCAAGCAGTATCAAGAATTACGCCCGATTTAACTACGCAGCCTTGAATTTTTACAGTATTTGGTGCAGCAGAGCTATCAACATATCCTGCAATAGCACCTATGCAGGTAGCAACTGTGGTTTTGTCGCCTTCCTCAGGGAAGATAGTGTTACCCGCAATATAAGAATTGTCAATTTTAAGATTTCTTATTGTAGCTCCTCTACCAAGTACGGGGAAAAGACCTGCATGTGTGTTTGCATCGGTAGCAGAAGCATACAAACCTTCAATGGTGTGATTGCCGCCATCTAATATACCTGTAAAAGCAGGGACATCAGCAGAGGTTGCCCACTTTTTAACAGAAGCATCCTTATACCAATTACTATCTGTTACATTGTTCAGTCTTATATCATCAGTAATTACATAATATGCACCCGCAACAGGATTCATAAGTGCATAATACAAACGCTCACCGGTATTTATCTGATAAGGATTGGTCATTGTACCATCGCCGTCCCTATACGAATCGGCAATTCTTCCTGACCAAACGGCACCAACAACACCTGTATACGCAGGATGTAATCTAGGTATCGGATACTTTGAAGTAGTCGTCCAAAGTTTTTCCCAATCAAATTCAGGAATAGTAGTTTGTGCTTCAGCACCATATAACATATCCCTGTCTACGACGGAAATTCCATTTTTAAGGTGAGATGTCGCATTATCTGGGATTGCAGTGTCGGTATAAACATTTGTAAATTTATTGATATTTGAATAGAACGAGTTAACGGCTTTATCATAATCTGAAGAAAGTGGTGTTCCGATTACAACGCAGTTGTTGGCAATATGAGCATCGTTAGTCCAGCCGTCAAAGAATATGCCCGCGCCTGAAACAATTTTACCAGCATCATAGTTATGATATGTATTCTTACCGTCAGAAGTAATAATGTTGTCAGCAACTAAGCAGTCTTCTACAATAGCTTTATAAGTATTTGTCGATGCAATAATACCTGCGGCTGCCCAACCAGAATGAATATAGTTGCCAATCACAGCACTGTTACGAATATTAGCTGTGCCACCATTGACACTACTAATAATACCTGCGGCACCAACACCGCCAACAGTATCTGAGGATTTAAAGTAAGAATTCTTAACAATAAGATTCTTAATAGTACAATCCTTTACAGAGGGGAATATAGCAGAAGCATCTGAACTTGGTGCATAAATACCGTAAATTTCACAGCCATTGGCATCAAAAGTGCCGGCAAAGTTACTACCTGAAGGATCGTATAACTTTATCTCTTCTGCATTTGCAGGGTTTTCAAAATAAGCCTTAACCTGCTCAGCAGTCCAGTCAGGCTGAACATTATTGAAGTAGAGCGCCTTCACACCGTCGGCAATTCTAAAGTGTTTACCTACAGTGTCGGTTTCACTAACCATCGCGTAGAACTGTTCGCAAGATTCGATAAGATACGGGTCATCCGAAACACCGTAACCACGAACATAGTTATGGTCAACACCGCCGTTCCAAGCATCAGTCTCAACTGTTGATACATAATCACCGCCCGGAGTAGGTGTATAAATAAATTCAGCTACAGGAACAGGATAGGAAGCGGTTGTTTTCCAGTTGTTCCAATCCATCTCAAGCCTATCATCAAGATCGGTACCCGTAAGTTGAGCATTAGTCTTAAGCTTAATACCGTTTGTGTTTAAAGCTGCAATTTCTGCAACATTAGTAAAGTTGGAAGAACACACGGTAAAAGGTGCATTATACCAAGAACTCGCATCGGTCGTAACATCGTAGAAAACGCTGTCCGTACAAGAACGGGTTGAACCCCAGAAGTTAACAGTTACAACACCCGTCTGTGTGCCACCTGTAATTTTGGTGTTGGCAACCAAACAGTTTTTAACTGTAAAGTTATCAGCCATAGGTGAACCGACAATAGCAGCAGCCTCATCGTTGCTCTTTACGACCGAGTCGATAACTGCACAGTTATTAATTGTAATTGAATTGCCGGAATTAACATTACCATCGTAACCCGAACCAACAATAACAGCGGCGCCCTGATCCCAATACTCAGTCTCGGAAACCGTGTTTGTAATATAAGCGTTCTTGAAGTGAACATTCTTAATTACAGCCGATTTAGCAGTACGGGGGATGAAGGCTGTTGCATAACGATCTCCCAGTAAATCAGCACCGGTAGAAGCCTTAGCATAAAGACCTGTAATAGTATACCCTGCACCGTCAAACTGACCAATGAAAAATACCTTTGCTAATTCCGCAGGATTCTCAAGCCAGTTGTTAGCAGGTGCGGCAGTTCCCCAATTATCAAAGTTTGTGACATCATTAAGAACAATATCAGCACCCAACTTAAAATAAGCAGGAATAGTTTCCTCATCGGTCACAATAGAACCGCCCGATGCCACCATCTTATAAAGTTGATCAGCATTTGAAATGATGTACGGATCGAGGGCAGTTCCCTGACCGCCTGCATATTGGATTAGGCTAGTAGTCAAATTCCGTTCTTCAATTCCCGAAATGCCACCCCAGATTTCCTGAGTGGAGGCAGTATCGGTTTCGGCAGCGACGGTAAACGCCATACCGGAAAAGACCGACAGAATTGAAGCTGCCAGCACAGAAAATACCGATAAATATGTAACCAGTATTTTTCCTTTGTTAAAAAATTTTTTCATTCAACAATCATCCTTTCGTTGATCGGGAAGCAAGAAACGAAAACTTTTGCCCCATAATTATGTCACAGTTGTAGTGATGCGTAACAAACTTAAAAAAGTATATAGTTACACATCATTCTTATACAGTTACATTTTATACTAAAATCAAGGGAAAGTCAATAAAATTTTACTTAAATAGCGCATATTTTTTATAGCTTTTTCACCCAAATTGCTTCTATTTGTTTCGCATCAATAAATTTGTCAAATAATGTAAATAATGTGTAATCTAAGATATATAAAAACAACACCTGCTTGAAAAAGCAGGTGTTGTAAATAAACCCTTTAAACTAATCGCTATGTATAGATGCGATTACTTATAACCTGTGTTTGCTTTGGTATACTCATTAAGCTTTTTAACTGCAAGATCAATTGTGGGCTTAACAGCAGCAAGTTCGGTTTTAACCTGAGAAGGAGTCTTCTCAAAGGCAATTTTTGTTGCCTCATTATTGGACATGTTAGTTACATGCAATGTTAAAGGAGAGCCGTTTGTGTAGTGGTGGTTTGTTTCCTCAGTAGTACCGTTAAGCTGTGCAAAGAAGTTTGCAGCTTCAGGAGAGATAAATGCATCCTCAACATCATAGTTGTTTACATTGAGATAGTAGTAAAGGAATGCACCTGCACCCTCGGGATTTTTTGCACCGCGGATAAGTCCCCAGCCACGGAAAATACCTGTCGGAACAGCAGCCTTTGTTTTGCTGTAATCAGGGAGATAATAGAAACCGATATTATTCCAGTTCATATCTGAAAACCAACCGGTTTTCTTAAGACCGAAGGACTGTGATGCAACAACAGCAACCTTACCCTCAATAAATCCTGTAAGCCATGTGCCAGTATCATTAGCGATGATGCCGTCCTGTACCCACTTTGCCACTCGGCGATAGTATTCCTCAGACTCACTATTGTTGGCGCCGTTATAGAATACACCGTCTTTGTTGTAGAATGTACCGCAACCAAGAGACGCAAACAATGTGTCGGTATTAATGAAAGCACCGCCGGTAACACCGGGAATCTTGCTGCAGGCAGTCATGATAGCTTCAAGTGAATCCCATGTCCAGCCGTCAGGCATTCTGTCATACTCTTCAGGAGTCCAGCAGTTAGCCTGCTTAAGAAGTGACTTGTTATAATAGATCATGTCGGTTTCAGCCCATACATTACCTACCGTATCACAAAGGTAGGGTGAACCGCCATAGGTTGTCTTTTTGAATGTACCCTGATTCCAGATGGGATCATCATAATCAATCTTGGTAGCATCCAAAGACTGTAAGCATGACATACAGCTTGGGAAGTCATAGGTTGAGAAGTATACATCAGGTGAATTATCAGCTGCGATTAAACCAGAAATTTGGTTAACATATGTTTCTTGGTCAATCATATCAATTTTTACATCGATACCATACTTCTCCTCAAATTTATCAACAACAGGACCGTCTTCATTAAAGTCAGGATCTTTCCATGTAGCGTAACGAACTGTTGTACCCTTTAAATGGCTGTAGTCCTTTTCTTCTTGCTCATCAACTCTGTCGTTAATGTTGTCGACATTGTTGTTTTGGGTGGGGTTCTTGCTAGAATTGTTGTTTTTGCTAGAGTTGTTCTTGCCATCTCCTGTTTCGTCACCGTCTCCAGTGTCTTCGCCCTCAACTTCTTCATACTCGTACTCGTAATCATAGACTATTTCTACTTCGTCGGATGTGTTTTCCTTCTTAGAACAAGCAGAAAACGTAAAAACCATGATAAGTGCGAGCAACAAAGAAATAATGCGTTTTGCCTTGTTAAACATTGTTTTTTCTCCTTTTCAAATTTTTAACCGCACTTTTTATCAAGAAAGAAAACGCGGTTTAACCTTTCTCTTCCCTGTTTTTGCAAAGGTATAGTCACCCTTGAAAACCAAATAAATTAACCTGTAATACCTACACGGTCTATACTTTCAATAAACCGACGCTGAAGTAGCATATACATAATAAGCATTGGCAATATACACAGCAAGCATCCTGCCATTGTTACCGCCGCAGCCTGCGGTTCAACCGCACCATACGTGACACCTGTCAGACCGTATTTTTGTTCCATATAAACTTCGAACATTGAAAGGCGGTTTGCAATTGTGAATTCATCGGTAAGATACATACTGCTTATCAGATTGTCATTCCAGTGCCAAATCATTGAGAACATAAATACTACCGTAAATACAACGCTTGATGATGGAACAGCGATTGAAAGGAAGGTTTTAATAGGACCTGCGCCGTCAACCCATGCAGCCTCCTCCAATTCACGCGGAAGACTGCTGAAGAACTGGATATAAATATAAATAAGTATACCTGAACGAAGCCCTACACCCAACAGTGAAGGAATCCAGAAAGCAAACGGTGTATCCATTATGTTGATACGAAGATCTACGCCTGTAAGTTTATCAATCATTCCCAAGATACCGAAGATATCAACGCGAGTGAAGTTTACAATTCGCGGAATCATAAGCATAATGTCAGGAACTAAGATAGTAAGCAAAAGAATGCCCATAAACACTTTCTTACCCTTAAAGTTAAAGCGTGCAAAACCGTAACCGATGACAGCACAGGAAGCAACCTCGATAAGTGCACTTGAAACCTCATACTTAAAGGTATGTAAGATTGTAATTCCATAATCCAAACTGCCGACAGCCATTTTAAAATTGTCAATGATATCAAACTGAGTCGGAATCCAGACACGCGTAGAGTTTCGATATGCCTCACCACTTACAAGTGAAGTTACAATCATATACAATAGCGGATATAAAATTATGTAACCTATTGAAAGCAGCAGTACAAAACGGAATATTGAATAAATAATTTTTGTTCCGTTTTTTGTGTAGCGTTGCAGCTTTAAACGCTCAGGTTCGGAAAAATTTGTGATAAAGTTTTTCATTCTTGTTTCCTCCCCCTAATTTAAGCTTCCCAACGCTTCATCAATAAGCGGTTATAAAGCAATACAATGACACCCATAATAGCGCCCATAATGATAAAGTAGAACCATAACTTCGCAGAAGGCTCATCAAATGTACCACCCTGTATTTTACCAAAGGTTCTTTCAATGAAAACGCTGTTTTCATCGAGTATTTGTTCAACCATTGTAAAGACGCCAACCAACAGTGTTACACGGGAAAGCATTGGGAATGTAATGAACCAAAACTCTTCCCACTTTGTAGCACCTTCAACCTTAGATGCCTCATAAAGAGTTCTTGGCACCGATTGAAGTCCTGCAAGGTAGAGGACTATCTGTATACCACAACTCCAGACAAGGTCGAATATCCTGTTGATAATATTTGTGATAAGGTCTGCTATTTTAGGATCCATATCAAGATAGGTAGTTAAATCACTAATATTTAACATACTTGCAGAAAAAGAATCAGATACGCCAGCATCAGTAAGATTGCTGCTTGATTGCTGAAAAACAAATTTGATTACTGCACCCGTAGCAATAATAACCGGCAAGAAATAGAGTGCGCGGAAGAAAAGACGACCGCGGAACTCTTGATTAAGCATCATTGCTATAACCAGACTAAGTAAAATTATTATTGGGAAGGAATATAGGAAATTTGTAATAGCCTCACTTATCCAGTTTGTGTAGTCCGGATCCTCGTCTAAAATATAGATATAATGCTTCAAACCGACAAATTCGGTAAGAATACCATCCGAAGTGTTAACAACCGAACTGAATGAATATATTATTGATTGAATAATGGGATAGAAGAAAAATAGCACAATACCAATTATCCAGGGTAAAATAAACATCAGACCGTAACGGCTTTTTAATTCCTCTATTCCCCTATGCTTCTTAATCTTTTTCATGATACACCCTCCAATACTACAAAATCGAGTGCATCAACCGCACCAGCAGGTGTTTCAGCTGCAGTATTATTATAGTTTACATAAACTGTTGTACCATTGTCAAACACAGTACAGTGAACACCTGAAGCAATGATAGAGTTCGAGGTAATAGTTGCACCCTTTATCTTGCTGTAATAATCAGAAAGATGCTCAGAATTTGCGATTATATCGTCCTTAACAGAAGAATACAGCGTGCTGTAAAAATAAGGCTGATATGCATCAATAAGTGAATTATCCCACTGATTAATCAAAGAATAATTAAGTCCAATACCGCCCTCAACAGCAGAAAGGAATGTTCTGCTTACATTATTGGTAGTGGTAAGACTTTCAGTAACCATAGGTACATAACCCTTAAACACCATCGAATAGAACGGAACATCTTCAACAAAGATATTTTCCTGTGAAGAATATGTGGGAGTATCAACAATAACATCGGCAAGCAATGCAGCGTAGAGATTTGCCTCGGTTGCCATAAACTTGCTGCCGTTATCCTTTATCTTGCTTATCGCCTTTGCGGCGGTAGCGCCGAAATTGCTCTTTGCATAATAGTCGGTAGAACTATCATCAGCATAATCGGAATATGTATTGCAAGATAAAGATGCTAACGACACACCCGTTAAATTCCACTTCGCTGTTTTCTTAATCAGCTTTGTTACTGCTTCATCAAAAGCGTAAGGGGTAAGCTGACGATAAAGTGTAGATTCAATAGGAGCGGCAGTTTCCTTGTTAATTATATAACTTGGTTTTTTCTGATTTCCTGAAGTCATTATTGCATCGGTAAAGGTCGAAAAACCATTGCCGGAGGTGTTATAGTTTACAATATCAAAGTCCATATACAGATCAAGACTGTTTTCGCCGCAGAAAGCAGACAGTTTTTTAAGATCTGAGACTGAACCGAGTTTGTCACTGATTTTGTATCCACCCGCAATTTTACCGATATCAACACCGGTTGAACCAAAACCTGTAAGATTAACCGAGAAATCATCATCAACCGCTTCACTAATCTCCGACACTATATCAGATACCTGAGAAATGGTTGTTGTGGGGTAAACCGTATTGTACGGTATACCTAAAAATGATTTGGTTATCAGCGAACCACCATAGAAATTCAGGTTAAGTGTTTTTTCTTCCTTTGTTTTGGTAAGTCCACACTCATTAACGAGATAGTCACGATAAATATCTGCCATTCCGTTATAACTCGCATTACCGTCGGCTAAAGGATAAAATCTAACCGAAATATTTGAGGTTATCATTTCATCGGTAAAAATATAACTCTTCTTCTCCGACGTCATAATCCGCGCCATGTGTTCTGTATAACCGCGAAGTTGAAATTTAGAATAAACAGTTGTATGTGTGTATGAAGTGGAACCTACAACAGCCTCAATCCATGCGGTTTCCGCACCGCTTTCAATAACAGCAAAAGAACCGACATCACCGTTCTTTACGCCATAAACGGGAAGGCTTACAGCTTTTTTGTTACTTGCATCATAGAATTTTTCCATTGCAAGATCTTCGCCGTATACCTGTTCGCTATAGGTCGCACCCTGCTGTGAAGCAGATGCTACCGAAGTCAACGCACCAGAACCAGAGGGTACAAAAAGATAGGAATCAGCAGAATCATTAGGTGTGGAACACCAGAAAGGTGCCAAAGAAATATCGGTTATAAGATATTTGCTTTCCTGAATTCTTGTAGGATCAACAGAAACGCTTACATAGTCGTCTTTGAGAATAAAGTTGACGGGAACCATAAATTCCTGATTGTCGAAATAATATTCTACGGTAAATCCCGTTGCGTTCTTCATTTTTCTACAGATTACACGACCTGAAAGCATAGCGCCATCATAAGAATTGACCGTATCTCTTGAGTCGGATTCAACTTCTCTGTAAGAAACATTTAAAACCGATTGTGTGAGATCGTGCTTTTTTACAGGCATAACAAATTCTTCATCCTGCTGTTCTTCGGTCGTTTCTTCTGTTTCCTCGTCTAAAGGGGATGTTCCCCATACACGGTCGGTGGCAAGTTCTGTGAGTGTCACCCCGCCTGTGACAGAGTCAAATTCAAGGCGGTATGTATCGTTTTCAACCGACGCGGAGGATTTGCCTGAGCGAGCGTCACTATCAAATGCGGGTTGCACCGAAGCGGCGTCACCGCAACCGACTAATGAAAAGAGAAGAAATAAAGATAAAGTTAAGCAAAGAAATCTTTTAAACAAATTTTATTCCTCCCTTTCCTAAAGTGTCATCAATTCAGATACAATAGTAACAATAAAGCCGTAGAACTGCTGTATCAATATGATTAATAAAACAAGAATAAATACAATTATTGCAATAGCTAAAACAGATAACAATGTAGTCCACAAGAATCTACCCATTGAAAAATCGTGTATCTTAAGCATACCGATAATTAGCATCAAACCAAAATAAAGTGTTGCAATAATGCCTAAAATACTTAAGAAGCTTGCTTCATTGGGTACCAATACATTTGTAAATATAATATATATTACATTTTCAAGAATGAGTGGCAATAAGCTGTAACAGGTAACGATTATAATTTCTTTTATCTTACCTTTACCGCCGAGAAGAGTACATACCAACCAGTTGGCAATTATCCAAAGGACAACCAGACCTACTGAACGGATAAGGACAAACAAACTGTTGAATGAAGCAGGGTCATAGGTTGTAAACATAAATCCGCCGGCAAGTGTTCGCAGCACTGTCGTTACATAATATAAAACAACAAGCAACAAACAAAGCGGAATTGAGCCTAAGCCCTTTTCCTTAATATCAGTAAAGTTGTTAGAGGGATGAATTGCAGTAGTCAGCATAAGCCGTAGACTTGCATTTTTAATGAAAACAAGTTTTTTCTTTGAGCTGATTACCATAAGCGCAATAGCACCGACAACAACCACCACCAACACAATGAATATAAGTGTAAAGTTGTCACTTAAAAACTGCTTGCGCACATACTCGAAAGCTACGGCATAGGTTTCACGGTCATAGCCAAGCTTTGCATAATACATTGCGTTTTCATAATCCTTATCATTAAGATAAGCATTAGCAAGTCCGCTGTAGGCGGGCTGGAAGTTAGCATCTTCAGCTATTACCTCAAGCCAACCTTCTTGTGTCATATCATAGTCACCGTTAAGGGTGAGTGCTGTAAGGTTCTTAACCTTTTTACCGTAATCGTTTATTTTAAATACGGTTATCAGATTTGTATCCTTATCAGAAACAAGAACCTTATCGCCATCCTCTTTAAGAGCAAGAGCGGTTGGAAGATAGAAGGTGCCGTTCTGAGTACCCTCACCATAGCCGCCGCCAAAAACAGAAATATTACGGCACTCATCATCATAAATAAAAATTTTACCGTGTGTAGAATCAAGTGCATAAATAAATCCGTTGGAGTCAACCTCAATATCACGAAGATCTTGTCTGTTGAAATTCTTATTCTTTACATTAGATATTGTATGGTCAACAAAGTTAACCGAATCTGAATCAAGTATGTTACCACCGCTACCGGGACTCAGTTTTCTAATCTGTCCCTTACGGCTATAATCATCGGTATATCCATTACTTGTATAGATAAATCCGCTTTCACTAATGGTAATATCAACAAAGCTGTAAGGCAATTTTCTTGCTGTGTTTGCAATTTTTTCGTTACTTGGGAACAGACGGTTTTTAATGTTTGTAAGCACCGTTGATATTGTAGCCTCAACCTTATTTGCACCGTAAAAAGACATAAACTCATTATCCGGTGAATAAAGCAGAGCGCCGTAATAAGAGCCTTCGCTTAAAACGTAGCGATATCCCTTATTATCCTCAATAATGCGGGTAGGACGAAAATTAAATTCATCAGGAATAAGAGGAGAATTCGGAAGTTTTATCTCCTCAAGAAGCTTACCGTCAAGCGACACACGCATAACACGCGCACCATCGGTATCACATATGTAAATGCTTCCACCAAAAACATATATGCCCATAGCGCCATCATAGCTTTCGGTGTCATTGATAAGTCCGATTTCACTTATAAGATTATAATTGCTGTCTAAAACAACAACACGGGATTTATCGTCGAGTATATATAGGTTACCGGCAGTATCTGTACAAATGCTATTAATCTTGGTGAAATCACTTACACCGAAATTGGAAGCACCATACACAACATCGACTTCATAAAGCGGCTTAGTGTAAACGGATTTCTTATTTGAAGAAACTTCCATCCAATAAGCATAGGTATCTGTCGGAATAGTTGCCGCTGAGGCGGTAACTGCAATACCGGCAATCAGAATTATTGCCAAAACTACAGCTGAAAGCCTATAAAGTATTCGCTTCACCTATTTCATCTCCTTTGTAATATTTGAATAATAACTATTCCTTAATACCGGCACTGCTCATCGCTTCAGAAACGCTACTCTGAGATACGAGGAACACCAAAATCGGCGGAATCATCATAATAACGGTAACTGCCATCGCCGAACCGGCACGCGCCGTACCGCCGGCTGTAACCTGAGTTACTATCTGAGGCAGTACCTTCAACTGCTCAGAAAAAATAGTACCGTTAGGAACGATTGACCAAATATCACGGAAGGTGAACAGTAAAAGTGTAAGCCAAGCAGGCTTAATTGTAGGTAATACGATAGACCAAAATACTTTGAATTGATTTGCACCGTCAATCTTTGCAGCTTCAAGCAATGCATCGGGCACATAGCCCTCGATATACTGTTTTGCAAGGAAAACACCCATTGTGGAAGCCATTGGGGGCAGAATATAAACCCAATATGTATCAATAAGACCCAATTTTGAGATTATAAGATACTGCGGAACACCCAAAGTATATGAGTTAAACATAAGTGCAAACTGTACAATCCAGAAGATTGTAGTAAGTCCCTTAAATTTACCCTTAGAAAGTACATATGCTGCCATCAAGGCAATAATTATATAAACAAAGGTTGTAAAAAAGCTTATAAACAAACTGTTAAATATATATCTTGATAGCGGAACCTTAAGGGATGCCATAAGGTCGGGTAATACTGTATAGTTTCCGATTGTAGGACGGGAAACAAAAAATCGTGGCGGGAATATAAGCAACTCATCAAGCGGCTTAAATGATGTACACACACAATAGATAAGGGGTAGCATTGAGAAGAGACCGCCTGCTACAAGAAACAACACCAGCGCAAAGTTACCAAGTCTTGAACGGGTATAGCGTCTGACTGCAGATTTTTTAGCCCTTCTATCCATAATAAAATTCTTAATACTCACTGCAGCCACCTCACTTTTCTACCATAGCAAGAACTCTGCCTATAAGCAGACGCGCCAGAACCATCATAATAAAGAGTACAACGGTCATAGCACAAGCATAGCCGAGTTCGAAACGTACCGCAGACATATCCATCATAAGAGAAACAATCGTATCGACCGCATTTCCCTGGCTGGGATAGCCTGCAAGTTGTATGGCAATAGCGCTTACCGAGAAGCTGCTTTGAATCTGCATAACTGCACTAAACATAAGCATCGGTGACATAGCAGGAAGTGTTATGTAACGAAGCTCTTGCCAACGGTTACGGATACCGTCAATAGCACCCGCCTCATACATATCACGGCTTATGTTCTGTAAACCGGAAATGTTCGCAAGGAAGGATACACCCATGCTCTGCCAAAGTTGGACCATGATGACAATGGGCATAAGATAACTCGCTGTTTTAAGCCAAACTATTGGATCGGTAATAGCACCTATTGAAAGCAAAAAGCTATTGATATAACCATAAGCATCACCGCTGAATGCAACCTGCCAGATAAAGTAGGCATTACCTACAAGGGAGGGAGCATAGAACATAAAAGACAACATGGCACGAATTCTGGGGCTGAATTCATTAACAAACCATGCAAGAACGAAGGATAGCAAAAATCCCAAAGGTCCTGCAATGATTGCAAATACGAGTGTGTTTTTAACTGTAGTCGCAAAAACAGCATCATCAACAATCATTCTGCGGTAGTTATCTAAACCTATAAATTTAGGAGAAGATATCATGTCATATGATGTAAAACTTAAGGCTATTGAAGAAAATATCGGTAATATTGTGAAAATAAAGAAGAAAATCGCGAAAGGGGCTAACATTACCATCATCGGTATATGCTCTGAATAAAGCCTGTCGTTTGATTTTTTCTTAAGATTCTGCGAAGCTTTAGGCATCTGTAAAGCCGCATCATTTTTTATTTTAGACATAAGTTATCCCCTCCCCCTTAACTGTATTCTTTAATCTTACGATCAATTTCGTTGTCGGCAACCTCGCTCCACTTAACAACGGCATCCTTAACGCGAGCTCCGCCTTCAAGGACTGACCAGAACGCCTGGTCAACAGCACGTGTCATATAATAGCTACCGGGAACCTCACCGATTTCTCTGACATTTGACCACTGCTCATTAAGCACTACAAGGTCATCGGGATCCCAAGCAAGAGAATTGAAAGCCTCAACATTGGAAACTGCCGAGCGGCTGATTACACCAAGTATTGATTCAATATTATTGTTGTATCTTGTCTGTGTTTCAGCAGAAACCCACCACTTAAGGAATTCCCAAGCTGCCTCCTGATTGGGAGACTTTTTAATGATGGCACAACCACTACCTGCACCTGCAACAGTGCGGTTGATGGTACCGTCCTCGTTTCTTGTTCCCGGAACCAGAGCTATGGACCAGCGTCCCTGAATTTCAGGTGCTGTAGAATAGATCGTCATATAGATTGGATAGGGTGCAATACCCAAAGGCATAATACCTAAACGCAGACGGTTATAAAAATCTGCCTCTTTCTCGATATCATGATTGTAATAGAAATCTGTCCAGTACTCAAATACATCAAGAGCTTCCTTAGTATCAAGTGCGGTTGCGTTTCTTTCCTCATTGTATAGTGAAAGATTATTCTGACTCATTAATGTCGGGAAAAGACTAAGATTACCTATACCCGCATTAACGGTAGTAGAATCGGTGATTCTTGTATACGGTACATAAACGCCCATATTGTTGCGCTGAATAATAGTAGCACAGTGTAAGAATTCGTCCCAAGTATTAGGAACCTCAAGTTCTAACTGTTCAAGAATATCCGTACGGTAGAACATCAAAAAGAAATTCTGTGAATCGGGCAAAGCATAGGTTGCACCATTATAGGTATAAGGTATTTCGGCACCTTCCTGGAAATTGCCCAAAACTTCTTCAAAATCGGAAAACTGAGAAAGATCAGTAAGCGCACCGCGGATACCAAGATTTACCGGATCTGTTCTTGCCATGCTGAGCGATACATCAGGAAAATTACCGGCAAGTATACCGTTAATAATTGATGCGTTTACGATTTCAAGCTGAACATTAATTCCTGTCTTTGCTGTAAATGAATCCTGAATTAAGGAATTAAGTGCTGCTGCCTGATCCTGTCCACCGTTTACCCAAAGCCGAACCGATTGTTGTCCCTCTTTAGAATCATCACTGTTAGTAAGCGAATAATCATTTGTAAAGGATGAGATAAGTCTAACTGTGCCGTAGGCTAAATCTTCAAAGAAATTCGCCGTATTGTCAACATAGTCCTTACCTGCAGGAACGATTTGCAACTGATCTATTGCAAGGGGCATCTTAGTCATATCATATAGCCATGAACTGATCGATGTATAACATGTATAATAGTCGTTAATATACTGTTGAGCGTAATATGGACTTCTAAGCATATTGTTAAGAACACGCGCCATATTTTTAATTGCTGCGACCGCTTGCGAGACATTACCTGTAGTGTCTTTAGTCATATCATCAGCAAGCGCCATAAGATCATCATAGCTTTTCTTTAGTGTATCGTTAAATCCGGGAATCTGTTTGAAAAGTTCATAGTCACGGTTAACGTCAGGCGAATCGCCCGTAATCATTATGATTTTTATGTATTCATCGCCTAATGTTTCAACTATATCAGAAAGGCGCTGGAAATATTCTGTCTGGTCACCAATTGTAACCTCTAAACTGATGGTGTGATGACCCTTGTCAAGCCAAATGAAAAATGGTTCTTCTTCATCACCAAGAGTGTAATATTCCCATGCTGTACCATACGGAAAACGAAGACATTTTGCTTCTTCGAACGGAGTCTTACCGTCAATTTTAAGCCAACGCCAGCTTTCACCGTTAACAAGATCGGTCTGCTTATAGCGCAAATTGATATAGTAATAACCCGAAGTTTCAACATCAAAATTCCAAGCAATTGAAGTGCCCGGTGTTTGCCATGATGTACCGCCGATATAATTGAGTAATGTAGTGTATGCATCGGAGGGTGACATACCCGCATCGCTGTTGTTAGACTTAGGAATAATTGAGTTAGAAGATTTTATATCTGCCTTTTCACCCTCAAGAGTAATAATGTCGGCATCTGTATCGTTAACATCGTAGGATGCAGATACCTGAGAATAAGGCTTAATCTTTTCAGGTGCGATAAAGGTGATTTTTTCAATCAAAATACCCTGAGAGGGTTTAACAATAGTGAGTGTATGCGCTCCGGCTGTAAGGGCAAATTCGTATGGGTCTACCACAACACCCTCATCATCACGGAGAATACTTGAAACTGTACCCGTAATTTCTTTTTGCTCCTGCGCATATTGATTGCCCTGAGCGTCTGTACGAGGCTCTTCAGTGGCATTGGTCCAAAGCCTGCTAATCTCAATATCATCAGAATTTTCAAAAGGATACTGGCCGTCAATCATAATGCCGGGATTGGGATTAATGCCACTTTCAAGAGCGGACCAATCAATCTGAATGTTGTACAATCCGTCGGTTGCTACATCGAAATTCCAAGTAACGCTACCCATACCGTCGGTCCATTTGAGTCCATTTTCATCGACAGTAACCTGAGTGCCGTCAGCAGTAAAATTCGCCAACGGAATTTCAATGTTGTCTGTAGCCTGCTGTGTAATACCACTGTCTTTTATGTAAGCATAATAGTCCTGTAATTCCATATCAGAACTTTCAATTGTATCTGTATCAACCAATTGAGCGCCGTCAGTTTCAACAGCGGAAGATTCTTGTGGGGTATCTGCAAAGACGGTCGTCACTTGCATTGTCATGCCCGAAAGAAACACGGATACTACCAACAAAACTGATAGAAATCGCATAATTTTCTTGCGCACAATAGTCATCCTTTCGTTTTGATATTTGTTCAGCAAGCACAACATTAGATAATGGCCGCAAAAAGCCGAACATCAGTAAATAATAATCATTATACGCGCCTCGCGCTATGTATAGGCAAAGACGCGTATAAAGTTAAAAGCATTAATTATAATTAATTATCTGCAGCAGCGGGGTTAATAAACTGGAAGTAATCATAACCGTCTTCCTGGAGTCCGTTGGGATGTGTATCCCAGTCGGCGTTATCAGGCAACTGATAAAGGCGCACAGAATCTACTGCCATATAGATGGGCATATCTGCCGGTTTATATTTGAGATATAGATGGTTGTTAATCAGGAAATAGAAGAACTGATCGGTATTATAAAGACCGTCGCTGTAGTTATCAAGCCATCCGTCATTATCAAACTCAACCGTGTTGTACCATGTGCCGTCAACACCAAAATGAAGTGTTGTTTCGTCCCAAAGGAAGTTATAAGTATGATATTTTCTATCAAGGGTTTCTGCGTCAGATCCTGTCCAATTCCACCAACGCGCTTTATCATCAGCTTCTGAAACACTGTAAGCAGCACCGGTATTAACAGCGTTTGAAAGACGATTGGTTATGTCAACACCATCATAGTCATAAACACGACCATCTTTATATGATGGCGATCTATACCACTTATGTACAGCACGACCGAATCTGTCTGTTTCACCAAACACTTCTAAAATATCAATTTCCCACTCAAATAGAGGCTGGACATTTTCTTCTACCAGATTTCCGTTTTTATATCTGTCTTTTGTCCATGTGGTAGCGATTAAGGGATTTCTCGCACCACTGGGCGCACTACGCATCCAAAGCGCCGGCCAAGCGCTTTCCGTGTAAGGAATTAATACCTTGAATTCTGCATATCCGCGCTTGAAAAGCATCGTTTCACACGTTGTTATAACACCGCCGTCACCGTACTCAACAAGCTCATTACTTTCATCATAATGACGGTCTACCATTAATTTAAGACGACCGTTTTCAACAAAATTAAGTTCATCGTCATCAAAATACGGTTGGTAGTTTGTGGTCCACTCATGCATCTGATTGGTATACCACTTTGTACTGTCTATAGAATTACCATCAAACTCGTCGCCCCATACATAAGTATACTTGCGACCGTAAACTGTCTTTGTGGAAACAAAGTCCTCTGACTCGCCCTCAAGCACCGCAACCTTACCGCTTTTTACCTCAAGAGTAAGGAACCAGTCGACAGCCTTTTCAACCATTACATAGTGACCGCCTTCAAAAACAAGGTTATTGTTTTTAAGGTTAACTGAAAACTGTTTTTCGTTAAGACTTGATTTATAGTAGGTTCCGTTATAGAAAGAAACATCGCCAACCACAATAAGTTTTTGCGGAACAGGATTTGATGCTGTGAAGTCGGTGTCACGCTTAACCTCAAGAGTTATATTGTACTTTTCGATAAAATAGTTCTTTAACAAATTGGCAGCAACACGATTAATATATGACTTTTGACCGTTAAGGTCTGTTGAAGCGCCGTAGACAATTGTATATCCTGACGGACCTGCCCAATTCACATACTCATGTGTAAATTCGGGTTCATTAACTTCAACATACTTTTCTTTCACTTCTTCAGCTTCATAAAGTTTGCGTCTTATTTTGGAAGGTGAATTGTCACCATCTTTGTCATCGGATTTATTATTGTTGTCATCACCGTCGTAATCGTAATCATTATCGTCAGCTTTATTACCCTTTTTATTGTTATCCTTCTCAGAAACCTGGGTTTTAATGATTTTTTTCTTAACGATTACCTTTTTCTTTCCGGATTCTTTGTTAGAACAGCCGGCAGAGGCGAAGAGCATCATCAAAGCAAGCATAAAGCAGATGATTTTCTTCAAATGATTTTTCAAATTCATAAAATCCTTCCTTTCTTAACCTGTCGTCGCATTTTTGTGAAATTTCACAAATTAAACAGTTTAAAACACGAAATTCACCTTTTTAAACACAGTTTTTGTCAAAAAAAGATGTGTTTTGTCAAAAAGGTATATATTCGCACATATTTGCCTTTTTATTATACATATATTTATTGAATTTGTCAATAATTTTTCATTAAAAACCACATATATTTTTATTTATTTTTTATAAATTTTGTACTAAAAAATTATATTCGGCGTTCACCAACAATACCACCTAAAAAAATGTCATTTTTTGTTGGTTTTGATGAAATTTTCGTCATTTTATACAAAAACAATTTCTTGTATAACTGCTACAAAAAGAAAAAATCCACCGCAAAATGCGGTGGATTTCAGTAGTTTTGTTATTTTAGACTAATATTAGTTAATCTTTGTAACAACGCCAGAGCCAACGGTACGGCCACCCTCACGGATAGCGAAACGGAGACCCTCTTCAATAGCGATAGGAGTGATGAGTTCAACGTCCATCTCTACATTATCGCCAGGCATGCACATTTCAGTGCCTGCGGGAAGAGATACAACACCGGTAACGTCGGTTGTTCTGAAGTAGAACTGAGGACGATAGTTGTTGAAGAACGGAGTATGACGGCCGCCTTCATCTTTCTTCAGAACGTATACCTGTCCAACAAACTTTTTATGAGGATGAATGGATTCGGGTTTGCAAAGAACCTGTCCACGCTCAACATCAGAACGGGTAATACCACGGAGCAGAGCACCGATGTTATCGCCGCCTTCTGCGTACTCAAGAGTCTTGCGGAACATCTCAAGACCAGTAACTGTTGTCTCAAGCTTCTCATCAGAAAGACCAACGATCTGAGCCTTGTCGTTGAGGTTGATACGACCACGCTCTACACGGCCGGTAACAACTGTACCACGTCCGGAAATGGTCATTGTATCCTCGATAGGCATCAGGAAGGGCTTCTCATCATCGCGCTCAGGAGTCGGGATGTAAGAGTCAACTGCATCCATAAGCTCAAGAATGCTTGCATATTCAGGAGCATTAATATCAGTGCTTGTGGATTCAAGAGCCTGAAGAGCAGAACCCTTTACGACTGGGATATCATCGCCGGGGAAATCATAGCTGGAGAGCAGCTCACGGATTTCCATCTCAACGAGGTCAAGAAGCTCAGGGTCATCGACCTGGTCAACTTTATTCATATAAACTACGATGTACGGTACGCCAACCTGACGAGCAAGCAGGATGTGCTCACGTGTCTGGGGCATCGGGCCGTCTGCAGAGGAAACAACGAGGATTGCGCCGTCCATCTGAGCAGCACCAGTGATCATGTTCTTAACATAGTCTGCGTGTCCGGGGCAGTCAACGTGTGCATAGTGACGATTATCAGTCTCATACTCAACGTGTGCAGTGTTGATCGTGATTCCACGGGCTTTTTCTTCCGGAGCCTTGTCAATGGCGTCATATGCCATAAAGCTGGCCTGACCTTTCATTGCAAGGACTTTGGTAATTGCGGCAGTAAGAGTTGTCTTGCCGTGGTCAACGTGGCCAATAGTACCAATGTTGACATGGGGCTTAGATCTGTCAAATTTAGCCTTTGCCATTAGTAAATATCCTCCAAAAATAATTAGAAAACTCAAGTATTTTTATTGTATCAATCCGCCTTGAAAAGTTCAAGATATTTTAACGGATATGACCTGTTTAAGTGCGGGGAATTATTATTGTCTCCGCAATGGACTTTGGAACTTCAGCGTAAGTACATGGTGTCATTACATACTGTCCTCTGCCCTGTGTCTTGCTACGCAGATCCGTAGCATAACCAAACATATTGGAAAGTGGTATCTGAGCGTTTATCTGCTGAGTACCCAGACTTGTCTCGATACCCTGAATAGAACCTCTCCTTGCAGTAATATCTCCTATGACATCTCCTAGATATTCATCTGGAACTACTACTGTAACAGCCATGATTGGCTCAAGGATAACAGGATTAGCTTTTGCGACAGCATCTTTAAAAGCAATAGACGCTGCTATCTTAAATGCCATCTCTGAGGAGTCCACTTCGTGATAACTTCCGTCATACAGTGTTACCTTAACGTCTTCGACGGGATATCCCGCAAGCGTACCGCTCATCATTGCTCCCTGTATTCCTTGGTTTACAGGTTCAATGTATTCTTTAGGAATTACTCCACCGACGATAGCATTAACAAACTCATAACCTTTTTTGGGATTTGGCTCAACTTTCAATTTTACATGTCCATACTGACCATGACCGCCTGTCTGTCTGACATAGCGATATTCAGCATCTGCACTGGAGCGTATAGTTTCTCTGTATGCAACCTGAGGTTTACCCACATTCGCTTCTACTTTGAACTCACGCAACAATCTGTCGACAATTATTTCCAGGTGAAGCTCGCCCATTCCGGCGATGATCGTTTGTCCGGTTTCGCTATCAGTATAAGTTTTGAAGGTTGGATCTTCCTCAGCCAGTTTCATCAACGCTATCGCCATTTTTTCCTGACCTACTTTTGTCTTAGGCTCTATGGCAATGCGGATAACCGGATCCGGGAACTCCATGCTTTCCAATATTACTGGTGCATTTTGGGCGCAGAATGTATCTCCAGTAGTTGCGTTTTTCAGTCCTACCGCAGCAGCAATATCCCCGCAATAGCAAGTATCAATATCCTTGCGGTTATTTGCATGCATCTGAACTATACGCCCAAAGCGTTCAGATTTTCCCTTTGTCGAGTTATAGACTTGCTGGCCTTGTTCAACTTTTCCTGAATAGACTCTGAAAAAGCACAATTTACCAAC
>JAZRPH010000039.1:0-4530 GCA_045649125.1 Acutalibacteraceae bacterium | reverse complement strand
ACAGCAGCTTGTCCCCGCCTCGATGTATTCCGCTCCAACAGCAATATCTATGCCCAGCTTATCGATGATGTAAACGGCGTAACACTCGCCGCTGCTGCTTCCAACGAAAAGGATTTCGCTGAAAACGGTGGCAACTGCGAGGGTGCGCGCAAGGTTGGACAGTTAATCGCTGAACGTGCCGCAGCTAAGGGTATCACTGAGGTTGTATTTGACCGCGGTGGCTACATTTATCACGGCCGTGTCAAGGAGCTTGCCGAAGGTGCCCGCGAGGGCGGCCTCAAGTTCTAAAAAGGAGGAGGAATACTTTTGGCTACAAATATTGACGCATCAACATTAGATTTACAGGAAAGAGTAGTTTCCATAAACCGTGTATCCAAGACCGTTAAGGGTGGACGCATTATGAAATTTGCAGCTTTGGTTGTAGTAGGTGACGGCAACGGCATCATTGGCTACGGCATGGGCAAAGCGGGCGAAGTTCCGGATGCTATCCGTAAGGGTATCGAGGATGCAAAGAAAAATCTTATTCAGGTTTCACTTAAGGGTACTACAATCCCTCACGAAATTATTGGTGAATTCGGCGCAGGCCGCGTGCTGCTTAAGCCCGCTGCCCCCGGTACCGGTGTTATCGCCGGCGGCGCTGTACGTGCAGTTGTTGAAATGGTTGGTATCAAGGATATCCGTACAAAGGCACTTCGCTCCAATAATCCGTGCAATGTAGTTCGCGCAACAGTTGCAGGACTTGCAGCACTTCGTAATGCTGAGCAGGTGGCTGCTGTTCGCGGAAAAACCGCTAAGGAAATTATAGGTTAAGGAGGAGCAGCACTATGGCAACAAAGAAAAAGGCTGCCGGCCTTACTGTAAAACTTGTTAAAAGCACAATCGGTTCCAAGAAGGACCAGATTGCAACTGTAGAAGCTTTAGGTCTTCGCAAGGTGGGCGATGTTAAGGTTCAGCCTGACAACGCTCAGACAAGAGGTAAGATTAACAAGGTATCTCATCTTGTTAAGATAATCGAAGGCTAATTAAAGATTCTGCAAGGTCGCATAGGCGACGATGCGGTTTAACCGCGAAATATGCAAGGAGGTGCGAACAATGAAATTGCATGAATTATCTCCCGCTATCGGCTCTACAAAAGAGTCAAAGCGTATTGGCAGAGGTCATGGTTCCGGCAACGGTAAGACAGCCGGAAAGGGTCACAAGGGTCAAAAGGCTCGTGCCGGTCACGGTATGAGAATTGGCTTTGAAGGCGGTCAGATGCCCCTTCAGAGACGCGTACCTAAGCGTGGCTTTAACAACATTTTTGCTGAAGAGTGGATTTCCATCAACGTTGCAGCTCTCGATAAGTTCGAAGACGGCGCTGTTGTTGATGCAGCCGCTTTGGTAGAAAAAGGTATAATTAAAAAGGCAGATAAACCCGTAAAGGTTCTGGGCAACGGCAAGGTAACAAAGAAGCTTACCGTTAACCTTAATGCTTACTCTGCATCTGCTGCAGAAAAGATTAACGCTGCAGGCGGAAAGGCAGAGGTGATTTGAGTATGTTGGAGACATTGAAAAATGCGTGGAAGGTCAAGGAACTTCGCAACAAGATCCTTTTCACAATCCTCATAATTGCAATTTTCCGCATAGGCTCAGTCATTCCTGTTCCGTATATTGATGTTGAAGCATTAAAGTCTTCGGGTGCAACAAATGAATTTTTCAGTTATCTGTCAATTTTAACAGGCGGCGGTCTTGAATACGGCGCAATCTTCGCTATGTCGATTACACCGTACATCAACGCTTCCATTATCATTCAGTTGCTCTGCGTAGCTATTCCGTACCTTGAGCGTCTTTCAAAAGAGGGCGAAGAGGGACAGAAAAAGCTCGCAACAATCACCCGTTACACAACCGTTGCGTTGGCACTTATACAAGGTATTGCCTACTTCTTCTATTTAAAGGCAAGTGACTTTTTAAGTGTTACAGGCGGCAGTGTGGTGTTTGCGGCATTTGTAATTGTTTTGGCATTTACCGCAGGTTCCGCACTTGTAATGTGGCTTGGTGAGCAGATTGACGTTAAGGGTATCGGCAACGGTATATCAATACTTCTTTTTGCAGGTATTATTTCCCGCGGTCCCGATGCTTTCGTGGCTTTGTATTCTTATTGGACAGAGTACAAGTATTATGCAGCAGTAATCGGTATTGTATTGGCGTTCTTGCTTATCATCGCATTCATCGTGTGGATGACACATGCCGAGCGTCGTATACCGGTACAGTATGCAAAGCGTGTTGTGGGCAATAAGATGTATGGCGGTCAGAACACACATATTCCGATTAAGGTAAATATGTCGGGTGTTATGCCTGTAATCTTTGCATCTTCAATACTGATGATGCCCACTATGATTCTTAGCTTTATGGGCAACAGTGTGGAAAGCTCTTTTGCCAAGTTCTTGGCGCTTTTCAGCACACAGGGTGCCTTCTACGCAGTGATTTACTTTATACTGATTATTGCGTTTGCATATTTTTATGCAACCATTCAGTTTAATCCCGTAGAAATGGCTAACAATCTCCGTAAAAACGGCGGTGCAGTTCCGGGTATTCGTCCCGGCAAGCCCACTTCCGATTTTATTTCAAAGATACTGTCAAGAATAACCCTTATGGGTGCGCTTTTCTTAAGCGTTATCGCAATTCTTCCTATAATTATCGGTTCTGTCGGACAGATTAACATCTCTCTCGGCGGTACTTCCGTACTGATTATGGTTGGTGTTGCGCTTGACACAGTACAAAACCTTGAATCCCAGATGATGATGCGTCATTATAAGGGATTCCTGGATTAAAAAAAGGAGTATTAATATGAAGCTCATACTTTTAGGAGCCCCCGGTGCCGGCAAGGGCACACAGGCAGAAATTATTTCTGAGCAGTATAATATTCCTACCATTTCGACCGGCAACATAATTCGTGCTGCACTTAAAAACGGTACCGAAATGGGACTTAAGGCTAAGGCTTATATCGATTCAGGAAGGCTTGTTCCCGACGATGTTGTAATCGGCATTATCAAGGAGCGCCTTGCTGAAGACGATTGCAGTGAAGGCTTTATTCTGGACGGATTCCCCCGTACAATTCCACAGGCAGAAGCCCTTGACAATATGGGCGTTACGATTGACTGTGCGCTTTCTATTGAGGTTGCGGACAGTGAAATTGTAAAGCGTATGTCGGGCAGACGCGTTTGTGAAAACTGCGGAGCTAGTTTCCATACAGAATATAAAAAGCCGAAGGTCGAGGGTGTATGCAATGCCTGTGGCGGCAAGCTTGTTATCCGCAAGGATGACGAGCCGGATACAGTTTTTGAAAGATTAACAATCTATCACGAACAGACCGAACCGCTTAAGAGCTATTACAGCAAACAGGGCAAGCTTCTAACAGTTCAAGGTCAGCCTGAGGTAAAGGACACCACAGCGCTTGTACTGAAAACCCTTTCGGAGATATAGGCAATGATAGTCCTTAAAACCGGCCGCGAGCTTAAGGTAATGCGAGAAGCTTGCAGAATATCGGCCGAAGCATTAAGATTAGTAGGCCTCGCGGTAGAGCCCGGCGTCACAACGGCCGAGCTTGATGAGATAGCCGAAAAGTACATTTTAAGTCAGGGCGCAGTCCCTAACTTTAAAAACTACAACGGCTATCCCGCAACCGCATGTATATCTATCAACAACGAGGTAATTCACGGCATACCGTCTAAAAAGCGCAAAATAAAGGAAGGGGACATCGTCTCGGTCGACCTTGGCGCTAAGTTTGACGGATATCACGGTGACAATGCTGCTACTTTCGCCTGCGGGGAGATTTCCCGCGATGCGAAGCGGCTGATGGATGCAACGCGTGAGAGCCTGTACGCAGGCATCAAGGCAGCTGCATCCGGCGGCAGACTCGGTGATATCGGTTATGCGATACAGCAGTATGTTGAGCAAAGGGGCTTTAGTGTGGTAAGACAGTTTGTCGGTCACGGTATCGGCACACAACTGCACGAAGCGCCTGAAGTACCCAATTATGGCACTCCCGGAAGGGGAATCCGCCTGATGCCCGGTATGACACTTGCCATAGAGCCTATGGTAAACTACGGTCACTATGACGTAAAGATAATGCCGGACGGCTGGACAGTGCTGACAAAGGACGGCTCGCTTTCAGCCCATTTCGAGCATACAATAGTAATCACCCCTGACGGCCCTCAGATTATGACTAAAATATGAGGTGCTGTATGGTAGGAAGAGTTGTATGTTCGGCTGCAGGTAGAGACCGCGGCAGTTTTATGGTAATAGTTGCAGAGGACCGCGAGTTTTTGTTAGTGTGTGACGGAAAACAGCGGCCGGTCGAGCGCCCCAAGCGCAAAAACCCGAAGCATCTGAAATTTACCAACTACTGTCTTGAGACACACCAGTTTGAAACAAATCGCAGGCTTATAAAGGAATTAAAAAGATATTCCGGCTGCATTGTTGAGGAGGAAACATAATGTCAAAATCGGATATGATTGAACTTGAAGGCACCGTTGTTGAAGCAATGCCTAA
>JAZRPH010000038.1:0-1512 GCA_045649125.1 Acutalibacteraceae bacterium | reverse complement strand
AAATAAGCCATTTTAATATGCTTTTAGGTATACTTTTTTTCATAACATACACTCCTAAAATTTTCTAAAATAATTTTAACATAAAATTTCAATAATTTCAAATATAAAACATTGAAATAAAATATAAATTAATATATAATTATTTTGAGGTGTTACTATGTTTAAAGAAATTACCGCCAAGGATATAAAGGATAATATTATAAAGTCTATTGCAGACGAATGGATGCTTGTTTCTGTGGGCGATAAAGACGGATATAATATGATGACTGCCTCTTGGGGATTTATGGGCGAAATGTGGGGAAATGATACTGCAATTGCTATGATTCGTCCCCAAAGATATACAATGGAATTTGTAGATAAAAGTGATTATTATGCTCTTAGTTTTTACGGCGATAATAAAGATATTCACAAAGTGTGCGGAAGTAAATCGGGCAGAAATGTGAATAAGACTGAACTAACAGGTCTTACACCTGTTTTTGATTACGGTACGGTTTATTTTGATGAAGCAAGGCTTGTTATAATTTGCAAAAAGCAGTATGTGGGCGCTTTGAAAGAAGAATGTTTTATAGATAATGAACCACTTAAATGGTATGAGAATAAAGATTATCACAAAATGATTTTTGGAAAAATTGAAAAAGTGCTTATAAAGGAGTAGGAAAATGAAATTTTTAATTGCATCGGATATACACGGTTCGGCTTATTATTGCGAACTGTTACTAAAAGCAATGGAACAGGAAAAAGCAGATAAAATATTACTTTTGGGTGATATTTTATATCACGGACCGCGAAACGATTTACCGAAAGACTATAACCCTAAAAAGATAATTGATATGCTTAATGCTATCAAAGATAAAATTTTGTGTGTCAGGGGTAACTGTGATACCGAAGTTGACCAGATGGTACTTGAGTTTCCTATCCTGGCAGATTATTGCATAATTCCTGTGGGCGACAGAGTTTTATATGCTACTCACGGACATAAGTATAACAGCGAAATTTTGCCACCGCTTTCAAAAGGTGATATACTTATAAACGGTCATTTCCACGTTCCTAAGTGTGAAGATAAAGGTGATTTCATTTATATGAACTGCGGTTCGGTTTCAATTCCAAAGGAAGACAGCGCGCACAGTTATATGGTGTTAGAAGATAATAAATTCTTGTGGAAAGATTTAGAAACAAAAGAGGTTTATAACACATTTAAAGTATAAAAAGTTCCCGAATGGGAACTTTTTTTATACCGCTTTATTTAAAATCGCACATAAAACTGTTATATCGTCTTCTTTTTTATCGGTTCTGCGGCGGCGGGCGCAAACACACAGGTGTTCTGCCAAATCCTGTGCGCTGCCGTTTTGCCACGCTTCTATTTCGGCGCGAATCCAGTCAGTACCTTCGCTTGTCGCACCGTCTGACATAAGCACAATAATATCTCCTATTTTACATTTTATGGTTGCTTTGTCAAAACCAATTTCTCTTAAAATTCCTGCGGGCAGGGAAGTGCTTTCGGCTTTACCCGTT
>JAZRPH010000037.1:0-18524 GCA_045649125.1 Acutalibacteraceae bacterium | reverse complement strand
CATTCATAATGCACGAAGTGCAATTCATGAGCCGTAAGGCTCAATTCATGAAATCGCAGATTTCAATTCATGCCGCAAGGCAATTCATTGTTCAATATGATTTGATGCTAACGCATCATGAATTGGCTAAAGCCATGAATTGTTGCTTACGCAACATGAATTGAGTTCAAGTTTTACTTGATCTCATTATACAATATTTGTCCGCCCTTGACAACCGTTATTTAAAGAATATATAATTCTATTGGTGATTTTATGTCTAAAATTAATATTGTTATGGTTGAGCCTGAAATACCGCAAAACACGGGTAATGTTGCGCGTACCTGCGCGGCAACGGGGGCAAGACTGCATCTTGTAGGGCCGATGGGCTTTAAGATAGATGATAAGAAACTTAAACGCGCGGGACTTGACTACTGGCAGTATCTTGATATTACCTACTACGAAAATCTTGACGAATTTTTTGGGAAAAATCAGGGCGATTTCTTTTTCTTTACCACCAAGGCAAGACAGACACACTCGGATGTAGAATACCCCGATAACTGCTACCTTATTTTCGGTAAGGAAACAAAGGGACTGCCTGAGGAATTGCTGCTTAAAAACCCCGACAGTTGTGTGCGTATTCCCATGGCGAATGACATACGCAGTCTTAACCTTTCAAACTCGGCAGCGATAGCCGTTTACGAGGTGCTGCGGCAGTGGAATTACCCCAAACTGCAGAATTTTGGTCAACTTCACAACTATCGTTGGGAAGATGCTACATAATTTATTATTTATTAGTTAAAATAAATATTGAAAAATGTGAAAAATGTGGTAAAATAATATTGTATATTTTTTAACAATATCGAAAGGAAGTACACACAATGAACGCACTTAACAAAAAAACCGTTGATGACATTAATGTCAAAGGTCAAAAGGTTCTTGTTCGTTGCGATTTCAACGTTCCGCTTAAAAACGGCGTTATCACCGACGAAAACAGAATCAATGCCGCGCTTCCCACAATAAAGAAGCTTATTGCAGACGGCGGTCAGGTAATCCTTTGCTCACACCTTGGTAAGCCGAAGGGCGAACCCAAGCCTGAACTCTCCCTCGCCCCCGTTGCTGCATGTCTTTCCGAGAAACTCGGTAAGCAGGTTGTATTTGCCGCTGACGACAATGTTGTTGGGGACAATGCAAAGGCTGCTGTTGCCGCTATGAAGGACGGCGATGTTGTTCTTCTGCAGAACACCCGCTACAGAGCAGAAGAAACCAAAAACGGCGAGGCATTCTCGGCTGAACTTGGTTCTTTGGCTGACATATTCGTAAACGATGCATTTGGTACCGCTCACCGCGCACACTGCTCTACCGTGGGTGTTGTTTCTCACGTTAAGCAGGCTGTTGCAGGTTACCTTATCGGTAAGGAGCTTAAGTACCTCGGCAACGCTGTTGAGGAGCCTGTACGCCCCTTCGTTTGCATCTTGGGCGGCGCTAAGGTTGACAGCAAACTCCCCGTTATTGAAAATCTTCTTACCAAGGCTGATACACTTATCATCGGCGGCGGTATGGCTTACACATTCCTTGCAGCTAAGGGCTACGGCGTTGGTATGTCGCTTATCGACGAGAGTAAGATTGACTACTGCCGCGAAATGATGGCAAAGGCTGAGGAAAAGGGTGTTAAGATTCTTCTTCCTATCGACTGCACATTAGTAAAGAACTTCCCCGACCCGATTGATGCGCCGATTGATGTTGAGTATGTTGATGCTGACAGCATTCCCGCTGACAGAGAAAGCCTTGACATCGGTCCTAAGACAGCAGAACTTTATGCTGACGAGGTTAAGAATGCTAAGACTGTTGTATGGAACGGACCTATGGGCGTGTTCGAGAACCCCACCCTTGCAAAAGGTACTATGGCAGTAGCCAAGGCTTTGGCTGAAACAGACGCTGTTACCGTTATCGGCGGTGGCGACTCTGCAGCAGCGGTTAACATTCTTGGCTTTGGCGACAAGATGACACACATCTCTACCGGTGGCGGCGCAAGTCTTGAATTCCTTGAGGGTAAGGAACTTCCCGGTATTGCAGCGCTTAACGATAAATAATTAAAAAGACAGGGTTGTCGTAAAAACGGCAACCCTCTCATTAAGGAGAAATTGATATGAACAAGGCTAAAAGAAACGCAGTTATCGCAGGTAACTGGAAAATGAACAAAACCCCCGCTGAAACAACCGCGCTCATCAACGAGATGAAGCCGCTTGTAGCAGACGCTGACTGTGATGTTGTACTTTGCGTACCCTTTATTGACATTGCTGCCGCTGTTGAGGCTGCTAAGGGCTCTAACATCAAAATCGGTGCAGAAAATGTGCACTTTAAGGCTTCGGGCGCATACACAGGCGAAATTTCTGCTGAGATGCTCACCGCTGCAGGTGTTGAGTATGTGGTTATCGGCCACAGCGAGAGAAGACAGTACTTCGGTGAGACCGACCAGACGGTAAATCTTCGCACACTTGCCGCATTAAACGCAGGTCTTAAGGCTATTGTTTGCGTTGGTGAAACACTTGAACAAAGAGAACTCGGTTACACCGAAACCTTACTTAAGTATCAGACAAAGATGGCGCTTACAAATGTTTCTGCCGAAGCGCTTAAGAATGTTATCATCGCTTACGAACCCGTATGGGCAATCGGTACAGGCGTTACCGCTACTGCCCAACAGGCTGACGAGGGTAACGGCTTTGTACGCGCTGCTATTGCAGAAGCCTACGGCGCAGAGGTTGCTGAGACGGTTACCATTCAGTACGGCGGCTCTATGAACGCTGCTAACGCAGACGAGCTTGTTGCTAAGGAAAACGTTGACGGCGGTCTTATCGGCGGCGCTTCACTTAAAGCACAGGACTTCTCTGTAATTGTTAAAGCTGCAAGTAAGTAAAATTTTGTTCAACACAAAATTTTAGTGAATAGTTAAAAATGAATAGTTTCGGTGTCAGCTTTGCTGACGATTTATATATCGTTTTGGGGCAAAGCCCCAAAACACCATAATTATTCATCATTCATCATTCATTATTCATTTTCATTATTGTATATTTCAGGAGAATAGAATTCTATGAAAAAACCGATAGTTCTTACTATAATGGACGGTTTCGGCTTTAATCCCGAAGACAAGGGCAACGCGATAACGGCGGCTGCTACTCCCCGTCTTGATAAAATCTTTAAGGAGTGCCCCACAACACAAATCGGCGCGTCGGGACTTGACGTTGGTCTGCCCGACGGACAGATGGGTAACAGTGAGGTTGGTCATACAAACATAGGCGCAGGCCGTGTTGTTTACCAGGAACTCACCCGCATTACAAAGTCGATTTTTGACGGCGACTTTTTTAAAAACGAGGCATTTTTAAATGCGGTAGCAAATGCCCAAAAGAATGACGGTGCGCTTCACCTTATGGGACTGCTTTCCGACGGCGGTGTGCACAGCCATATTGAGCATCTTTACGGTCTTGTAAAACTTGCAAAGGATGAGGGGCTCGACAGGGTTTATATTCACGCGCTGCTTGACGGACGCGATGTTCCACCAACAAGCGCTGCAGATTATATCGACCAGCTTAACACCAAACTTGTAGAAATTGGTTGCGGAAAACTTGCTACCGTTATGGGCAGATTTTACGGTATGGACCGTGACAACCGTTGGGAACGTGTTTCAAAGGCGTATGCCGCGCTTGTTTACGGCGAGGGTGTTACCACAAACGATGCGGCTGCCGCTGTAAGAGAGTCGTACACCGTAAAGGATGCCGACGGCAAGTTCATTACCGATGAATTTGTGCTTCCTACCGTTGTTGAGGGCACCGAAAGAATAAGCAGCGGCGACAGTGTTATCTTCTTTAACTTCCGTCCTGACAGGGCGCGAGAGATAACCCGCACATTTGTCGACGATGCGTTTGACGGCTTTGAGCGCAAGGGTGGCAGACCGGATGTTTGCTATGTCTGTATGACACAGTATGACGCATCAATGCCCAATGTCGAGGTGGCATTCAAGCCCGAAAGCCTTGAAAACACACTTGGTGAATTCCTTTCTAAAAACAATATGACACAGCTTCGTATTGCCGAAACCGAGAAGTATGCACATGTAACATTCTTCTTTAACGGCGGCCGCGAGGTTATGTTTGAGGGTGAGGACAGAACGCTTGTGGCATCGCCCAAGGTTGCGACCTATGACCTGCAGCCCGAAATGAGTGCTGTGGAGGTTTGCGACAAGGTGTGTGAGGCTATTGAAAGCGGCAAGTATGATGTTGTTATTCTTAACTTTGCCAACTGCGATATGGTAGGACACACAGGCTTCTTTGATGCGGCGGTAAAGGCTGTCGAGACGGTTGACACCTGCGTTGGCAGAGTCGAGGATTCGACGCTTAAAATGGGCGGCGTTATGCTGCTTACTGCCGACCACGGTAATGCCGACCTTATGCTTGATACCGACGGTTCCCCCTTTACAGCGCACACCACCAACCCCGTACCCTTTGCGGTAATCGGTAAGCAGTGTGAACTTCGCGAGGGCGGTAAGCTTTGCGACATATCCCCCACAATCATCAAACTTTTAGGTCTTACAAAGCCTCAAGAGATGACGGGTGAATCCATTATCAAATAATTAAAAAAATGTTTAAAGCCGATAGATTCAAGAACGAATCTATCGGCTTTTTCTATATATTTTAAATGATATCAGGGAAGTCTTGCTAAAGCAATATCCTTAACAACCTCACCCGCAATTATCAGTCCTGCCACCGACGGCACAAATGCCACCGAAGCGGGTATGCGTGAGCCGTCGTTTTTCGGCTTTTCCTTTGAATAAACCACCTTAAGCGACTCGACACCCCGTTTTTTAAGTTGTGTGCGCATAACACGCGCAAGTGGACACACGCTTGTGCTGTATATGTCGGCAACCTCGAACATATCGGGACGCAGTTTATTCCCCGCCCCCATTGAACTGATTATGGGGGTGCCGGATAATTTTGCATTTACAGCAAGTTCCACCTTGGCGGCAACGGTATCAACCGCATCGACGATATAATCGTAGACCGATAAATCGAAATCTGCCGAGTTTTCGGGCAGATAGAAGCACTGATGGACCGTGACCTTGCAATCGGGGTTGATAGCAAGAATATGCTGCTTTGCCGCAAGTACCTTGGGTGTGCCAAGGGTATTGTGGGTGGCATAAAGCTGACGGTTGATATTAGTCACCGAATAACTGTCGCTGTCAATCAGGTCGATTGCGCCCACACCCGAACGGACAAGCGCTTCGACCGTGAAACTGCCAACACCGCCGACGCCGAATACTGCCACACGCGAATTTTTAAGTTTTTGCAGTCCGTCCTCACCCAAAAGTTCGGCGGTTCTTGAAAATTGGTTTTCCATAAGACACCCTCTACAAAATTTCATAAATCAGCGGCTGCGGGAATGGGCGGCTGTCGGTAATCATAATCGACGCGCGGTAAACTTGTGCCGCTTGTTCAAGTGCATCGCTGTTATTGGAATAAAGCGTTGCAATATTATCGCCAAAGCCGACATAATCACCCACCTTTGCGGCAATTATTATGCCTGCGGTATGGTCAATTTTGTCATCCTTGGTTTTTCTGCCTGCGCCCAATATTACACTTGCCGTACCGATTTTTTCGGCATCCATCTGTGTAATGTAGCCCGATTTATCAGACCTTATCTGCATTGAATATTTTGCCGTATCAAAAAGTTTTGTGTTGTCGATGCACCGTACATCGCCGCCCTGAGCCGATATCCACTCTCGCATTTTAAGAAATGCCTTACCGCTGTCAAGCGCCTGTGTAGCGCGTTCGAGCGCTATTTTTTCAGGAATATTTTGCGTCAGCGAAATCATATTTGCGGCAAGGGCTAGTGATACTTCGCGCAAATCGCCCTTTTGTCTGCATTTTAACACATTTACAGCCTCAATTACCTCAAGGCTGTTGCCCACGGCATAGCCCAGCGGAGAATTCATATCGGTAATAAGCGCCGCCGTTTTTCTGCCGCACAGTTTACCGATTTGCACCATACACTCAGCAAGGCGCTTTGCATCCTCGACGGTTTTCATAAAAGCGCCCGAGCCGTATTTTACATCCAGCGTTATCGCCACCGCGCCCGACGCTAACTTCTTGCTCATAACACTCGACGCTATAAGCGGTATACTGTCAACGGTGGCGGTAACATCGCGCAGAGAATAAAGTTTTTTATCGGCAGGGGTAAGGTTGCCGCTTTGTGTTACTACGGCAATTCCCACCCGTTGTACAATGTTAAAAAACTCTTTATCACCAAGTTCGGTGCGGTAGCCCGAAATTGATTCAAGTTTATCGGCTGTGCCGCCCGTAAAGCCCAAGCCCCTACCCGACATCTTTGCTATCTTACAGCCGCAGGCAGCCGCTATGGGCGCTGTTATCAGGGTGGTTTTGTCACCCACACCGCCCGTACTGTGCTTGTCGGCGGTGAGTGAGCCAAAGATACTCAGGTCAACCGTGTCCCCCGAATTTGCCATCGCTTCGGTAAGGGTTGCGGTCTCACGGTCGCTCATACCCTTAAAGTATATCGCCATAAGCAAGGCAGATGCCTGATAATCGGGTATTGCGCCGTTTGTGTACTCTTTTATAAAAAAGCGGATTTCGGGGTCGGAAAGTTCACCGCCGTCGCGCTTTTTTTGGATAATATCGTACATTCGCATTAAAAAATCACACCTCACACGCCGTCTCAAGCGCTAACTTCATCATATCGGTAAAGGAATTCTGGCGCTCGTCGGCGGTGGTGCACTCGCCTGTTAAAATGTGGTCGGAAACGGTGCAGATTGCAAGTGCGTTCTTATTGGCGCGCGCCGCAGTCATATAAAGCGCCGCAGTCTCCATCTCGACCGCCATTACACCCATTTTACCCCAACGCTCTGCCACAGACTGTGCGCCGCTGTCATTGTAAAATGTGTCAGAAGTAAGTATATTGCCTACATGACAGCAAAGCCCCAGCCTTTGCGCTGTGTCGGTGGCGGTCTTTAAAAGTTTATAACTGCATATAGCCGAATAGTCACCCGACAGATTATATTGATGCGCAAAATTGGAATTGGTACAAGCACCCATAGCGATTACCATATCCCTGACCTTAATGTCGGGGTTAATCGAACCTGCTGAGCCTATTCTGATAATGTTTTCAACACCGAAAATATTATAAAGTTCGTAAGAATAGATTGCCATCGACGGCATACCCATTCCGCTGGTCATAACCGATACGGGTACACCCTTGTAAAAACCCGTGTAGCCGTATGCAGAGCGCACCGAGTTTATAAGACGCGCATCTTGTAAAAAGTTTTCGGCAATAAATTTGGCTCTCAGCGGGTCGCCCGGCATAAGCACAGTTTTGGCAAAATCATCGGGTGTCGCATTTATATGGGGGGTTGGAAAAACAGACATAGACTACATCCTTTCCTACTTATTCTACTTATTCTACTTATCCTATTTATCATACTTGTCGCACAGGGCGTTTATCTGGTCGGCAAACCGCGCAATATCCTTGTTGGCGCTGTCCTTGTTCTTATTAATAACTGCAAGTAAACGCTGTCCTGCGTTGTAAAGGCGCGAGAACACCGTATCGGCACGGTGTCTGCCCTGACTTTTCTTTTCTATGCGCACAACCCTGCCCTTTTCGATGCACTCACCGCTTACAAGGTCGTACTTATCGCCGCTGAACGGCGCTATTGCGGACAGTCCAAGTCTTTCGTGTACCGACTGCGCAAGGCTGTCACACACATCGTCGTTGCCGTGGTTTACAAAGACGGTCTTTACACTGTCTTTGATACAAGACAACCAATCAAGCAGCATATTTTTGTCGGCGTGGCCGCTGATACCTGCAAGACATTCTATTTTGGCATTTACCGCCACCTCTTCACCGAAAAGGGTAACGGATGCGGCGCCCTCGACAAGTTTTCTGCCAAGCGTACCCTCTGCCTGATAGCCAACAAACAAAACGGTGCTGTCGCCGCGCCACAGGTTGTGTTTAAGGTGGTGCCTTATGCGACCTGCTTCGCACATACCCGACGCAGAAATAATGACTTTAGGCGAATTGTCAAAGTTAATCAGTTTTGAATCGTCAGAGGTAACCGAAAGTTTAAGCCCGTCAAAGCGGATGGGGTCTATCCCCTTTTGTAAGAGTTCAAGCGTTTCGCTGTCGTAGTAATCCACAAGTCCCGATGAATAGATGTTGGTTGCCTCTGCCGCCAAGGGACTGTCGACATAAACTGCAAAATTGCTATGCCCCTTTATAAGTTGACGCTCCTTTATTATCCTTATAAGATACAGCAGTTCCTGTGTTCTGCCCACCGCAAAGGACGGAATGACAAGGTTGCCGCCGCGTTCAAAGGTGTCGTTCATTATGCGGCTTAACTGCTGCACATAGTCGGGGCGCTCACCGTGGTGGCGGTCGCCGTAGGTCGATTCAATAACAACATAATCGGCTTCGGGTGGCAAGGCGGGGTCGTTTATCAGCGGACGGTCGGTATTGCCCAAATCGCCCGAAAAAAGCAGTTTTTTGGTGTCACCGTTTTCATTTATTTCAAAAAGTATACTCGATGAGCCAAGCAGATGCCCCGCATCATAAAAGGTGATTTTCACACCCTCAAAAATCTCTACTGTTTTACCGTAGTCGAATGATGAAAACAGTTTTAGTGTCTTTTCGGCGTCAGCCACGGTGTAAAGCGGAACATATTCCTGCGCACCCGAACGCTTTGCCTTGCGGTTGCGCCACTGCGCCTCAAACTCCTGAATGTGCGCCGAATCGCGCATCATAATATTACAAAGTCGGTGTGTGGCAACGGTGGAATATACTTTACCCGTATAACCGCCCGCCACCAAAGCGGGTATTTTGCCCGAATGGTCAATATGAGCGTGGGTAAGACACACGGCATCAATTTCCCCCGGAATTATGGGCAATTCGCAGTTTTCGTAAATATCTGCGCCCTGTTCAAGTCCGCAGTCGATAAGTATATTTTTGCCGCAGGCTTCAAGCAGTGTACACGAGCCCGTAACCTCATGCGCGGCGCCTAAAAATGTCAACTTCATACAACCAACTCCTTTGTAAATATTTTAATTATGGTTATTACCCTACACAAGACAATCAAGCTTTTCTAAAATTTCGGGGATGTCCTCGGTAACTGTTTGGTGAACAATATCAAATTCCACATCGCCGTATTCGTGGACAATCTTATTTCTCATACCTTTGATGGACTGCCACGGAATATCGCTGTGACTTGCCTTGAATTCGGCAGTAAGTTTTACAGAATTCTCAGAGATTTGTATCAAACGAAAAAGAACCGAGTCACATAACACCTCATTTGCTTCAAGCTCATCAAGGGTTATTCTCTTAGTCTTTTCGATAATAAATTTTATGTCCTTTAATATTTTTTTAATATAGTAAGCATCGTTTTTTATATTATCCATAAATTTTTATGCCGTCCTTCAATATTTCATTTGTAAGTTCAAAGTTATCAACTATTTGCTTTTGGTCAAGCACATCGACCTTTTTCTTAAGTTGTTCACGCAATTCTTCAACCAAACCATAAAACTTTAAACCTGAAAGTGTGGTATAAATCAGCAAATCGACATCGCTTGACGGCTTTGCCCTGCCTTTTGCGTACGAGCCAAACAAATAGCAATATTCAACAGGATATTTGGAAAGAATATTTGCACATACCTTTTTAATTTCCTCTAATGTCAGTACTCCATTTTCTTCATCGACATATCCGTAGGCATATAATTTTTCTACCATATACTTATACTTTATGCTTTCTTGCTTTCTAAAATCATTTTCATAGTTAGAATAGGTCCTAAGCGGCACTCCTACAAAGTCGGCAGCCTCTTGCTGCGTAATTCCTTTGTTTTTTCTAAGTTCACGCAATGTCATAACATCACCTCATCTGTATTATACCACTATTCTTTCCATTAAGCAAGACTTTTATGCAACTGTTGCGTAATTGTTTTTTAAAAAATACGCAATAATTGCATATTTTAATTGCATATTTTGAGATAGGTTTTAAAATTTACAAAACAAAAACCGCCTTGTCCTTTTACAAAAAGCCAAGACGGTTTAAATTTTTCATTTTATTAATCGTGCAGGTAAATAGTTCGCGAGTTGCGGTGCATATACACGCTAAGCACCAGTCCTACACCAAAAAATATGCACAGCAAGGACGTACCGCCCGCGCTGAAGAACGGCAGCGTTACGCCGATTACGGGCATAAGCGCAATACACATACCGATGTTGATTATAATCTGCGCGAATATCATACCGAAAAAGCCGACACAGATAAACTTGCCGCTGTCCTTAGTACAGTTTTTGGCGATGTTTACCGAACGCAGACAGATTGCGGCTAAAAGAATAATTACCGCCATACAGCCGAGAAACCCAAGTTCCTCACCTATGCTTACGAATATAAAGTCATTCTGTCCCTCGGGTACGCCGCCTACCTGTGTAAGACTGCCGCTAAAAAGCCCCTGCCCTGTAAATCCGCCGTTTGCAAGTGCCATTCTTCCGCGGTATTGCTGATAGGTAGCGCCCAGAATGTCCGATTCAATATCAAACATATTTATAAGTCGTGTGCGCTGCTCCTCATTCATAATGAAGAAGTAAATGACGGGTGAAGCGACAATTACTGCCGCGAATGCCGCAATAAAGTATTTCCACGAAACACCTGCCGCCCACATCATACAAAGCACCATAACGGCAAATACAAGCGCTGTACCGTCGTCACCCTGAAAGTGTATCAGCAGTACGGGAAAGGCGCCGTGCAGACAGACCATCAACAAGGTTTTTATCTTGTTTATATTGCCCTTGACGGCGCTTAAATGCGCTGCAAAGGTTATTATAAAGCAAATTTTTAAAAGTTCGCTCGGCTGAAATGTGGTTATTCCCAAATCGAGCCACGCCTTATCGTCGGTGCCCTCGGGCGCGAAGCCGATAAAAAATGTCAGAATTACAGGCAGCAGACCGAAAACGGCAAAAGCATACCATCTGCGGATAAAGACATCGTAATCAATGGTGGAAATTACCATCGCCGCAACAAGTCCCAAAATCATTGAGAGAGCCTGTACCAGAACGGGACGCGCGCTTGCAAGGTAGCGTGTCGACGAATATACGGCAAGACAGCCGTAACTTGACGCAAAGGCGCACAGGATAAGCAATAACTTGTCGGTCTCACGAATAAAGTCGGCTATGCGCGACATAATTCTGCCCATAATTTCACTTCCTTGCAGGGTAATTTTCAATTAATGCCCGACGGGCAATTAATGAGCCGTAAGGCTCAATTCATGACACGAAGTGTCAATTCATGCCGCAAGGCAATTCATTTTTTATGATTTGATGCTAACGCATCATGAATTGGCTAAAGCCATGAATTGTTGCTTACGCAACATGATTTGAATTGCAACTGCGTTGCAATTCATTATCTAATTAACAATCAAAATCCCAAAAGTTCGGTACCCGCGCGTTCAAGCGTGTCGCGTTCGGCGACTGCTTCTTCGTGGGTGTCACCCACTGCGCTCAGATACAGTTTAATCTTAGGCTCGGTACCTGAGGGACGGACAATAAGCGAACTGCCATCGGCGAAATAAAAGCCTAAAACATTTGACTTTGGAAGCGCGATTTCGGCGCACTTGCCCGACACTAAATCAAGGCTTTTTGAGGTGTTGAAGTTTTTAAACACCGCAACATCAATGCCGCCGATGCGCTTGGGCGGATTTTCGCTAAGGCGCTGCATAATATCGGCAATCTGCTTCATACCCGCCTGACCTTCACAGGTAAAGCTTTTTTGTGAGCAGTAGTAATATCCGTACTTTTTATAGAGATTATCAAGTACATCCAAAAGGGTAAGTCCCTGAGCCTTATAGTATGCCGCCATTTCACAGATTAACATTGAAGCCACAACGGCGTCCTTGTCACGAACATAACCACCTGCAAGATAACCGTAACTTTCCTCAAAGCCGAAGACATATCTGTCCTCTTGACCCGCTTGTTCAAGCAGTAAAATCTGTTCGCCGATAAACTTAAAGCCGGTAAGAACTTCACGGATTTCGCAGCCGTATTCTGCCGCTATTTTGTTGCAGATATCGGTTGAAACGATGGTTTTGACCGCCACGGGATTTTGCGGCAGTGTGCCGCGCTGCTTTCTTACCTTTAAAACATATTCAAGCAACAGCGCACCCACATCGTTGCCGCTGAAAAGTCTGCACTCGCCGTCAACATTTACGGCAATACCCACACGGTCAGCGTCGGGGTCGGTTGCAAGAAGAATGTCGGGTTTTACCTGATCGGCAATCTTAAGCGCACATTCAAACGCCTGACGGATTTCAGGGTTCGGGTAGGGCGCTGTGGGGAAGTTGCCGTCGGGCAGTTCCTGTTCGGGCACTACCGTAACATTCTTAAGTCCCATACGGTCAAGAATTGCGCGTACCGGCTTGTTACCCGCGCCGTGAAGCGGTGTGTAAACCACCTTGAAATCAGAAAAATCGACATCGTCAGCCACACGGCAGTTTTCAACCGCATCAAGATATGACTCGATTACATCCTGACCGATAAACTCAATCTTGCCATCATTCACAGCGGTGTCAAAGTCCATGGTCTTTACACCGTCAAAAATATCCACGCTGTCCATAATCGAAAGGACATACTTTGCAGGTTCGGGTCCTAACTGACATCCGTCAGATCCGTATGCCTTATAGCCGTTATATTTTGCAGGGTTGTGACTTGCAGTTACAACAATACCCGCGTCACACTTAAAATACCGCACCGCATACGACAGCATAGGTGTCGGCATAAGTTCGTCATAGATATAAACCTTTATTCCGTTTGCCGCAAGTATTGCCGCCGCCTGACGCGCAAATACATCCGACTTAATACGGCTGTCATAGGCGATTGCAACACTGCCCTTTTCATTTACCGACTTTACATATTCGGCAAGTCCCTGTGTTGCCTTGCCCACGGTATACACATTCATTCGGTTGGTACCTGCACCAATGACACCGCGAAGACCTGCGGTACCAAATTCCAAATCCTTATAAAAAGCATCTGATATTGCCTCGTCGTCACCGCGCATTGCCTCAAGCTCGGCTGAAAGGTCGCTGTCTGCGGTGGCTCTCTTACACCAGAGTTCATACTTTTCGTTAATCATATTGTACCTCCCGAAAAAGTTTATATATTTATACCTTAATTTTATTACTAATTTTATCCTTTGTCAATAATATTATAGGCTTTGAAACGGCAATTTTTGTTAATTTTGTTTTATTTTAAAAAAAGTCTTGCAATATTTGTAATTTTCTGTTATTATAGTCTTTGCTATTGTGACCGATATGTCTGCGGTCGATTTAAAAAGGAGGTGCAACCAATGGCAAAATGTGAAATCTGCGCTAAGGAAATTGCTTTTGGTATCAAGGTTTCTCACTCACACAGACGTTCTAACAGAACTTGGAAGCCCAATGTTAAGAAGGTAAAGGCAATCGTGGATGGTTCTCCCCGTCGTATCAATGTCTGCACCCGTTGCTTGCGTTCAGGCAAGGTTACCCGTGCTATCTAATTAAAGCAATTAGTCTGAAACTGAAAGTCCGTGTAATAACACATTACTCGGGCTTTTTTATTTTAGGTTGACAAAGGACGATACATTTATGATAAAAGCAGTTTTATTTGACCTTGACGGTACTCTTGCCGATTCGCTTATTGACCTTGCGGCTTCGGCAAACTATGCGCTAAATAAATTAGGCTATCCTGAGCGTCAGGTCGAGGAATTTAAATATTTCGTGGGTGACGGTATTCCTAAAATGCTTGAGCGCACACTGCCTGAGGGCGAAAAGTGTGAAGATACCGTAAACCGACTTCTAGAACTTTTTCTGCCGCACTATGCGGTGCACTATGCAGACCGCACCTACGCATACGCGGGTATGCCGCAGCTTGTAAACACCCTTAAGGCGAAGGGTTACATAGTAGCGGTGGTTACCAACAAGGCGCAGGATATGGCGGACAGGGTTGTCACCTCGCTTTACGGCGATGTTTTTGACCTTGTGTTCGGCAAACGCGAGGGTATCCCCGCAAAGCCCGACCCGACCGCCGCGCTTATAGCGATGGAGCAGTTAGGTGTAAAACCGCAAGAATGTGTATTCATCGGCGATTCGGGAATGGATGTTGCCACCGCTGTAAACAGCGGCGCCGTGCCCGTGGGTGAACTCTGGGGGTTCAGAGAGCGTGAGGAACTGCTGCAAAACGGTGCTCTTTATATTATAGAAAAACCCCATGAACTTTTAGAACTTATTGAGGAGATTAACGGATAATGCTATCCTTTAAGCACACTAAATTTGCCTGTTATATCGGTTTTGTTGTTCAGGCGATTATCAACAACTTTCTGCCGATACTGTTTATAATATTTCAGACTAACTATAATTTAAGTTATGAACAGCTTGGCAGAATTGTCTTCATCAATTTTTTCACACAACTTTTAGCCGACGCATTAACACCCGCACTTGTTAAAAGAATTGGTTACAAGGGCGCTGCTATTACCTGTCACGCTCTTGCGGCAACGGGACTTTGTATGCTGTCGGTACTACCGCAACTGTTTGACAATTTTTATCTTTGCATTATAATTTCGGTAATTGTCTATGCCACAGGCAGCGGTATTATTGAGGTTTGTTTAAGCCCTATGGTCGAACTGCTGCCAAGCAACAACAAGGCGGCGGCTATGGCATTTTTACATTCCTTTTACTGTTGGGGACAGGCGCTGACCGCGTTGCTTACAACATTTTTGGTGTTTGCCTTCGGCTTTGACAATTGGCAGTACATACCGCTTGTCTGGGCGGTAATACCCGCTGTGAATTTGATTTTATTTATGCGTGTTCCCGTGGTGGAACAGGGCGATGACGAAAAGCAGGAGACGGTGCTTTCGCTGTTTTTAACAAGGCAGTTCTGGTGCTTTGCAATATTTATGGTCTGCGCAGGGGCAAGTGAGATTGCGATGGCGCAGTGGGCATCGGTATTTGCACAAAACGCGCTTGGTGTAAACAAGTTTGTCGGCGACCTTTTAGGTCCGTGTGCCTTTGCAATATTTATGGGCAGCGGCAGGGTTATATTCGGTATGAATTCGGGCAGATTTTCACCCCGAAAGGCGCTTATTATTAACAATATTTTATGCTTTATCTGCTATGTGGCGGTGGCGCTTTGCAATATACCGATACTTTCGCTCATAGCCTGTGCGCTATGCGGTTTTACGGTCAGCCTTTCGTGGCCGGGTACATATTCCCTCGCGGCTAAGCACTTTACCCACGGCGGCACACTGATGTTCAGCATTTTTGCGCTGTGCGGTGACTTTGGCTGTTCGTCGGGGCCGTGGCTGTTGGGCTTTGTGGCTGACAGGGTGTCACTCAATGCGGGTTTTTTGGTCTGCGCCGCATTCCCCGTTATAATGGTTTTGGCAGCCATTTTTCTTTTAAAAGAAAACGATTGAAAAATTTGTCGATAAAGGTTACAATATAAAAAGAGGTGTTTAAAATGAAAAGAAGCGATTATTTAAGCTGGGACGAATATTTTATGAGTATTGCCGTGCTTTCGTCCATGCGAAGCAAAGACCCTTCTACACAGGTGGGTGCCTGTCTTGTAAACCGCGAAAACCGAATAGTTTCTATGGGCTACAACGGTATGCCTAAGTGCTGTCACGATGACGAGTATCCTTGGGAAAGAAGTGAGGGACTTGATTCAAAGTATCTTTATGTCTGCCATGCGGAGCTTAATGCCATTTTAAACTGCAACAGTTCGGTAAAGGATTCGATTTGCTATACCACACTTTTCCCCTGCAACGAATGTGCAAAGGCAATAATTCAGTCGGGCATTTCCGAGGTTGTTTATCTGAGCGACAAGTATGCCGACAGTGACGGCGTACGCGCATCAAAGCGTATGTTTGACTCTGCAGGTGTTACATACCGCGCCTATACCCCGTCTGGTAAAGAGATTAAATTTAATCTTTAATATTTTTAATTTTCCACTTGATTATTACCGTTTGTTATGGTATAATACAAAACGCTGTCGAGTTTGACAGCACCTATGCGCTGATAGCTCAGTTGGATAGAGCATCTGCCTTCTAAGCAGAGGGTCGGGGGTTCGAATCCCTTTCAGCGTGCCAAAAAGCAAGTTGTGACCTTTAGGTTGCGACTTGCTTTTTCGTTTTGTATGAAAGGGATTCGAACAAGGAGGGAGCGTAAGCGGAAGAAAACAACCTAAATGGTTGTTTTCGCCGACGTGGGCAACGAGCGTAAGCGAGGCGATAGCGCACGGTAGTGCGCGGAAAAATCCCTTTCAGCGTGCCAAAAAATAAGACAGTCTTCGGACTGTCTTATTTTTATCCAAGCCGAAGGATTGGTATGTAATCGCCGCAAGGCGTATGTAATCACGCTTTAGCGTGTATGGCATCACCGTAGGTGTATTTCCTTCGGATTGATTACATACATTTCCTTGTGAAAATGATTACATCCAACACTTCGTGTTGATTACATACCGCAACAAGTTGCGGATCTCATCCACGGCTTCGCCGTGATTTAATATGCAACAGTTCAACCAATAAGCCGAAAAATCAAGGGGCGCAGAGTATCCCTTTCATTCTTTGAAGTAAAAGATAATAAATAACAAAAAAAGATAAAAAATAAAAATTAGTGTATTAAAGATATTTTATTAATTACACTTGACAATTTCTGAAACCTGCGCTATACTGATACAAACTGATATCAATAAGTATCAGGAGGTTTTATGGACATTAAAATTTTTACTAAAATGCTAAACGACAAGCATTTTACCGATTATCAAAAAATGAAATATAAATACGGTGAGGATTTTAATGCCTTTTTGAAGACACTGGAAGAATTGTATTATAAAACTTTACCGCTTTTAGATTTCGATAATAATAACGTTGTTTTTATCGAAAATCATGCGGCGGTAAGTCAAAATGCAGTTAAACTTTTATTGCAATCTCAGGACGGGCATTACGGCATTAAAGCTGCAGAGGATGAAATAGTTGCAACCTCTGCCATTGAAAGCGTTGATTTCAGCCGTGACAGTGTGCGCAAAATTCTTAAGGGTATGGCACCGAAAGACGCACAAGAGAACAGGATTATGGGCCTTAAAAACGGTCTTGAATTCATTTGTGATACGGCTAATAAAATTACAGAAGAAAACCTATACAAACTTTATATGATGACAGTCGGTGATTTTATAACCGGTAACGATAGACTGTCGACGGGCAACTATTACAGACACGATACCGTTTTTATTGTCAGTGACCGTGTTGAACATTCGGGACTTAATTTTGAAAAGGTTCCAGAGTTTATGGGGAATCTCATCGCTTTTGCTAACACAGATGACGATATTAATGACCTGATTAAAGCGGCAATCATTCATTTTTATATCGCTTTTGTGCATCCGTACTTTGACGGCAACGGAAGAATAGCACGTCTTGTTCATTTGTGGTTCTTAATACAAAAAGGTTATAGGTCTGCATTGTTCATTCCCTTCTCAAGCCAAATCGAAAAAAGCAGAAAGGCATATTATGACGCCTACACAACCATTGAGGAAAACAAAAAAATCAGCGGCAAGATAGACGTAACGCCTTTTATTCTGTATTTTATAAACAACGTTTATAACAAGATGACTGAAGACTCTGCCACAGTAGAAACCTTGAAAATTTATGACGATGCCGTCAAACGTGGTAAAATAACCGAAAAAGAAACAAAACTTTGGAAGTTTGTTTTATCTTATTATGGCACATCGCAGTTCTCAACCAAGCAACTTGAAAAGGATTTTGGCGACGCCGCTTATGCGACTATCAGAGGTTTTGTCTTGAAATTTGAAGACTTGGGACTTCTTACCTGTGTTAAATACGGACCGAGAGTTAAATATAAAATTGTTGTGTAAAATAAAAACCCGCCCCATTCCAATTATGGAACAGGGCGGGAATTTTTATATATACATCATTCAGTTTTAACTTCGGGAAGTCCCTTGATACAAGTAAGAACGGTTACGATGCCGCTTAGTGCACAGGCGCTGAGCAGTCCTATCCAGTCGACATCGGTGATGCCGATGGTGTTTGTGCCGATAAGCGCGATGGCGGTTTCTGCCATGGTCTTTACCGTGCGCACTGCCGCCGCCTTTACTAAGTTAATAAATTTTGCTTTTGTCATTTAATCATCCCTCACTTACACAGTCGGCTGTATCTCACCGTTTGAATTGGTAATGATAAGTTGACATTCTTTAAGTCCACCCTCGTCCTTTTCGGCAAAGTAAAACAGTTTACCGCCTATGTTATGAAGTCCCGTGACGGCTGCATTACGCGCGTCAAAATAATACCCGCGGTTACCGATTAACTTCCAACTGTTTTCCTTTACAGCATAACCGTCGGCTTCAAAGTAGTACCACTCGCTTCCTATCTTTTCCCAACCGTTTTTGGTGTAACTGCCGTCGGCGTGACGGTACCACCAGCCCTTGCTGTCTTTAATCCAAGCGGGACCTGTCTGCTT
>JAZRPH010000036.1:0-68523 GCA_045649125.1 Acutalibacteraceae bacterium | reverse complement strand
ACCATTTTTATCACTCTGTTTAAGACTCAAGATTTATATGATTCTCTAGTAATCTTATTAATTATATAATTAATAGAAATCTTATAACTTATAATGATTACATATAAACATTATAAAAATTATGATGTTTCCCGAAAAATTGAGAAATCCATTGATAATTAAAAACTTTTGTGCTATACTGTAAGGGCTACACATCTGAATAGGCACAAGTTGGGGGAATACTATTTGGTAAAAATGTATTCTCTCTCCCTGACTTTGTGCAGATGTGTAGCAACATTGAGGGAAGCATTTTTCGGTGCGCCCTTCGGGGCGCACTTTTTTAATAAACAAGGGGGGTTAATATGACAGCTTCAGAAACTATTAGTTTAATATCTATTATTGCAAGTTCCTTGGTTGGTGTTTTAGGTGTTGCAGTAAGTGCATTTAGTTTAATTGCTGCGAGAAAAGATAAGGAATATATGCTAAAACACACCGAGCGATTAAATGAGCAAAATCTTATATCGGAAATCATTGCCAATTATATTTCTGCGGTTTCAATAGCGAAACTTGGAACTATACTTCGCCGTGCAGCAGCCGTAAAAGCAGAAGAAAGTGTTTCTGATTTTATGAAAAGCACGGAAAAAACATTGGCTGAAATTGATGCGTATACCGTTGAAATCGTTTCTGTCAAAGAACTTTCCGAAAACACAATTAGAGAGGATATCCTCGAATTAAGAAAAAGGCATATACGAGTCATTAACAGAATAAATGATTTGAAAGCATATTGTTCAAAGGAAAAACATACCTCAACAGACTTGGAATTGATTTCTCGCGAACAGAATGATTTAGAACAAGAATTAAAAATTTCACAAAAACTGTACAACCAAATTACAGACGAACTATATGTGATATTAAAAAAATATGTAGGTCGCGTTGAATGGTCAGAAGGAGAAAACAAGACATGCAAACAGAAAAGAAAATGACAGGATATCCGTCAATAGACAAACCGCAAGAGCAATTTTACCGTAAGACACCTATTCGTGAGGTTAATGTTAATCAAACCATATACGAACTTATATTCAACACAAACAAGGACAATATGGACCAACCTGCCATTGAGTATATGGGAATTAATTGGTCATTCAAAAAGTTAAAAGAGCAGACCGACAAGGCAGCAGATGCCTTTCTTAAATCGGGGCTAAAAATGGGCGACACTGTTCTTTTCGGTGTGTCAAACTGTCCAGAAGCAGTTGTTTCGTTATTTGCACTTAATAAAATAGGTGTGATTTCAAAATGGTTTGATATACGAGCAGACGAAAAAGATATTGAATCTTATATTAACAGTAGTGCTTGTAAATATTTAATTGCTTTTGATATGTTATTACCTAAAATTGAGCAAGTGATTAACAACACTAATCTTGAAAAAGTTTTAGTAATACATCCAACAGATTCACTTTCTATCATACCGCAAGTGTTCTATTCATTTAAAGCAAACAAAATGCCAAATGATTCTCGGTATGTTAGATTTAAAAAGTTTATCAAATCAGGGCAAATCAATAATAATACCCCCGTTGTTCCTTTTGATAAAAACAGACCATCTATTATGATTCAATCAAGCGGCACAACAGGCAAACCCAAAACCATTGTGCATTCTGATTATTCTGCAACTGTATGTGCACATAAATTATCTTATGCAGATTGGCCTGTGGAGTTTGGAAAAGAATTGTTGGTGTTATTACCGCCGTGGATTGCGTATGCGATTGGCAATGCCATTATTTATCCGTTAGCTATGGGTACAAAATTAATATTATGCCCCTCGTTCGAACCCGAAGTTTTAATTAAGAACTTGGGTAAATTCACAATATGTATGACCGCACCAATTTGCTATCGTTATTTAAAAGAGAACTTTGATTCATTGAGCAAAAAGCAATTACAAGGTTTAGAGAAAATCGAATGTTTGGTTTCTGGTGGCGACAAAATAACAACAGAAGAAAATATAAGCATCGAAAAAACTTTAAATACAACCCTTGTAAATGGTTGGGGCGACAATGAGGGTTGGGGATGTTTAGCGGTCAACCCTGTTAAGAACAATAAATACGGGACCGTAGGTATTGCCAAATATGGCGAAACAATTATTGCTTATGATAATGATACTGAAAAAGAATTGCCCTTTGGTGAAAGCGGCGAAATCTGTGCTTTAACCGAAACTTTGTTTATAGGTTATGAAAACAATCCCGAAGAAACTGCAGCAGTTAAAAAATTGCATCCCGACGGAAAAGTGTGGTTACATACAGGAGATTTAGGCTTTATTGATAAAGATGGATATATAACCTTGCAAGGCAGATTAAGACGCGTAATTGTTCGTATGGCCTTTAAAATCTCTGCCTATACAATAGAGGATAAAATCACCGAACATCCCGCAGTTAAAGAGTGTGTTGCTGTTGAGGTAAAAGATAATATTGAAGAACATGTGCCTATGGCATATATTGTTTTAAACGATAATATTGAGGATGTCGAAAAGGCAAAACAAAGCATTTATGAAAAATGCCTTGCAGAATTGAAAGAACACGAAATACCAAAATATTTTAGAATTGTTTCTTCGTTGCCTTATACTCCAAATAATAAATACGATTTCAGACTTTTAGAGCAACAAGGCAATGAATATGTTGATTCATTAAACAACTGAAATCTTACTTGATTTTTAGATTTTAATTGAATACACTATAATTACTCTTGTTTATATTAAATGTAGGCGAAATTATAAAAACGGTGGAATTTTAATTTAACGGCGGGCCCCGATTGAATCGGGGCTCGCTTATTTTAAAGCACAAAAACACCCTATGACTTTTTACGGTCATAGGGTGTTCTCTTATACATAGATATTGACTTTTAAGTCGTTCCACCTGTGTATGCGGTGTTTGGTACTATCTTTATACAGATATGCTTTCGCATCATCTAAATTAAGCACAAACTCCGTAACTTTGGTGAATGGGTGTTACAGGACAAACCTTTTTAGCGTCAAAAGGACAATTTCTTTTTTTCTCCAACTCTCTCAAATTCTCTCCATTTGACCCGCCCTTTTTCTTTCTCTTTTTCTCCAACTCTTTCTCCGTTTTTCTCATCATAGGGTCAAGTTTTATGAGAATTTGCGGAGTGCAATTTGGAAATTAAGAGGGTCCTTTTTTCTCCCTTTATTTTAGTCTATTTCAGCTTTAAAGGGAATTAAAAGGAAAGAATGGGTTAACAATGAAAGAAATTGATTGACGCTAAAGAGAAAAATTATGATTTTAGTTGCGAGTATAATACCAATCGCCATATTGTATGCCTTCGCTATTTAAAGTATAAGTGTTTTTGTAATAAAATGTTTCAGCGCCCACCATAGAATATTCTTCAAATGTCACAGAGCTTCCAGATTGAGTCCATGTTCCGTTAGAAGTGAGTCCAGGAACATCATCGTTAGTCCACATAAATGTTCCGTCCTCGTATATTTGCAAACTAAACGTACACTCACTTCCTGTGCTAAAATGAGTATATGAACCAACAGGAGAAGCTGTAGAAGGAGTTTTATTGGTAGTATTTGTCGACTCAGTGTTCGGCTTTTTTGAAGGTGCTGTTGATGGTTTAGCTTCTGTTGGTTTCTCTTCAATCTTAGTATTTTTAGAAATCTTAAATATGAAATTCTCTAATTCTTCATCATAATCATCCGAGTGAACAGAAATGGTCAATTCAAAATCATTTGTACTCATAGCTGGAAATACTATAATTCCTGAACTTGAAACACCTTTTACAACCTCATAGGGAATTTCTTCGTATTCTGCTTCGTAATTGCTTGTAGAATTATATTGTTTCCCGTCTTGAACAATAACGGTATCACCAAAATACAATAAAGCTTTACCGTTATTTATTACTGTCGTATATACTCTTGTTTCTTTTTCTGCAAATTCTATTTTATCTATCGAAACAGAATAACCATATTTTTCTTGTTTGAGATTTTCTAGTGTTATGGTTTCTGTTGCTGGTGCCATAACATCGATATATGTTGCTTTTACTAAATCAGAAGAAATGACGAGTGGTGCATATAATTTGGCATCATAAGCATTTTTGTATTCTGTTACAGAATCAATATAACCCGAACACATTATATAATCGCCTTGTTTTACTTCGACATCAGTATTATAGTAAATCATCATATTTTGTTCACAGGTATCTGGGTCTATCCAAATTTGAATGCCTTTTACACTTCCGTTGTCACTCATAACTTGGAATACTTTACCTTTAATGTTGATATGACAACCTAAATAATCTTCTGCATTTGTATATACTTCGTTTGTCAATTCAACAAACATCGGATTGCCATCTTTGTCAAATTTAGGTTTAGTATCATGATTAAGTAAAAGTATAGTGGTTACGGCAATTGCTACTATAACTGCACTAACAGTCACCCAAAACCACCATTTTTTAAGTAAAGATTTTATATCAAATAATTTTTTGCCCTTTGCGGTTTCTTCATCAATATTCTTAATATCTGTTGTTTGATTTTCGTCTGCTTCACAGATTTTATCTAATGGATAACCACAATTCGGACATTTGCCGCACTGGTCTGAAATCTTTTTCTTACATTCAGGACATTTTATAAGTGCCATATATTTCTCTCCCTAAATTTTATGCTAATATTTTACATTACTAACCAATAAAAATCAACACAAAAGAAAAAGCATTTGCTTTGACAAATGCTTTTGGGAAATGACCGAGATTCTGTCTATGTAACGTCAAGACTCACGGAAAGGAGATGAATTAACGAATCAATCGAACAACAATCATAATGAATATATAATATTCAAATAACAATGTTAAAACTTTGATAACAAATTATAATTTAAAATTATGCCGCATTCAGTTCGGCCATTTTGTAATCATGGTCAAGCTTTAACTTATACACTATAAGTCCTGCTCCAATTGTGCCTAAATAGCAACTAACGATACCTACCTGTTCTTTAGGTAGATTTTCAAAGACTACCTTAAAAATACTGGTAATATCAATATTGGCTTTCATCGTTTCACCTCTGTAATTTTATTTCTCAGTCACCTCCGTGTATAACATTATAATATATAATTTTCAAATTGCAATAAATTTTAATAAAAAAGTAGACCTTGTGTACTTTTATGTACGCAAGGTCTACTAAATAATTGTTTATCTTTTCACGCTAAAAAAGTTTGTCCTTTTTTGGCGGGTTGAGATTAAAAAGGGTTATACAAGAACAAATGGGTTATTATTTCCCACTTTCCTTAATTGCAGCCTGTGCAGCAGCAAGGCGAGCGATCGGCACACGGAAGGGTGAGCAGGATACATAGTCAAGACCAATCTTGTGGCAGAACTCTACAGATACGGGGTCACCGCCGTGTTCACCGCAGATACCGCAGTGTATTTCGGGACGAACCTTCTTACCAAGGGTTACAGCCATATCCATTAACTTACCTACACCGTTCTGGTCAAGCTTAGCAAACGGATCGTTCTCATAGATCTTGCTGTCATAATAAGCTGTAAGGAACTTACCAGCGTCATCACGGCTGAAGCCGAATGTCATCTGGGTAAGGTCGTTAGTACCGAAGCAGAAGAACTCAGCTTCTTTTGCAATCTCATCAGCTGTAAGACAAGCTCTGGGGATTTCCATCATAGTACCAACTTCGTACTTGAGGTCAGCGCCAGCAGCGGCAATCTCAGCATCAGCGGTTGCTACAACGATGTCCTTAACGAACTTCATTTCTTTAACTTCGCCTGTAAGAGGAATCATAATCTCGGGAACGAGATTCCAATCATTATGAGCTTTCTTAACATTGATAGCTGCACGAATAACAGCCTTTGTCTGCATTGCAGCAATTTCAGGATAGGTTACTGCAAGACGGCAACCACGGTGACCCATCATGAGGTTAAATTCGTGGAGACCGGTGATGATATTCTTGATATCAGCAACTGTCTTGCCCTGAGCTTTTGCAAGAGCCTCAATATCAGCCTCTTCAGTGGGAACGAACTCATGAAGCGGAGGATCGAGGAAACGGATGGTTACGGGGCAACCTTCAAGTGCCTCGTAAAGCTTTTCAAAGTCGCCCTGCTGATAGGGGAGAATCTTATCAAGAGCAGCTTCTCTTTCTTCAACAGTATCAGCGCAAATCATTTCACGGAATGCTGCAATTCTGTCAGCTTCAAAGAACATGTGCTCGGTACGGCAAAGACCGATACCTTCAGCGCCGAGTTCGCGAGCCTTCTTAGCATCAGCAGGTGTATCAGCATTGGTACGAACCTTAAGGGTTCTGAACTCATCAGCCCAAGCCATTATACGACCGAATTCGCCAGCGATTTCAGCGTCAACAGTGGGGATGATACCGTCATAGATATTACCTGTAGAACCGTCGATTGAAATGAAGTCACCCTCATTGTATGTTTTACCTGCAAGAGTAAACTTCTTATTTTCTTCATCCATAATGATGTCGCCGCAACCGGAAACGCAGCAAGTACCCATACCGCGTGCAACAACGGCAGCGTGGCTTGTCATACCGCCGCGAACGGTAAGAATACCCTGAGAAGCCTTCATACCGGTTATATCTTCAGGAGAAGTTTCAAGACGAACAAGGATAACCTTTTCGCCGCGAGCGTTCCAGATTTCTGCATCTTCAGCAGTAAATACAACCTTACCGCAAGCAGCACCTGGGGAAGCACCTAAGCCCTTACCTGCGGGAGTTGCAGCCTTAAGAGCCTTAGCGTCAAACTGCGGGTGGAGAAGGGTATCAAGGTTACGGGGATCGATCATAGCAACAGCCTGCTTCTTATCGATCATACCTTCGTCAACGAGGTCGCATGCAATCTTAAGAGCAGCCTTAGCAGTACGCTTACCGTTTCTGGTCTGGAGCATATAAAGTTTACCAGCCTGAACGGTGAATTCCATATCCTGCATATCGCGATAGTGGTCTTCAAGTGTAGCGCAAACTTCTTTAAACTGAGCATAAGCTTCAGGGAATTTTTCAGCCATCTGTGCAATCGGCATTGGTGTACGAACACCGGCAACAACGTCTTCACCCTGAGCGTTTACAAGGAACTCACCCATAAGTCCGGGTTCGCCTGTAGCGGGGTCACGGGTAAAGGCAACACCTGTACCGCAATCATCACCCATATTACCGAAAGCCATCATCTGTACATTAACAGCGGTACCCCAAGAATAAGGAATATCGTTGTCACGACGGTAAACGTTTGCACGGGGGTTGTCCCATGAACGGAAAACAGCTTCAACAGCGCCCATCAACTGTTCCTTAGGATCGGAGGGGAAGTCCTTACCAATCTTGGACTTGTATTCAGCCTTAAACTGTTCAGCAAGTGTCTTAAGATCGTCAGCGGTAAGTTCAACGTCCTGAGTAACACCCTTTTCTTCCTTCATCTTGTCGATAAGTTCTTCAAAGTACTTCTTACCAACTTCCATAACTACGTCAGAATACATCTGAATAAATCTTCTGTAGCAGTCGTAAGCCCAACGAGCATTACCTGACTTAGCAGCCATTGTTTCAACAACGTCTTCGTTAAGACCGAGGTTAAGAATGGTATCCATCATACCGGGCATAGAAGCACGAGCGCCGGAACGAACGGAAACGAGAAGGGGATTTTCCTTATCGCCGAATTTCATACCGGTGATGCCTTCCATCTTATCGATGTATTCCATAATCTGTGCCTGGATATCATCGTTAATCTTTCTGCCATCTTCATAGTACTGTGTGCAGGCCTCAGTAGTAACGGTGAAACCCTGAGGAACGGGAAGACCAATTTTGGTCATCTCAGCAAGGTTAGCACCCTTACCGCCCAAAAGTTCGCGCATTGATGCGTCGCCTTCTGAGAAAAGGTAAACAAACTTGTGACTCATTTACGAATCAACCTCCTAAAAAATTTATGGATATAAAATCCAATATTAACTAAATTATACCCCGAAAATTAGGTATCCAATTGATTATAACAGAATTTTTTAGAAAAATAAAGTCTTTTTTACAAAAAAATGGATTTTTTAGTTAAAAATAAATTTTTAACAGTTTTATAATAAAAAAATAGAACTTTTGCACTAAAAAACACCGCCCATTTAATTGATTGATGAACGGTGCTTTAAAGGATAACTATTTACTTAATTTTTTTACCTGTTGATATACAACCTTACTTATAGCAGAGCCTGCAATTGTTGTCACAAGCAATTCAACTAAAAAGTTTATTGTCAAAATTGTCAACAAAACCGACATTACCGCGCCGCCAAAAGATGTGTTCGAATAAAAAATAATATACGAAGACATAAACAAGACGGTATTTAAAATAGGTACCATTGCAGAAGTAATACCAAAAGTCCAAATACCTACTTTACCTTTTTTTTCAAAAAGTGAAAAAACAAGTCCTGCTATAAATCCGGTTAAAATTCGCGGAACAAAGCATGTAACGGTATAGCCGAAAGGGCTTTCGGTAAAAAGAGGAGCAGCGCTAGGGTCAATCATAAAGCCAATGCCAAATGCTTGTAAAAAACTTGTAAGACCGAATACAAATCCAAGAATTGTACCGCCGACTTTACCCGTACATGCTGCGCCTAAAGCCACAGGTATTGTCATTAAGGTGATTGAAAATGCACCGGTTACGGTTATGTAACCAAGAGGGGTGAAGTTCATTACCATCATAAGCGCAATGAACATCGCAATAAGCACTAAATGGTAAATTCTAGTGCTATTTTTTGTGTTTGACATAAAATTACCTCCGATACTGTCCCTAATGGGTACAGTTCATTATATTTACAAACCGCTTTTGCGGATTTGTACATTATTTATTGCGTTCGTAAATTTCGCGTAGTCCGTCGAGTAAAAGGTTGGCGTTGTAAATTATATCGTTTTTACAGTGAATTACAATCTCTTTAGAAAGACCGCCTGTAGCAACAATGGTGGGTTTACAACCTAGCTCGTCCGTGATTCTGTCAAGCAGACCGTCAATCATAGAAGCAGTACCGAAAATCAGTCCCGATTTCATACAGTCAATGGTGTTTGAACCAATAACCGATTTCGGTGCGCTGATATCAATAGCGGGAAGCTGCGCTGTGTTTTCACACAATGCTTTCAGTGTAAGCCCAACACCTGCGGAGATAACACCGCCCAAATACACGCCGTTTTGGTCAATAACGCTTATTGTTGAAGCGGTACCCATATCAATAACCACGCAGGGCAGGGTGTATTCGCTTATTGCACCCACAGCACCTGCCACAAGGTCAGCACCAAGCTGCGCGGGATTATCTATTTTAATGTTGAGTCCGGTTTTTACACCGGGGCCTAATTCAAGCGGCACAATATCGCAAAGAAGAGAAACGGCGTTACAAACAGCACCGCCCACTGAGGGTACAACAGAAGAAATAATGCAATCCTCAACACGTTTGTGGTCAAGACCGTACAATTGGAGAATGTTCTTAATTTCAACTGCATACTGGTCGGAAGTTGTGCCGTGTGCTGTTGAAAGGCGCGCAGTAAATTTAAGTATATCACCGTCGTATGCGCCCAATGTAATATTGGTATTACCGATATCTATTGCAAGAAGCATAAATTTCTATCTCCTAAGTCAAGTATTTGCCTTATTATATAATAAATAAACGGTAAATTCAATACAAAAAGCAAAAAAAGATTGACTATTCAGGAAAGAATTGTTATAATATTGGTTGCTAATCGAGACTTGTCTCAAATTTAGCTCCTTGCCCCGCAAAAAAATTGCGGAGCCATTTGACCAAAAGGAGGTGCAACGATATGACCAATAAGTATGAGGCAACACTTGTCTTTTCTGTAGCAAACGGCGAAGAAGCTCTTAATGCTCTTAAAGAGAAGTTTAATGACCTTATTGCAAAAAATGGTACGGTCGAGAACGTTGATGAATGGGGTAAGCGCAGACTTGCTTATCTTATCAACGACGAGGCTGAGGGTTATTATGTATTCACTACATTCACCAGTGAAGGTAATTTCCCCGCTGAGCTTGAGCGTATTGCCGGCATTACCGATGGCGTACTTCGCGTAATGGTAATCAGAAAGTAATGGAGGAAAAATTTAATGTTTAATTTAGTAGTTTTAACAGGTCGTCTTACAGCCGACCCTGAACTCAAAACAACACCTAACGGCATTCCCGTTACATCGTTTTCCATTGCTGTAAACCGTAATTATCGCGCAGGTGAAGAACAGCAGACTGACTTTATCAACATTGTTGCTTGGCGTCAGCGTGCTGAATTTATCACCAAATACTTTAAAAAGGGCAGTATGATTGGTATCGAGGGTGCAATTCAAACCCGTAAGTATACCGATAAAAACGGCAACAACCGCACCGCTGTTGAGGTTGTTGTTAACAACGTCCAATTTGTTGAGTCTAAACGTGACGGCAGCGCCGCTCCTGCTCAAAACAGTGAACCTGCTTCTTTCAGCAATGCAAGTGTTTCTGATTTTGCTGAAATCGATGGCGGTATGGACGACGATTTGCCCTTCTAATCATTAAAATTTAAGGAGGAGCTTTTCCATGGAAAAGACAGATAGACCGCTTCACAGAAAGCCGCGCAAGAAGATTTGCCATTTTTGCGCTGATCGTGTTGAAGCAATTGATTATAAGGATGTAGCACGTCTTCGCAAGTTCGTTTCTGAACGTGCAAAGATTCTTCCCCGCAGAGCTACCGGCACATGTGCCAAGCATCAGCGTGAACTGACAACCGCTATTAAGCGTGCACGTCAGGTTGCATTACTTCCTTACACAAACGACTAATTTTGTTTAGCCTTAAAGCCACGGTTTTCCGTGGCTTTTTTGTATATAAAAAAGGGAAGAGACTGTAATCTCTTCCCAAAGTTTTATTAAATCATTCTTAATTAACTCAAAGTACCGTCTTCAATATGAAGGACGTTGTCACATATATCAACCGATGTCTTTCGGTGTGTTGCAAAAATTATTGTCTTATCAGTAAAGTGTTTAAGATTTTCAAGCAACTTTTTCTCGGTTTCCAGGTCTAAAGCAGAAGTGCATTCATCAAGTAAAATGATAGGTGCATCGAAAAGAAGCGCTCTTGCAATGGCAATTCGTTGAATCTGTCCTTCGGAAAGTCCGACACCACGCTCTGAAAGGACAGTATCAAAACCGTCTGGTAGCGACTCAATAAAATCATAAATCACGGCAGTTTTTGCAGCACTTATCACATCCTCGTCACTAACAGAATCGCGGCATAGCGTTATATTGTCCCTGATGGTACCTGAAAGCACCATATTGCCCTGCGGCACATAGGAAAACATTTTTCTGGTGGTCTCATCAATAGTTATTTTGCCATCAAAGGAAAGCGAGCCGCCAATTGGTTCATAAAGACCTAAAAGAAGTTTTAACAAAGTGCTTTTACCGATGCCAGAATCACCCGTAAGGGCAGTTATAGTATTTTTCTCAATGTTAAAACTACATTTATTGAGGATAAGATTGTTATCATAACCGAATGAAAGCCTGTCCGCAACAATGTGTTTAAAATCTTTTTTAAGGTCAATTTCACTACTTACAGTGAATTCACTTGGTAAATTTTCAAGTTCAATAAGCCTTTCGGCAGACGCGGTCATTGAGTAATATCTTGGTATAATTCCTGTAATGTTTTGAAGCGGTGAGCGAAGCATAGAAATAAGTTGTAAGAAATAAATAAGTGTACCTGCAGTAATAATACCGGAGGCAATTTGACCGGCACCCCATACCAGTACCGCGTAATAGCCTAAAGTAAAGCATAAATATAATAGCAGCGATACCAAGGTGGAAATAAAGCGGTGCTTTATGCGATGCATGCGATTAATGCCCATATAATCGTTCAATTTATCAACGATAGCCTTTTCCGCGGAAAAGGTTTTAATTACTATTATATTTGCAAAACATTCTTGTAAAAAAGAACGGGTTTTACCCTCGGACTGTAAAACGTTTTTATGTAGCTTTTTGAATTTGTTGCTAAACATTCTGCCAATAAGTGGGATAAAAAATCCTACAAATAAAACTGCCAAGGCAAATAAATAGTTTTCGACAATCAGCGCAGAAACCCCTGCAACTATTTTTGTAAGCATTGATATAACACTTGGAATAATTGTTATACCGTGGGTTATCTGTTCTACATCAGAAGAAAAGCGGTTAAGCAAATCACCGGAATGATAATCGATAACTGATGCATACTTCTTTTTTAACAGGGTTGAGAACATATAATTTTTGAGTGATATGTTCATCTTGGTTGAAATTCGTACTGCCAGCATGGAATAGATAAAATCAAGTAACACTTGTAATATAATCATGCTAAAAAGGAATAATCCACCGTATAAAAGCGCGTCCACAGCATTGTTCGCAGAGCTATCAATAATATTCCTCGAAACTGTTGCAAGCAACACAAGAATTATTGAAGAAACCGCATTTATAAGTGAAATAAGTGTCACCCAAGGCAAGAACTTTTTTGTATGGCAGTAAACCCATTTAAGTGATTTTGTATTATTATTCATACTTCCAATATACCGTTTTCGTTTAAAGTTTTTATAAAAATGTCAATGTTACTAAGTGCTAAAACAGTTGAAATATCATAATTAGCAAGCACTGCATTTAACATTTCTTCCTTAGTGGCACCTGTGTCCGCAAGCATTTTCCATAAAAAAGTAGAAACTTCGGTAAGGACAATCGTTGTGGTAAAATCTTTAATAACAGATTTGTCGCAGGTGACAACATACTGACCTTCTTCTTTTTTTAGCATAAATCCTTTTTTGATTTTCATATTAACACCTGATTTCATTAAATTAATAAAGTCAGACTTGCAATTAAATTAATTATATACTAAAATATATTATATTGCAAGTCTTGACTTAAGGAGCGATTTTTATATGGATACTTTTTTTGAACAGTTGGTTGCCATAAGAAAAACGGCAAAGACATGGGGACTAATTTGTGGAATAGTAATTCTTGCTATTGTACTTGTTTTTTTAGTAATACTGTTTTTAGGCAGTTTGGCGTTTTTACCGGCTATTGGTATTTGTTACGGCGCATATAAATTATATTCTATGCTTTTATTGGAATATGAATATATTATCACCAATGGAACGATGGATATTGATAAAATTATTGCAAAAAGTTCAAGAAAGCGCGAACTGTCTTTTGAACTTTCAATGGTACAAAGCGTTGAAAAATACAATGCAAAGTTACCTGTGGGCGATTTTAAGAAAATTCTTATTGCTTGTAATCCGAATGATGAAAACGCATATTATATGGTTATTGTACAGGAGGGTAAGGGTAAGCAACTGTTGGTTATTTCTCCCGACGACAGAATGAAAAAAGCTATGGTTAATTTCCTGCCGAAGCACATTGCAAACGGTGCTTTTGACAAGTAATCAAAGGGGATAAAAATGAAAGTTTTAACTGCTTTACAAATTACGAAAGCCGAAGATAATGCCGTCAAAAACGGCATTTTTTCTTATGCGCAGTTAATGAAAAGAGCGGGTGAAGCCGCAGCAGACATCATTTCCGACAGATATGCTGTATCGGGTAAAAAAATATGTGTAGTATGCGGTGTTGGAAATAACGGTGGCGACGGATTAGTAATAGCCGCCGCATTAAGAAAACAGGGGGCGGACATAAAATTATTTTGTCCTTTAGGTTTTCCTGCAACAAAAACCGCTTTGAAATTCAAAAACAGTGTTGATGGTATAATGCAGGTCAATTCTTTTACAGACGAGTATGACATAGTCATTGATGCACTATTTGGAATTGGACTAAACCGTGCTTTACAAAAGGATATTGCCGACTTAATCGAAAAAATTAACTCCTATAATTGCACACGCGTTGCAATTGATATACCAAGCGGTGTTTTTTGCGATGGCGGATCGGTAGACTGCGCATTCAAGGCTGACTTGACGATATCTTTTTCTTGCTATAAGCTATGCAACCTATTGCCGCAAACCCGTGACTATTGCGGTGAGGTTGTTGTTGCGGATATTGGTTTGCAACTTGACGATTATGCTTACCTGACGATAGATGCGCCGACACTTAGAAAACGCCCACAAACCGCACATAAAGGCTGTTTTGGCACGGCACTATTATTCTGCGGTAGTTACGGTATGTGTGGCGCCGAAATTCTTGCTGCAAAAGCAGCGCTTAGAAGCGGTGTGGGTATCGTAAAAGCTATTGTTTGTGATAAGAATTATCCTGCTTTTTGCGCTAGCGTTCCAGAGGCGGTTACAGTGCCGGTTCCTACCGCCACAAGCGGAGCACCCCAAATGTATGATAGAACAATCCTATCAGCACTTTCAAGCAGCAATGCGCTGCTTATTGGTTGCGGTCTCGGCAGAAGTGCGGACGCTGTAAAAATGGTTAAGCGTACACTTGAAATGACCAATATACCGACCGTTATTGATGCCGATGGAATAAATGCGATACAAGGTAGCATAGATTTATTAAGGAAAACAAAGGCTCCTCTTGTATTAACGCCTCATCCTGCAGAAATGGCGCGCCTTTGCAATACCGACACTGCTACCGTTGAGTCAAACCGAATAAAATACGCAAAGCGTTTTGCTGTTGAAAACCAATGCGTTTTGGTTTTAAAGGGTGCTAATACAATTGTCGCTGCACCCGACGGCAGATTGTTTTTTAACACAACCGGTAATGTCGGCCTAGCAGTTGGCGGCAGCGGGGATGTACTCGCGGGTATGATTGTTGCGCGATTAGCACAGGGATATGAACCGCTTGATGCGGCGTTGGCGTCCGTTCGGCTACACGGTCGGGCGGCAGATGTCTTGGCAACAAAAATTTCACAGAGAGCAATTTTGCCAACCGATATAATAGATGAGCTAAAGACCATTGCCGATTAGTATTCGGCAGCAGGGAAGTGCTTGCCTTGAAATTTAAACTTTTATTTGTTGTCTTATCTTTGATGCTGATTTGCGGCTGTTCAGCATCAAAGCCTACGACACTCATACTCAAAAACATCTCGTTTTCGGCAGACATTACATATTTAGACAGCAAATATATATGTGAGGTCGATATTACCGAAGAGACAAATAACTTCAGGGTGCTTTCACCTGATGAATTAAGCGGTTTAACATTCTGCTTTTCTAAAGACGGTGTGTGTGCTGAGTATTTGGGGATTTCGTATACACAAGACATCGAAAATATGCCGATGGGAAGCGTAGCGGTAATTTTGAGTGATATAATTAGTGATGCAAACAGCAAAGATATTTTTGACGCTTCCAACAAGGAAAATTACACTTTGATCGGTGAATATGACGACCGCAAATATGAGTTTGTATTTTCACCGTCGGGTTTGCCACTTGCACTAACAATTCCCGATGCTGATTTTTCGGTAAGATTTGATAATGTGACTATAAAATAATTAAAGGCGACGGTGTTTTATCCGTCGCCTTTAATATTAACTATTCTTGCATTTAACAGCTTAGCATCTTCGGGAATATGGGTTATCATTATTACTGATTTGTCTTTATCTAAAAATTCACGCTTAATTATCTTTGCAATAATGAGTTTATTTTCATAGTCAATTCCTGTAAAAGCCTCGTCAAGTATAAGCGCATCACCGGCATAGGCGATAGCCCGTACTATTGCAACCCGTCGTTTTTCTCCACCACTTAAAGTGCTGATTCGGTTTTTTCTAATCGAATACAAATTCATTTCTTTAAGCAGTTCGTCTGCAAACAGAAAATGCTGCTTTTTAAGTGGAATTCGTATATTGTTTATGACACTTAAAGTTTCAACAAGGCGGTTTTCTTGAAAAACACAGGATATTTTGTCGGGCGTGTATATATTTCCCTTGTCAGCATTTTCAAGACCTAAAATCAGTCTTGCAACAGTGGTTTTTCCGCTTCCCGAAGCACCGAATAGGTGAACACATTCTCCAGCCTTGACTTTTAAATTAAAATCATTTAAAACATTATGTTCACCGTAAGAAAAGGAGACATTTTTAAGCTCGATCATCCCGTATGCCTCCATTCGTTAAAAGATATTTTTTACAGAGGAATTTAAGTAAAAATTCTATTATAATACTTAAAAAAACCACAGTAAGCGTAACGGCATAAACTTCATCAAAATTCACACTGCCTTTACCTTGCCACAACAATGTTCCTAATGAGATTTCAGGCAGGCATATAACCTCCGCCGCAACACCTGATTTCCAAGCAAGTCCCAGACTGTTTACGCATTCCGTAATTAAGCTGTGGGTTATATATGGCAGTTTAATCGAAAAAATTGTTTTTGCGGCAGGGATATTATATATTTTAGCCATTTCTAAAAGCGCCTTGTCGGTGTTTTCAAGACCGTCGTGTACCGTTTGCCAGATAAGCGGTAATACCATAAGGCAAACTATAAACACAGGTAATGTGGTGCTTTCAAAAAATAGATACATCAAAATTATTATTGCCACGACAGGAACTGCGCGGATAATTTTGAGAATCGGGGAGAACAGTGAGTAAATAATTTTAGAAAAATGCGTAAGTATGCCAAGACCAAATCCAATAACAGCACCTGCCGAAAAACCAATAAAAACCCTTGCAAGCGTTAGTGATACCGCCTTTAAAAACGGCGCAGTAAAGGCAATTTCAGCCCACTTATTCAGTACGGTGAGGGGGCTTGGTAAAATTAGCAGAAGTAGTTCGTTGTTATGGCTTACAAGACGGGAAGCGGCCTCCCAAATTAGTATCCAGAAGGTCGCTACAATAATCCCTTTTATTATTTTTTTAAAGATAGTTTGTTTAGTCTGCTTTGTAGTACAGATCATCGGCTGGTAATTTTCCTCCAATTGAAGTTGCATCAGCGTTAAAGAGCACGGTTAAATAGCCGTTAACATTGTTTTTCATATCTTTACCCGTTACATAGGTAAGATTACAGGTGGGAATTGCCTTTTTCGCAATAACATCAGATGCGGTAATTTTGTAGGTTGCGCAGTGTGTAGCCGCCTCGTCAATATTTTCTGTAGCAAAATTCACCGATTTTTGATATTCCTCAAGGAACTTTTCAACAGCGGCAGGATTTTCCTTGATATAACTGTCAAGCGCTATAACACAGCCCATCATAAGTTGAGTGTCAGAAACCTTTGCCCATTCATCGTTTATGCTTAAAACGCGGTTTAGTTCACTGTTTTTAATCATAACGGTAGTTGCAGCCGGTTCGGGAGCCATTGCGATTTGGGCTTCACCGCTGATAAGTTTTGCAACAAGGTCTTCACTTGAAACAAAGTTAATTGTTACATCTTTTTCGGGGTCAATGCCGTTTTCTTTAAGAATAAATTTGAGAATATATTCAGGGTTTTGACCTTTACCGGTTGAGTAAATGGTTTTGCCCTTAAGGTCAGCTATTGATTTAATTGTGTTACCTTTTTCAAGGATAGAAAGCACACCGTATGTATTAACAGCCAGCATTCTTATCTTACCTTCTGTTTTGTTATATAGACTTGCTGCAACATTGGTTGGAACAGAAGCAATTTTAATATCACCCGAAAGGAATTTACCTGTTATGTCGGGTGCGGCACTTGCCACTTTAAATGTATAGTTATTGGCGGTCAGCTTTGCATCGCTATCTGCCATAAGTTTTGCCATACCGATACCCGTGGGTCCTGTCATACAAGCAACTGTCATATCAACGCCTACATAATCGTCAGTATCAACGACTAACGCACAGCCTGAAAATGATAAAATCATCACAAGGCATAAAACTGCAGATAAAATACTTTTAAATTTTTTCATTATAATCACCTTAACCTAAAATTTTGAAGTTTTGACCGTTTCTTGCAATTAATCCGCTCTTTTCAAGTGAATCAATATCCCTATAAAGACTGGACCTACCAATGTTTAAACGCCGCGCCAATTCCGACATACCGAAAGTAAGTTTTACAATACCTTTATCATCAGCAATAGATGAAAGAAATTCATAAAGCTTATTTTCCGTAGACTTTGCCGAAAATGCATCAATGCGACTGTTTAAAAACCGTATACGATCACTGAGATATGAGATGTAGTTAATCGCAACTTGAGGATAGGTGTTCAGAATATTCTTGAAAACATTTTCGGGAATATAATAAACCTCACATCCACAGTTTGCGACAATACTGCTTAATCCCTCTTTCCAACTACCGAATACCGATGCTGCACCGAATAACTCACCCTCAAACAGAGTGCGCATGGTGATACTATCACCGGTGCCGCTTGTTCTTTTTACGGTAGCTTTACCTGATTTCATAATACCAAGATAACCGCTTTTGTAAAGTTCATTGCCTTTATTTACAAAAACCGCATTGCCAATCAGTTGAAAGATATTAAGTTCATCAGTTTTAGATAGGCCATCGAATAAAAAGCAGTGCATAGTCAACCTCCAAATTGTACCAAATGGCACAACTATATTATGATTATAAACCATAACACAGAAAAAATCAATATAAAAATTTAATTCCTGACAAAAAGTCAGGAATTAACGTTTCAAATAAGTTTGTCATCTTTAATGATTATATCTTGTTTGCTGAAAATAGTGGCGGGATTATTCATAAGCCAGTCCCGTAACATAAATTGGTCGGAAATATAATCAGGAATAATCATACCTGCATCTCCCGCTTGACTGTAAATATGAAAGTCACTACCCGCAGTTTTTATCATGTTTGCCGACAGTTCAAATGTTTCCTTAAACTTTGGGTCACAAAGCGGATGTGGATTATAAACCTCAACCCCATGCATATATTGCAGTTCGGCGGGAGTATATCCCGCACGATAGGGGTGCGCCTGAACCATTAAAATATTTTTATCGCAGCAAAAATCATAGAGTTCCTTTTGTGAAAGACTGTAAAGAGGAAAAGAACTAATAAAATCTTCTTCACTTATACCGTAAAGCAGAAATTCAGGTGTGTTTTCTACATTTATAAGTTTAACCTCAGCACCAAAAAACACCTTCAATCCCAACTTTTCAGCGGCGATTTTTGTGCGGTGATAAATTTTCACAAATTCATGCGGTTGAGTTTTGATATCAAACGAAAGACAGTTCAAATGATCGGGGTAATAGTGATTTGTTAAAACGACCGCACCGTAGCCCGCCTTAACAAACATTTCAGGCACCTCTTCAGGTGAATGGTGAGCACAAATGCTACCAGGTTTTGTATGGGCATGCATTTCAATTTTCATATAAATCGCTTCTATCGGGTAAAAATATTTCCACCCGCCGAGTCAATACCGACAATAAGCGGAAATTCATCAAAAGTAAGTTTTTTAATTGATTCACATCCAAGGTCGTCAAAAGCGATAACATTACACTCCTTGATGTTAAGTGAAGCAAGTGCACCCGCGCCGCCGATAGCGCAGAGATATACTGATTTATTTTTGATTATCGCATCAATGACAGCCGGACCGCGCTCGCCCTTGCCAATAGTTGCGGCAAGGCCCATATCAAGCAGTTTAGGTGTATATATGTCCATTCTCGAAGAGGTGGTAGGCCCACAACTGCCAATTACCATACCGTCAGGTGTTGGTGTAGGACCAGCATAATAAATGACGGAATTATCAATTGGAAAGGGAAGCGGCCTGCCGTCATTAATATACTCAAAAATTCTTTTATGCGCGGCATCCCGTGCTGTATACACTGTACCGCTTAAAAGTATACGGTCACCCGCATGAAATTTATTACAAAGTGATTTTAATTCCTGTGAATTAACTTTGAACTCTCTCATTTGGACATTTCAGCATAAAGATTTTCAAAATCCCTTGATAAATCCTTGTTCTGAGCATTGTTAGCACTTATTTGGGTGCGGGTATTAGTAAGAGATGTAACAAGATTTTCAACCTTTGCTACAAAATCAGCAGATGTCTGCATAATATCCGCTTTTAATGAATTTAAGGATTCGTGTGCCACATCAATAGAATAAAGGTTCTTATTAATTTCTTCCTTTGCAAGTTCGCTGCTTTCGTTGGAATTTTGCATTATTGCTTTAGCATTAGCCTGAGCAACGAGATACAGTTTACCAATATTCTGTGAAAGGCGCTCAATCTCGTCATACTTATCGGTATATTCTTTAAGTTGTGCCTCAATAGCCGATTTTGCAGCCATTACTTCTTCAAGCTGCTTGTTAGCGCTTGAGAGCTTTTCATCAAGCAACTCAATTTTTTCATTAAGTACTGTTTCTTTTTCGTGGAACTGCTTATGTGTGCTTTCAATATAGCCCATTACATCGTCACAGTTGAAACCGAAAAGACTTTTTCTGAAACCAACCGACATTTTTATCATCCCTTTATTTTTACTTATACGACAATTATAGCAGATATTTTCACCTTTTACAAGTACAAGAAAATATCTGCTATGATTTATAAAAAATTAATCTTTAAATGCGGGGTCAATATCAAGTGTAGAAAAATAATCCTCTGCAGTCTGTGCACGTCTGATAAGTTCAACATTTCCGTCAGGCTTTAGCATAAGCTCCGCACAACGCAACTTGCCGTTATAGTTATAACCCATTGAATGACCGTGGGCACCCGCATCATGAATTGTTATGTAGTCACCGACTTCAACCAAAGGAAGTTCGCGGTCAACGGCAAACTTGTCATTGTTTTCGCAAAGTGAACCTACAACATCAAACTTGCCGACAGGTATTTCATTTTCCTTACCCATAACAGTAATGTGATGGTATGCGCCGTACATTGCAGGACGCATCAAATCACAGCAACTGGCATTAAGACCGATATATTCTTTATATATGTGCTTGTGATGAATTGCTTTTGATACGAGATAACCATACGGACCGGTTATATATCTGCCCATTTCGGTATAAAGCGCAATTTCAAGACCGGCAGGTTTAACAATTCTGTCATAAACTTCGCGAACACCCTCGCCGATAGCAAAAATATCCACCTTACCTTCATCGGGCTTATATGGAATACCAATACCGCCTGAAAGGTCGATGAATTCAATGTTGATATTCAAAATCTCCTTAATCTTGAGCGCAAATGTAAATAACTCGTTGGCAAGTCTGGGATAATATTCTTCGTTTAGTGAACAACTTGCAAGCATTGCGTGAATACCGAAATGCTTTACACCTTTAGACTTAAGAATAGAAAATGCCTCAATAATCTGAACAGGTGTCATACCGAATTTTGAATCATAAAGGTGTCCCATAATATCGTTTGTAATATTAAACTTACCTGGATTATATCTGCAGCAGATTGTGTCAGGCAGGGGAGCGATGCTCTCAAGAAAATCGATATGTGTAATATCGTCAAGATTAATTATAGCACCTGCTTCAAGGGCGGCTTTATATTCGGCAACGGTTGTTTCGTTTGAACTGAAAATAATATCATGACCGCTGATTCCACATTTGTTTGAAAGAATTATTTCAGGTGTGGAAGCACAGTCGGTACCACAGCCCAGTTCTTTCAAGACACGGATAATTGCGGGGTTGGGAGTAGCCTTAACCGCAAAATACTCTTTGAAGCCTTTATTCCAAGAAAAAGCCTTATATAAATCGGTGACACACTTTCTAATAGCCGCCTCATCATATACATAAAAGGGGGTAGGGTATGTATTCTCCCAATTCATTATGTCTTCTTTTGTAAAGGGTACGGTTTTCATTTCATCTTCACTTTCTTTCATTTTCTCAATATAAAAGCCGACTCAATGGGAGTCGGCAAACAGTAAATAAGGAAAAACACCTTAGTGACTAATAGCACTCCGCATTAAGCGACAACACATTAAATATTCTTTAATGTGCCAGAATAGCCGTACGCATAGGCTACCTTCGGCACAATCCCCGTTCACTGTAACAACGCCCTGCGAAAGCTTTAACATTACAGCTACTATTGTCATGTGCGCCTCTATTACCACGATATTTTACACAATCAGACGGTAAATGTCAAGTGTATTTTAAATTATTTGTTCGATTTCATCAAGCCAAATTTGAGCACATGCATCAGAGGGCATACGCCAGTCACTTCTTGGGGAAAGCGAAATAGGGCATACTTTTGGACCGTCAGGCATACATGAACGCTTAAATTGCTGGGTAAAAAACCTTTTTGTAAAGGTATATAGCCATTTTACAATAGTCTGGTCATCATATACGCCGTTAAAAGCAATTTTGGCAAGTCGGTATATCTTCTTTGGTGACTCACCAAGCTTAATCATATGATAAAGGAAAAAGTCGTGCAACTCGTAAGGACCAACTGAATTTTCAGTTTTTTGAGCAATTTCACCGCCATCTGAAGCGGGTAAAAGTTCGGGAGAAACCGGTGTATCAATAATATCTGTAAGAACGGCAGAAAGCTCGTCCTGACAAGTGTTTGAAACGTGCTTTACAATGTGACGCACCAAAGTCTTGGGCACCGAAGCATTGACGCCGTACATAGACATCTGGTCGCCGTTGTAGGTTGCCCATCCGAGTGCAAGTTCTGAGAGGTCGCCTGTGCCGATAACAAGGCCATTATTCATATTGGCTAAATCCATAAGCACTTGTGTACGTTCCCTTGCCTGAGCATTTTCATAGGTCACATCATAATTATCACTGCTTTGACCGATATCATCAAAATGCTTTAAAACGCTTTGTGTAATATCAACTTCTTTTATTGTAACACCCAACAACTCGCAAAGTTTTATTGCGTTGCTTTTCGTTCTGTTGGTTGTACCAAAGCAGGGCATAGTTACGGCTAAAATATCGGTAAGTGGTCTTGAAAGTAATTTCATTGTGCGCACAGCAACCAAAAGGGCAAGTGTACTGTCAAGTCCGCCCGAGATGCCAATAACTACAGTTTTTGCGTTTGTGTGCTCAATGCGTTTCTTAAGCCCGTATGTTTGTATGTTTAGGGCGGTTTCGGCATAATCTTTTGCTAAATCGTCATTTTTGGGAATAAAGGGATTTTTTTCAACCATGCGGCTGATCTGTGTATCCCTGATTTCCTGATCAAACTCTACAAAATCAATCCTATCATTTCCGTCAGGTACAAATGCAGTATTACGTCTTCTTTCAAGCGCTAAATTGTTTACATCAATTTCGCCAAAAATCATATCTTCTAAACCGAAAGGTTTGTTTTCTGCGAGTAAGACACCATGTTCACAGATAATATTATGGCGTGAATAAACAGCGTCTTGTGTTGACTCACTGCTGTCTGCATTTGCATAAATATAACCACAGAACAGGCGTGAGGATGCCGATACAACAAGATTTTTTCTGAAATCCGCCTTACCTGTAAGTTCATTTGATGCGGAAAGGTTTGCAATTATGAATGCACCGTTACGGCAAAGTTGGGTCGCAGGGGTATCTGTTACCCAAAGGTCTTCGCATATTTCGACCGCAAATGTGAAATTCGGCATTTGATTATTTTTAAAAATGACCGAACCTATTTTAATGTTTTGACCATCAATATTAATATATCCTACATTCTTTAACTGACTTCCTGAGGCAAAATAACGCCGCTCATAGAATTCGTTGTAATTAGGAATCATATCTTTCGGCACAATACCTAAAATCTTTCCGTTTTGTAAAACGGCGGCGCAGTTGTACAGTTTTCCGCAATACGAAATGGGTAGACCGACTACTACGATAGGGTATCGACCAACTGTAAAGTTGCGAATTTGCTTTAAACCCTCAAGTGCATCATCAGCAAGTTTTTGAGACAAAAACAAATCACCGCAGGTGTATCCGGTGATGCAAAGTTCGGGCAATACAAGCAGATTAACTGATGCGCTATCTGAACGCTTAATCTTTTCGCATATTTTTGCCACATTGTTTTTAATGTCGGCAACTTTGACTTCAACCGTTGCCGATGCAACCCTAATAAAGCCGTCCTTCATCATTTTACCTCCGAAAATCTATTAATATAAATTTTATACTTTACTCAAACTTTTGTCAAGTCTAAAGGATATTTTGATACTTTTTTCATAAAATAAATGATAATGACAAAAATTTAACATTTTATTCTTGATTTTTTGTCGTAGGGAGTTTATAATGTAAAAGGCAAATTTTGGACCATTTTTTTAAGGAGAATTTATAATGACAACTAACAAAACTGTATTAAAATGGCTTGATGAAATGAAGGAGTTACTTACACCCGACAATGTCGTGTGGATTGACGGTACTGATGAGCAGGTGGAGGCTTTACGTGCTGAAGCTGTAAAAACAGGCGAAATGTTTAAACTGAATCAGGAAAAACTTCCCGGATGTTATTTACACCGTACCAACCCAAACGATGTTGCACGTGTTGAGGACCGTACTTTTATCTGTACTACTAAGCAAGAGGATGCAGGTCCAACAAACAATTGGTGTGCACCTGAAGAGATGTATAAGAAGCTCTATGATATCGCAAGAGGTAGTTATAAGGGACGTACAATGTACATTATTCCTTATTCTATGGGCCCCATTGGCTCACCGCTTGCAAAAATAGGTATTGAAATTACCGATTCTGTATACGTTGTTCTTAATATGATAATTATGACACGCGTAAGCCTTAAGGTTCTTGATGTTCTTGGCGACAGCAACGACTGGGTACGCGGTTTGCACTCAAGATGTCAGGTTGACCCTGAGAACAGATATATCTGCCATTTCCCTGAGGATAACACTATTATCTCAGTTAATTCAGGTTACGGCGGTAACGTTCTTCTCGGCAAAAAGTGTTTTGCGCTTCGTATCGCTTCCTATCAGGGTTGGAAAGAAGGTTGGATGGCAGAGCATATGCTCATCTTGGGATTACAGAATCCTAAGGGTGAGGTTAAGTATATTGCAGCAGCATTCCCGTCTGCTTGCGGTAAAACCAACCTTGCAATGCTTATCCCGCCTGAGTATCTTCGCAAGAAAGGCTACAAGATTTGGACAGTTGGCGACGATATCTCTTGGATGAAGATAGGTCCTGACGGAAGACTTTACGCCATCAACCCTGAAAACGGTTTCTTCGGTGTTGCTCCCGGAACCAATGAGCATTCTAACTTCAATGCTCTTGAGAGCACCAAAAAGAACACCATTTTCACAAATGTTGCTTTAGACCTTAACGATAACACAGTTTGGTGGGAAGGACTTAATAAGAATCTTCCTGAAAATGCACTTGATTGGAAGGGTAATCCTTGGGATCCCGCTAAATTCAATAAGGCAGACAAATCAACATGTGCTGCACACCCCAATTCAAGATTTACCGCTCCCGCTGAAAATTGCCCCTGCATTTCTGAGGAGTTTAATAAGGGTGAGGGTGTTCCGATTTCTGCAATCGTATTCGGCGGCCGCCGTGCAAAGTGCGCTCCGCTTGTATATCAATCAAAGGATTGGGTTAACGGTGTATTCATCGGCTCTGCAATGGCTTCTGAGACTACTGCTGCCGCTGCAGGTGCTGTAGGCGTTGTTCGTCGTGATCCTATGGCTATGCTTCCGTTCTGTGGTTATCATATGGGCGATTACTTCAAGCATTGGCTTGAAATGGGCGAAAAGCTCGGCGATAAGGCTCCTAAGATATTCAACGTTAACTGGTTCCGTACCGATGATGAAGGCAACTTCATTTGGCCAGGATTTGGCGACAATATGCGTGTCCTTAACTGGATTATTGATCGTTGTGAAGGTGAGGCAACAGCAGAAGAAACCGCTATCGGCTATGTGCCGCAGCCCGAAGATATCGACCTTACCGATCTTGATATGGATATCGACACCTTGAAGTCTATTCTTAAGGTTGATAAAGAGGTTTGGACTAAAGAAGTAGCCGAGATTGAAGAGCATTATAAGAAATTCGGTGATAAACTTCCTGAGGAACTTCGCGTTCAGCTTAACACATTAAAAGAAAATCTTTCTAAAATGTAATATAGCATTAAAAAAGCACTGACAAATTGTCAGTGCTTTTTTACTATAATAAATGCGAAAATGAATGATGAATATTGAATAATGAAAAATGAATAATACAAAACGAAAATCCTGCCGACAATAATCGACAGGATTTTCGTTTTGGCGGAGATGGAGAGATTCGAACTCTCGAACTGTTTGTAGCAGTTACACGATTTCCAATCGTGCGCCCTCGACCGGACTAGGCGACATCTCCGTGCGACCAAGTTATTATAATAGATATCTTTAAAAAAATCAAGTATTATTTTAATTTTATTGAAAATTTCTATTTGTCATAAAAGCAAAACTTGTCACATATTATTCAACAGTAAAAAAAGAAAACGACCAAAGGTTTCGGAGGAATATTTATGGCAAGTAAAAGTATTTATCAGGATATTGCTTTAAGGACAGGCGGAGATATCTATATCGGTGTTGTAGGTCCTGTACGGACGGGCAAATCAACCTTCATAAAGCAATTTATGGATAAACTGGTTATGCCCAATATATCTGAAGAATATCACAAAGAAAGGGCAAAGGATGAACTGCCGCAATCATCGTCAGGCAGAACCATTATGACGACGGAGCCAAAATTCATACCTGAAAAGGGTGTTAATATTAATGTTGACAGTAACGCATCTATGAATGTGCGACTGATTGACTGTGTCGGGTATATTGTGCCAAGCGCACTGGGTTATATTGAGGGTGACCAGCCGCGTATGGTAAACACACCGTGGTATACCGAGCCGATACCCTTTAATATGGCTGCTGAAATAGGTACAAAAAAGGTAATTAATGAACATTCTACCATAGGTCTTGTGATTACAACAGACGGTAGTATAAGTGATATACCCCGCGAAGAATATGCTGAGGCTGAAGAAAGGGTAATATCCGAGTTAAAGGAAATTGATAAGCCGTTTATTGTGCTTCTCAACTGTATGTATCCGCAATCAGATGAGGCGGTTAATACTGCGGATGAACTATCAAAGAAATATAAGGTACCCGTAATTCCTATTAACTGTCTGGAGTTAGGCGAGAATGATATAAAACAAATTTTATCACGTATCCTCTATGAATTCCCTGTAAAAGAAATTAAAATCAATTTCCCGAAATGGATTAATTCACTATCACTCGATCACTGGCTGCGCGCAGATTTGATTAATATGCTGAAGGTGGCATCCTGTGATATAAGGCATGTAAGGGATATATCCTGTTTCGAGCAAGCCTTCAAGGACGGTGAAAATACAGATGGCTCTAAGATAACTTCAATAGATTTGGGTAACGGCAGTGCCGATATTTCCATCGGAATAAAACCGTCACTGTTTTATAAGGTACTTGCCGAAACAACAGGACTTGTTATAAACGATGAACAGGAATTAATGGCAAGCATCTGCGACCTTGCAAAAATTAAAAACGAATATATGCGAGTAAAGGATGCGCTTGATGAGGTGGAGGCTACAGGATACGGTATTGTTATGCCGTCAATTGAGGAATTAACCCTTGAGGAGCCGGAAATTGTAAAACAGGGCGGCAGATATGGTGTAAGACTTCGCGCATCGGCGCCGTCAATACACCTTATGAAAGCCAATATAACAACCGAGGTCAGCCCCATAGTCGGCACAGAAAAGCAGTCGGAAGACTTAATTATGTATCTTTTGAACGAATTTGAAGAAGACCCCATTAAAATCTGGGATTCAAATATTTTTGGTAAATCACTTCACTCACTTGTTAATGAGGGACTTCATAACAAACTTGCAAGAATGCCTGTTGATGCGCGTATGCGGGTGCAGGAAACCATCGAGCGTGTTATTAATGACGGATGTAACGGTTTGGTATGCATAATACTTTAAAATAATTTGCCTCTTGAAAATATCATTCATATTTGTTATTATAAAATAAATATTGATTTCAAGAGGTGTTATTATGAACTTGTTGAAAGCATTTAGAACTACTATTATTGCAATTTGTATTTTTTCTTTGGCTATAATTATGCTTGCGGGATGCAACGATCAAAAAGAGGTTTACGCAGAATCTGATGACTTCCAATCATATCCTGAATTTTGGAATTCCTTTGTAAGTGAAGAGGGTGACACTGAAATTCTGACCGAAAATACTGCAGAGCCGTCAATTAATGACAGCAACGACGGTTCATCTGATTCTTCAAGCGTTGAACCGTCACAAAGTGAAAATTCATCTGAAACAAGTGATTCATCAGTGTCGCAGGAAGTTTCAAGCGACGAAGTTTCGAGTGATGAAGAATCGAGCGAGGAAGAGGATGTTATAATTGATAATAGTTCCTCTGAAACTTCATCATCATCAGCAGCTGCTGACCAAGGTCCGCTTTGGATATTCTAAAACCTATTACATTAAAAGAAATCATAGTCAATTTTGACTATGATTTCTTTTTTATACTGGATAATGGATTTGAATCAATCGCATTTTTAATTTGTTTATCAGAAATGTGGGTATAAATTTGTGTGGTGCCAAGATTAGCGTGGCCCAAAATATCCTTTAAAACTCGAATATCGACATTACCGTGCTGGTACATTAATGTTGCAGCCGTATGCCGAAGCTTATGTGTTGAATAGCCCTGTCCACCAAGACCTGCTTTTTCAAGGTAGGTTTTAACTATATGCTGAACTGTTTTGTTGCTGATTCGTTTTTTATTGCGGCTGATAAAAAGCGCATTTCGGTCGGCGAAATTTATTGCATCGTTCGGACGAACCGCAAGGTAAGACTTTATTGCATCCTCACACGCCTGATTTACATATACAATACGTTCTTTATTTCCTTTACCAAGCAGACGCATTGTACCGTCTGAACGTAAATCGCTTAGGTTTAAACCGCAAAGTTCGGACAGACGCATACCGCAGTTTAAAAATAGTGTCAGTATACAGTAATCGCGCTCTTTATTTGGCCCGTCAACACAACTAAGTAGTTCAAGTGAATCTTCAAGACTTAAATGTTTGGGCAGACCTGATTTAACTTTGGGAGATTCAAGCATTTCTGCGGGATTGTTTTCAATTAAATGTATCTGTGAAGTTAGATATTTAAAGAAAATACGAAGCGTTGATGTCTTTCGCGCTCTGGTAGCGGCACTATTGCCGCGTTCATTTTTACAAAAAACAATAAAAGCATATAAATCTGAAATGGTGACTGTGCTTATAAGTTGCGCATCAACCGACTGTATATCGATGTTTTCAAAGGGCGTATTTGCATCAACCTGACCGCGAACGAGCAACAAATATCTGAAAAAAGAACGCAAATCGAGATAATATTCATCAACCGATTTTGCAGACTTGCCCTTTATGGTTTCATTATATGTAAGAAAGTCACGCAATATTGGCGGGGCAGACAACAGTATTTCGTGTTTCATATTGTAACTCCCAAAATAGTTTACTATACTTGTATTTTATCATTTATACTCGAAAAAAGCAACATTAATAAAATCTTAATAATTTTAACTATTTAATCTTAAGACTCAAATTGTTATAATGATAATGCGGAGGTTGAAAATATGCATAACATACTTGTTTGTGACGATGAAATAGATATTGTTTCGGCAATAAAAATATATTTAGAATCTGACGGCTACACGGTTTTTACAGCGAACGACGGTGAATCGGCAATTGATATTGTTAGTAGTGAAAACATTCATCTGATTCTTATGGATATAATGATGCCAAAAATCGATGGAATTACTGCGATGCTGAAAATCAGGGAGAATTTTAATGTTCCTGTCATTCTTCTTACTGCTAAAAGTGAGGATACTGATAAAATAATGGGACTTAATGTAGGGGCCGATGATTACGTGACAAAGCCGTTTAATCCCGTTGAATTGTTGGCGCGTGTGCGTTCGCAAATTAGACGCTATACAAATCTTGGCGGTAATATCAGGACAGAAAGCAACGAGATTGTTATAGGCGGGGTATGTATTAACGACGCCTCAAAAACAGTTACGGTTGACGGTGAAGAGGTATCACTTACACCGACTGAATATGAGATTTTAAAGCTTTTAATGACCAACTGCGGCATTGTATTATCTCCTAAAGAAATATACGAAAAAGTGCATAAAGAGGCCGCTTTTGGCGCAGAAAATACAGTTGCTGTACATATAAGACACATTCGCGAAAAGATTGAAATAAATCCTACAGAGCCACGCTATTTAAAGGTAGTTTGGGCGCACGGATATAAATTTGAGGGATAACCTATGGAAAATTTAAAAAGAAATTTTGCTGTCAAAATGACAGCAGTTATCTTATCGTTTATCACTTTTTCAACAATGATTATTACGATGGTAAGCATTGGTGTTATGGTGAGTTTGGATTTTTATACACAAAAGTACAGCTACCTTTCTGAAAATATAATGCAGTCAATGGCACAAAGTGAAGTTTGGCATATTGGTAATAGATATATAAACGGTGAGGATTTATACTCAAGGTATAGCGGTAAAAATGTGCTCTTTGAAATCAAAAATCCCGATGATGAGATTCTTGAAAGCAACTACAAAGGTCAGGATGTTTTGACAAGCGTTACTGAGAAATATCAATATTCCTACTATATTTCAGAAAAGGGTGATTTATATAGTGACGGAAGTGTTTGGGAAGAAGTGGACGGTAATCTTTATGCATATGACGGAACACAGATTTTTTTAAATACCGACAGATTAATTATCACAGCGTATATCCCCAAAAATTTGCAATTTACCGACCGCTTTTCATTAGCATATAATGCTGTTAGAATTGGCTTTAATATGCGTTATGGCTTTATTGTTATTGCGCTGATTTCGCTGATAATTAATATTGTTTTATTTATCTTTATGATAACTTCTGCGGGATATCATAAAACGAAAGACGGTATAATCTTAAGTTTTATTGATAGGATACCCACCGATCTTCACGCTGCTGCAGTAGCAGGTTTAGCGGTGCTTGGTTTGTTGATTATTAATTCAGTTTTTGATATTTTTTACATTATTACTGCATGTGTACTTATTTTTACCGTTTTTTACTTTGTAGCGCTTAATTTTCTTTTAAGCGTTGCGGTAAGAATTAAAACCAAGACGCTTGTTAAAAATTCAGTTATATACTATGCTTGTTTCTTTGTATTTAAGTGGCTTAAAAAGTTTGGAAAACTAACGGTACATATTATAAAAAACTTACCAACTGTTATAAAAACGGCATTAATAACAGTGTCAGTTCTTATTCTTGAATTTATTTTCATCTTTTATAATATTTCTGAAGCCGATAACATGATTTTAGGTTGGGTTGTTAGAAGTGCTGTATTAGGTATTCTGTTTATCATTTCGGTAATTTCATTTCAAAAGGTGAAATCAGGTGGTGAGCGTATTGTTTCGGGCGACCTTGATACTAAAATAGATACAAAGTATATGTATGGTGATATTAAATCTTTTGGAGAAAGTCTCAATAATATAAATAACGGTTTACAGACTGCAATAAACGATAAAATGAAGAGCGAAAGATTTAAAACAGAACTTATAACAAATGTTTCGCACGATATTAAGACGCCGCTCACATCAATTGTGAATTATGTTGACCTTATAAAAAAAGAGGAATGTGAAAACGAAAAAATCAATGAATATATTGATGTTTTAGACCGTCAGTCATCAAGACTTAAAAAACTAATCGAAGATTTGGTAGAAGCTTCAAAGGCGTCAACAGGCAATCTGTCGGTTGAATTGTCAGAATGTGACCTTAATGTACTGTTAAATCAGGCAATAGGTGAATATTCAAAACGATTTGATGAAAATCAGCTTGAACTAATATATAATAGTTGCAGTGACGCTGTTTTTGTATTGGCTGACGGAAGAAGACTTTGGCGAGTGTTCGATAATTTGATGAATAATATTTGCAAGTATGCACTGTCGGGTACGCGTGTTTATATTGATTTAAGTACTGTAAATAACAGGGTAGTCGTAACATTTAAAAATATTTCAAGATTACCCCTTAACATTGACGGTAGTGAACTGACAGAACGCTTTGTTCGTGGCGACCGCTCACGAAATACAGAGGGCAGTGGACTTGGACTGTCGATAGCCAAAAGTTTAACAGAACTGCAAAACGGTAACTTTAGTATAGAAACCGACGGGGATTTATTCAAAGCAGTTATATCTTTCAAAACAACAGAGGGTTAATTTACGATGAAAAACAGAAAACTTACGGAATATCAAAAGCTTGTTTTACATAGAAAACAAAAAAGAAAGCGACGGATAAAAAGATTTTTGGTAACCCTTTTTGTCTTATTAACAGTAAGCGCACTGTTGTTTTCTGCTTATCATATTGTTGGTGTTTTTAATGGGAATACGAATATAAGAAACATATTTGTAAAAAAACTGAATGCCAAAACGCTTGAAACACCCGATTATGTAAGTCAAGACCTTATACACTTAGGACTTGCAAGAAAGGGAATAGCGCTTAAAGAAATTAATAGTATTGTCGTCCATTACACCGGTAACGCCGGTACGACAGCACAAAACAACCGCGATTATTTTGATAAGATTGATACTACTGTTTGTTCGCATTTTGTTATAGGAATTGATGGTGAAATAATACAATGTGTGCCCTTAAATGAGCGCTCTGCCGCAAGTAATAATAGAAATGTTGATTCAATATCCATAGAAGTATGTCATATGTATGCTGATGGAAAATTCACTGATGAAACATATAATTCGCTTGTGAAATTGACAGCTTGGCTTTGTGATAACTCGAATTTAGACGAAAAAGATGTAATAAGACATTATGATGTTACAGGAAAACTTTGTCCTCTGTACTATGTGGAAAACGAGACAGAGTGGGGTGCTTTTTTACAGGACGTTGCTGACGAACTGAAAACATATTAAAAATGAGCAGTTAGAACACAAATGCGTTCTAACTGCTCTTAAAATTATTCGCTTCTTAGTGAGGTTACGGGGTCTTTTTTAGCAGCGATTCTTGATGGTATAAGTCCCGCAATAAATGTCAGCAATACGCTGATTATTATCAGGATTACGGCACCTGCCACAGGTAGAATTGCAATATTCGAAAGCGAGGTAATATACTCAATTAATGCGTTAATCGGAATTAGTAATAAAAGGGTTACTACAATGCCTAAAATTCCCGAAGAAAGACCGATAATTATTGTTTCAGCATTAAATACATTGGAAATATCACGCTTTGAAGCGCCCATAGCACGAAGTATACCGATTTCCTTTGTCCTTTCCAGTACCGAAATATAGGTGATAATTCCTATCATTATTGAAGAAACGATAAGGGAAATGCTGACAAATGCGATTAAGATATAACTGATTGCATTAATTATTGTTGTTACCGATGAAAGCATTAAGCCAATATAATCTGTGTAGGTGATCTTTTTGCTTTCATCAATACCGTTATTATAATCGTTTATCAGACTGCTGATAGTTTCCTTAGACTCAAAATCTTTAGGATAGATGTTAATTCCGCTAGGGCTGTTTAGGTCCGATACACCTAATTTCTGTAGATTTTCTTCGTAGGTTGAACTGCTTTCCGAAGCTTTGAGATAGGATGAAAATTTCTCAACAATTTCTGTATCATTCATACCTTGCGAGGACATTTGTGTAATATACAAATTAAACTGTTGCTGATTTTCGACAGGCTGAGTGGCAACGTACGCTTTTAGGTCATCCATTGTAAGTTCCTTGTCGGTGGGGAAGGGTAGCCCTGAAAATACATCTATTTCAGGATTATCCTGCTGTTGTTTTACAATTTCGCTATCATTAACGCCGTTAATAAGATGTGTCATAAGACTGCTTAAATAGCCGACTGTACCACTTGCCATAGTGTTCGATGCAGAGTCACTATCAACACGAAGAATACCTACAACCTTTACCTCGGTAGAATTTTCAAGTTTGCTTAAAAGATGTAATTCGTCCTCTGACATATCGGTCCAGATGCCATTTTCAGACTTTTGGAAGTAATCGGTGTTCAGCAATAATTTGAAAGACAGTGAAAGAATTTCATCATAAGTGTAGCTCGTTTGTTTCGGCTTTTCAATTTTTTCACCGTTCATTGCTTTTTCAATTATTTCGGTAAGTTCATCGGCATCCTTAAGTCCCAATGTATAAAGTGTATAGTCACTGATTTCGTTGTTTTCATCAACTATAACAACTATTTCGTTATATTTTTCAGGCATACGGCCGGCTATAACATCATATTGTTTTTCGAGTAATTCTTGATTATCAAGCAATTCTTGCCAAACGTCTGTGTTGGATACAGCCATATTTCCGTATGGGGTTTCTGCTTTCGAAAAACCGAGCTTTTCAAATATACCGCTTGGGTTTACCTTGTATCCGTCTGCGGTATAAATATTCATTGTTGTGGAGTAGGTGTATTTAATATCAGATGTGTAGTTTGATATTTCTTTTCCGTCACCTTCAATATATGATTTAAACGCCTTTAAATCATTTGAGGAGGTTCCGTTAATCATAGTTGTCATCATCTGCGACATTATGTCATTTGAATAAATTTTTCCATCTTCACGGTTTTCTATGACCTCGTTTTCTTCCATAAGGCTTGTGATTAGGTCATTAACATCCGTTCCGCTTTCTTGTATCATGATGGGGTAACTTGAAAGCGTATCTTCCTCAACACTGTCGATGTATGCCTGAACACCGCTTGAAAGTGAGAGAATAAGCGCTATGCCGATAATTCCTATTGAACCTGCAAAAGATGTTAAAATTGTTCTTGCTTTCTTGGTGAGCAAATTGTTACACGAAAGCGAAAATGCTGTAAGCCACGACATAGAGGGGCGCTTTTGCGGTAAGGAAGATTTTTGCTCTCCCTCGTGTGAGAAGGGGTTGCTGTCATCGGTAATTTTACCATCAACAAGACGCACTATTCTCGAGGAATATTTTTCTGCAAGTTCAGGATTATGCGTGACCATAATTACAAGCCGTTCTTTTGCAATTTCTTTAAGCAAATCCATAATTTGCAGACTGGTTTCGCTGTCAAGCGCACCTGTCGGCTCGTCGGCAAGTAGGATATCTGGATTGTTCACAAGTGCGCGGGCAATAGCAACACGCTGCATTTGTCCGCCCGACATTTGATTAGGTTTTTTATTGAGTTGATCGCCAAGGCCGACCTTATTAAGCGCCTCACACGCTCTAGCGCGCCTTTCAGCACGCGAAACACCCGTGAGCGTGAGCGCCAATTCAACATTACTGAGCACACTTTGATGGGGGATAAGGTTATAACTTTGGAATATAAAACCAATTGTGTGGTTGCGATATGTGTCCCAGTCGCTGTCAACAAATTCCTTAGTTGACTTTCCTGAAATTATTAAGTCGCCGTCAGTATATCGGTCAAGACCGCCTACGATGTTAAGAAGTGTTGTTTTGCCGCAACCTGAGGGACCGAGTATAGAAACAAACTCACTGTCTCTGAATTCAATATTAATTCCCTTGAGCGCTTCGACACAGTTGTCACCAATGTGATATTCTTTAGTAATATTAGTTAATTTAAGCACGATCAATTTTTCCTTTCGCTTCGCTGTTACATATAGTATACTACCAAATTTTAACTAAATTGTGAATATAATGTATATTATAATAAATTTATTTGAAAAAATTACAAATAGATGATATAATTGAAATAATAAAATTATAATGGAGGAATATTATGGAAAAAGGCTATAAGGGTATGTGCCTTCTTATGTCGGCAATTATTATCCTTTCATCCTTTACAATGCTGTTTTCTGTAGGCACTGAAAAGTCAAGATCGCTTGATTTTTTTGGATGCAAAGACATTGTGGAAAATATTAGAAATTGTGAACTTGATATGACCTCTGTTATTTATGCCAAAAATAGTCAGGGCGAATGGGAAGAGTATCAGCGAATACACGGTGATGAAAATCGTATTTGGGTTGATATTGAAAAAATACCGCAGCAGCTGATAAATGCATTTATTGCTATTGAAGACCAGCGGTTTTATCAGCACAACGGTGTTGACTGGAAACGCACGACAGGTGCATTTGTAAATTATCTTCCTTTTATTAACATTTACAGTTCCAATCAGGGCGGTTCTACCATTACTCAACAGCTTATTAAAAATATTACTACCGATAATGATACAAGTGCTATTCGTAAGTTGCGTGAGATTACCCGTGCACTGCTTATCGAAAAAATGTTGGATAAAACAACAATTCTTGAGGCATATTTAAATACTATTTCCTTGGGTAACGGTATTTGCGGTGTTCAGGTGGCTGCAAATTATTATTTCAATAAAGATGTGGGCGACCTTACATTAAACGAATGCGCATCTCTTGCGGCGATAACTAAAAACCCCAGTGCTTACAACCCCGATACCAAGCCGGCGGGTAATAAGGAACGCCGTCAGGATGTGCTGAAAAAAATGTATCAGCTTGATATGATTTCTGAAAAAGAATTAGCTGATAATTATATTGCGGATATTGTTCTTGATAAGTCACAACAACAGGATTTAGAGATACAGATTAACAATTACTTTATCGATGCTCTTATTGAAGAAGTAATAAACGATTTTAGCGAAAAATACGGTTGCAGCAAGGACACTGCGTCGGCAATGCTTTATAACGGCGGTTATAGAATTTATGCGACCATAAATCCTCAAGTTCAAGAGGAAATGGAGAAGGTATATCTTAATCAAAAAAGATATTTTCCACAATTATCGACGGATAGGTCGGCTTATCTGCAGTCTGCAATGACAATAATGGATTACAGTGGTAATATTGTCGGTCTTGTTGGCGGAGTGGGTGAAAAGACAAGAAATCGTGGACTTAACCGCGCTACCGATTCACCAAGACAACCGGGTTCCACAATGAAACCGTTGGGTGTTTATACACTTGCAATAGAAAATGGTTATGCGAATTTTTCTACATTAATTGAGGATAAACCGATTCCTAATTATTACGGTAACGGAAAGAGTGGACCTGCGGAATGGTATGGCACTTACGACGGCTATATGACCGTTAAAACTGCTCTTGAACGCTCGGCAAACACCATACCGTGCTGGCTGCTAAGGGATAAGGTAGGAATTGAGAATTCTTTTAATTTCCTTACTCAAAAACTAAAACTAAGTCATTTGACTGATGTTGACAAAAACCTTTCTTCACTAGCGCTAGGCGGATGTCAATATGGAATTACAACTACTGAGTCTGCGGCCGCTTATGCGATTTACGGAAACGGTGGTATATACTACGAACCAACAACATATGTAAAGGTTATTGACTCTTCAGATGAGATTATTTTGGAGTCGGGCGGCGGCGAACGGGTAATTAAATCCACCACTGCAACAATTATGAACAGGCTTTTGCAAAATGTTGTCTACGGTGCGCAAGGTACCGGCGGTGGTATTGCCGGTTACAGCAGTATGCGGGCATATGCCAAAACAGGTACATCAAGCGAATCTAACGATCTTTGGATGGTTGCGGGTACACCTTATTATGTGGGCGCTGTTTGGTGCGGTTTTGACCAACCTCAGACCGTATATAATCAAAGCGCAGCCGCTACTGTTTGGCGCGCTATTATGGCACAGGTTCATAAGGGACTTGAATATAAGAACTTTACCTATGACGATACGGTTGTGCCAAGAACCTGCTGTGCCGCAACGGGTAATTCGCCGCTCGAAAGCTGCGTGGAAAGGTTTACAGGATATTTTTCACCCGAGTATGCAGGAATTGGTATGTGCAGCGGAGTTCATCCAGTGGTTAATAATACAGAAGAAACAGAAAGTACTCCGTCGGAAACTTCGTCGGCTGAGTCATCGTCGCATGATTCTACAAGTTCATCGGATGTTTCTTCCCAAGCACCGCCGACAAGTTCTGACGATACTGTAACATCAGATGAAACATTGTCATCTGATGAAACCGTATCTAATGAATCGGGTGAGTCGAGTGAATCTGATGTTTCGGATGGGCAAGGTGAATCTTCCGGAAGCGGCAATTCGTCGGAAAATGATGAAAGTGATGTAGATAATTCTTCGGCTGACGGGGGAGAAAACTCCGATGCGCCCCTGCCTGTCGGAAATAGCGGTACTTGAATTTAATTTTTGTTAATATTTTAGGAACATTCTTCTTTGCTAGGGATGTTCCTTTTTTATAAAAAAATGTTGATGAAATATATATTTTATGATATAATAAATGAAATATTGGGTTATTGTATTTTTTAAAAGTTTGGGGGGCGAAAACATGCGAATAATCGGTATTGATCCGGGCTATGCAATTGTCGGTTACGGAATTGTCGATTACGATGATTTTCGCTTTAAAACGGTGGGTTACGGCGCAGTTACCACTAAAGCTGATGATGCCTTTGTTGATAGGTTGTCTGATATTTATGATGATATGGTGACGCTGATTAAAAATTACAAACCTGACTGTATGGCAATAGAGCGTCTTTACTTTAATACAAATACAACAACCGCTATTGATGTAGCACAGGCACGCGGTGTGATTTTACTTGCAGCAAAGAAGTATGGTGTTGCAGTATCCGAATATACACCGCTTCAGGTTAAACAATCCATTACAGGATACGGTCGTGCAGAGAAACATCAAGTTATGGAAATGGTTAAAAATTTACTGCAACTAAGTAGCGTTCCTAAGCCTGATGACACTGCTGATGCATTAGCACTTGCAATATGTCACGGCCATAGTTCTGGCAGCCTGTACGGTAAGCTTATGAAAGGGGAATTAACAAGATGATTGCTTCTTTAAGTGGAAAACTAATTGCAAAGGAATTGAGTTTTGTAATTGTTGAATGTGGCGGTGTTGGCTTCAAGTGCTTTGTAACTCAAAACACCTATTCAACGGTCGGTAATGTTGGTGACAGCGTATTTTTGCATACCTATCTTTCTGTACGCGAGGATGCTCTTGATCTTTACGGATTTTCATCTGTTGGTGAGCTTGATGCCTTTAAACTAATAACATCCGTAAGCGGTGTCGGCTCAAAAATCGGCTTGGCTATTCTTTCAGAGTTTACTTTTGATAAGATTATGTTGTATATTGCCAGCGGTGATGCAAAGTCACTTACTGCAGCTTCCGGTGTAGGTTTAAAACTGGCGCAACGCATTATTCTTGAATTAAAGGACAAGGTTGGAAATATTGCAACTGATGATGTACCGTTTGATATTAAGGCTGTGGGTAATGCTACGGCAAACAGTTCATCAAAGGAGGCAATTGAGGCATTAGTATCGTTGGGTTATTCTCAGAGAGAGGCCTCTTTAGCTGTGGGCAGGCTTGATCCACAACTTGCTACCGATGAACTGATTAAACTTGCCCTAAAATCACTTGCAAGGGGGTTGTAATTTGTGATTGAACAGGAAATGGATTTTGAAAACCGAATTGTATCGCCTGAGTATTCCGTAGCAGATGATGATAAGGAATTGACGCTTAGACCAAAAACTTTGGATGAATACATTGGTCAGGATAAGGTTAAGGATAATCTTAGCATTTATATCCGTGCGGCTCTTGGACGTCACGAATCACTTGACCACGTCTTGCTTTATGGCCCTCCAGGTCTTGGTAAAACAACCCTTTCAAACATTATTGCGCGTGAAATGGGTGTTAATTTGCGTGTTACATCGGGCCCTGCTATTGAAAAACAGGGCGATTTGGTTGCTTTGTTGACTTCACTTAATGAAGGGGATGTTTTGTTTATTGATGAAATTCATCGTCTTCCGCGCAATGTTGAGGAAATATTATATCCCGCGATGGAGGATTTTTCGTTAGATATTATATTAGGTAAGGGTCCGTCTGCGCGCTCAATAAGACTTGACGTACCACATTTTACGCTTGTGGGCGCAACTACACGTTCGGGACAGCTTACTGCACCGCTTCGCGACAGATTCGGCGTTTTATTGCGTCTTGAATTGTATACACCCGTACAGTTATCGCAGATTGTAAAGCGTTCTGCAAAAATTTTAGGGATTGCAATTGATGATGACGGCGCACTTGAAATTGCTTCAAGGTCACGCGGCACACCGCGTATTGCAAACAGGATTTTAAAGCGTATACGCGATATTGCAGAAATTGAATTTGACGGTGTAATTGATGAAGGTGTTGCTAGGGCGGCCCTTGCAAGATTTGAAATTGATGAACTGGGCCTTGATGATTTTGACCGAAAGATGCTTACCACCATTATCAAAAATTACGGCGGCGGTCCTGTGGGTCTTGACACGCTTTCAGCTGCTGTCGGTGAAGAGACGGTTACAATAGAGGATATGTATGAGCCGTATTTAATGCAGATTGGTTTTCTGACGCGCACACCTCGCGGCAGATGCGTAACACACGCAGCATATGAGCATCTTGGTATTGAGCAGGATATTTCACAACAATCGTTATTTAAAGGAAAATCTGATGAGAACTGTTGAAAATTTTTACGATTACGAACTCATTGACGCAGATAACGGTCAACGGCTGGAGCGTTGGGGTGACATCATTTTAATCCGTCCCGATCCGCAGGTTATGTGGTCACAGGGTAAGCGTGATAAGCGTTGGAACACTGCGCACGCGGTCTATCACCGTTCAAACAGCGGCGGCGGTTACTGGGAAAAACTTAAAAGTGTACCTGATGTCTGGAGTATTGCTTTTGAAGACCTTACATTTCGTCTAAAACCAATGGGATTTAAGCATACAGGACTTTTTCCTGAGCAGGCAGTTAACTGGTCACTTGCGAAAAAGTTAATTAGTGGTGAAAACCGTCAGGTTTCCGTCTTGAATTTGTTTGCATACACGGGTGGGGCTACAGTTGCTTGTTTAAATGCCGGTGCAAAGGTTACCCATGTTGATGCATCTAAAGGTATGGTAGGCTGGGCAAAGGAAAATGCTGCGGCTTCCAATGTTTCTGACCGTCCGGTGCGCTGGATAGTAGATGATTGTATGAAGTTTGTAAAACGCGAAATCCGGCGCGGTAGTAAGTATGATGCAATTATTATGGATCCGCCATCTTATGGCAGAGGTCCTAACGGTGAAGTTTGGAAGCTTGAACAACAGCTTTGTGAACTTCTTAGCGATGTAGGAAAACTTTTAAGTGACGATCCACTGTTTTTCTTTTTAAATTCCTACACAGGCGGAATGTCACCGACAATATTAAATTATATGGTTAAAAGTTGTGTTGCGCCAAAACACGGCAGTGAAGTTTTTACCGAAGAAATCGGTCTTAAAGTTACAAAGCGCGACATAATTTTACCGTGCGGAAATACTACAATTTGGACAAAATGATGGATAAAATTATTGAAGTTAATGATGTAACATTTGAATACAGTGATGGCGACCGTCAAAAGACCGTTATTAAAGATTTCAGTCTGGCGATTGAACGGGGAACTTTTACCGTAATTTTAGGTCATAACGGTTCCGGTAAATCAACACTTGCGAAACTGCTTAACGGACTGTATAAGCCGGCAAACGGTACAGTGTTAATTGATGGCTTGAACACTGCAAACGAGGAACATGAAATTGAAATCAAACGCCGTGTCGGTATGGTGTTTCAAAATCCTGATAATCAGCTTGTTGCTTCTATTGTCGAGGAAGATGTCGCTTTCGGTCCCGAAAACCTAGGGCTTTCACCCCATGTAATAAGAGAGCGTGTTGACGAAGCGTTACGATCGGTAGATATGTACGAATTTAGAAAATCGACACCGCATCACCTTTCAGGCGGACAGAAGCAGCGCATAGCAATTGCGGGAATTATTGCCATGCAGCCGGAGTGCATTGTTTTAGACGAACCTACTGCAATGCTTGATCCTAAAGGCAGGGCGGAAATCATTTCTACTATTGAAAAACTTAATCGTGAAAAGGGCATTACTATTGTGCTGATTACTCATTTTATGGAAGAAGCTCAAAATGCTGACAGAGTAATTGTTATGGATGACGGCAAAATTATAGCAGATTCTGTACCAAAAACGGTTTTCAGTGATGTTGAATGTCTTAAGCGTGTGGGACTTGACGTTCCGCAAACCACCGAATTATTGTACAGCCTGAACAAAGGCGGTATGAAGGTTGCAACTAACATTATTTCTATAGAAGAAGCAGCAGACGAAATATATAATGCGCTTCATTTGGAGGAAATTTAATTGTCTATTCTTGAGGTAAAAAATCTTACCCATACCTATGGCGGTAACACACCTTTTGTTAATGATGCTGTAAAGAATGTGAATTTTACCATCAATAAGGGTGAAATAATCGGCATTATCGGTCATACAGGTTCGGGTAAATCTACGCTGGTGCAACATTTAAACGGACTGCTAAAACCAACCGAGGGCCAAATATTTTTAGAGGGCTCTGATATATGGGCGGATCCTAAACAGATAAGAAAGATTAGGTCCCGTGTAGGACTGGTTTTTCAATATCCGGAATATCAGCTTTTTGAAAATACAGTTTATGAAGATATTGCATTTGGTCCTAAAAATATGGGACTTGATACCGATGAAATTGATACTCGTATAAGAGACATTTGCGCTCTTGTAGGTATTAGTGAGGAATTTTTTGATAAATCACCCTTTGATCTATCGGGTGGCGAAAAACGCCGTGTTGCTATTGCAGGTGTAATGGCTATGAAACCGGAAATTATTGTGTTTGATGAGCCGGTTGCAGGACTTGACCCACGCGGCAGAAGTGATATTGTAAAAATGATAAGTGACTACCGTAATGAATATAACGCTACAGTTCTTATTGTATCGCATAATATGGAAGATATGGCGCTTATTGCGGACAAGCTTATCGTTATGAATAAGGGTAATCTTGAAATGTTTGATACCACTGAAAATGTATTTAAACAACACGAGCGACTTAAAAGCATAGGGCTTAATATTCCTATTGTTTCGCAAGTTTTGTTAAAACTTCGCGAAAAAGGTGCTAACATCCCCGATGATATTTTTACTGTTGAAAAGGCAGTAAAGCACCTGCTTTCTTTAAAAAAGGGGGTAGTATAAGTGCTTAAGGATATTACTTTCGGTCAGTATTTTGAGGGTAATTCTGTTATTCACCGCCTTGACCCCCGTTCAAAAATATTACTTCTGATTTTACTTATAATATTTTTGTTTGTTTCACAGAATTTTATTTCATTAACGCTGTTTGCTTTATTTATTCTGGCAATTATGATTATTTCCCGTGTGCGAATTACAATGTTTTTCAAAAACATTAAAGCAATTTTACCTATTGTTATATTTACAGGTATAATTAATCTTTTTTATAACGGTGAGGGTGAAATTATTTTAAGCATTTGGCGGTTAAACATTACCACCGGCTCTTTATACAGGGCTATATTTATGGCATTTCGTATAGTGTTATTAATATTTGTAAGTTCTGTGTTAACCTACACAACTACACCAAACGATCTGACCGATGCTATCGAAAACTTATTGTCACCGCTTAGATTTATCGGCTTAAAATCGGCTGTTCACACCCTTGCAATGATGATGACTATTGCATTGCGATTTATACCGACTTTGGTTGAAGAAACCGAAAAAATAATGAACGCGCAAAAGGCCAGAGGTGCCGATCTTGAAAACGGAAAACTTATCGAACGCATACGCGCACTGCTTCCTATTTTAATACCGCTATTGATATCCTCAGTAAGGCGCGCATACGAACTTGCCGAGGCAATGGAATGCCGTTGTTATAACGGTGGTGAGGGTAGGCAGCGTATGAAACAGTTAAAGTATACGCTTCTTGATGCTCTGGCTTTTGTTTCTACAGCCGCTTTATGTGTTGCTGTTGTTTTTGTAAACTTGCTTTTTTAGGAGATTCAATATGAAAAGAATGCTGTTGACAATTTCATACGACGGTACTTCTTATCATGGTTGGCAGGTACAGCAAAACGCTATTACCGTTCAGGAGACTGTGCAAAATTCACTTGAGAAGCTGCTTGGCGTCAGACCTTCGCTCACAGGTTGCAGCCGAACCGATGCGGGTGTGCACGCAAGAGAATTTTGCTGTCACCTTGACTGTGAGGATAATTTTCCGCAGGATGCATTTTTAAAGGGTTTGAATTCACTGTTGCCAAACGATATTTGTGTTATAGACTGCCGTGAGGTTGATATGGATTTTCACGCAAGATATAACGCCAAAGGTAAAAAATATGTTTATTCGATGTATTACGGTGACTTAAATCCATTTGCATCGAGATATAATTTACATCTTAAACGAATACCTGATATTGATTTAATGAATAAGTTTTGCAGTGGTATAGTTGGTAAACATGATTTTGCAGGTTTTTCATCCTCACATAGAACTGTTGAGGATACTGTGCGAACAGTAACAGAGTGTTGTGTAACCAAGGACAAAAATTATATACACTTTGAAATTTCTGCTGACGGATTTTTATATAATATGGTGCGCATACTTGCAGGAACTGCGCTTTCTGTAGGTTACGGCGCTTTGAAACATGATTGCTATAATGAAGTATTTGAAAGTAAAGACCGCTCAAAAGCGGGGGATACATTACCCCCACATGGTTTAGCTTTAAATAAAGTTTTTTATTGATTGTGAGGTGTTACCGTGCCGAATTATAAAAGACGTAAGGTTAATAGGGCGTTTCGCGCTAAACCAACCGCTCAAAATCACTCTGAAGACATTGTTATGTCTTCAAGTAAACCCAAAAGAAATAGGGAAGAGATTAATAGTGGTATAAAGGTAATTCGCGGGACAAAGCTTAAACGCAAACACAGGTTAAATATTATTTTATCGACGGTTGCCGTTCTCGTATCCTTATTCATCATACTTTCTGCGGTTTTACCGGTTAGTTTGTATGAAAACTTTGTTAATATTACTTCATTGTTCGGCACCGGTAGTTATCCAAAAGATATCACAGGTTCGACAGTGCTTAATACTGTTTCAAACGGTTCGTTTTTTTATGTGCTGTCTGATACTTCTGTTTCGGCATATTCTAATTCAGGAAAAACAGTTTTTTCCGAATCACACGGATTTTCCAATCCAATACTTTCTGTTTCGCAAACGCGTGCGCTAGTTTACGATCAGGGCGGTAACACGCTTTTGGTGTATAATCTGGGCGGATTAATTGACACTGTTGAGACAAAACAACCAATTATTACGGCCTCTATTTCACGTTCTGGGACTTTTGCGGTTGCTACTCAGTCTGATGAATATACCTCATCTGTGTATCTATATAATAAGAAGTTTGAACAGGTATATGAATGGAACTCCGCGAAGAATATTATTAATAACGTGAGGGTTAATCCTTCAGGCAAAAAAATCGCTGTTTCAACTCTAAACAGCGTCGGCGGAGAATACGAATCTAAGGTTTTAGTATTGACATTTGACTCGGCAGACCCTGTTTTTACACTCGATGTCGGTAATAGCATTGTATATTCACTTGATAACACAGGAGGCGGTTTTTCCGTAATAACTGCCGACAAGTATCGTTATGTTCACTGGTCAAAATATACAACAAGTGAAATCGCATCAGCAGGTGAAATTAATATGTTCAGGCAAGGCAGTAACGGCACGCTCTTAGTATTTAATAGGGCAAATGACAGAAGTGATAACACCGTTGTTTTGGTTTCTAAAAGAGGAAAAAAGGTTGCCGAATTGTCGATAAATTATAATATCAGTGATATTCAGTATTCTCGCGGACGTATTTATTTTATTAGTGATACCATGGTTAATATAATCGATAAAAAAGGTAATTTGCTTCGCGGCGGTAGTTGTGAATATGGCTGCGTAAAGTTTGCGGTTATCGGTTCTAATACCTTAGCTGTTGTAACCGACCGTGAGATTCAAAAAACCGATATTAAAGATAAGGGGTAATTTTATGGCTTACATACTTGACGGTATTATTCTTTTAATAGTTTTGTTTGCGGTATACACCTCCTCAAAGCGCGGGTTTGTTCGTACCGCTATTGAGGTTGTGGGTTTTATCGCTGCATTTGTTATCGCCTTTACAGTCAGCACACCGATTGCAGATACAATTTATGATAAAGCAATTGAGCCATCAATTGTTGAAACTGTTGAAAAGTCTGCTATCAATAGCACTGAGAATGCGGCTGAAGTTATTTGGTCATCTATTCCAAAATTTCTTTCCGAAACCCCATTTTTTGCTATTTCAAAGGACGATGTATATAATAAAGTGAATGAAAGCGCAACCGAAAATGTAACCGAACTTACCGTTTTAGTGTCACAAGGTGTGGCTCGTCCGGTGGTTACAAAGTTTTTATCGTTGATTTTTTCTACCGTAATTGTTGTAGTCCTGTTAATAGTTATTAAGATCTTGGCAAAATATATAAATAAACTTTTTTCATTTAGCTTTATCGGTGACTTAAATCGTGCACTGGGCGGATTAATCGGACTTCTTAAGGGAGCAGTCTTTGCTTTTGTTTTCTGCCTTGTGGTAACCCTAATTGTTTCATTTACCAAAAACGGCTTTTTGATTTTCACACCTGATATTATTGAAAAGACCTATTTATTCAAGTTTATAGCGGGTTTTTCTCCGTTTATTAATTAATTCAGCGATTTCTAGGAGTTCAAAAAATGAAATTATGTTCAAAATGTAAAAAAAGACCGGCGGTTGTTTTTATATCAAACCCGCTTAATCCTTCTGCCGAAACCGAGGGGCTTTGCCTTGTTTGTGCAAAGGAACTTGGAATTAAGCCTGTTGACGATATGCTTAAAAGTATGAATATCAGTGATGATGATATTGAGATGATGAGCAATCAGTTTATGGGTCTAATGACATCTGATATGGATATTGATGATGAATCACTTAACGACGGCACATTTGACCTTGGTACTGCACCTGCAATACCGTTTATTAAAAATATGTTTGGCGGACATTCTGACAGTTCTGACGAAAAATCTGATGTTAAAGACGGCGCAAAGGGAAGTAAACCTAAAAAGAAAAAACGTCGTTTTACCGATATGTATTGCACTAATTTAACAACCCGTGCAAAAGAAGGTAAATTAGATACTGTAATCGGCAGGGACAAGGAATTAGACCGAGCCATCCAAATACTTTCCAGGCGTTCCAAAAACAATCCCTGTTTAATCGGTGAGCCGGGTGTTGGCAAAACGGCAGTAGTTGAAGGACTTGCTTTAAAAATTATTAACGGCACAGCACCTTCAAGACTTCTTGATAAGGAAATCTTGCTTCTTGATTTAACCAGTCTTGTCGCAGGAACACAATTCCGCGGACAGTTTGAATCCCGCGTTAAAGGACTTGTTGAAGAGGTTAAGGATGCCGGTAATATTATTTTGTTTATCGATGAAATTCACAATCTTGTCGGTGCAGGTGATTCGGCAGAAGGCTCAATGAATGCCGCTAATATTTTAAAGCCAGCTCTTTCACGCGGTGAAATTCAGGTTATCGGTGCTACAACCTTTAAAGAATATAGAAAATATATTGAAAAGGATGCCGCACTTGAACGCCGTTTTCAGCCAATAACTATTGAGGAGCCTTCCGTAAACGAGGCTGTTAATGTACTTTTGGGTGTGAAATCATATTACGAGGGTTACCATACTGTAACAGTGCCTGATAATATTGTCAAAAAAGCGGTAACGCTTTCTGAAAGATATGTTACTGACAGATTTTTACCCGATAAAGCAATTGATTTATTGGACGAAGCATGTGCTTGTGCAAGTCTTGAAAATAAGGCAATTGACGAACTGTATGAAGCTAATAAAAATATTGCTTTGTATTCTGAGCAACTTGAAGAGTTGACCTCAGATACGCAAAACACCGACTATGAAAAACAGGCAATACTTAAAGCGAAGATAGAAAAATACAAGGACAAGGCAGAATCATTATGTATTCCTGCTTCAAACAATGTTGTAACAGAAAAGCATCTTTCAAAGGTTATTGAACTTTGGACAGGAATTCCTGCCTCTAAAGTAGAAGAAAACGAGCTTAAACGCCTTTCTCAGTTAGAAGATAATCTTAATAAAAAAATTATCGGTCAGGAGGAAGCTACTCGTCTTGTTGCTGCGGCCGTTAAGCGCTCAAGAGTTCGTACCAGCGCCCTGCGTAGACCCGCATCCTTCATTTTTGTAGGACCTACAGGTGTGGGCAAAACCGAGCTTGTAAAGGTTCTTTCAGAACAGCTGTTTAGCACTCCGGAAACACTTGTCAGACTTGATATGTCTGAGTATATGGAAAAGCATTCGGTTTCGCGTTTGATTGGCGCACCTCCCGGATATGTAGGCTATGATGAAGCCGGTCAGCTTACCGAAAAGGTTCGTCGCAAGCCGTACTCGGTTATTTTGTTCGACGAAATAGAGAAAGCGCATCCTGATGTGCTTAATGTTCTTTTGCAAATTTTAGATGAGGGTAGAATTACCGATTCACAGGGCAGGACTGTCAATTTTGAAAACACAGTAATCGTTATGACCTCAAATGCAGGCAGTGAACGCAATGACAATCTTTTGGGTTTTGGTAAAACCGTTGCTGATGCTTCAAAAGAGAAGGCATTAAAGGCTTTAAGGGAATTTTTGCGTCCCGAATTTATTGCTCGCGTTGATCAAATAGTAGTATTTTCGCCTTTGTCAGAGGATTCTTTACAGAAAATTGCTGCTATACAGCTTGACGATTTCAAAACCGCACTTAGTGATAGGGGTATTGAATTTTCTTTTGATAAGAAACTTTGTGCATTTATTGCCTCAAAATGTGACGGTACAAAAAACGGCGCCCGAGAACTTCGTAATATAATTCGTCGCGAACTTGAAGATAAGGTTGTCGATATGATAATTGACGACGAAAACTCTGATATTGGTAATATTACTGCCACTGTAAAGGGTGATAAAGTTATCATTAATTGACAAAAATCACTGTGACTGAGGATAGTTTCCTTAATTAAGGATAAAATAGCAATATATAAAGTTCTATGGGGTAGTTTATGAAGGTTAATATAATTGTTGATTCTACGATCGATGTCAATGATGCTATAAAATCTAAGCTAATTACTGTTCCGCTTACAATTAGATTTGGCGATGAAGAGTATATTGACGGCGTTACAATAAATCATACACAGTTTTATGAAAAATTGATTGAGAGTGATGTTCTGCCCACTACAAGTCAGGCAACACCCAATGCTTTTTCAGAATGTTTTAAAAAGGTTGTAAACGCAGGGGAGAGTGCGGTTGTTTTAACCATTTCCTCAAAACTCTCAGGCACATATCAAAGTGCTGTGATTGCTGCTACAGATTATCCCGAAAGTATATTTGTTATAGATACAAAAACCACTACAATAGCGGCTGGAATTTTAGCAGAACTTGCTTTACAACTGGCCGAATCTAATCTTTCGGCTGCCGAAATTGCCGAAAGACTTACCAGAGAGCGTGAAAACATTCGCTTGGTTGCAATGCTGGATACTTTGGAATATTTAAAGCGCGGCGGCAGAATTTCAAAGACGGTTGCATTTGCAGGGGGACTTCTTTCTATAAAGCCGGTAATTTCGCTTGAAAACGGTGAAATCAATATTCTTGGCAAGGCGCGTGGCTCTAAACAAGCCAATAATCTGCTTGTCACAGAGATAGAAAAAGCAGGCGGTGTTGATTTTACGAAACCTTTATTGCTGGGTTACACAGGTCTTACGGATGTATTGCTTCAAAAATATATTGAGGACAGCAAAGATTTGTGGAAAAACGGCACTGAATCTCTTAACAAAACTATTGTCGGCAGCGTGGTGGGCACACATGCAGGTCCGGGCGCAATAGCCGTAGCCTTCTTTAAAAAATGATATATAATAAAAAATAAAGAGCAGTATCGTAAGATACTGCTCTTTATTTTTGGTGACCCATCGGGGAATCGAACCCCGGACACCATGATTAAAAGTCATGTGCTCTACCAGCTGAGCTAATGGATCGTGTTTTGACAGCCATATTATTATAACAACATCAGGTCGGTATGTCAAGAAAAATATTAAGTTTTTGCTATATTTTTCATTATGTTTTTCAAATTTAAAACGCACCGCTTGAACAGTTTAACAATATAATATTTTAGAGTATGAGTTTATATAGGTGGGTGACTCGCTCTAAAGGTGGTGAATAATGAATAATGTAGTTATTTTGGCTTTTGTAGCAACGCTTGGTACATGGTTTTTAACGGCTCTTGGTGCTGCAACTGTGATATTTTTTAATAAAGCAAATCAAAAGGCTTTAAATCTAATGCTCGGTTTTTCTGCAGGTGTAATGATTGCCGCAAGTTTTTGGTCACTATTGCAGCCTGCAATCGAAAGAGCAGAACATACACTAAAAATGCCAGCGTATTTAGCGGTAACTATTGGATTTTTACTTGGTGCATTCTTTATTTGGATTTCTGATAAGGCAGTACAATACGCGCAAAAACGCGTCTACAGTTCAGATGTGAAGTATAATAAAAGAATAAACCGTATTCTTATGCTTATTCTTTCAATAACAATTCATAATATACCCGAAGGTCTTGCGGTTGGCGTTGCCTTTGGCCTGTTGAAAAACAATGAACTTACTCTAGAAAATATTATGCCGGCTGCGGTTATTGCATTAGGTATCGGTTTACAGAATTTTCCCGAGGGGGCAGCAGTATCTATTCCGTTGAGAAGGGAAGGGTACTCAAGAAGAAAAAGTTTCTTTTATGGTCAAGCTTCAGCACTGGTTGAGCCGATTGCAGGTGTTTTAGGCGCACTTTTGGTGTCAACAATTGAAACTGTATTACCGTTTGCATTATCATTTGCAGCCGGTGCGATGATTTTAGTCGCTGTACATGAATTAATACCCGAATGTCAAAAAAATCAGGATACGCAACCTTACACTGCGACTATGGGCATTATAACCGGATTTGCTACAATGATGTTGCTTGATGTTATGTTGGGTTAATTGTTAATATTTTAACAAATAGGGCATAACAAAAATTCAATACTTTTGATATGATAACGATAGGCGAACGATAATAGAAAAATTTAAAGAAAGAACAAAAAGTATATAATTTAAGGTTATAATGAAGATGCCACTATAACCTTAAATTTATTTTATAAGTCAAATTTTTTCTGTTTAATAGAATTGTTTAAAATGATACAATGTATGTCAGAAAAAATTCTATTAAAGTACAGAAGGTGTAATTTTATAAAAAATCTTGAATACATTAAGTTAAATGTTAATTTAAAGAAATAGAAAAAGCAAATAACAAAAGTAACACAAAATATTTTTTAGATTTTAATTTTTAAAAAAATATTTATAACTTAACAAACGGGAATATAACGGGTATATATAACAGTTTAAAAACGCAAATGTTATAATAAAAAGCGGCAAATCTGTCATAATATGGACTTAACACTCCCCTTAATTATACAAAATATTCATTTTGTATAATTGAAGTGAATTAAATAAACGGCGGTTAGTAGACACAATAGACACCGCCTATTCCCTTCAATCAATCGCACTGCCGTGCTTACAAAATGTCTGTTTTGTAGAATTGTCTTGTTTTACTCAAAAACACAAGGCCACACCACTGTCCGAGTTTCATTTTAAAGCAAGACAAAAACAAAGTCAAGATTTATTTTATGAAGTGTTTTCTTTTGTATATAAGGTTAGACATGGCATATAAAAAAGTAACTGCCTCATTACTGTGGTTTAATAACTTCTGTACCCTTTTCAAGTCACCGCATTTCTCAAATTCTTCGACAGCATATATCTTCCGAAGACTGTGTGGTGCAACATTTTCCTTAATACCGAACAGCCTAGCACTGCGCTTTAAGTCCTTAAACACGGCTTGTCTAGTCCTGTGGCGCTTACCGTCGAGCCGATTTTCGAACACATAATGCTGTCCACTACAAGCAATCGCGCGATTAAGTAAATCGGTCGGCAGGTATATTTGCCTTGTCTTCCCCGTCTTTTCCTCGCGCACAGTAAACCTCTGTTTTTTAATCTGATCAGAGCGCAGACTTAAAACATCATTAATTCTTAAACCTGTCGCAAGTGATATTTCACAAACAAGTCTATTCTCAGGGTGAAGTGACGCGAGTACATGTACCATTTCACCCTTTGGAATGTACTGAGTACGCATATTTTTTCTCCTTTTATACAATACTGAAAGTGTTAACTCGACCTTTACTGTCCTTTAAACAGGACAGTAAAAAATTTATGAAACATCTTTTTTCGACTTGGGTTTAACTACAACAGGACGGCTTAAAGTCCACTGTCTGCTCATAAGATACTCTTTGACAACAAGAGTACCATTATCACATAAAACCCTAAACCAGTCGTACCTATAACTTCTGCTAAATTCAAGTAACTCACTGTAAGAAACAATGTTATTTGCCATACAATAATCTATAATTTCCCCGATAGCCTTATACTTGTCGGTAGCAAGACCGATTGTTGCCAAATAATCAGCACCACAAAAAGCACGCACACTATCAGTGTCATATTGAGCCTTCTCTGGATTGTCAAGGTGGCAGAGATAACGAGCATAACCTCTTAACGATTGCACTACCTCTGTTCCAACACCGCCAATATAAGAAAATAATTCCCTTGCCTGTTCTTTTGTCTTTACACCGTCATACATAATCAACACATGGAAGTGAGGCTTTTTCGGCTCTCCTGTCGGGTTAATATCTGCATAATGCAAAGGACTAACGAAAGCGGGTACAAACTGTTCGGCCAATATTTCTTGCCAATTTTCAGGGGCACTTTCAGGATAGACAACGGTAGCAAAATTTCTTGTTCTAATAGTAGCACTTTTCTTTTCTTTTGTAGCCATTTTTTAATTCTCCTTTATTTTTTTGAACAATGAACAATGAACACTAGGGGGGGTGTCGTAGTGACCCCCCCTACCCCTTTTATAAAGAGAGTACCAAAGTATAGCAGAGACAGAGAAAAAAGTGTAGCAGAGATATAACGGAGAGACTACACTTTTATCGACGGCGCGCGGGGCGTTACTATACCGCAACCGCCCCACAGCGCCTGTCTGTGCGTTAGATAAGTAACGGTGAATTACTAAGCCCTGACGGGTACAAAATGCTCCGTTTGGCGCAATTGCGCCCCTGACTGCAATTACGCAAAACGGCATTTTGTATAATTCACCCATTTCTATATCAGTCTACTATGCTTCGCGGGGACCCCGCACGACTGCGGTCGTGCGCAACGGCGTGTCGGGTTTCGTTGGCACTCACCACCCCCCGCCGTAAAAACTGTTTTCATCACATTGGAATGGCTGACTAAAAAATTAAAAGTATAGTTAAGTCAACCACCCCCCGCCCGCCACTCATGGCGGGGGCGTAGGGTCCCCGATAAAAATTTGTTTTTTGGGTGCGTCCATTAAAACATTTGTTCTTGACTTTTGGATGGGTTTGTGGTAGTATATTTTTGTAGGGTTTACCGATGTAAACAAAACAGTGTCACAGTCCCATGGGCGTACATCTGGCGATTGTGCGCCCGACACTGTTAGCCATTTTTTATTTACCTCAAAATGTTTAACCGAATAAACACCAACAAAAAAGACCACACAACTGTGTGGTCTTTTTCTTTTCTGTAAACCGTTTATCTACCGCCAATTATACAAAACACTATTCATTTTGTATAATTGGCAATTAGTTTAGCTGGGTTGTTTTTTATAGCTATTCCCTAGTGTAAAATTACAAGTTTAAAATTAAAAGGTGGCTTAGAAAACAATTCTTTGCCACCTTGTTATTTTGCCAATGGATGAAATTTTGCGTATGACTGTACATATTTGCTTTTTACAAGCTGCACATAAATTTGCGTTGATGAAATATCAGAATGACCCAACATTTCTTTTATATCTTTAAGCTGCGCACCGTTTTCGAGCAGATGTGCTGCAAAGGAGTGTCTTAGTGTATGTGGAGTAATATCCTTGTTGATTCCTGCCTTTTGAGCATAATACTTAATAATTTTCCAAAATCCCTGACGTGACATTGGCTGTCCGTTCATGTTCGTAAACAGCCTGTCCTCCCCTGCATTCTGAACGAGAGCAGGTCTTGCGATATTTATATAATCACTCAGGTGTTTTGCAGCAGCCGGATAAATAGGTATAATTCGTTCGTTTTTACTGTTGTGAGTATGTATAATACCAATTTGCAGATTGACATCGTTTATTGTAAGTTCGATAAGCTCTGATACTTTTATTCCTGTTGCATACAGTAACTCAAGCATAGCCTTATCCCTGATACACTTATAATCACTGTTATTTGGCTGAGACAATAACTTTATAATTTCCTTTGAATCAAGGATATCAGGGATTTTTCTTGAAGATTTTGGTGCCTTAATATCCTTGGTTGGATCAGATTCAATTGTATTATTTGATAATAAAAATTTGAAATAACAATGAAGCGATGCAATTATCCGAGTCTTTGTCGAATCGGATTTACCTGAAAGTGTAAGATGCTCAATATATTTATTAAGCATTCGGTTGTTAACCTTCGAAACAATGTTGATACCGTTAGATGAGCAATATGAAATAAACCCGCTGACATCCCTAAAATAAGCTTCTAAAGTGTTTTTAGAGCATCTCTTTACATCGCTTAAATAGGTTCTAAAAGCGTTTAAATTACTGTTTTTCATATTGTCACCTCCCTTGGTACCTCAAAATTCAAAGAAACGTAGAAATAAACCTGATAGTAAAGTATCGATTAGAGCAATTAAAATGCAAATTGCCGAAAAAAATATGTACTTGCCGCAAAATTTTTTGAAGTCAAAGTATATGTTTGCAGGACTGCTTTTGGGTAAACTTAACTTTGCCAGTAATAATGAAAAATTAATTGATTCTTTCGCAGCAAAGAAAACGCAGATTGTGAAAATAAGAGCGGTTGGAACAAGTATAATTGCATTAAATGCGATACCTTTTAATGCGTAGTTGTTATAAAGAAATGCGGATAAATTTCCAATGGTAATACCATGCCAACAAACAAAGAAAGGAACCACTGCTACCCCAAACATAGAAGTGCCTGATATATACATTAATAATAAAATAAATAAATACCTTAAAATTGAAAAGGTTAATTTTAAAAGATACGAATTTCCGTTAAAATAATGCAAATATTTTTCGAAAAAGTCTTTTGAAAAATTTTTAAGGTGCTCACTATTCGGAAAGACGGCAGAACCAACCGCCACCCCGATAATAAAAATCACACACATAATAATTGAAATGCGATTAATTGTAATAAAATCAAGTACCTTTAGTCTTTTCAAATTAACTATTGCGCCCTTTTTCATAATACACTCTCCTTTTAAGAATAATATATGATGAAAGAGGACAAGATATGAAACACTATATTTAGAAAAATATTAAGTTTTAAATCAAGATATTGTAATGGTACGCGATTTATGTAAACTAAAAAAGAAATAAATTAAAATAAAAAAGTGGCATAAAATCCACCTTATTAGTTATACTACATAAAATTATTTATGTCAACTACAAAATTGTAACCTTTGAATATTTATGTAAACTATTTATGTAAACCACACAAAATATGGCGTTTGCCGACTTATGTAAACTCAATCTGTTGTAAAAATTTATCTTTAAAAATTTTTTACTTTATGTTATAATAAAAAAAATTATTTTATGCGAGGTAGATTTTTATGGGTAAAACCGTGGTTATTACCGGCGCATCGAAGGGTATCGGTGCTGCGACGGCGATTTTGTTTGCAAGAAAAGGTTATAATGTTGTTATAAATTATAATGACTCCTATCAATCGGCAAAGCTTCTCTCCTCTTCCCTTTCGGGACAAGGTTATCCTGTAATGATGTTTAAAGCAAATGTTGCTAATCGCATGGAAACCGATCTACTTATTAAAGAATCTGTATATAAATTCGGTTCTGTAGATGTTTTAATTAATAATGCTGGTGTTTCGGTTTCGGGCTTGATAACCGATTTGGATGACTTCGATACAGACCGCATATTTGATGTTAATTTAAAGGGTGTTTATAATTGCTGTCGCTCGGCTGTCCCTACAATGATCAATCAAAAATCAGGAAAAATAATCAATATATCTTCTATGTGGGGGCAGACCGGCGCTTCTTGTGAGGTTGCCTACTCCGCAGCTAAAGCAGGTGTAATCGGACTTACAAAAGCACTTGCAAAGGAATTAGCGCCAAGCGGTATTACCGTAAATTCAATAGCTCCCGGACTTATTGACACTACGATGAATTCTAACATTAGTGTTGAGGATTTAGATTCATTTGTTAAAGACATACCGCTTGGAAGAATGGGCAGTGCAGACGAAATTGCTGCAGCAGCGCTTTTCCTTGCGTCAGATAATGCCGATTACATAACAGGACAAATTCTCGGCATAAACGGTGGATATGTAATTTAAAATAGTATAAAAACACAGGTAGCAGATTAAAAACTGCTACCTGTGTTATGTTTAATCACTTAATTGTGCTATAGTGACACCGTTTTCACCTTCGCCGAAAACACCGATTCTAAATGTTTTAATGCTACTGTGAGTGCGTAGGTGTGACTGAATTCGATTTCTTAAAGTTCCTGTGCCTTTGCCGTGAATAATTGTTATTGTACCAATTCCTGATAAAACGGCATTATCAATATACTTATCAAGTTCAAGGATCGCCTCATCAGACGCCATACCGCGTAAATCAATTTCTGATGAAACACTTCTGTCAGCCCTTGAGGTTATACCTGATATATTACGTGTCTTTTTGACCTTAGTAGATTGGGCGGATTTTTTTATTCGTAAATCGTCAAAAGGAATCCACATTTTCATGGAGCCTGACATTACCTGAGCCCTCTTCCCCTTTTCGTCAACAGAAATAACAGTTGCATCGCGATTGAAACTTGCAATAACCACAATATCATTGACTGAGGGTGTTTTAGAGAGCTTTTCACCCATTGCCTCGTTTCTTACAACAGGATTAGCCTCATCTTCAAGGCTTTGTAATGTGTTTTTATATTTTTTTCTTGCTTTGTCAACGCTGTCTGCGGCATTTTGAGCGTTAAGAGATTTCTTTAACTCCTCAAGTTCATTAAGCAAAATACCCGATTTCAGACGTGCATTTTCAATAATATTAGAGGCTTTTTGGCGGGTTTCCTCCATTAATTTATCTTGCTTTATTTTAAACTGATGCTGAAGTTCATCGGTGTGCTTTTTAGTAGCGGCAATTTCTGCCTGTAACTTTGAAATTTTGCGCCGTTCTTGGTCCGCCTCTTGTCTTGCGTTTTCAAGTGAAGCAACAACCCTTTCAAATCGCAAATCATCATCTGTAAGGTGTTTAGAGGCAAGGTCAATAATACAGCTATCAAGCCCTAAACGCTTTGAGATTGCAAAGGCGTTTGATCTGCCTGGTTGTCCTGTAATTAAATTATAGGTTGGCTTTAGTGTAGAAACATTAAATTCACAACTTGCATTTTCTACTCTATCAGTATCAATAGCATATGCTTTAAGTTCAGGATAGTGTGTTGTTGCAACCGCTTTAACTGATTTTGTTGCAAGAGTCATTAGGATTGCTTTAGCAAGCGCTGCACCTTCAATTGGATCTGTACCCGCACACAATTCATCAAAAAGCACTAATGAATTACTGTCACAACCCTCCAAAATTGAAATAATGTTTACCATATGTGATGAAAATGTAGACAGTGACTGCTGAATACTTTGTTCATCGCCAATGTCGGCAAATATCTTGCTAAAAACTGCGATTTCGCTGCTATCATCAGCAGGTATCATAAGTCCGCACATAGCCATAAAGCATAGCAGTCCGACCGTTTTAAGCGCAACCGTCTTACCACCCGTATTAGGGCCTGTTATAATTAAGGTGTCGTATTCACCGCCAATACTTACAGTTATGGGTACAACGGACTTAGAACTTATAAGCGGGTGCCGTGCGCGTTTTAGATATACAAACCCCTTATCATTAATTTTAGGAACTATTGCCGCCATTTTGTAGGCAAGTTTAGCCTTTGCAAAAATCAAATCAAGGCTGACAAGTGCGTTATATGAGTTCTTGATAATCTCCTCAAAATCGGCACAAAGTGCCGAAAGTTCAGCAAGTATGCGCGACACCTCTTCCTGTTCTCGAACCTTTAACACTCTAATTTCATTATTGGTTTCCACTACAGACATAGGTTCAATAAAAAATGTTGATCCGCTTGAAGATGTGTCGTGGACGATACCCTTAATTTCACCTTTATACTCAGCCCTTACAGGAACAACAAATCTGCCGTCACGTTGCGTGATTATAGCATCTTGTAGGTACTTAGACATCTGTCCGTGAACGATTTTTTCAAGGTCTTCCCTTATTTTTACGGCAGACCGTGTGATTTTTCTTCGCAGTTCAGCAAGTAATGAACTTGCATTATCATTAATTTCGTCAGATGACTTAATACAAAAATTAATCTTATCCTCTAAAAATTTATTAGGACTGAGCTGGTTAAAGAGGTAATCAATAGCCGTCTCATTATTTGATTCGGAACTATCTCGCCAACTTCTGACGGTGCGAACAATCCGTAAAACATCTGTTATCTGCAACAGTTCAGCAGCGGACAGAGATGCTCCTAAAGCGGCGCGTGACAGAAGAGAAGAAATATTATTAATATTGCCAAAAAAAGGCGCAGTGTATTTTGACATCAGCAAATAAGCAGCCTCTGTTTCTTTGAGGCTGTTTTTTACATCCGTAATATTGTTATTTGGCAATATTTGTAGCGCTAATTGCTTTGCATCAGCTGTTGCGGCTTCATCAGCAAGTTTTTGAAGCACAGCGTCGAGTTCAAGCGTATTAGCATGCTTTTCGATACAATAGTTCATAAAAGACCTCTTAAAAAATCAAGTGTATAAAAATGATGCTCTGATTGATATGAAATATACTTTTCAGTCAGTAGTGATAATTGTTTTGCGGTACCTTCAGATAACTCAAAAGAATACAAAGAATCGAATTTAGAATATACGATATGCCGCATTGCCTTAAGCATATCAAAAGTTACAGAAATACAGTTATCACCGCAACAATCTTTACAATACAGCGTACCGTCATCAAGCTTAAAATACATTACCTCATCCTCAAATTTACCGCAACTGTCACATGCAATCAGATTGGGCATATATCCTGAAATCGCTGCTATTCTCAGTTCGGTTATTGCCTTAATTAGCTCAGGATTACGTCCTTTTTCGGTAAGAAAATGAAGAGAATTTAAAATTAACCGAAGAAATTCTTCACAGTTTGAATCCTGTGGGCCCAGATTGTAGCACAATTCACAAAAATACTGCGCTATTGACAGGATAACAATGTCACTACCTGCGCCGAAAAACACCTTATTTGCTGTAGCCTCAACAATCTTATATGTATCGCCTTTTTTATCGATGTTAAAGTTTGAGTATGCCAACAAACTTGTGGCAGAACTGCGTTTACTTTTAATACTCTTTGCACCGACTACAAAGGCGCGTATTACACCTAAATCCCTAGTCATTATTGTTATTAGGCGGTCATTATCCCCGATATTCCCGTCCCTTATCACAAGGCCGTCTGTCGAAAAACGAATTTTGACCACCCCCGTATAAATTAGCCTTTTTGCAGTTAGTTTTATATTCTAAATAATCATCAATTTTCCCTGTGATTATAAATTTTAACCATTTTTCCTGTTCAATCATAATCAACACCTCCAAAATTATTGTTGGTTGAGGTAAATTGATTATGATAGGTAATTAAAGTAAATTAGTCTAGTCTAGTCCAAAGTTATGTATCAGACCCTGACGGTTGCGCCAATCCTTTTTTACCTTTACCCAAAGGTTAAGCGCCGCCTTTATACCAAAAAACTTTTCAATGTCATTTCTTGAAAGCAGACCGATGCGCTTTAACATTGCACCGCCTTTGCCGATTATGATACCTTTGTGTGAATCGCGTTCGCAGTAAATAACAGCCTCAATTTGCAAAATTGGCTCACCACTGCTATTGTCACGCTCATAAAATCTTTCAATGTCAACGGCAATACCGTGCGGTACCTCTTTTGAAAGGCAAAGCAAAAGCTTTTCACGTATAATTTCGGCGACCATCACCTTATCAGGTTGGTCTGTTATATCATCCTCAAAAAAGTGTGGTGATGGTTTAGTAAACGAGTCCATCTCAGAAAGCAGTATGTCAATTCCGTCTCCCTTTTTGGCGGAAAGCGGAACAACAGCCGCAAAATCATAGTGCTTGCAGTAGGCGGTTATAATATCAAATAACTGCTCTTTATCCTTTAATAAATCGATTTTATTAATTGCAAGTACACATTTCATATTACGTGCCTTTAGATTTTCGATTAGCGCAAGTTCTGCCGCAGGCAGATTTTCAGCATCAAATTTAAAATCCGGATTTGCATCAATTACAAGAATTGCCGCGTCAACATCTGTCATAGCGTTGTTAACTGCCTTAATCATACTGTCACCGAGGAGGTTTCGCGGCTTATGAAATCCAGGTGTATCAATAAATACATACTGTGTTTCATCCCTTGTAACAACACCCATAATACGTGTACGTGTGGTCTGGGGCTTGTCCGAAACAATTGCCACCTTTTGACCGACAATACGGTTTATTAAAGAAGATTTGCCAACATTTGGTCTGCCAATTATTGTAATAAAAGCTGATTTAGTTTCCATATTCACACCGCTACACCTTTGTAATTGAAAGTCCTAATTTTTCGAGAATTTTTTCCTCTTTTTCACGCATTATCATCTGTTCTATTCCGCCGTTTACATGATCATATCCCAGAAGATGAAGTATGGAATGTACAGTAAGATACGCTACTTCCCTTTCCAAAGTGTGACCGTACAGATTTGCCTGAGCAATAGCATGTTCAAGTGAAATAACAACATCACCCAGCATCTTATAACCGGTTTCCGGATTAGTATCATATACACCGTCAACACCCAGTGGGAATGATAGTACATCGGTTGACTTATTTATATTTCTAAATTCGTTGTTATACACTTTAATTTGTTCGTCGTCAACAAAGGTTACATCAACTTCGGCAGAATCAGAAAATTTTTCCTCTAATAAAGTCGCCGTGCATGCCCTTCTTACAAGAAGCCGTGTGCCTGTCGGAATTTCAACGGCTTTTTGCTTATTTGTAATATTTACCTTAACCCTCATTTTTTCCTCCGTTTTTTTCATACGCGCTGATGATTTCCTGTACAAGTCTATGACGCACAACATCTTTACCTGAAAGTCGCGCAATAGCAATATCATCAATACCCTTTAATATTTTTACTGCCTGTTTAAGACCGGATCGTTTACCGTCGGGTAAATCAATCTGTGTAATATCACCGATAACTACGGCTTTTGAGTTAAAGCCAAGTCTGGTGAGAAACATTTTCATTTGTTCGTTAGTTGTGTTCTGTGCCTCATCAAGAATAATAAAACTATCATCTAATGTTCTTCCGCGCATATAAGCGAGAGGCGCTACCTCAATATCACCACGTTCCTGACAGCGCTGAAAATTTTCTGCGCCCAGCATATCAAAAAGCGCATCATAAAGCGGTCTTAAATATGGGTCAACCTTTTGCTGTAAATCACCTGGTAAAAAACCAAGTTTCTCCCCTGCCTCAACTGCAGGACGCGTAAGAATAATACGATTTACCTGTTTTGACCTGAATGCGTTTACTGCAAGTGCTACCGCTAAATAAGTTTTGCCTGTACCCGCAGGACCAACACCGATCGTGATGGTGTTTTTTACGATAGCATCGACATATCTGCGTTGACCCAGTGTTTTGGGTTTTACAGGCTTTCCCTTTGAGGTAATACAAATACAGTCAGCATCAATTATGTTTGATATTTTGTCATCTTCGCCGTCTTCGACCATATCGATAACACAATCAATACTTTGTGAATTAAGATTTTCGCCCTTATTAATCATCTCAAACAGGCAATTAATCGTCCTTGCCGCTTTTGAAACACTTAACTCATCGCCAATTATCTTTAGCTGCCCCGTGTGTGAGGTAATAGAAACATTATATTCTTTTTCAAGCCTTTTGATGTTTTCGTCAAGATTACCAAACAGGTTTACAAGCTGTTCAACGCGTTCAATATCAATTAGATGTTCCATTTATTATCTCCATAAATAGTAGTTGATAATATTATACACTATTTAGTGATAAAAAGTCAATTTTGTGCACCTAATAATATTTCATCCTGCACGGCAATATTTTCTTCACAATCATATTTAATTTCAAGAGACAAACCTGTGTCGGTTTCAATCAGACTTCTATCCGTTTCTTTAAAACTAATAAAATTGTGCTCTTCTACCTTTTTGTAAATCTTTTTCTCCAATATTTTCTCAAGTTCTTCTTTTTTATACGATATGGTTTCCTGCTTCATAATTGTAAATTCTTCAGCAGCTATTGATATTGGGATTTTTTTGTTTAACAGTTTTAGATTATTAATTTTCTTAATCGAAGTGTGTCTTCCTGATACAGAGCCTAAATAAAGCGGTATTTCTATATTAAAAAACTTAATACCGTACCTTCTCGCTTTATCAATATTAACATCTGTTTTCTGTATAAAATCTGCCTTCTCAGTAAAGGTTCTCTCTGTTGTTGCTGTAATTACACCCCTTGAATGCACAAACAAGGTACTGCCGAACTGTTGGATAATACCTGATACTAAAATATCCCCTTTTGAAACATAATCGCCAACCTTAACCACTACATTGCCGGTAGTTACATCTATTTTGCTTATTTTTCCGTCCTGTGAGGATTTTATGTTTGATATACTCTCTTTATCCTCCTCGTCAGGAACCTTAATCTCGGTTAAATCTACTGTTAATACACAGCCTTCAATATTAAATGAAGCCCATGCTAAGCCATCAAGATTTAATAACAATTTCTGCGCATCATTTTGAGGTTTAATTTTATTTCTTTTAATACCTGTTGCAACTCCAATTTTTTCACACGCATTTAAAATTTTTTGTTCAGGTATATTGTAATTTCCGACAACATTAATTATCCAAATATGCTGCGTTAGCAGATAAATAACAATAAAAAAAGCGGCTAAGCCCGCCAAAAAACCTGTTCGTTTCTTATATTTATCAGTAAAGAAAACAACGCCTACTTTTTTTAAAATTTTTACGCGACATTTTATCCCTCTTTTAATGTAACGTAATCTAATAAAATTTTTAATTGAAATATTACCGATTATTTTACCTTTGCGGCAGTGTAGTCCCCATATATTTATGTTGTTTTTTGCTGCAGCGTTTAGCAGACTTTCTGCACCGTCACCGGATAACTCTAAAGTTACAAATCCACTCATAAATCTCCAAAATTTAAGCATTGATAATATCCCCTAAAGACAAAATTCGATTGAATTAATAATTCCTTTTATTGTGATTATCTCGCCGTCAAAACTTACGATTGAAAATTCCGAACCGAATAATATTAAAACACCCTTTTTAAGCTTCAATTTTATGTAATCGTTTTCATATTCAAATATATTTTGACATCCATCCAAAATTAGTTTTTTATTAGAAAACATTTCTATATGTGAGCCATTTAGTATTTCGGTATCTATTATTTCATCTTCACTTTTAATAAAATTTATTTTTTTGCTTTTTCTTGCCGACTTGAATCTGAATTTTGGCAAGTGGTATACACTCCCTCTTTTATCCTATATTTTAAGATATGAAAACAATATTATAATAATTCAAAAAAGCATATAAATTTTGTAGGTGATTATATGTTTTTTAAGAATAAACTTTTAAAAATTATTGTAATTTTTTTAATAATGTTTATGATTACTTTAACAATTATCCTGCCTGAAATTGCTCTACAGGGTGCAAAAAAAGGGTTAATAATTTGCGGCAATGTAATAATACCCTCTCTTTTTCCTTTTATGGTATGTGTTCTTATGCTAATGAAATTGAATTTCGTACCAAAAATTACATTAATAAGCCGCATTTTCCGTCATACAGACGATATGTTCTATGTAATGATTTTATCAATGTTGGGCGGCTATCCCGTTGGCGCAAGGCTTATTGAAGAACTGTATAATAACAATAAAATTGACAAAAAGACAGCGCATCTTATGCAAATGTATTGTGTGAACGCTGGTCCCGCTTTTATAACGATTGCCGTAGGTTGCGGCGTGTTTTCTTCAAAAAAGATAGGTTATGTTTTATTAATTTCGCATTTAGCCGCAAGTTTTTTAATAGCCCTTGCTCTATCAAAATTCACACACCGCAACACTGAATTAATAAATACTTCAAAACTTCAAAATCTAACATTGGCAGAAAATTTTGTTGTAAGTACAAGTGAAGCCGCGGCATCGGTTATTGGGATTTGCACGTATGTTATTTTATTTTCATTTATAAACTCTTATCTTGTCTGCTTTTCTACAGATTTGCCAATACTTAAATATGTAGTTTATTTAACCGAGGTGACAACATCGGTTACTATCACTAAAAATATTATACTGGTCTCATTTTTGCTGGGTTTTTCCGGAATTTCAATTTGGTGTCAAATAATTGGGTTTTCAAAAAACAGCGGTGTTAATTACCCGCTATTTATTGTCGGTAGACTTGCTCACGGTTTAATAAGCAGCGCACTCACCTTTTTCCTCATTAAAATTTTTGATGTTTCTAAAACTACTGTATCTAACGGTATTATGGGTGAAAAACATCTATTTGTATCCAATGTTTCACTAAGTATTTCACTGACAGTTATGGTAATTTTATTTATAATATTTATATATTCAAAAAAAGACAGTAGAAATGTGCTTAAGGATATGGTATAATGTCCATCGGAGATGATTTTAATGGGACTAAAAGCTTTTAATAAAAAGTTATCAAAATCTTGTCTATATTGTGTGCACGGTAAAAAATCAGATTATTCTGATGATGTTTTTTGTAAAAAACACGGTGTTACTTCAAGGCTTGATGCCTGCCGTCATTACAGATATGACCCATTAAAACGAACTCCCAATAAAGCAAAGCCTTCGCAGAATTATAACCCCGAAGATTTTGTTGTATAATTAGTATAAACTTTTTAAAAGGAGGGATACCGCTTGGATAACATAAAAACAATTGCTAATAACAAAAAGGCTTTTCACGAATATTTTGTGGTTGAAAGTTATGAAGCCGGTATTTCCCTTTCCGGTACTGAAGTCAAGTCAATACGCCAAGGCGGTGTAAATTTAAAAGACTCTTGGTGCAGTATTGATGACGGTGAGTTAATTGTCAAGCAAATGCATATTAGTCCCTATGACCATGGTAATATTTTCAACAAACAACCTAAAAGAGATAGAAAATTACTAATGCACAAGCGTGAGATTATGCGTCTTTTGGGTGTGGTCAAACAGCAAGGATTAACCCTTATTCCCCTATCAATGTATTTTAAGGGTTCACTTGTTAAGGTTCAGGTTGGTCTTTGTAAGGGTAAACACTTACACGACAAGCGTGATACTGCGGCAAAACGCGACGCAAACCGTGCGATAGACCGTGCTTTAAAGGAGCAAAACCGATAAACTAAATATGGGGTCGTAAAGGTTTCGACAGGGATTATGAACCATTGGAAGCGAGCAGCGGTGCGGAACCGCTTTAAAATCCGCAATTTAAAATTAACTGACAACAATAAAGTTGCACTTGCAGCCTAATTAGGCTGCCGTCCAAGCAGAGATTACCGCGGCTTTGTAAGGGCGTCATTTAGCGGTGAACGTGAACTGTATGGCGTTCCACATACTGTCATGAATCAGGAACTACCGAGACTGACGGTTTGATATTTGACTGTCTTTTTAGGGAAATCTAATCAAATATCTGCGCTCGGAGATGCCGATGGGAATTGATTTTTGGACGGGGGTTCGACTCCCCCCGACTCCACCAAAGGAAAAACTGCTTTAAATAGTGGTTTTTCCTTTTATTATGCGGAAAAATCTGTTTTTATGATTTTTAAATTTGTTAAGGAATTAACGCGAAAATTAATTAATTTTCACACAAATAAAGCAAATATTCACACGAAATTTCACACGAAACAAAATAAAAAACCGCCCTGAACCTTTATAGGAACAGGGCGGGAATTTTTATGCTTTCATTATTCAGTTTTAACTTCGGGCAGGCCTTTGATACAAGTAAGAACGGTTACGATGCCGCTTAGTGCACAGGCGCTGAGCAGTCCTATCCAGTCGACATCGGTGATACCGATGGTGTTGGTGCCGATAAGCGCGATGGCGGTTTCTGCCATGGTCTTTACCGTGCGCACTGCGGCAGCACATATCCACTTTTTTGCTTTGTCAGAAATCTTCATAAAGCACCCTCCTTTTACACAGTCGGCTGTATCTCACCGTTTGAGTAGGTGACAATAAGTTGACATTCTTTAAGTCCGTTCGCGTCCTTTTCGGCAAAGTAAAACAGTTTACCGCCTATGTTGTGAAGTCCCTTTACGGCTACATTACGCGCGTCAAAATAATACCAGCGGTTACCGATTAACTTCCAACTGTTTTCCTTTACAGCATAACCGTCGGCTTCAAAGTAGTACCACCCACTTCCTATCTTTTTCCAACCGTTTTTGGTGTAACTGCCGTCGGCGTGACGGTACCACCAGCCCTTGCTGTCCTTAATCCAAGCGGGACCCGTCTGCTTCTTTTTAAGACCTAAAAATTCAACAAGTCCCTCGGCTACCGCCTTAGCATAGGCGGTCTGTCCTGAGTCAGAGGTTATTATTTTATAATCATTTGTACCGTCCATAAAGCCGCCCTCAATAAGTACGGCGGGAATAGTGTTCTGATTAATAACGGTGTATGCCGCCCGTTTTACTCCCCTGCCACGAAGTTCTGTGTACCTTACCAACTTGTCATAAATGCTGTTGGCAAGGGCGCTGTCTTTGGCGGTGGGGTTAAGGTCGGTATAAACCTCAACCCCTGTTACATCGCTCCAGTTACCTGTGTATGCATTATGATGAATGGATACAAAGGCATCTGCCTTTGCGTTTATGTAGGTCTGCACCCTTTTAGTAAGACTTTCGTCGACTGCGCCCTCGTTATTATCGACATTAATGATTTCGCAGTCGTAGTCTGAAAGAAGTGCGACCACCTTATCGCGCACCTTGTCATTCAGCGTCCATTCCTTAATGCCGTCGGGTGTCTGCTTACCCAAAGTAGAAAGTCCGTGACCTGCGTCAAGTGCAATTTTTGGCATATTGTTTTACCCCCTATGTAATAATTTCCCAAGACTTTACCTCTGCATAGATTTTATCTATAAAAGAGTTGCCTTTAAGTGCCTTATAAGCCTCGTACAAAAGTACAAAATTTTCGTACTCATACTGTCTGATTACGCCCTTTTCGTGATTGTGGTAGTATATGCGAAGCATTTCACTGCGCAACTGACATTTAGTGCCGTTTGAAATTTTTCGTATACTTACTATTATAGGGACTATTACCCCTATAAGCACACCCACTTCACCGATAAGTGCGGTTATTGCAGTTAAATCCATTGTCCTCAAACCACCCTTACAGCAAATTCAACAACCTTTGAAGCAGAGTCGGTGTAAGCGTTACGCCGCCTACTGTTATCGAGCCGTCGGACAACACCTCAAACGCATTCGAGCGAAGAACATTAGTTGTGCCGTTTCCGACTACAAAAAGCGCATTGTCATTAACCTTGTTGTTTCTGCCAATGGCGGTTTGGGCAGAGGCTGAAGCGATACAATTTTCGCCACCCGCGTGGGAAAAAGGACCTTGTGCCTTTGTGTTGTACCCCTCTGAGTGAGCATACTTTCCTTCGGCGATACCGTATCCACCCTCTGCGTGAGCGCCCTGTCCCTGCGCTTTTGTGTTTTCGCCCTCAGAGTGAGAATGTACCCCGTCAGCCTTTGTGCAAAAGCCCTCTGCGTGAGATATATCACCGTTCGCCTGAGTCGACTGCCCTTCTGCGTGAGAAATCTGTCCTTTAGCCTTTGTGTTAAGTCCTTCGGTATGTGAGTATGGGGCTTGAGCCACGGTTTCTCTGCCTTCTGCGTGGGCTGAATACCCTGCGGTATTCTTTCTTCCCTCTGTATGTGAAGCGATGCCGATGCTTTGGTTGTCTTTACCCTCACTGTGAGCGCCCAGACCTACCGCCTTGTTATTTGCGCCTTCGGTGTGGGCATAAAAAGTTTGTGTTACAACCTCTCCGTAAGATTTATCTACAACATAAAGCCAATTATTATCAGTATTTAATGACATATTTTCTGTTATCAGACCGCCGTCTGTTTTTACAACAATTAAAACACTATTGCCGTCCCCACCTACACCGCTGTCGCTGATTTTAAACATCATACAATAGTAATTACCAATGTCGAGATTTACTATATCATCTTTGCTGTAACGGTCTGCCGCTTTATCATCAAGAGATGCATCGTTTAATGTTATTACTGCATACTGCTGATGGGATGATACCGAAATATTTTTTATTCTATAACCCTTTATAGTTGCAACATTATTCTCGTAATCGTTAAAAATTTCGCCAAAGCCGTCGACACCCTTGCCTATTCCGCCGTCACAGCGAAGGGAAAACAGCCACTGCGCCTCACTGCCGACAAAGCCGTTTTTGACCGCAATTTCATAAGCACTAAGTCCCTCGCCCGACTTCCACCATTCAAGTTCGTTCCACGGGGTTACACCGTCACCGATTTTTTCCTTTTCTGCGGCGGTGCCGTCGGTGACGACGCCGTGTTCACCCGCAAGTAAAACGGGGTTTGCGGACTGCCACTGCTCACGGGTACCGTGCTTTGCCTGAAATACTATTTCAGCGTATATTGTGTTCATTTTTATTTCTCCTTATCTTGTTCTGTACCAGATATAAACTGCCCTGAACGGCGGCATATTATTGTGCGCAGC
>JAZRPH010000035.1:0-16377 GCA_045649125.1 Acutalibacteraceae bacterium | reverse complement strand
CTGCGTTCTTCGACTTCGCCTTTTCAAAAAATTATTTATTTGGCAGGTCAAAGAGTTTCTCACAGCCGCCTTTTTTCGAAAGGCGAAGCGTGAAATTTGCAGTAAGGCTGTCGCCTTACAAAAATAAGCGCAAGTAAGGCGATAAAAGGCGGCGAGCGAAACCGTAACGGGTTCGACTCTCGTCAGCCTAACATTTTTCAAAGCCCACAAGCATACCGCCCTTTTCGGCGTAGTAGCTGCACAGTCCCTTACAGTTATAAATTTCTATATCTGCTGCGGGGGACTTTTTCTCAAGAATTTCCTTTAACTTTTGCGCTGCCGCAGTGTTAAGACAGTGTGAAATGCGAACCTTACCGTAATTCCAGCCAAGTTCGATCATTCTGCGGACTATTGCATTAAGCGCCTTTTCCTGACCGCGACATTTATCAAGCGGCTGCAAATCGCCGACATCACTTGCTTTGCCCACAACCCTTATACCCAGCAGTCCTGCCGCCTTTGCCACAAAGGGACTTACCCTGCCGTTGTTGGCAAGATTTTTCATAGATTCTAACATAAACAGCAAACCTGTTGTTTTAGTGTACTGTGTGATATTACTGCAAATTTCCTGAAAGCTGTCCCCTGCGTTTATCAATTCACAGATTTTTTCAATTATCAGTTTCATTTCAGGTCCTGTTGAAAGGGTGTTTAAAACAAACACCTTTCGGTCGGGGTACATATCCTCATACATCTGCTTTGCAACCGTTGCCGCATTAAAACTTCCCGAAAGGGTTGCTGTGATGGTGACACAGAAGATATACTGAGCGTCACCGAAAGCCTTTAACCAATCCTCAGAATTAGGGCAAGAGGTTGAGGAACGGCCTTTATACCGTGAAAACTCATCAACCATTTTACTTACATCTAAATTTTCATCATCGACATATTCAGCATTGTCGGTTATTATTTTCAAGGGTGCCGAAGAAAACGGCACACCTGTAAGTTCCAGTAAATCAGCAGACGAGTCTGCAACAATTTTAAATTTTTCCATATCGCGTTACTCCTATTAAAAAAATTGCTTTGGCTGTCGGTAATTGTACTTTAAAGGCTGTCAATATTCAATCTACCAAGCCGTTTTGCAACTATATTTTTAAGTATCCTTGCAGTAGAGTTAGTTTTTCTTCTCTACTTGTGTTGACAAAACCGTCATAATTATTTAAAATTGTATATTGTAATTAGATTTTCGAGGTGAAATATGAACATTCACTTTTTTACGCTTGGTTGCAAGGTAAATCAGTATGAAACACAGGCTATGCGTGAGGCATTGGTAAACTGCGGTCACACCGATTTTGAAAATGTGACTGCCGATGCGGTTATTATCAATTCCTGCACGGTGACTGCCGAAAGCGACCGAAAAACCCGTCAGCTTGTACGCAAACAGCGCCGACTTAATCCCGATGCGGTGATTGTGCTTACGGGTTGTATGGTACAGGCTTTCCCCGAGGATGCCAAGGCACTTGATGCCGATATAATTATTGGCAACCGCGACATTTCAAAAACAATAGATGCCATAAATAAATTTAAAGGCGAAAATAATTATTTTGAGGTTAATAAACATCAGGTCGGTGATTTTTACAACACGATGGGGATTAGCCGCTTTAACGAGCGCACCCGCGCGTTTGTAAAAGTTCAGGACGGCTGTGACAGATTTTGCTCATACTGTATAATACCCACCGCACGAGGAAGGGTGCGTTCAAGGGGTATCAGCGATATTGAGCAAGAGGCTGTGCGCTTAGCGCAAAACGGATTTTGTGAAATTGTTTTGGTGGGAATAAATCTTTCGGCATACGGTCACGGCGAGGATTTTAATCTGTGCAATGCGGTAGAGGCTGTTTGCCGTGTTGACGGCATTAAAAGGGTGCGACTTGGCTCACTTGAGCCTGACCACATAACCGACGATATGCTTATGCGATTAGCGGCACTGGAAAAGTTTTGTCCGCAGTTTCACCTGTCACTGCAGTCGGGCTGTGACGAGACGCTTAAGCGAATGAACAGACATTATGACTCCCGCTTTTACGAAGATTTGGTGACAAGAATAAGAAACATCTTCCCCACCGCCTCCATTACCACCGATATTATGGTAGGCTTTGCGGGGGAAAGTGACGAAGAATTTAATAAAAGCCTCCAGTTTGTGCGCAAAATCAACTTTGCAAGGGCGCATATATTCGCCTATTCCCGTAGAAGCGGTACGGTTGCGGCGACGCTGAAATCACAGGTTTCAAACAAAGTAAAGGCTGAACGCTCACACCTTATGAGCGCGGTTACGCTTGAATGTGAAAAACAGTTTTTACATTCACAATGCGCTCAAATTTTCCCTGTTCTTTTTGAGGAATGTGAGAACGGTGTTTATTCGGGTTACACCCCAAACTATTCGCGTGTGACGGTCGCATCAAAGCAGGTGCTTACAGGTAAAATTTTGAATGTTTACCTTGAAAAAGTTGAGGGCGACTGCTGTATCGGCAGACTCTGCTAATTACATAAAATACTGTCCTAATTTTGCTAAAAAATCCTTGACAAAAGCGGTATTCTATTATATGATATTGAATATGCCGCTGTGGTGGAATAGGCAGACACAAGGGACTTAAAATCCCTCGGTAGCGATACCGTACCGGTTCAAGTCCGGTCAGCGGCACCAAAATAAAAGCACTTCCTGTGAAGTGCTTTTATTTTATCCAATCCGAAGGATTGGTATGTAATCGCCGTCAGGCGTATGTAATCACGCATGGCGTGTATGGCATCACCGTAGGTGTATTTTCCTTCGGATTGATTACATACGCAACTAACGTTGCAATTACATACAATGCTTTGCATTAATTACATGCACAGCTACGCTGTGATTTGGAGGCGAAGATATGAAAGAAAATTTACTGCTAAAATATTCTGAGCAGTTGGCAACTGAAATTGAATTACTTTGTCAAAGTATCGTAGGAAATTCTAACCTTACCTTTCAAATCCGAAAATCTTCTTCAAGTGTTTTTGCAAATGTTTCAGAAGCACAATATCCACAAAGTCTTGCCGATATGTTATCTAAATTCAAAATCGCACGAAAAGAATGCGTTGAAACTGAAAGTTGGCTTAAACTTATGCTTTCGTCTGGTATAGTTGATGAAATGGGCTTTAAAAAATATAGAAATTTGTGCGGAAGAATTCAAAGAATGCTAACCTCTTCTTGTATAACGATTGAAAATAAAATAAATTCGCAAAAATAAAACCATCCTCGAAAGGATGGTTTTTATTATTCATTATTGAGTGTTTTTATATATCTAATACTTTTCTAAAAATGTGTGTTCTTTGCCGGTGTCGCAGTCGCGCCAGCCGGGGATGGTCGCCATATTTACATTATGCAGACTGCGGAAGATGTTATCGTCCACTTCCGCGTTGGTCTTTTTAAGTTGCTTTACAAGTTCCTTCATTTCCTTGCGCTTTGAAAGCATTTCATTGTCGGCGCTGTCCTTTGTGAATTTGCAGGCGCACTGCAGAAAATGCAGTCCGTTATAGTTCGCCCACGCGATTATATCCTTTTCCTTGACCTTATATAAAGGACGGATAAGTTCCATACCCTCAAAATTGGTGCTGTGAAGTTTTGGAAGCATTGTTTTAATCTCTGACGAGTACATCATACTCATCAGCAGTGTTTCAATAACATCGTCAAAGTGGTGACCAAGAGCAATTTTATTGCAGCCTAAAGACTTTGCTTTGGCATAAAGAGCACCACGGCGCATACGGGCGCACAGATAACACGGTGAGCCGCCCGCTGTATATGCGACATCAAAAATGTCACTTTCAAAAATTTCGGCGTCGATATTAAGAATTTTTAAATTTTCCTCGATAAGTCTGCGGTTTTGGTCGGCATACCCTGGGTCCATAACTATGTATTTAAGTTCAAACGGTACCTCGCTGTGACGCTGCAACAGTTCCATACATTTTGCAAGTATCATTGAATCCTTACCGCCCGAAATACAAACGGCAATTCTGTCATTTTCCTTAATCAAATCATACTCTTTTACCGAGCCGACAAAACCGTTCCAGATAGCCTTACGGTATTTTTTTATTATACTGCGCTCAATTTCCTGATGCTTTTCAAGTGTTCGTGCCAAAAAATCACCTACAAAAAAGTCGTTACCATAATTATAATGGTAACGACTTTTAATTTCAATATATTTTGTGATTATGCTGTCTTTTTATTAGTAATTGCCTTGATTACGAACAAGGTTGCTACTGTAAGGACTGCAAACAGCGGTAATACTATCATCCAGTTATTAACAAAACCTGCAACAATGTATGCTACAAAGGAGATTGCTGCAACTGTGATTGCATAAGGCAACTGTGTGGATACATGGGCAATGTGGTTGCACTGTGCACCTGCGGATGCCATAATTGTAGTATCGGAAATGGGTGAGCAGTGGTCGCCGCAAACAGCACCTGCAAGACACGCAGACATACCGATGATACCAAGTTCACTGCCAACGGGGAATATGCTAAGCACTATCGGGATAAGGATACCGAATGTTCCCCAAGAAGTACCTGTTGCAAAGGCAATGCAGCACGCAACGATAAAGATGATTGCGGGCAGGAAGTTCTGTAATGCACCTGCCGAGCCGAGCATACCCTCAACAAAAGCGTCGGAATTAAGAAGGCTTGTTGTATTCTTAAGTGTTGTAGCCATTGTGAGAATAAGGATAGCGGGTACCATTGCAATAAAGCCCTTAGGAATACAAGCCATTGCTTCCTTAATGGAAACAAGACGACGGGCAACAAGATAGATGATGATACCAACAAGTGCTACAAGACCGCCCCATGGCAGACCTACCGTAGCGTCGGTATTAGAAAATGCATCAATAAAGCCTAAAGAACTGTCATAGTTTGCAGAAGCGAATACCCACTCTTCGCCCATACATCTGCCTACATAGAACAGAGCGAAAACACACACGCCTATGAGGAAGATTATCGGGATAACAAGGTCGATTACTCTGCCCTTTTCGGTTGCGGGGAGTTCGTCACCCTCACCGAGTGCATCCTCACGCGGTACGGTAAACAGGTCACCGCTTTTAGCATTTAACTCATGCAATTTCATTGGGCCGTAGTCGAACTTCATAGCGGCGAGCGCTATAATAAACACGAATGTGAGTATTGAATAGAAGTTGTAAGGAATAGCCTTACAGAACAGCGCAATACCCTGACCGTCGGGCGCGTAGGATGAAACTGCTGCTGCCCAAGAGGAAATGGGCGCTATCATACAAACGGGCGCTGCGGTAGCGTCAATAAGATATGCCAGTTTGGAACGGGAAATCTTTGTCTTGTCTGTAACAGGACGCATAACCGCGCCGACAGTAAGGCAGTTGAAATAGTCATCGATAAAGATAAGTACGCCGAACAGGAATGTTGCAATCGCTGCGCCGAACTTAGTCTTTATATGCTTGGAAGCCCATCTGCCGAATGCCTGTGAGCCGCCTGCCTTGTTAAGCAAAGCCACAATAACACCGAGAATTACCAAAAATGCGAAGATGCCTGCACTTCCCGAAACTGCCGATATTATACCGTCACTAACAACGGTGTCGATGGTATGTATAGGATTAAATCCTGTTGCGAGTAAACCGCCCATAACAATACCGACAAAGAGTGAGGAATAAACCTCCTTCGTGATAAGCGCTAAGCAGATAGCCACTACCGGTGGGAAGAGTGACCAGAGTGTGCCAACCGGTTCAGTGATAGAACCCGTAAGCGCACAAACCACTGCAAATCCCACTGCAAAAGCGACAATGAGTAGCTTAGGGATAATCTTTTTTGCTGTCATAATAAACCTCCAATAAAAAATAACACGGTAACAGTATAATACCGTCACCGTGAAGAATACAGATTTCAGGATAGCGCTCCACATACAGTGACAGTATATTACATATTCTGCAATATACCAACAGCGATACATCGGACACTGCACCGCCATTTCGGCAACTTCCCCTTTCGCGCTACAGCAAAATCCGACATTAAGTAGCACTACTGATGGTTGTTGCGCCTCTATCAAACTAAAATCATATTAACACATTATTCATATTTTGTCAATCTTTTGGCAAGTTTTGTATCAACTATTTTGTTTTACCGTCACCGCAGTGACCTTTACAGTCACAGCAGTTTGGACAGCCGATGCATTTTGCACCTTTTTTCTTTTGTTTTACAAGGTATATAATAACGGCAGCCAAAATAATTACTACAACTGCTAATGCTATATAATCACCCATAAGTATCACCTATTTGGCAGTAATCCTTTGCTTTGTTTCAGCCTTTAAAGCATATTCTGCCTTTAATTTTTTATCTGTTCTTATAATAAGGGCAACCATTATTCCTACCATACAAACCACAGCAATAAGACCGGGTATAAAGGCTGCACCTAATCTGTCTGATACAATAAATGTGCCTATTTGATATACAAGGAAGGAAACCGTGTAGCCGACTGCGAGTTGCAGACCGATACCGCCCCAGAGCCATTTAGCGCTCTTCATTTCAGCGTTCATAGCGCCGATAGCGGCAAAGCAAGGCGGAGTGTAGAGATTGAACATAAGGTAGGCTAGTGCTGCCGCCTTTGTAAGTCCCATAACCGTTGCAACCTCATTTGCACCGCCTACGAGGGCTAACTCATCGGTATTGATAAAGTTTGTAATGCTAAAGCATACAGCCAGTGTACCCACAACATTTTCCTTAGCGATAAAGCCTGTAATAGCGGCTGCCGCCAACTGCCAACTAAGAACGCCCACTATGGGAACGAGCAGATAGGCAAACGGTCCTGCGATAGATGCGAGAATTGAATTGCTGGCGGTTTCATTTGCCTCGGTAAGTTTCCATGTGAATGTCTGCATAATCTGGACTGCGGTATTGCAAAGCAAGATAATTGTTGCAGCCTTTACAATGTATGCCCAACCGCGAGAGCACATAGACTTGAATGCGCCCCAAAGTGACGGAAATTTATATTCGGGAATTTCAATAATGAAGAAGGATTTTCTTGCCTTGTAGCCCGTAATTCTGTTTACAAGCAAAGCACCCAAAAAGATAAGAACGATACCCGAAAGGTACATAACGGTGCTTACCCAACCTGCGTTATCAAAGAACGCACCCGCAAAAAGAGAAATTACGGGTATCTTAGCGCCGCAGGGCATAAAGGGTGCAAGCATTGCGGTGGCACGGCGTTCACGCTCGTTACGGATGGTTCGACTTGCCATAATGCCTGGTACTGCGCAGCCGATAGTGATAACAAAAGGAATTACCGACCTGCCCGAAAGACCAACCTTTTTGAAAATGGGGTCAAGCACTACTGCCACACGGGACATATAACCGCAATCTTCAAGTATTGCTATCAGGAAGTACATCACCATAACAAGCGGTAAAAAGCCGATAACGGCGATAACACCGCCGATTACACCGTCAACAAGCAGTGCCGATATTAACGGATTTGTTATAAATCCCCCTACCCAGCCCTGAAAGGCTTCAAGCCAGGCGACAAGAAAATCGGCAACGGGGGTGCCCACCCAGACCTGAGAAATCTGAAATACAAGCCACATTACAACGGCAAAAATCGGGATACCGAGCCATTTGTTTGTAAGAACGGCATCAATCTTATCGTCGATATTTTTATCCTTGGTAAAGACCTTACGGGTTTCCACCTGCTTTACAATCGCATTTACAAACTCAAAACGCTTACGGTCGGCCATCTCAACCGCCTTTTTATCGGTTAAATCAATATCTTTCTGTTTGTAAGGCGGCGCTTGTGTTTTACCGACCTGCGCCATAGCGGCTGCAATCACCGCCTTTAAGCCATTAGATGAGGTGGATATGGTATTTACAACAGGACAGCCAAGCAATTCAGACAATGCGTTGATATTTATTTTGGTTTCTTTCTTTTGGTTAATGTCGCTTTTATTAAGCGCCACCACAACGGGAACACCAAGTTCTAAAATCTGTGTGGTAAAGAAAAGACTGCGGCTTAAATTTGTAGCGTCCACAATGTTGATGATAACATCGGGATTTTCTTTCTTTACATAAGCGCTTGTGATGCTTTCCTCACTGGTGAAGGGCGACATCGAATAAGCGCCCGGAAGGTCAACAGCAATAGGCTGCTTTCCGCCTGTGCAATATGCCTTTTTAATGGTGTGTTCCTTTTTATCAACCGTAACACCTGCCCAGTTGCCGACCTTTTCATTACTGCCGGTAAGGGCATTGTACATTGTAGTTTTACCACTGTTGGGATTGCCCGTTAAAGCAATTCGCATAGATATGTTCCTCCCCGTTTTGTGCCGTTTAAACGCTAAATATATATTCGGTTAGAGATGGCTAACTCAGAACTGAAAAAGTAATCAGCGAATTACCTTTTTAATTAACCGCTGATTATAATCGCCTGTGCGAGTGGAGTGTCAATGCTATATCTGCCGTCCTTGATTGATACCACACAGCCACCCTTAAGGTGAGAAATCACCGTTATAGGCTCACCGCTGTAGCAGCCCAAAGAAAACAGAAACGCATCCAACTCCTCATCATCGGTTTCTATCCGCTGAATGATATATTCCTTTCCTTCTTTTGCATCACTTAGGTTCATAAGCATCTCCTGACTAATGCCTGTTAAAGAGTAATTAGCATTTGCTAACCGCGTATTATATTACCACCTTTTTACAACTTTGTCAACGGCTTTTTTTAAAAAATATATGATATTTATTATTAGTTTTATTTTTTAATTAGTTTAACTATTGATTTTTTTTGGAAATTGTGTTAATATTCATCTGTAAAAGGCTGTGACGAAGACAGTAGCGGTTTCATATTTCATCTTTAGCGAGTCGGCGGCGGTGTAAGGTCGGCGGTGAAGAAATCTGTGAACATCACTTTTGAGCTGCGGTGTGAAAAGCGTAATGCCTATTAACACTTGCCGGTTACTCCACCGTTAGCGGAGTGCGGATGTTGGTCCGTTCTGATAGGTGGTTTATTCGAGGCAGTGATTATTTCATCCTCGTCCTATTGAGGACGGGGATTTTTCATTTGGAAGGAGCATTTTATCAATGTATGAAAGCATTTCACCAAATTTAAATTTTGTGGAACAGGAAAAGAAAATTGAAAAGTTTTGGGCGGAGAACAAAATTTTTGAAAAGAGTATTGATTCTCGCGCTAAGGGTACGCCCTATGTATTTTATGACGGTCCCCCTACTGCTAACGGTAAGCCGCATATTGGACACGTGCTTACCCGTGTTATAAAGGATATGATTCCGCGCTACCGCACAATGAAGGGTTGTATGGTACCGCGAAAGGCAGGTTGGGACACACACGGACTGCCTGTCGAACTTGAGGTTGAGAAGTTGCTTGGCCTTGACGGTAAGGAGCAGATTGAGGAATACGGACCTGAACCCTTTATCGACCACTGTAAAGAGAGTGTCTGGAAATACAAGGGTATGTGGGAGGATTTTTCAAAGACGGTTGGCTTCTGGGCTGATATGGAAAACCCCTATGTTACCTATCACAACGATTTTATCGAGTCTGAATGGTGGGCACTTAAGCAGATATTTGACAAGGGACTGCTTTACAAGGGCTTTAAGATTGTGCCCTACTGCCCACGCTGCGGAACTCCCCTTTCCTCACACGAAGTGGCACAAGGGTACAAGAATGTCAAGGAACGCAGCGCGGTAGTTCGCTTTAAGGTTGTGGGTGAGGACGCATATTTCCTTGCTTGGACCACAACACCGTGGACGCTGCCGTCGAATGTGGCGCTGTGCGTAAACCCTGATGAGACTTACTGCCGTGTTAAAGCCGCTGACGGCTTTACCTACTACATGGCTGAGGCGCTGCTTGATAAAGTTTTAGGAAAACTTGGCACAGAAGACACACCCGCTTACGAAATTTTAGATAAGTTCAGCGGTAAAGAACTTGAATACAAGGAATATGAGCCGCTCTTTGACTTTGTAAAACCCGTATGTGAAAAGCAGAGGAAAAAGGCGCACTTTATCACCTGTGACGGTTATGTTACCATGTCTGACGGTACGGGTATTGTACACATTGCCCCCGCATTTGGTGAGGATGACTCTAAAGTGGGCAGAAACTATGACCTGCCGTTTGTACAGTTTGTTGACGCAAAGGGTGAACTTACCCAAGACACCCCTTACGCTAACACCTTTGTTAAGGACGCAGACCCCATTATTTTAAAAGACCTTGACAGCAAAGGACTGCTGTTTGACGCGCCTAAGTTTGAGCACGATTATCCGTTCTGTTGGAGATGCGATACCCCACTTATTTACTATGCGCGTGAGTCGTGGTTTATTAAGATGACGGCTGTTAAGGATGACCTTATCCGCAACAACGACACTGTAAACTGGATACCCGAAAGCATTGGTAAGGGCCGCTTTGGCGACTGGCTTAAGAATGTTCAGGATTGGGGCATTTCGCGTAATCGTTATTGGGGTACTCCGCTTAATATATGGCAGTGCGAGTGCGGACATCTTCATTCCATCGGAAGCATTGAGGAACTGAAATCAATGTCGGATAACTGTCCTGATGATATTGAACTGCACCGTCCGTACATTGACAATGTAACGATTAAGTGTGCCGAATGCGGCAAACAGATGCACCGTGTACCTGAGGTTATTGACTGTTGGTTTGACTCGGGTGCGATGCCCTTTGCACAGCACCATTACCCCTTTGAAAATAAGGAACTTTTTGAGTCACAGTTCCCCGCTAACTTTATTTCAGAGGCTGTTGACCAGACACGCGGATGGTTTTATTCGCTTATGGCAATTTCAACCCTTATTTTCAATAAGGCGCCATATAAAAATGTTATCGTCTTAGGTCACGTTCAGGACGAGAACGGACAGAAGATGAGTAAATCAAAGGGCAACGCCGTTGACCCGTTTGACGCGCTTGAAAGTTACGGTGCCGACGCAATACGCTGGTATTTCTACACAAACTCTGCCCCCTGGCTGCCCAACCGATTCCACGGCAAAGCCGTAACCGAAGGTCAGCGCAAATTTATGAGCACACTTTGGAATACCTATGCATTTTATGTGCTTTACGCTAATATAGATGAATTTGACCCCACAAAGCACACCTTAAAGCCCCAAAACCTTACGGTTATGGATAAGTGGCTTATATCAAGGCTTAATTCTATGGTAAAAGCGGTGGATGAAAACCTTGAAAACTACCGCATACCTGAGGCTGCACGTGCTTTACAGGAATTTGTTGACGAACTTAGTAACTGGTATGTTCGCCGCGGCCGTGAGCGCTATTGGGTACAGGGTATGACCGACGATAAGGAAACGGCATACTTAGTGCTTTACAACGCGCTTGTAACCACCGCTAAGGCGGCAGCGCCGATGATTCCGTTTATGAGTGAAAGCATCTATCAAAACCTTGTAAGAAGTGTTGACAGTTCTGCGGCAGAGAGTATACACCTTTGCGATTTCCCCGAAGTTTGCGAGGAGGCTATCGACCTTACGCTCGAAAAGAATATGGAAAGTCTGCTTGAAATCGTAGTGCTTGGCAGAAGCGCAAGAAACGGCTCGGCAATGAAGAACCGTCAGCCGCTTAGCACAATGTATGTTAAGTCAGACCTTTCGCTTGACAGTTTCTTTACCGACATTATCAGGGATGAACTTAACATTAAGAATGTAAGCTTTACAAACGAGGTTGACAACTTTGTAAGCTACATCCTAAAGCCACAGCTTAAGACGGTAGGTCCCAAGTTTGGAAAGCAGCTTGGTGAAATACGCGCAGCGCTATCTTCACTTGACGGAAATGCCGCTAAGGCAGAACTTGACCAAAATGGTGAAATCGTGCTTGGTCTGCCTTCGGGTGAAGTAAGGCTTAGTGCCGAAGACCTGCTTATTGAAGCAAACCAGCGCGAAGGCTTTTACACCGTAAGCGACCGTGGTGTTACGGTTGCTATTGATACAACACTTACCGAGGAACTTGTTGAGGAAGGCTTTGTGCGTGAGATTGTCAGCAAGATACAGACTATGCGTAAGGAAGCAGGTTTTAATGTGACCGACCGCATAAATGTAACACTTGGCGGCAGCCGCCGTGTTATTGACATAGCGCTTAAGATGTCCGACAGCATTTCTAAGGATACCTTGGCTTCTTCCATTACCGAGGGTGATGCTGACGGCTACTCTAAAGAGTGGGATATCAACGGTGAAGCGCTTACCATCGGCGTTAAGAAAATATAATAAGGGAGTTACGATATGAACGAAAATCCTAATAATCAGTCAATTGATATGGAAGACATCAGCTCCACCTCGGCTTCATTTAGAGCAAAAAAGAACCCTATTGAAGCATACGCAAACGGAATGTACGAATCGCTAAGCAGTATTATTAAAATTATCGCGTTTGTTCTGGCTTTTGCGATAATAATACTAAGTTTTGTATTGGCATTTATTCTGTTTTCAAAAACCCTGTTTTCAATAGCGCTTAGTCTGGCAGTGATTATCTTTGGTACCGTTTTTGCCGCAATTCTTTTCTTCCCCATTTACGGCATAGGTCAGATACTCAGTCAGAATAACGAGATACTTAAAAAACTGGACCGTTAGACATTTTAAAACACCCCCCGAGCAGTCGATAACTGCTCGGGGGGTTCTTAATAAAACCTTAATATTATATATCTTGTATTTTTTGTAAATTGTGGTATAATGTAAGTTGCGTTATTATTCGGCTTATTTCTTATTTGAAGGGAATGTAAGATGAAGGCTTTAAGTGTTTTAAAAAATTCATTTAAGTTTTTAAAGAACTTTTTTATAAATAGTTTTGAAATCCGCTCCAGTAAAAAATCAAAGATTACGGGTGCTGTTACTGCGGCTGTTCTTATGCTGTTTGTTCTGATTGAAAGCAACACCTTTATATCACAGGATTTTGAACTTAAATGGCTGCTGCTTGCGGTTTGTCTGGTTGTGCCGCTGCTAATCGGGGCTTTGATTGCCTACACCATAAGAATAACCAATGATATAATAAACAAGATATGGCATTTTGTTTTGCTGCTTCTTCTGCCCATAGTTACAATTACAATGACCGAATGTCTTAATAAGATATTCATATATGATATGACCTACCTTGGCTTCTGGGCAAATTATCTTGTAGTTATACTCTTTTATTTTATTGTATTTGCCCTGTCGGGCAGTTTCAGGGTGTCGGTACTTTCGGTAAACACGGTACTGTTCGGCTTTGCCTTGGCACACGCTTATGTTGTGGAATTCAGGGGAACACCCTTTATTCCTATGGATTTTTTAAGCATTACTACCGCAGCAAATGTTGCAAACACCTACAATTATGCACCGATATACACAATGGTGACGGCAATTCTGATATTCGTTTTCCTTGTTGTAGTGGGTATAAAACTTAAAACACCCAAATACAACCTTATAACAAAGATTGTTTCGCGTACATTTATGGGCACTTTCTTTGCGGTGCTGATGATTTTGTTCTACGCTACACCTGTGTTTGCTAATATGGGTGTTAAGCCTGACTTCTGGAATCAGTCGAGAGGTTACCGCAACTACGGTTTTGTTTTCAGTTTCTTTTGTAACACAAAATACCTTTTTATGTCCACACCTGAGGGCTATGACGCTGAATCCATCGGCAACTATGTGTCAAGCACTGTTGAGGAGAACGACGACAAACCGCAGACCGTTGAGCCTAACGAAAATTCACCCAATATAATCTGCATTATGAATGAATCGCTTTCCGATTTAAGCGTTTTGGGTGAGTTTACCACTAACGAGGATTATATGCCCTTTATGCGCAGTCTTACCGAAAACACCGTCAAGGGTAATTTATATGTCCCTGTTATCGGCGCGGGTACTTCGAACACCGAATTTGAATTTTTAACAGGACACACCACCTCTTTCTTGCCGTCGGGCAGTAACGCTTATATGCTTTACATTAAAAACCCGCTTGCAAGTCTTGTTTCCACACTTGAAGGTCAGGGCTATTCATCATACACACTTCACCCCTACTATGCAAGTGGTTGGAACAGGGTAAGCGTTTATCAGAATATGGGCTTTAATGCCTTTACGGCGCTTGAAAACATTATTGATGTTTCTATTTTAAACGATTATATTGAAAACGGCAGTAACGCCGATTATCTGCAGTCGCTTGTCGACCAATACTACCCCGACCGCAATAATATGCTTATCCGCCAGTATATAAGCGATGACTACAACTATCAGTTGCTTATTGATGACTTTGAAAACCGTGATAAATCGGTCCCCTATTTTGCATTTAATGTTACAATGCAAAATCACGGCGGATATTCCTCGGGCGCTGCAAACTTTAACGAAAGCATTGGCATAACATCAAGTAATGTGTATTACAATAAGGCAAGTAAATATCTTTCGCTTGTCAAGGCAAGTGACGATGCCTTTAAAGGACTTATTGAATACTTTTCAAATGTAAAGGAGCCGACGGTTATTTGTATGTTCGGCGACCATCAGCCTTCGATAGAGACTAAATTTATCTCCTCGCTTTTAGGGGTGGATAATCTTTTGAATCTGTCTGTCGAACAGGAACAGCAGCGGTATGTAACACCCTTTTATATCTGGGCAAACTACGATATTGAGGAAAAGTACATTGATAAACTGAGTGCAAATTACCTGTCTTCGTATGTGCTTGATGTCGCGGGTGTTAAACTTACCGAATATAATAAGTATCTCTTAAAGCTTTCCGAAACTCTGCCCGTAATCAATACGGTGGGCTACATTGATGCCCAAAACAACTACTACCGCTGGAGTGACAAGTCGCAGTACACCGAGTTGCTTAGCGAATACGAAAAAATACAGTATAATAATATCTTTGACTCTGAGCACAAGGATAATGATATATTCTACCTTGAAGGCTATGTTCCCAGAGTTGTAAAAGACGAGGAAGAACAATGAGAAACACCACACTGTGCCATATTGAAAAAGACGGCTGTTACCTTATGCTTCACCGCGTAAAAAAGGAAAATGACCTTAACCGCGATAAATGGGTGGGCATCGGCGGTAAGTTTGAGGACAAAGAAAGTCCCGAACAGTGCAACAGACGGGAAGTTTTTGAGGAAACGGGACTTACCGTTCACCAAAGCAATTACCGTGGCATAGTTACCTTTGTATCTGATAGGTGGGAAACCGAATATATGCACATATTTACCTGCACCGATTTTTCGGGCGAGGTAAAGGACTGTGATGAGGGTGTTCTTGAGTGGGTGGATAAAACCGCCCTTTATTCCCTGCCGCTGTGGGAGGGTGACAAAATCTTTTTACGGTTGATTGAGGGGGACTCACCGTTCTTTTCGCTAAGACTTGAATATGAGGGTGAGCGACTTATAAGCGCAATTTTAAACGATAAGGAACTGGATTTGGTATGAAAATCTGTATTTACGGCGCATCGTCAAACATAATTGACGATATCTATATTAAAGGCGGTGAAGCCTTAGGCCGCGAGATAGCGCAAAAAAATCACAGCGTTGTTTTCGGCGGCGGCGCTGCAGGTCTTATGGGCGCTGTTGCACGGGGCGCTGCGCAACTGCGCGGTGAAATTATTGGTATATGCCCGTCATTTTTTAATGTTGACGGCGCACTTTTTGAAAACTGCACCGATATGATTTATACCAACACTATGCGCGAAAGAAAGCAGTTGCTTGAAGAAATGTCCGACGCGTTTATAATAACACCCGGCGGTATCGGTACATTTGACGAGTTTTTTGAAATTTACACCCTGCGACAGCTTGGTATTCACAAAAAGCCAATCGCAATATTTAACACAAACGGCTACTACAATCCACTGATTGAAATGCTAAATAACACTATAAAGCAAAACTTTATGCCGCAAACAAATATGGATTTGCTTTTTGTATCGGACAGTGAATGCGATATCATCGATTATATCGAAAACTACAACCCAAAAGACACAAATACATCTAATTTTAAGTTTATAAAATAGGCATTAAAAAGCACCACAGATTCAAGAAAGAGTCTGTGGTGCTTTTTCAATATATATTGTGTAATTATTTATATGGATTTGGATTATCTGTAACACCTGCAAGAAAATCTATGCTTGTGTTATAAAATTCTGCAAGTTTTATAAAAACTTCAATGGGAACATTCAAATTTCCAATTTCGTAATCGGAATATGTCGTTTGATGAATTTTTAAAAAATCAGCCATTTGTGCCTGTGTTAGATCCCTATCCTCACGCATATCACGCAGCCGCTTAGGCTGACGAGAGTCGAACCCGTCACGCCTGACAAATAATAATTTTTTGCCCTTTCTTGTCTCATCACTTGTAATACGGCAGTATTACTGCGTTCTTCGACTTCACCTTTTCAAAAAATTATTTATTTGGCAGGTCAAAGAGTTTC
>JAZRPH010000034.1:0-10396 GCA_045649125.1 Acutalibacteraceae bacterium | reverse complement strand
TATTCGAAAAAATCTTAAATATAAACTAAATTATCAATACAAAATTCAGACGGCAATCTTTTTAATTAAGGGTTGCCGTTTTCTGTTTTTGTATCGCTTTTTCTTGCTCTGGCGGTGCAGTTGTGGTATAATTTTGTCAATCATTCTTTTGAAAATGCATTCGGAGGAAAATTAAATGTCTGTTTTATCTTCGCTTGAACCCAAAAGGGTATTTGAATATTTTGAGCAGATAAGTGCCGTGCCGCACGGTTCGGGAAATATGGAGGCAATAGCGCAGTACTGTATGGACTTTGCTAAGCGTCACTCGCTAAAGGCGGTAAGGGACGGCGCGAATAATGTCGTTATATTTAAACCCGCAACGGCAGGGTATGAAAATTCTGAGCCGATTATATTACAAGGACATCTTGATATGGTCTGTCAAAAGCAGACTGATTGCGATATCGATTTTGAAAAAGACGGTCTGCGGCTTTATGCAGAGGATGATTTTATAAAGGCAAAGGGGACAACCTTGGGCGCCGACAACGCAGTAGCCGTTGCAATGATAATGGCGATACTTGAAAGCAGTGACATACCCCACCCCGCAATTGAGGCGGTATTCACCACCGATGAGGAGGTCGGTATGATTGGCGCCACGCGGCTTGACACAGCAATTTTAAGCGGAAAAAGAATGATAAACCTTGATTCTGAGGATATGGACACCGTGACCGTTTCCTGTGCGGGCGGCAGTGAATTTAAGGCGACTGTACCCGTAACAAGACGAGATTTTAAGGGAACACAAATATTAGTTACAATCAAAGGTCTTAAAGGCGGACATTCTGGTATAGAGATAAACAGCGGCAGGGTGAACGCAAATATTCTTGCGGCGAGATTTTTAAATTATATGAATACCCAATCCGAATTTGAGATAATCAGTATTGACGGCGGAGACAAGGGAAATGCAATACCCTTATGCTGTGAAATAAGGCTTTGCTCTAAAGACGCTGAGGGATTTAAAAAGACTGCAGAAAACTATTTTGAAATTATAAAAACCGAGATTTCTAAGCGTGAAGACGGATTTGAGTTTGATATAACACCCTGCGGTGAGGGCGAGTATAGCGTTATTGACACGGCTTTAAAGGATGAGTTGATTTTCGCTTTGCTTTGCACACCTAACGGTGTGGTTGATATGAGCGCAGAAATTGAAGGTCTGGTTGAGACATCGCTTAATCTGGGAATACTTAAAACCTTACAGAGCGAAATAATATTTCATTTTGCGCTGAGAAGCAATAAAAAATCGGCGCTTTATTTCCTTGAACAAAAACTTGCGACGTTTTTTACATGTATTCCCTGTAAGACAGAAACATCGGGATATTATCCGCCTTGGGAATTTAACGGTAATTCACAAATGCAAGGGCTTTATAAGGAAATTTTTAAACAGCAGTTTGGCTTTGACGCTAAGGTTGAGGCTATCCACGCAGGACTTGAATGCGGGGTGTTTGCTGATAAAATAAAAGGACTTGACTGTATTTCGATAGGTCCTCAACTTTATGATGTACATACCACGGGTGAGAGGCTTAGCATATCCTCAACCCAAGAAATATATAAATTACTTCTTAAAATGCTCGAAGAATGTCGATGATTGCACTGTTGCATTATTGCAGCAGGTGTGGTAAAATATTATGAATTTTATCGTCAGCCTTACTTTGTAAGGTCTTGACAGATGGGAGAAGTTATGGATAAAAACACAGAATTTAAGCCATACATTCCCGCGGAAAAAATAACCCCTGAAATTACGGTCACATCCGTTATTATGGGTATTCTTCTGGCGGTTGTGTTCGGCGCGGCAAATGCTTACCTTGGTCTTAGGGTAGGTATGACGGTATCGGCATCTATTCCTGCTGCCGTTATCGCAATGGGTGTAATACGCATTATAATGCGCAGAAACTCTATTCTTGAAAGCAATATCGTTCAGACAGTCGGCTCTGCAGGTGAGTCATTGGCGGCGGGCGCAATATTTACTCTGCCTGCGCTTTTCCTTTGGGCAGCTGAAGGTAAGATGGACAAGCCCGGTATTCTTGAGATAACGCTCATCGCCCTTATCGGCGGACTTTTGGGTGTGTTCTTTATGGTGCCGCTTAGAAATGCGCTTATCGTTAAAGAGCACGGCACTTTGCCTTATCCTGAGGGAACTGCCTGTGCAGAGGTGCTTTTAGCGGGTGAAAAGGGCGGTGCTAATGCATCTACCGTTTTTGCGGGTATGGGCTTTGCGGCTTTGTTTAAGTTCATTATCGACGGCTTAAAGGTTGTCGCAGGTGAGGTTTCGGGCCGTGTCAAAGGCTATGCGGGTGAAATCGGCACACAGATATATCCTGCTGTAATGAGCGTTGGTTATATCTGCGGCGCAAGAATTTCTTCATATATGTTCGCGGGCGGCGTGCTCAGTTGGTTGGTGCTTATTCCGCTTATCGTGCTTTTCGGTGAAAACAGCGTCCTTTACCCAAGTGTAGATGCCACCATCGGTGAAATATTTGCCGAAAGCGGTGCTAGCGGTATATGGAGTTCTTATATAAGATATATAGGCGCGGGTGCACTGGCTGCAGGCGGTATTATAAGTCTTATTAAATCGCTTCCGCTTATAGTAAAGACCTTTACAGGCGCTATGAAAAATATGGGCGGCGCAGGGGCTGTATCTAATACTCGTACCGCGAAGGATATAGGAATTAAAACAGTTATTGCGGCGATTATTGTTCTTACACTTCTTATCTGGATAATCCCTGCTATTCCCGTAAACCCAATCGGTGCTGTTATCATAGTTGTTTTTGGTTTCTTCTTTGCTACAGTTTCTTCCCGTATGGTAGGTCTTGTAGGAAGCAGTAACAACCCCGTTTCAGGTATGGCGATAGCAACCTTGCTTATTGCAACACTTGTTCTTAAGTTTACAGGCAACGGCGGTGTTGCCGGTATGAGCAGTGCGATTGCCATTGGTTCGGTAATCTGTATTGTTGCCGCAATTTCGGGCGATACTTCACAGGACCTTAAAACCGGTTATCTGCTCGGCGCTACACCTAAAAAGCAGCAGATAGGTGAAATTATAGGTGTTGTAGCTGCGGCACTTGCCATCGGCGGAACACTTTATCTGCTTGATCAGGCTTGGGGCTTCGGTACAGATGAACTTGCCGCTCCGCAGGCTACACTTATGAAACTTATTGTTGAAGGCGTTATGGGTGGAAATCTGCCTTGGGCGCTTGTGTTTACAGGTGTATTTATTGCCATTGTTGTAGAACTTATCGGTATTCCCGTACTGCCCTTTGCTATCGGTATTTATCTGCCTGTACAGCTTAATGCTTGTATTATGGTGGGCGGTCTTGTTCGGCTTGGTCTTGATAAGTTAAAGAAAAACAAGGAAGAAAAGGATGCTGTTGTTAATGACGGAATTCTGTTCTGCTCGGGTATGATAGCGGGTGAAGGCCTTGTAGGTATTGTTCTTGCAATCCTTGCAGTATTCGGTGTTGACAAGCTTATCGACCTTTCAAAGTATGTTCCTGCAACCGTTTCAAACATCGGCGGTCTAGTTCTTTTTGCGGTTATCATACTTACCTTGCTTAAATTTACACTTTGGAAAAAGCGTGATAAGAAAGTATGAAAAGCAAAAAAGTAACATCTGAAAACTATCTTGACAAAAAGCCTGTTCGAAACGCGTCTATTGTTTGGAACACCGACCAAAATGGGATTGTAACCCTTGAAATTGAAAACAAGGGCGTATTTAACCGTGTGGCTCAGAAACTTTTTAAAAAGCCTGAAATCAGTTATGTTCATCTTGATGAGATGGGTAGTTTTATCTGGCCGCTCATTGACGGCAAAAAGGATATTGCAGAGCTTGGAAAAGCGGTTGACGAGCATTTTGGCGAAAAGGCGTACCCACTTTATGAACGACTTGCAAAGTATTTTCAAATACTTGACAGCTATGGCTTTGTAAACTGGGCAGAAGATAAATAGTATAAAAACAAAAGGTCGGCATTTGCCGACCTTTTAAATTTACAGAAAATTAATAGTTAAATAATTATCTAATATAGACTAAAATGCTAAAATGTGGTATTATATTACTAATATCAGGTGAAGGTTGAGTTTTTATGAATATAGATAAAACAGTAGCGAAAGAAACTAAATATATTGCCGCGTTTACGCTTGTTTTAAGTGTTTTAATGAACGGCATCTTCCTTATTGTAGGAGAATGGGATTATAAAGTATTGCTTGGAAGCGTTTGGGGAATTATAATTGCGGTCGGCAATTTTTTGGTAATGGGCCTTTTTGTGCAAAAAGCGGTCACTCAGGAGGAAAAGGACGCGCGGCAAACCGTTAAAGCTTCTCAAAGGCTTAGATTTTTCGGTATTATAGTCTTATGTATTGTAGGTGTATTAATACCCGTTTTTAATGCGGTGGCAGTGCTTGTTCCGCTGCTCTTTCCGCGCGTGGCAATAGCGTTTAGACCGTTGGTCGATAAGAACTTCAATAAAAATTAAAGGTATAAAGCATTCTGTGTGGGAGGTGTGGCAAAAAATGGACAATAAAAAGAATATCCGCTTTCTTGTAATCGATATTCTTTTATTAACACTGGCGGTAATACCCTTTGTGTTGGGCATAATTTTAAAGGTGCTTACAACTCCTGCTGCGGAAGGAATAAGTATTACGGGCGCTAGAATATATTTTACGATTCCAATGCCCATACAAAATCTTCCCATAACCGAATCACAGGTAAATTCGCTGATTGTTTTAGTGTCAATTTTCTTTGTGTGCCTATACTTCACACACGGTCTTTCGGTAAAGGCAAACCTTAAAAGACAACTTATCGCAGAATGGATAGTTGAAAAAACAAGTTCTATGGTCAAGTCAAATATGGGCGAATATTTTAAGGGCTTTACCCCTTTTATTGCGGCGGTTATGGGGCTTTCGGCTTTTTCAAGCCTAAGTTCCCTTTTGGGACTTTATCCGCCCACTTCGGACATTAATATTGTCGGCGGCTGGGCAATACTTGTATTCATACTTATAACCTATTACAAAATGAAGTGTGGACCGCTGCGTTATATAAAAAGTTTTGGCGATCCCGTACCGTTTTTGGCACCGCTTAATATTATTAGCGAAGTTGCAACGCCCGTATCAATGGCTTTCCGTCATTACGGTAATGTGCTTTCGGGTGCGGTAATTTCGGTGCTTGTTGCCACGGGACTTCAGGGACTTTCTAATTTGCTTCTTGGTTGGCTGCCGAGTTTTTTGGGTGAAATACCGTTTTTGCAAATCGGTTTACCGGCTGTACTTTCAATATACTTTGATGTATTCAGCGGCTGTTTACAGGCGTTTATTTTCGCAATGCTTACAATGCTTTATGTGTCGGGCGGCTTTCCCGCAGAAGATTATTTTGCGCGCAAAGCCAAACGGCAGATGAAAAAGAGTATAAAAAATTAAGTTAATATAAACGGAGGAAAGAAAAATGTTAGAACTCGCAATCGGTTTAATTTTAAGTGGATGCGCACTTGGTGCAGGTGCTGCTATGATAGCAGGTATCGGTCCTGGTATCGGTGAGGGTAACGCAGTTGCCAAGGCTTGTGAGGCAATCGGCCGTCAGCCTGAATGTAAGGGTGATGTTACAACCACAATGCTTATGGGCTGCGCCGTTGCAGAGACCACAGGCCTTTATGCATTGGTTATTGCAATTCTTCTTATTTTTGTAGCACCTAATATTTTTGTCAACATTTTGCTTAATGCAATAAAGTAACTCGGGGGAAGTAAAAATGCAATCCTTGGATATTATATCCGTAAATATTTGGCAGATACTGATATCCCTTTTGAATCTTGTTTTGCTGTTTTTAATTCTTAAAAAGTTTTTGTACTCGCCTGTCACGAAGATGCTTAAAAAGCGGCGCGACGAAATACAAAATCAGTATTCGGATGCAAAGCGAGCGAAGGAATCTGCTGAGCAGTCCTATGCTGAGAGCGAACAAAAACTTAATACCGCTTCTGCCCGCGCAGAGCAGATTATAAAGGATGCTACCGACACCGCCAGTGTGCGCGGCGACGAAATTGTGCAGAACGCGCGTGACGAAGCGTCGGGCATTATCAGACAGGCTGAGGCTGCGGCAAAACTTGAAATTAAGCGCACACAGGCGCAAATTAAGAATCAGATAGTTGATGTATCGACCGCCCTTAGTGAAAAGATGCTCGGCCGCGAAATAAATGCAGACGACCATAAGGACTTGATAGATTCTTTTATCAAGGAAATAGGTGAAGAAAATGACAGCGAACAGTAACAGTTATGCTACAGCGCTATTTATGCTCGCAAGTGAAGAGGGCTGTCTTGACGAATTCTCACACAGCCTTAGCGTCGTGTGTGCGGCATTTGATGAAAATCCTGAATATTTGCAGTTTTTATCAACACCTACAATACCAAAGAACGAGCGCACAGCAGCGATAGCCGCCGCTTTTGACGGTAAGGTACACGAGCATATTTTATCATTTATACAGCTTATTTGCGAACACGGAAAACTTTGTGAGTTTGATGAATGTGTAAAAGAGTTTGAAAAACTGTGTGAATGGTCACGAAAGTGCGTTACCGCAACCGTCACAAGCGCACTGCCGCTTGACGATAATCAAAAAGACAGACTTGTAAAAGCGTTGCAAAAGCGCACAGGAAAAAGCGTTTTACTGCAAACGACTGTCGACCCGTCGGTGCTTGGCGGCCTTGTTGTCGAAATTGACGGACAGCGGCTTGACGGCAGTATTAAACATAACCTTAAACAAGTTAAGGAAGTGATTACAGGATGAGCGAAAAGCATCAGGAAATAAGTTATATTATCAAAGAACAGATAAAGAACTATCGCTCACAAATAGAAATGAAGGAAACCGGTAAGGTAATAGTTATCGGTGACGGTATTGCGCGTGTCTATGGCCTTACCAACTGTATGGCAAACGAACTGCTTGAATTTGAAGACGGTTCTGCAGGACTTGCGCAAAATCTTGAAGAGGATACCGTTTCGGTTGCCGTTCTTTCTGATGAAAATAACATTCGTGAGGGCACACTTGTGCGGCGCACAGGTAAGGTTTTGTCGGTGCCTGTGGGTGAAAAAATGCTCGGCCGTGTTGTAAATGCATTGGGAGAGGCAATCGACGGCAAGGGCCCCATTGAGTGTGACACCTATAACCCGATTGAAGCCGAAGCCCCCGGTATTATCCAGCGTAAAAGCGTATCTGTACCGCTACAAACGGGCATTAAGGCTATCGACAGTATGATACCAATCGGCCGCGGTCAGCGTGAACTTATCATCGGTGACCGCCAGACAGGTAAAACCGAAATTGCGGTTGACACCATTATTAACCAAAAAAACACAGGTGTAATTTGTATTTATGTTGCCATAGGTCAAAAAAACACATCGGTGGTAAACCTTGTAAACACGCTTACCAAAGCGGGTGCTATGGACTATACTGTTGTGGTTTCCGCCTCTGCTTCGGAAACGGCTCCGCTTCAATATATAGCGCCCTATTCAGGTTGTGCTATGGCGGAATATTTCAGGGCGCAGGGTAAGGATGTTCTTATTGTATATGATGATTTAAGTAAACACGCGGTTGCCTACCGTGCGCTGTCGCTTCTTATAAGAAGACCCCCAGGCCGTGAGGCATATCCCGGCGACGTATTCTATCTGCATTCCCGTCTTCTTGAGCGCGCTGCATGTGTAGCGGCGGAATACGGCGGCGGTTCAATAACCGCGCTTCCCATTATCGAAACTCAGGCGGGGGATGTTTCAGCATATATACCCACCAATGTAATCTCCATTACCGACGGTCAGATATTCCTTGAAACCGAACTTTTTCACGCAGGTATTATGCCTGCAATCAACCCCGGAATTTCGGTAAGCCGTGTCGGTGGCTCGGCGCAGCTTAAATCAATGAAAAAGGTTTCGGGCGAACTTAAACTTATCTATTCACAATACCGTGAACTGCAATCCTTTGCCCAGTTCGGCAGTGATTTGGATGCCGACACCAAGGCGCGTCTGGCACTTGGTGAGCGCATTGTTGAGGTGTTAAAGCAAAAGCGTAACAGTCCTGTGTCAGTTGGCTGTCAGGTCGCAATTATATATGCCGTTACAAAGGGGTATCTTGACAGTGTTCCCGTAAATAAGGTTGCCGATTTTGAGCGGCGTCTGTTTGAAAAACTGCAAAACCAAAAACCGCAGCTGCTTAAGCGTTTTGACGAGGGTTTTTTCGAGGATGAGGATGTTTCTTCACTTGTCGAAACACTTAATGAAATGACGAGGTGACGGTGAATGTCTGCCAACACTAAAGCATTAAAACTGCGAATTAAAAGTATTGATTCTACGCTTCATCTTACCAAGGCTATGGGGCTGGTTGCATCCTCAAAAATGCGAAGGGCAAATGTTGCTATGACTGCGGGCCGCGAATACGCTGCAGCAGTGGGTTCTTTAATGGAACTGCTTACTGCGTGTCCCGAGTGTTCAAAAAGTCCGTTTATGCGTACTTTTGCCGACGGCGGTAAGACAAGGCTTATTGTAATAGCGGGTGACCGCGGACTTGCGGGCGGATATAACGCAAATGTTTTTCGTACCGTACGCGATTTCGGTGAGGCTGAGATTATACCGATAGGTAAGCGTGCCTGCGAAAAATACGGCAGGGAAATAGTTTCCTCCGAAAAGTTTTATTCAGCCGATGCGTTCAGAATGGCATCTGCGCTGTGCAGTGAATTTGCCGCAGGCGAATTTGACCGCCTTGGCATAGTTACGACAAATTATATTTCACTTATGACACAAACGCCCGAAATCAAGTGGGTGTTACCGCTTCACAGAACGAAAGCCGCCAAAAGCACGGGCGTAATTTTTGAGCCTGACCAACAAACAATACTTGAAACGGCGGTTGTGGAATATCTTTCGGGCATTATAATGTCGTGTGTCCGTGAAAGTTTTGCAAGTGAGGTTGCCGCCCGCCGTATTGCTATGGATGCGGCAGGCAAGAATGCCAGTCAGATGATTTCTGAACTTCAACTTGAATACAACCGCGCCCGTCAAGGCGCAATCACACAGGAAATTACCGAGATAGTTGCCGGTGCGGGCAACTAATACTTTGGCTAAGGAGTGATATTTAGTGGCTAATTTAACTACAGGCACAGTTTCTCAGGTAATGGGCCCCGTTGTCGATGTACGCTTTGAGGAGGGCACACTGCCTGCTGTTTATAATGCGCTTACCATACCGATAGGCGATAAAGTCCTCACGGTTGAGGTGGCGCAGCACATCGGCGACAACGTCGCCCGTTGTATTGCAATGGCTTCCACCGACGGATTACAGCGCGGCACCCCCGTAACAGATACGGGCAGGGCAATAAGTGTACCCGTAGGCACTGAAACCTTGGGTAGAATATTCAATGTCTTGGGTGAGCCGGTTGACGAAAAGGCTCCCCCCGAAACACAGGAGCGCTGGAACATTCACCGACCGGCGCCCGAATATGACGAACTTTCTACATCCACCAAAATATTTGAAACGGGTATTAAGGTTATCGACCTTATCTGCCCCTATTCAAAGGGTGGTAAAATCGGTCTTTTTGGCGGTGCAGGTGTTGGTAAAACCGTTCTTATTATGGAACTTATCAACAACATCGCAAAAGAACACGGTGGCCTTTCGGTATTTACCGGCGTTGGCGAGCGTACTCGTGAGGGTAATGACCTTTACCGTGAGATGCAGGAATCCGGCGTTATCAACAAGACAGCCATGGTTTACGGTCAGATGAACGAGCCGCCGGGAGCACGTATGAGAGTTGGTCTTTCCGGACTTACAATGGCTGAGTATTTCCGTGATGTAAAACATCAGGACGTACTTCTGTTCATCGACAATATTTTCCGTTTCACTCAGGCTGGTTCTGAGGTATCCGCGCTTCTCGGCCGTATGCCGTCTGCGGTAGGTTACCAGCCGACACTTGCAACAGAGATGGGTGCGCTTCAGGAGAGAATCACCTCTACAAAGCACGGCTCGATCACATCGGTTCAGGCGGTTTACGTGCCGGCTGATGACTACACAGACCCCGCACCTGCGACTACGTTTGCTCACCTTGATGCAACAACGGCGCTCAGCAGAGCCATCGCATCGCAGGGTATCTATCCTGCTGTCGATCCGCTCGAGTCGACGTCACGAATCCTCACTCCCGAGATTGTCGGAGCAGAGCATTACAGAGTCGCACGCGAGGTTCAGCGAATTCTTCAGAAATACAAGAGCCTTCAGGACATTATCGCGATCATGGGTATCGACGAGCTCTGGGAAGAAGACAGACTCACGGTGTCGCGTGCGCGAAAGATCCAGAACTACCTCTCGCACTCACTGCACGTAGCAGAAGCGTTCACGGGCACGGTTGGCGAGTACGTTCCGC
>JAZRPH010000033.1:0-52368 GCA_045649125.1 Acutalibacteraceae bacterium | reverse complement strand
TCCATCTCTACATTATCGCCAGGCATGCACATTTCAGTGCCTGCGGGAAGAGATACAACACCGGTAACGTCGGTTGTTCTGAAGTAGAACTGAGGACGATAGTTGTTGAAGAACGGAGTATGACGGCCGCCCTCTTCCTTGTTCAGTACGTAAACCTGACCATGGAACTTAGTGTGAGGGTCAATAGAGCCGGGTTTGCAGAGAACCTGACCACGCTCAACTTCGTCACGGCCTACGCCACGGAGAAGTGCACCAACGTTATCGCCGGCTTCACAGTAGTCAAGAGTTTTACGGAACATTTCCATAGAAGTAACAACAGTCTTAGCGCGTTCTTCGGTAAGACCGATGATTTCAACTTCGTCACCTGCATTAAGCTGACCACGCTCAACACGGCCGGTAACAACGGTACCACGACCGGAGATAGTCATAACGTCCTCAACAGGCATAAGGAAGGGCATATCTGCCTTACGGTCAGGAGTGGGGATATAGCTGTCAACAGCATCCATAAGCTCAGCAATAGGAGCATAGATGGGATCAGCAGGATCTGTAGAAGCAGAATCGAGAGCCTGGAAAGCAGAACCCTTAACGATAGGAGTATCATCGCCGGGGAATTCGTACTTGTCGAGAGTCTCACGGATTTCCATTTCAACGAGTTCGAGAAGTTCTTCATCGTCAACGAGGTCGGTCTTGTTCATAAATACTACGATGTAGGGAACGCCAACCTGACGAGCAAGGAGAAGGTGCTCCTTAGTCTGAGCCATAGGACCGTCAGTAGAAGCGATAACGAGGATAGCGCCGTCCATCTGAGCAGCACCGGTGATCATGTTCTTAACATAGTCAGCGTGTCCGGGGCAGTCAACGTGTGCATAGTGACGAGCGTCAGTCTCATACTCAACGTGTGCGGTATTGATTGTAATACCACGCTCTCTCTCTTCAGGAGCCTTATCAATGTTTGCATAATCTTCGAAAGATGCCTGTCCCTTAAGGGAGAGATACTTTGTGATTGCTGCTGTAAGAGTTGTCTTACCATGGTCAACGTGACCGATTGTGCCGATGTTAACATGCGGCTTGTTGCGTTCAAATTTTGCCTTTGCCATTGTCAATTTTCCTCCTTAGAAAATTTGTAATTGTATTACTAAAGTATAGTTTATCAAATAATGCACAGAATTTCAAGCATTATTTAAAAAGTTGCAAGATTAGTTATTCTTCGCTCTGGAAGAAATAATCTTTTCAGCAATGCTCTTGGGAACTTCCTTGTAACCGTCGGGTTCCATTACATACTGGCCGCGGCCTTGTGTCTTGGAACGAAGGTCGGTAGCGTAACCGAACATATCACCGAGCGGTACACGGGCATTAATCTGCTTAAGACCTGAACGGTCCTCAAAGCCCTGAATTTCACCACGACGTGAGTTAAGGTCGCCGATAACATCGCCCATATATTCTTCAGGTACGATAACCGTAACCTTCATAATAGGCTCAAGAAGCGCAGGATCTGCTATACGGCAAGCTTCCTTGAATGCCATACTACCTGCAATCTTAAACGCCATTTCAGAAGAGTCAACTTCGTGATATGAACCGTCATAGAGAGTAACCTTAACGTCAACAACAGGATAACCTGCAAGGATACCTGCGTGTAAAGCGCCCTGAATACCCGCATCAACTGCAGGAATATATTCCTTCGGAACGGTACCGCCGGTAACCGAGTTAATAAATTCATAGCCCTTACCTGTTTCGTTGGGCTCAAGAATAATCTTAACATGACCGTACTGACCGGAACCACCGGACTGACGCTTATACTTAGTTTCGTGGTCAACCTTCTTGCGAATGCTTTCTTTGTATGCAACCTGAGGTGCGCCAACGTTTGCTTCAACCTTAAATTCGCGAAGCAGACGGTCAACGATGATTTCAAGGTGCAACTCACCCATACCGGCGATAATTGTCTGACCGGTTTCTTCATCGGTATAGCACTTGAAGGTCGGATCTTCCTCAGCAAGTTTAGCAAGCGCGATGCCCATCTTTTCCTGACCTGCTTTGGTCTTGGGTTCGATAGCAACACGGATAACAGGCTCGGGGAAGTTCATTGATTCAAGAATTACAGGATGCTTCTCATCACAAAGAGTATCACCTGTGGTGGTATTCTTAAGACCAACAGCTGCGGCAATATCACCTGCATAGCATGTTTCAAGGTCTTCTCTGTGGTTAGCGTGCATCTGCAAGATACGGCCCATTCTTTCGCGGTTCTGCTTAACCGAGTTGTAAACGCCCGAACCTGCATCAACAGTACCGGAGTATACACGGAAATAGCAAATCTTACCAACGAACGGGTCGGTAGCAATCTTGAATGCGAGAGCAGCAAACGGCTCAGAATCGGAAGAAATTCTTTCCTCTTCCTCGTCTGTATCGGGGTTTACACCCTTGATAGCAGCAACGTCTGTCGGTGCAGGCATATAGTCAACAATAGCGTCAAGCAAAGGCTGAACACCCTTGTTTCTATAAGAAGTACCGCAGCAGATCGGTACCATCTCGTTTGCGATGGTAGCCTTACGGATAATAGCCTTCATCTGCTCTACTGTAGGCTCCTCGCCCTCGAAGTATTTTTCCATAAGCTCTTCGTCCATTTCAACAACAGACTCAATAAGAGCGGTACGGTACTTTTCAGCGAGTTCCTTCATATCATCGGGGATGGGCTCACGGCGAACATCCTTACCGAGATCGTCATAATAAATTTCGGCATCATTGTTTACAAGGTCAACGATACCCTTAAAGGTGTCTTCACTACCGATAGGAAGCTGGATCGGAACTGCGTTGCAGTTAAATCTTTCCTTAACCATATCGAGTACGTGATAGAAGTCAGCACCCATAATGTCCATCTTGTTGACATAAATCATTCTGGGTACTTTGTATTCGTCAGCCTGATGCCATACGGTTTCAGACTGCGGTTCAACACCGCCCTTTGCGCACAAAACGGTTACAGAACCGTCAAGTACACGGAGTGAACGCTGTACTTCAACTGTGAAGTCAACGTGTCCGGGAGTGTCGATAATATTGATACGATGGTCATTCCAGAAACATGTGGTAGCAGCAGAAGTAATGGTAATACCTCTCTCCTGCTCCTGTGCCATCCAGTCCATGGTTGCGCCGCCGTCATGAGTTTCACCCATCTTACGGTTTACACCGGTGTAGAAAAGGATTCGCTCAGTAGTGGTGGTTTTACCGGCGTCGATGTGGGCCATGATACCAATATTTCTTGTCATTTCAAGAGATACTTTTCTTGGCATTTTAACCTCCATCCGCGTTTTACGCGGTCATTAACAGCGATAAAAAATTACCATCTGTAGTGAGCAAAAGCCTTGTTTGCTTCTGCTGTTCTGTGCATTTCTTCGCGTCTCTTAACAGCGTTACCTAAGCCGTTAGTAGCATCCATGATTTCAGATGCAAGACGCTCCTTCATTGTGCGCTCTGAGCGCTGACGGCTGAACATTGTGAGCCATCTTAAAGCTAAGGTCTGCTTTCTTTCAGGACGAACCTCGAAAGGTACCTGATAGGTTGCACCGCCCTTACGAACGGCCTTACATTCGAGCTGCGGCATAATATTTTCCATTGCAGTATCGAACACTTCAAGCGGATCCTTGCCTGTTTTTTCACTGATGATGTCAAAAGCACCGTAAACTATCTTCTGAGCAACACCCTTCTTACCGTCAAGCATGATGTTGTTGATAAGACGTGTTACCTTCTTGGAATTGTAAATAGGATCGGGCAATACATCACGTTTTGCAATAAAGCCTCTTCTTGGCACTTTACTTCCCTCCTTCATAGAGATGATATCATAGGTACTCGAGCGACAAATTCCCGTAGCCCCAAGCAAGGCGAATATAATTTTATATATAAGCCTGCCGGTTTATCAGCAGAGATTTCGTCTATTCTCAAAAAATTACTTCGCACCTGCTTTTGGACGCTTTGCACCGTATTTAGAACGGCTCTGCATCCTGTTTGCAACACCCTGTGTATCAAGGGTACCTCTTATAATGTGGTAACGCACACCAGGGAGGTCCTTAACACGACCGCCACGGATAAGAACAACGCTGTGTTCCTGAAGATTGTGACCGATTCCGGGAATGTAAGCTGAAACTTCAATTCCGTTGGAAAGACGTACTCTTGCGATTTTACGAAGAGCAGAGTTCGGCTTCTTAGGTGTGGAAGTCTTAACGGCAGTGCAAACACCGCGCTTCTGTGGAGAATCATTGTCGGTAAGGCTGCGCTTCATTGAGTTGTAACCCTTAAGAAGAGCAGGAGTCTTAGCCTTTTTCTCAACAGTTTCACGACCGCTGCGAACTAACTGGTTAAAGGTAGGCACTATTCACTATCTCCTTTCTTTTAAATTTGGGCATAGCGAAACTACGCACAGTTTCGCACGCTATCACATAATAACACTAAAACCCCGACTTGTCAACAAAAATTTGGCAAATCGGGGTTAAAATTTAATTGCAGTATTTTATTAATACATTCCGCCCTGTGCGGCAGCGGCAGCGGCTGCTGCATTAGCTGCGGCTACATCCTCAGGCTTATCAGCAACAAGGCTTTCGGTGGTGAGCACCATTGCGGCTACACTTGCTGCATTTTCAAGTGCCGAGCGTGTAACCTTTGTAGGATCAACGATACCAGCATCAATCATATCGGTATACACTTCATTGTAAGCATCAAAGCCGTAATTGATCTTACCGCTGTTGACAATCTTATCAATGATAACCGAGCCTTCGATACCTGCGTTATACGCAATCTGACGAACAGGCGCTTCCAAAGATTTAAGAACGATATTAACACCTGTCTTTTCGTCACCATTGGTCTTGTCGGCAAGCTCGCTTACTGCGGGAATAGCGTTAAGCAGTGCGACACCGCCGCCTGCGACGATACCCTCTTCAACGGCAGCCTTGGTAGCGGCAAGGGCATCCTCAATACGAAGTTTTTTATCCTTCATTTCAATTTCGGTAGCGGCACCGACCTTAATTACAGCAACACCGCCTGCAAGTTTTGCAAGACGCTCCTGCAATTTTTCGCGGTCAAATTCAGAAGTAGTGATTGCTACCTCATTTCTTATCTGAGCAACCCTGTCCTTAATGGCGGTCTTGTCACCTGCACCGTCAACGATAACAGTATTTTCCTTTGTTACCTTAACCTGACGGGCACGGCCGAGCTGAGCGATGGTGGCATCCTTAAGGTCCAGTCCCAATTCCTCGGTAATAACCTCACCACCGGTAAGGATTGCGATATCGCGGAGCATTTCCTTTCTTCTGTCGCCAAAGCCGGGAGCTTTGACTGCAACACAGGTAAATGTGCCGCGAAGTTTGTTAACGATAAGTGTGGAAAGTGCCTCACCCTCAATATCCTCGGCAACAATTACAAGTTTTTTACCTGCCTGAACGATTTGTTCAAGCAGCGGAAGAATTTCCTGAATATTAGAAATCTTTTTATCGGTAATAAGAATAAACGCATCGTCGATAACCGCTTCCATCTTATCGGTATCGGTTACCATATAGGGTGTGATGTATCCGCGGTCGAACTGCATACCCTCAACAACCTCGGAATAGGTCTCAGCGGTCTTGGATTCCTCAACCGTGATAACACCGTCGGCAGAAACCTTTTCCATAGCCTCGGCAATAAGCTTACCAATAACAGCATCGCCCGAAGAAACCGTTGCAACGCGGGCAATATCATCGCTGCCCGAAACATTCTGAGAGTTTTTGATTATTGTATCAATAGCAGTATCAACGGCTGTTTTTATACCCTTTTTGACAATCATAGGATTAGCGCCTGCGGCTACATTCTTCATACCCTCGTTAATGAGCGCCTGAGCCAATACGGTAGCGGTTGTAGTACCGTCACCTGCAGCGTCGTTGGTCTTTACAGATACTTCCTTTACAAGCTGAGCGCCCATATTTTCGAAAGCATCTTCAAGTTCAATTTCCTTAGCTATGGTAACACCGTCATTTGTAATAAGCGGTGAACCAAATTTTTTATCAAGAACCACATTTCTGCCCTTGGGACCAAGTGTTACCTTTACGGCATTTGCAAGTTTATCAACACCGGTCTGCAAAGACTTACGTGCTTCCTCGCCAAAAATTATATTCTTTGCCATAGTATAAAACCTCCAATAATTACTCTACTATTGCTAAAATGTCACAAAGGTGAAGAACGGTGTATTCCTCATCATCCACCTTGATATCTGTACCAGAATATTTAGCCGCTATAACCTTATCACCAGGTTTTACGGTCATTACTACCTCTTTACCGTCAACAATACCGCCCGGACCCACAGCCACAACCTCGGCTATTTGGGGCTTTTCCTTTGAAGCAGAGGTAAGAACAATACCGCTTTTTGTTGTTTCTTCTGCTGCTGTCGCCTTGATAACAACATTATCTGCTAATGGTTTAAGTGTCATAATAAACAATCCTCCAAACTGCTGTGCAGTGATTTTACAATTACTAATTATATCCAATAAAAATTAAAAGTCAAGTAAAGTCAAAAAATTTAAACATTTATTAATAATTTCTCGCAAAGTGTCTTTGGTACGACAAAATTTACGGCTTTTTTCACAATTTCAAACCGCATTTTATCGGTTTCAACTATTTCACCATCCAGATTTACAGGGATAGACTTTTCACTTTTAAACTCCATACTGTTGCACCTTTTAAGTGTGCAGCAGTCAAGCGATTTATGGGTTCCTTTTTCATACATTGGAAGGAACTTTAATATCTTAAGTCTTGAAATAATATCCACCAATGTAAAATCGAGTTTTTCATCAAACGGCACGGCATCGGGTGCGCCTTTATAACCGCCGCCGTAATAGGGCGCATTTGCGACAACCGCAAACAAACAATCGGTCTTTTGGGGCGGCGCATCGTCAATGGATATGTCAGCGCTGATACCAAGACGGCCGAAAAATACCTTTAAAATTGCAAGTTTATAAGCAAGGCTGCCCGAAACCAAGGGCCAACGCTTAAATGCAGACATACCGCTTGCTACCATAGCGTCCATTCCCACAGAGCAACCGTTAAGGCAATAACGGTTGCCCGCCTTAATCAAGTCAAGCGCAATTGCATTACCGTCAAGTTGGTCTTCTATATCAAGAAAAGGACTGCGCGAATCAAAAAATTTAAGAAAGTCGTTTGCCGAGCCACAAGGAATTACACCCAGTTCAACATTATCAAAACCTACTATTCCGTTAAGCACCTCAAACATGGTGCCCTCACCACCACAGGCAAACATTCGCACTTGGTCACCCTTTTGCGCCTCTTTACGAGCAGAAACTTCAGCATCACCGCGTGCCTTAGTAATATGTATGCGCCAATCTGCTTTTAAATTTGCAAAATGGTTTTTTATTGTGGTAATAATTTTGCTTTGCATATCGCCCTTGCCGGCAGTGGGATTTACATAGAATATATATCTCATTAAAACTGCACTTCCCTGTTTTTAAAATACATAAACAACTGACATTTTATCATACCGTTATAAAGTTTACGACGCTTATCTGCCGTAGCACCGAAAATCTTTTCAAAATCATCGTGCGGACTTATTACAAAGTATTTTTTACCCATTTTTCTGTCAAAACGCTGCCCCATAACACGATAAAGTTCCTCCGCCTCGCGAACATCAAGCAGCCGCTCACCGTAGGGTGGGTTAGTAATAACAAGCAACCGCTCGTCAGGTGTTTTAAAATCACGCACATCACCGATTGATGCCTTTACATATTTTTCTACACCTGCTTTTTTGGCATTTGCAAGGGTAAGTTCGACACAGTCAGGATTTATATCAAATCCCTGAGCTATAAAATCAATATTATGAAGTATTAAATCCTGAGCACGCATACGCTCTTGCTGCCAGACCGTTTTAGGTATTGCGTCAAACCGCTCAGCCGCAAAAAAACGACGAAGTCCAGGGGCGGTTTTTGTAGCCATAAGCGCCGCCTCAATCAGCAGTGTACCGCTGCCGCAAAAGGGGTCATAAAGTCTGGTGTCAGGATAAATTCTTGCAAGGTCACACATAGCAGCTGCCAAGGTTTCTTTCAGCGGCGCATCGTTTGAATTTCTGCGGTATCCGCGTTTGTGAAGTCCTTCACCGGAAGTGTCAATCATCATAGTGACATTATCCTTATGAATGGTAAACCTTATCTTATGCTCGGCGCCCGTTTCCTCAAACCATTTGATACCGTATTTTGAAGAAAGACGGTCAACCACAGCCTTTTTAATGATTGACTGGCAGTCAGGCAGACTGTGAAGCGCAGAATCGAGGCTTGAACCGTTTACGGGAAAGGCATCACTCTTACCAATAAAATCTTCCCAAGGAAGTGCCTTTACATTATCAAATAACTCAGTAAAAGTAGTGGCACTAAACTGTCCCATATTTATCAATATACGCTCGGCAAAGCGAGAATTGATGTTTGCACGTGCAAGCATATTAAAATCGCCCGATAAAAGCACTCTGCCGTTTTCCACCGTAACATCGGTGAAGCCCATACGCTTAAATTCGTCTGCGGCGACGCTTTCTATACCGAATATGCAGGGCGCTATCATATTTATTTTTTCCATATTAAATCACCACTGTGGCATGCCGCGTAACATGGCAGCCGATATTTACTGCAACAGGAAGACCTGCTATATGGGTGGGTGCGGTTTCAATATTTACGGCAAGTGCCGTTGTAATACCGCCGAAGCCCTGAGGTCCTATATCGAGTTTATTAATTTCAAATAGCAGTTCTTCTTCGAGCGATGCATAATAAGGATTTTCATTTCTTACATCTATACTGCGGCACAGCGCCTTTTTTGAAAGATACGCACATTGCTCAAAATCTCCGCCAATACCAACACCTACAACCATAGGCGGACATGGGTTGTTTGAAGCAGACCTTACTATATCAATAACCGTCTTTACAACACCGTCTTTTCCTTCGGCTGGGGTAAGCATTTTAATGCCGCTCATATTCTCACTGCCGAAGCCCTTTGGGGCTACCGTGATTTCAACATTTTCACCCTCAACCAAATCAATATGGATTACAGCCGGTGTATTGTCATTTGTATTTACACGGTTTAAAGGGTCTGCCACCACCGATTTACGAAGAAGTCCGTTTATATAACCTTGTCGCACACCCTCATTCACGGCAGACTTTAAATCACCGCCCGTGATATGTACATCTTGTCCTATCTGTAAAAATACAACCGCCATACCGGTGTCCTGACAGATGGGTATATCAAGTGATTTAGCAGCCGCAAGATTTTTTTCAAGATCGGATAACACTGCCTTGCCAAGAGGATTAGTCTCCCGTAAAGTAGCACAGCCTAAACCGCATTCAATGTCCGACGGCAACTGCTTATTTGCTTTAATACACAGTTTTTCAACCGCCTCAGTAATAACCGATACCGAAATTTCGCGCATTTAAATCACCATCCTTAAATGTAAAAAATAAAGGCAGTTTCCGCCATATACGCACGGTGGAAAGCCGCCTGAAGTTTATCTTGCACCGCCGCCGCGCTTTACACGCTTAGCATCGGGATTTTTTCGCTTTAGGTCAGAGAACTTTTCGTCGCTTGTCTGCTTGAATCTGTTCATCATCTCTTCAAAGCTTGCAGACTCACTTTTCTTAGGAGTCCATGTATATGTACTGTCAATCTTTTGCTCACTGGGTTGACGTTGTTTCGGTTTGCGTACAAAGTCACCCTCCTTCTTTTCGGGAGGAAGAGCACGTTTTATACTTAACGAAATCTTACCGTCTTCTGCAATGGTAAGCACCTTCATTTTAACAATGTCATTTTCCTTAACATGATCGTGAATATCATTCACATAGGTTCTTGCCACTTCGGATATGTGTACCATTCCCGATTTGCCGTCACCGATATCTGCAAAAACACCAAACGATGTTATAGCGCTGATTTTACCTTCAACAATGTCGCCGACCTTGAGTTGCATAGATTTATAAAGTCCCCCTAATTTCCGGAAATATCAATATAGATTTCCTCATCGGAATAAACGTAGCCAAGTCGTTCCCTGGCTGCCTTTTCTATAATATCGGCATGAGAGCCGTCGGTTAAAAGCGCCCTTAACTCCTCAATCTGCATTTTTTGGGCATCACGCTGCGCTTCCAGTGCCTCAAGAGTGGCGCGGCTTTCGGCAAGCTGGCCCCACAAGGACGCAAGTGTTGCCACCATATAGATTGAAACGCCAAGAACAATAAAACGCACAATTACGCTTTTTCTACGCTTCTGTTTTCGAGCCATTTACAGCGCTCCTCAAATCTTGATTATTTTTCTTAGTATACAACAACGCACTACCATTTTTCAAGAGTTTTTTTACCATTTTAACGCCCTTTTTAAAGATTTTTACGATAAAAGCTGTGGTACTGCTTAACAGCTCCTCAATTTTATCACAAAAAACTACCGTTAACCAAGATGCTCTGCTAACAATTTTTACGGTTAACCCAATTATAAAGTTAAACGCTGGAAAGGTTAATTTTGATAGAGTAAGACGGAATAACACAAAGCCCAGAAGCTGCGCGACCAAAACATAGCCCCGTATTTCACCGTTGGTCCTTGATATTAGAAAAATAAATGTCAATAGCGCATTTATAATCCAAAATAAAAAATCGGATATAAAAACACTGATATAAGAGTCAAAGCCTGACCGCCGTAACGCCCTTAAAATATCGTAGAATGCGCAAAGTATTCCGCCCAACAGCATGGAATATAAAAAGGTTAGAAACTGGTCACCTACATTAATTTCCCACATAGGCTATCTGAAAATACGGGATATAAAGCCACCGCCACCCTTGACTTCGGACATATACACCACCGCATAAATCTTACCCGTAGCGGTAAGGTCACCGCTTTCGGTATTAAAGCTCTCTACACGCAGTTGCTCACCTTTTACGGTCATTTTCCCAAGTGCTGTATCAAGCAGAATCGTTTCATCATCAAAGGATGTTACATCGCGTACGGCTGAAATGCTGAGTTTTTTTCTTCCCTCAATTATAACATTTTGGCTTATATTACTCATTTCTTCCAAAATAAAACACCTCAATAAAATATATTTATGAGGTGTTTTTGTTATTCAATTATTTTATAAAGCATTGAAGCATCGTCTTTGCGTACAGTCTCGTTGACTGCCGTTACCGCCACCTTAACGTTTCTTGTACCAAAGGATATTTCAATAACATCATCAACCTTGACATCATAGGATGCACGCGCTACCTTTCCGTTGACGGTAACACGCCCCGCGTCACAAGCTTCATTCGCTACGGTACGCCGTTTAATAAGGCGGGATACTTTTAAATATTTATCAAGTCGCATAAAATTTTCCTTTTAAAACATAAAACTTGAGCCGCCGAAAACGGCGGCTCATCTTAAGTAGATATTAATTACTTAACTGCATCTTTGAATGCCTTACCAGCCTTGAATACAGGATTCTTGGAAGCGGCAATCTTAATCTGCTGCTTAGTCTGGGGATTAATACCGGTTCTTGCAGCGCGTTCCTTAACTTCGAAAGTACCAAAGCCTACGAGCTGAACCTTATCACCCTTCTTAAGACTGTCAACGATGGAGTCGATTACTGCTGATACAGCACAGTCAGCGTCCTTCTTAGAAAGACCTGCTTTTGCAGCAACTGCTGCTACTAATTCTGTTTTCTTCATTTTAAAAACCTCCTAAAAATTTTGAAACTCATTAACCTAAAGAAAAAAGTGGAATGTTTGTGACAATGCCACAAACTTGCTTTTATAATTGTATCATATATTTTTTAAAAATCAATATCCATTAGTAGATTTTCTCACTTTTGTTTAAAAAAGACAAAAATTTTTGTGCAATATGTTTAAAATTAGCGGATTATTTTCAATTTTGTAAGGGCTTTTAACATTTTTTCACCCTTTGGCAGTGATAATACATCAGTGGGTTCAAAAGTATTAAAGATTACAAGAACCACAAAATAGGTTACCGCGGCTATTGCAACTTCGGCTATAATACCAATATTGCCAAGACGGCTTAAATCCACAAGCACTGTCGAAAGTCCGCAACAAAGCGCTGCGATAAAGGGCTTAATAAGCGTCTTATAGATATTAGGTTTAACACCTGTATATTTTATAAGTGATAAAAGGTTTGCTATAAAGATAAACAGGTAGGAAACGAATGTACCTATCGCTGCACCCTGAATATTTATAGTGGGAATACCCACAAAAATAAAGTTTACTATAACCTTTAAAACTGCGCCAATAGCCACATTTCTAAGCGAGATTTTTTCTTTGCCTATTGCCTGCAACATACTTATCATAGGAATAGCAAGTCCTGCAAAGATTGCCGCTAAACCGTAAATGCTCAGCATAATGCCGCCAATTTCATAGGAGGCTACTGTATTGTAAACCAGTCCCATTAACTCGCGGCCTAAGAATAAGAAACCCATTCCTGCCGGCATTGATATAATTGCCGTAAGTTTCATACTAGCTTCTATATTGCGTTTTAATAGCGGTTTGTCCTTTTTTATCCAAGCAGTTGCCAAAACAGGCAATGCACTTACACCTAATACCGATGTTATAGTAGGAATCAGGTTATAAAGCGTAAATGCCTTACCGCGAACACCGAAAAGAAAAGTTGGTAACACTTCAGCCTTTATATCGCTTCTTATACAATTATGATACAAATTTTTAATATCTTCAAAATACTCTCCCATCATTTCAGTAAGCTGCCATTTAACAAGGAATACATCGACAAACGATGATACGGTATTTGCAAGCGAGGCCAAAACCACAGGAATAGCAATAGCTATGATTGTTTTTGAAATTGTTTTATCGTCTTGAGATTTTGGTGCAACGGCAAGTTCGTCTTGCGTAATGCCATCACCTTTAAACTTATATCGGAGAATTAAAAAAGTTGCAGATGCTGCACCGCCAATAACAATACCAATCATTGCTCCTGCTGACGAAAGAGCCAAATTGTTAGTGTATCGCATAACTAAATATGCAAATCCTAAACCTAAAATCAATTTTCCAAGTGCTTCTATTATATCAGAAATCGCGGTTGGATACATGTTTCTGAGACCTTCATAATACCCTCGATATACCGACATTATACAACAGAAAAACAATGCAGGAGCGATTGCTATGATGCTGTAAATAGTAGCGCCCGATTCATCTGTAAGTCGAACAAACGGATATGCCAGTATCAGCATAAGGATAAATCCTATAATACCCGATATTGTGAAAAGCTTTTTTGTAACTCTCAAAGCGCTTTTTACATTATTATATTTTTCTTGTTGAACATTATTTGCAACAAAACGTGAAATTGCTATTGGTAACCCCGCCATAGCAAGCGTATATATTGGTGTAAACAAAGCATATGCCGACTCAAAATAGCCGAAACCCTCTTCATCTACCCAAAGCCTTGATAGCGGTATTTTGAATATAGCACCGATAATTTTGACAAGCACGGTCGAACACAGCAGTATTATTGCACCGTATTCAAAACTTTGCTGTTTTCTTTTCTTTTCTTGCATTATATTTACCTCTTTAACAAAACGTCAAGAAATTTAAGGAAAATCTGTGAAAGGGATTCTCCCTCGCCTACATTCATTTCACGGTAGCTTGAATACGCGTCATCACCCGCATCATCCGAAACGCGACGGATACTAAGATACGGTATATCTGCCATATCACATACACTTGCAATTGCCGCCGTCTCCATATCACAGGTGGTGGCGCCGAAGGTTTCCCTTAGGAAATCACGGTCCTTTTCATTGCATATAAATCTGTCACCGCAAACAGCAGTTCCGTGTGCAACATCGCCGAATACCGACTGAGCCATTTGCAGCAGACGGCTATCGGCACTGTAAATATACTTCTGCGACGGCTTTTCACAGGGCTTGTAGCCGATACCCGTTAAATCAAAATCGTGTTCAAGGAATTTATCGGGAATAACTATTTCACCGCGCTTTACACCGCTTATTCCGCCTGAAAGTCCGAAATTGAGAATGTATGTACAGCCCATATCTGCTAAATGCATAGCTGCCGCTGTAGCATTTACCTTACCTATTCCACAGTTGATACAGATGATGCTGTTAGTACCAACCGTAAATGACACAGCCTTTCGGTTAAAATATTTATACTCTTTAGGTGAAAACTCGCCTACCGCCTGTAAAAAAGGCATATATTCATCAATATCGGCAATAACTATGCCAATTTTAACATCACACATTTTGTTACCTATTATTCCTGAGAATCAACTGTAAGCTTTGCACCGCAAACGCTGCAGTATACAGAATTAATATCTATATTAGCATTGCAAACAGGACAGATTCTCTTATTTTTAGCATTCTGGACTTCACGGTTAAGTCTGTCAATTTCGGCTGTTTTTTCTGAAATCGAAGAAATTAACTGCTTAATGTCATCGGAAAGTCCCTCATCGGTATTATCCTTTACCGTATTATAATACAACTTACCTAAAGCGGCATAATCTTTTTCACGCTTAGATTTAATAGAGCTAATATCAAATTTTTGCTTTTCGGTATTTACGACCTCTTCGGTTTTTTTGTAGGCAATATCGAGTGCCTCCTTGGTTTTGGTCAAAGCATCTTCAAAAAATCCCATTCATATTACCTCCTGAAATTATATTAATTTATTTTATCACATAACTTGCTTTTTTACAAGTCGTTGCCGATGAACTCGCGGATTAGTGCGTCCTGCGGCACAAGTGCGCTGTCAAGGCTTACAAACTGCTCCATCGCATTTACAGTGTCAATAAAATAGTCATAGCAGGGTGTGTTTTTGCTTACCGTATGACGCATTTTGCAAAACCGCTCACGATAGATTCCCAGTTCATAAGGATGAAATGTTGCAAGGCGTATATCTGCTGTATTTTTAAAGCAATACAGGTATTTTGCCTCGCCGTCAATTACATTGTTCCACAAATGTAGCGTCTCTGCCGCTGTAGCGCCGCGAAAACGGTCATCACGAAGTATACGCCGAACCAGACGCACCTGACGGCTGGAAAGCAGTTGTATACCGTTTTCATTCTCAACAGAACGGTTTACGCTGATGTAGATTTTTAAAATATTCTTATGCGGCACCTGATCTGCAATAAGCGGATTCATTGCATGAAGCCCCTCGACGATTACAATACCGTGATTTCCGATATCAAGGCTTGTAGCATTTTCTATTCTTGCCTTTTGTTTAAAATCATAACGCGGCAATCTTGTTTTTCCACTTGCAATTATCTCACTAAAACAACGCCTGATAAGCGGAATATCAAGAGAATTTACCGACTCGATATCACGGCTACCATCGGGCAGGATGGGCAGTTGCTCACAGGGGAGATAAAAGTCGTCAAGCGACACCACGGCGGTGGTCTCACCAAGAATTTCAAGTCTGTCGCGCAAAATATGTGCGGTTGTGGTTTTGCCCGAGCCTGACGGACCTGCTATTGCCACGATTATTAAATCATCATCCTCGGCAATGCGATGCGCTATATCATTTATATTTTTTATATATTCCTCATTACAGTCCTTAATAAATTTATGCGGATTTTCTTTAACTGCCTTATTTATTGCCTTTAAAGTATTTATCATAGAATTCACCTACTCCTTCTTTGCGGGACATAAGTTCACTAAAACCGCTTATATATTCATACGGATATTTGTAATTGAATATACGCTTTATCTGTGATGTAAACGGGTCCTTAAGTTTTGTCACGGCGGAAGCACCACACGCAAGTATTGTGTGGGTTTCATCCATTATATATACATTGTAAAGTCCTTCATAACCTTTTTTGGCATATCCTACATTTTCAAGGTTTCCAACGGTTTTACTTTGCCTATACATATAATATGGAACAATTTGCGCTAATGTTAATCTGTTTCGGGCATAATCCACCATTTCTGCCGCAGCAGCACCGTTTCTTATTTCGTCATATCTTCCGTCTGCGGTAAGACTTGATGCCCGTTTCATAGAAAGCGAATGTACGGTTACGCTTTCAGGCGAAAGCGCGCAAACACCTTCAACCGTTTGCTTAAAGCTTTCAAGCGTATCGGTAGGCAGACCTGCAATAAGGTCCATATTGATATTATCAAAGCCCAAACTGCGAGCTAAATCAAATGCCTTGATAGCATCAAGTGCAGTATGCTTTCTGCCGATTGCGCTAAGCACACTGTCGTTTAATGTCTGCGGATTAATACTGATACGGTCAGCGCCGCCCATTTTTATGGCGTTAAGCTTATCGGCATCAATAGTATCGGGTCTTCCCGCTTCAACCGTAAATTCACGCACAAAAGACATATCAAAACTGCGATTTACCGTTTCAAGCACACGGTCTAACTGCTTTGCGGTGAGTATCGTTGGAGTACCGCCGCCCATATAGACCGTTTCTAATTTAAGATTAAGTGATTTTGCTAAATCTGCGGTAATTTCAAGTTCACGACAAAGCAAATCAACATATTTGGGTATTATATCCCCAGCCCTATCGACAGAGTGGGATACAAATGAACAGTAAGAGCATCTTGATGGACAAAACGGAATTGAAAGATAAAGGCTGAATGATTGCGGTGTCGACAGTGATATAATTTTTTCTTCCCCTTTTACAGCCTCGCGGCAAAGGGAAATTTTACTGTCGGCAACCTTGAACTTGTTTTTAAAATACTTTGCAGCAGACTCTTCACCAAGTGAATCAACATATCTTGAAAACAGTTTAGCGGGGCGAACACCTGTAAGTATTCCCCAATCGGGCTTATAACCCGTAATCTGTGCAAAACAGTTAAACAACTGCCTGCCTAACTCATGCTGACATTCCTTTTCAAAGACTAAAGCCGTACTGTCAACAACATCTGTAAAGCGTACACTTTTTCCGTCAAGTGTTACCTCTGCCGTGGCGTATGTGATACCCTGCCTTTTTTCAAGGCGGCATACGGCAAAGCGGCTGTCTTTATTAACCTCTTTTAAAACTTCTATCCTTTCAAACGGCAGAAAAAGACGAATAAGCTTTTCCATTTCATAATCAAAATTATGACCTATGTTACAAAGTTTCATCTTTTACCTCAAAAACGGATTGTTGACACGCTCATGACCAATGGTTGTCATTTCGCCGTGGCCTGAATACACCTTAACGCCGTCATCAAGCAGCCACATAAGGCGGTCAAGCGATTCTTTCATATGTGAGAGGCTTCCGCCAGGGAAATCGGTTCTGCCTGCAGTTTCAAAGAATAGTATATCACCGCTGAAAAGGCAGTCATTCATAAGATAACACATACCGCCCACAGTATGCCCCGGTGTTTCAATCGCCTTTACGTTTATATCACCTACCGAAAACTCCTCCTCGTCCTCAATAGTGTAGTCGGCATTGAAGGGTTGGACCACAGGACTGAAAAAACCTGAAAGGTTATAAGAGCGGTCAGAGAGTGCAAATTCATCATTTTGACCGATAGCAATTTTAACACCTGTCCTGCGGCGAAGCTCGGCAGCGCCTGCAATATGGTCAAAATGAGCGTGTGTAATCAATATAAGACGCTTTTTATCAGCATTATCTTTGAGAAAACCAACCATTTCGTCGGTGCATTTTCCGGGGTCAACAACAATTGCGGCATTTAAACCCAAAATACCGTAACAGTTACAGTAACTTCCCATATCCCCTGTCAGTAAAAATTCAACCTGCACTTTATTCATCCTTTTTTATTCCATACATCAGTATCAAGTATAATAGTAACCGGTCCGTCGTTTATGAGTGATACCTGCATATCGGCACCGAATTCACCCGTTTCAACACAAGCGACACCTAAATCTTTGAGTGTTTTGCAATAAATATCATAAAACTCACTTGCTTTATCAGGTGACATCGCCTTTATAAATGACGGACGATTTCCCTTTTTGGTGTCGGCTGCAAGTGTGAATTGTGAAATGCACAAAATCTCACCGCCGACATCCAATATTGATTTATTCATTTTACCGCACTCGTCCTCAAAGATACGAAGATTCACGGTTTTGTGTGCTAAAAGTTCTATATCGGCTGCTGTATCACCCTCGAGAGCGCAAAAGAGTATCATATATCCACTATTACAGCTACCTACCCTCTTACCGCCGATTTCCACCGCAGCGCTTTTAACCCGTTGTATTACAGCACGCATACTACTGCACCGTTCTTTCTACACTGAATACGCCCGAAACCTTTTCAAAACGCGCGATTATACTTCTTAAATGTTCAACACTTTCAGCGCTTATTGTCAAAAGTATTACAGAATTTCCGCCCTTTAACTGACGGGCATTAATAGCATGAACACCAATACGCATATTGTAGGCGGCATTCATAACATCGCCGACAAGTCCCTCACGATCGATGGCAGAAATTTGCAATGTTGAAGTAAAGCTTTCGGTGTGAACCCTATCCCAGTGCGCCGAAATCCAGCGTTCAGGTTCGGTACATTTTGAAATGTCACGGGGAACATTATTACAATCGCGTTTATGCACCGAAACGCCGTGACCGCGGGTAATAAAGCCGATAATATCATCACCCGGTAGCGGTGCGCAGCATTTTGAAAGTTTAATAAGACAGTTGTCAATTCCGTCAATTATAACACCATCTGACGAATGATGCTTAGGTTGCACGGTGGCAATTTCAACAGGTTTTGCAGCATTTACACGCTTATTGTAATCCTCACGTATACGGGGTAAAACGCGTGAAAGAATTATTCCGCCATAGCCAATTGCCGCATAAAATTCATCGGCATCTGCAAGACGCATACGCTTTGCCGTCTCACCAATGAACTCAAGCATTTCGTCGTCATTCAGTGTAATTCCGTTACGCTTAAACTCACGCTCAACCTCAAGCTTACCTGCGGCAATATTTTCTGTGCGCTTTTCACGCTTGAACCAAGAGCGTATTTTTGCCTTGGCAGAGTTTGTAACCGCAATATTCATCCAATCGCGGCTGGGGCCATGGCCTGCCTGATTGGTGGTGAGAATTTCAATTACCTCACCTGTCTTAATTTCGTGGTTAATAGGAACAATTTTTCCGTCTGCCTTAGCACCCACCATTTTTATGCCGACAGCCGAGTGTATGGCAAAGGCAAAGTCGACCACTGTAGAGCCTACAGGAAGATTAATAACATCGCCGCGCGGTGTTACCGCAAAGACATCCTCTTGCGAAAGGTCAACCTTAATGGTACGCACTATTTCAGAAGCGTCGCCCGATACATCAGAGGTCTCAAGTATCTGTCTTATCCACGCAAGACGCTCCTCCATATACTTATCGCTGCCGGTAACACCCTCTTTATATTTCCAGTGCGCAGCAATACCGAATTCCGCTGTATGATGCATTTCAAAGGTACGTATCTGTATTTCAAACGGTACGCCCTCACGGCTGATAACGGTGGTATGAAGCGACTGATACATATTAGGCTTTGGCGTTGAAATGTAGTCCTTAAATCTGTTAGGTATGGGACGGAACATATCGTGCATAATGCCGAGTATGTTATAACAGTCTGCCACCGTATCGGTTATTATACGTATGGCATAAACATCGTATATTTCATCGAAATCACGGCTTTGAAGATACATTTTACGGTATATACCGTGTATCGATTTAACACGGCTTTGAAAGGACATTCTTATATCCTTCATATCATTTTTAAGCCGCTGCTCAATACGGTTTTTTATTTCATCAAGTATCTGCTCACGCTGATTTTTTCTTACCTTTAAAAGTTCCTCAATCTCGTTATATGCGACAGGGTCAAGGTGCTTGATTGCTAAATCCTCAAGTTCCTCCTTAACAGGTCTGATACCGAGTCGGTGCGCAATAGGCGCATATACCTCCAGCGTTTCGAGTGATTTATCGCGTTGCTTTTGTTCGGGCACGGCATCAATAGTGCGCATATTGTGAAGTCGGTCAGCAAGTTTGATTATGATAACACGGATATCCTTACCCATTGCGATAAGCATTTTTCTAAGGCTTTCTGCCTGTTGCTGTTCTTTTGAAGTGATGGAAATTCTGCCAATTTTTGTAACACCGTCAACAAGAAGCGCCACATCGTCACCGAACTGCTTTTTTATCTCCTCAACGGTAGCGTCGGTATCCTCCACAACGTCGTGTAATAGCGCCGCCGCAACAGACTGACTGTCCATTCCAAGAGTTATTATTATTTTAGCAACATTAAAAGGGTGAATGTAATAATCCTCGTTAGTTTGACGCTTTTGTCCTTCGTGATGCTTGACACAATATTCAAAAGCCTTTTTTATAAGGGGTATATCGTAACTTCCGCCCTGCGCCTCAAGACAGGCTACAAGGTCGTTATAATCGCGAATTGCCTTTTCATTCATCTGTTTTCACCCTCTCGCAAATATATTTATAAGTTTTCGAATTAATCAAATCTGTTTTTTGGTGTGATGTATCGGCAACCAAAATACCGTTTGTTTCGGTTATTAAACCTAATTCACAAAGTGTGTTCAGCGCAATTTGTGTTTTTGCATAGCCGATTTCATTCATATACAAATATCTCACGCGCTCTGCGCTGACGGGGGACGCGCAAATAAATTTATATATGCTACCTATCTGTGACCTGTCGGGCAGTATTTGTGAAAACTTCGTTTCACCATTTGAAATAAAATCATCATACAGTTCTTTACTTTCAAAAAGACAGTTGTCATCAGTGCCGGACATTCTAATCGCTTTAATCTGCACCGACAGTGTGTATTCATCGTGGTAATAATTAGAATCAAGATTTACAGCAAGGTCAAGCACATCGCCCACGCAAAAACAAAACTGCTGCTGTGTTGCACCGAATAACAGCGCCTGGAATGCGCCGCCGTTTTTAGAAAACAGCAGTTTTAAATGCTTACCCTGACCGATAGGTGTTATTTTTTCAAGACGAACACCGAATATGCCAAAAATTGGGGTGGGGTTTCCCTGACCGAAGGGCTCCAGTGTCTTTATTGCGAATGCCATATCAACCGTAAGTCCTACAGGATTGATACAAAAATCAAGATGTAACTTGGGAACAGGATATGATACCTCTGTGCAGTATTCGTTTATGGCATCACGGAATGTGTCGATATTATCAGGCTTTAGACTAAGACCTGCAGCAAGTTCGTGACCGCCGTGTTTTTCCAACAGATTGGCGCAATTGTGTATTGCGTTATACAGATGAAATCCCGAAAAACTTCTTCCTGAGCCGTGCGCCATACCGTCCTCGCAAGATAATACTATAGCAGGTTTGCCATAGCGTTCACAAATTCTTGAAGCCACGATACCCAAGACTCCCACGTGCCAGTTATCACCTGCAACTACTATAACACGATTATGCTGATATTTATTTTCTTCAATTATCCTTATTGCCTCGGTTGAAATATCCCGCTCGATTAACTGCCGACGCGAATTATCGTCATCAATAGGCCCTGCTATTTTAAGTGCTGACAACGCATCAGTGGCAGTAAGAAGCGAAAAAGCGCGAAAAGCACTGCCCGTTCTGCCTGCAGCATTGATGCGCGGAACAATACCAAAGGAAATTCTTCCCGCATTCACGGTCTTTCTGTCAATACCTGCAACATTAAGTATTGCCGCAATACCGACAGAGGGCGACCTTTGTATCTTGTTAATACCAACCTTTACAATAGAGCGGTTTTCATTTACAAGCGGCATTACATCACCGATAGTTGCCACAGCCAACATATCGGCATAGCGATAGAGCATCTGCTCGGGCTCTTTATCATCAAGCACACACACGAGCTTAAATGCTACCTCTGCACCACAGATTTCCTTAAACTGTGACGGACAGTCCGCGCGGTGCGGGTCAACTACAGCGACGGCATCAGGCAGATTTTCGGGTGGTATATGATGGTCGGTAACGACTGTCTTAATTCCTAAGGTTTTTGCATACTCAATCTCATCGGCACACGAAATACCGTTATCAACCGTTATAATAAGCTTGACACCCTTATCGCTCAGCGTACTAATAGCCTCACAATTCATTCCGTAACCTTCGGAAATGCGGTCAGGAATATATGGCACAACCGAAGCGCCCCTGCTTACAAGATAATCGTAAAGCAGTGCGGTGGCAACCACACCGTCACAGTCATAATCACCAAAAACAGCTATGGTATCACCCGCGGCAATGGCGGCGTTTACACAGTCGGCTGCCGCTTTAATATCAACCAACTCATACGGATCACACAAAAGTGGCTCGCTTGCCAGCATAAGCTCAAGCTCGGACACATCGGTTACACCTCTGCCACAAGCAATAAGCGCTGCAAATGGGTCAATATCAAATTCTTCTGCCATGCTTTTCGCAGTTTCCCTGTCGGGAGACCCTACTATCCACTTTTTAAGAGCCATATTCTTCACCGCCTGTTGTAAACAATTATTCATTATATTTTATCATCTTTCGCCGCTCTTTTCAATAACTTTATATATTTATTAATAATATATAGCAAAAGGTATACAGAAAGTTAAATCTGTATACCTTTTAGTTATAACTATTCTAATTCAAATGCGCCTGTATAAAGCTGATAATAGGTTCCTTTTTCGGCTATAAGCGCGTCATGATTGCCGCGCTCGATTATTCTGCCCTTATCAAGCACCATTATCACGTCAGAATTCATAATGGTCGACAGTCGGTGCGCAATAACAAATACCGTTCTGCCCTCCATCAGTTTATCCATACCGCGTTGGACAATGGCTTCTGTACGGGTATCTATTGAGGATGTAGCCTCATCCATTATCATAACGGGTGGGTCTGCAACTGCGGCACGTGCAATAGCAATCAACTGCCGCTGACCTTGTGAAAGATTTGAACCGTTGTTTGAAAGTTCGGTTTCATAGCCTTTGGGCAGTCTTGTAATAAAATCATCAGCGCCTGCAAGACGGGCGGCTTCAATACACTCTTCATCGGTAGCATCAAGTCTGCCGTAACGGATATTTTCCATAACGGTGCCTGTAAACAGGTTTGTTTCCTGCAAAACTATACCTAAAGAGCGCCGCAAATCCGACTTTTTAATCTTGTTAATATTAATTCCGTCGTATCTGATTTTTCCGTCTGCAATATCATAAAACCGATTTATAAGATTTGTAATAGTGGTTTTACCTGCACCCGTCGCACCTACAAAGGCAACCTTTTGACCGGGCTCGGCATACACCGAAACATCGTGCAGTACGGGCTTATCCTCCTCATAACCGAAGTCAACATTTACCATACGCACGTCACCCTTAAGCTGTGTGTAGGTAATGGTGCCATCGTGATGCGGATGCTTCCATGCCCACTTACCTGTACGCTTGTCGGTTTCTACGATATTGCCGCTCTTGTCAATTTCACAGTTTACAAGTGTTACATAGCCGTCATCAATTTCGGGTTTCTGGTCAATAAGATTAAATACGCGCTCGGCACCCGCCAAAGCCATTACAACGGTATTTATCTGCTGTGTTACCTGATTTATATTACCTGTAAACTGCCTCGACATATTAAGGAAAGGTACCATAATATCAATGGTAAGAACACCGATAGCGCCCTTAATAATCGAAGAAATTGCAATATTCGGCACTCCGCTTACAAGCAAAATACCGCCGACCGTTGCAATAACCACATAAAGTATGTTACCGATATTTCCAATAATAGGACCTAAGCAGTTAGCATAGGCATGCGCGCGGAAGCTGTCTTCAAAAAGGGCATTGTTTACCTTATCAAAATCATCCTGACATTCTTTTTCGTGGCAGAAAACCTTGATAACCTTTTGACCGTTCATCATTTCCTGAACGAAGCCTTCGGTTTTACCGATAGCCTTTTGCTGACGCATAAAATATTTTGCCGAGCCACCGCCTACAGTTTTAGAAATAAACGCCATAGCAGCAACCCCAAGCAATACGACAAGCGTCATCCATACGCTGTAATAAAGCATAATGCCGAGCACGGTTATAACCACTACAGAAGCCTGTAAAAGAGTCGGCAACGACCGCGAAACCAACTCACGCATGGTGTCAACATCGTTAGTGTAATGGCTCATAATATCGCCGTGTTTATTGGTATCAAAATACTTAACGGGCAGATTTTGCATACTTTCAAACATATAACAACGCATCTTGTTTAAAAAGCCTTGTGTCATAAACACCATAATCTGATTATACAAGGTTATGGCAATTATTGAAACAACATAAAGCGCTATAAGAATAAATATTTTAGGCAAAATTACCTCTTTAGCCGCCGACCAATCACCCGTTGTGATAAATTTCTCAATATCGGCTATAACCTGCTGCTGAAAAATCGCAGGCATTGCGGCGGTAACGGCTGAAAACAAAATACAGGCAATCGTTACAGGCATCAAAACGGGATAGAACTTAAAAAGCATTTTTATAATGCGTTTAAAGGTTTGAGGATTAAACTTAGGTTTAGGTCTTGTGCCTTGTGGCATCGGTCCCTTACTCATCTGCCTCACCTCCGTTAGTTTGCTGGGTGTAAACCTCGCGGTAAATTTCGCTGTTTTCAAGTAATGTTTTATGGTCACCAACTGCCGAAATTTTACCGTTATCCATTACAATTATCATATCCGCATCCATAACAGAGGCAACCCGCTGGGCAATTATAATCTTTGTGGTTTCGGGAATATACTGCTTAAAGCCTGCACGGATAAGCGCATCGGTCTTGGTATCAACTGCGCTTGTAGAGTCGTCAAGTATTAAAATTTTCGGTTTTTTAAGCAGTGCACGGGCAATGCAAAGACGCTGTTTCTGTCCACCCGACACATTGGTGCCGCCCTGCTCTATATAGGTATCATACTTATCGGGGAAAGAACTAATAAAGTCATCTGCTTGGGACAGACGGCAGGCTTCAATCATTTCTTCATCAGTGGCATTTTCGTTGCCCCAACGAAGATTTTCCTTTATAGTGCCCGAAAACAACTGATTTTTTTGCAGCACCATTGCAACCGAGTCGCGAAGCGTTTTAATATCGTAATCCTTTACATTTTTACCGCCGACCTTAACCACACCCTCAGTGGTGTCGTAAAGACGCGGTATTAACTGTACAAGTGACGATTTACTCGATCCCGTACCGCCGATAATACCGACCGTCATACCCGAACTTATATGCAAATCAATATCTGAAAGGGCATATTTTTTCGCCTTTTTAGAATATTTAAAATTAACACCTTCAAAATCGATTGAACCGTTATCAACGGTATATATCGGGTTTTCAGGGTTTTGTAATGAAGATGTTTCGTCAAGCACTTCACATATACGCTTCATTGATTCCATAGACATTGTAATCATAACATATATCATGGAAAGCATCATAAGTGACATAAGTATCTGCATACCGTACGTAAGCATTGCAGAAATCTGGCCTACATCAAGCGTTGCGCCCTTGCTCTCAATAGTAAGTTTTGAACCTACTATAAGCACAAATATCATATTAAAATATAGGCAAATCTGCATTATAGGACCGTTTAGTGCTACAATTCGTTCAGCCTTTGTAAAGTCTTTGCGAATATCATTGGCAGCGGCGCTGAACTTTTCTTTTTCATAATTTTCACGCGAAAAGCCCTTTACAACACGCATAGCGCGGACATTTTCTTCAATAGACTCATTAAGTCGGTCATATCTTTTAAACACGCGTCTGAATGCAGGCATTGCCTTGCGCGCTATCATCAAAAGTCCGAAAACCAAGAATGGCACTACAATAACAAAGGTTGTAGCCAATCTGCCACCCATTATATATGCCATAGCGATAGCAAATATAAACATAAGCGGACTGCGCACGGCTGTACGAATTATCATCATATAGGACATCTGCACATGGGTGATATCGGTGGTAAGACGTGTTACCAGCGATGATGAAGAAAACTTATCTATATTGTGGAATGAAAAACCCTGAATGCGTGAAAAAACATCATGACGCAAATTCTTTGCAAAACCTGCAGAAGCCTTTGCACAGGTAAATGCAGCAATACCGCCGCAAGCAAGGGAAAGCAGTGCCATACCTATTAAAAAAACACCAATTCGAATAATAACCGATAATTGTACACCTGCTTTAATCTGATTTACAAGATGGGCGGTTATAAAAGGTATAAAGCACTCAATTATAACCTCACCAACAATGAATAAAAGTGTAAGCAGACTTGGTTTTTTATATTCTCTTACACACGAAGCTAATTTTCTAATCATTCTGCTACCTCCAAATTAGCCTTTATTTTATCTACAACGTTATAAAAGGAAACAAGCTCCTCATTAGTTATTCCCTTTTTAAGCGTATTTTCAAATTCTTGTATGTTTTTTACCGCCTTTTTATGTATATCAATAGCCCTTTCGGTCAGCACTATTTTTTTAAGCCGAGCATCGTAATCGACACTTTCACGGTATATTATACCGTTTTTTTCCATAAGTTTTAAAATGTTTGTAGCGGTTGAACGGCGTATGGAAAAACGAACTTCAAAATCACGCTGAAATATATCGCGGTTACGGTTTTCATAAAAATACCGAAGCGCCCAACCGTGAACACCGGTAGATTTATCAAATTCAGCAGGCTTTTCACTCTCTAAATAACGCTTAATCAAATTAGATACCGTGCGTATTTCAAAGCCTAATTGTCTTTCCTTTTTCATGTAACACCCTCCCCCAAAATTTGTTAGCCGACTAACATTATAAGCCTCTATTCATTGATTGTCAACACCTAAAACGTTAATTTTTCCTAAAATAAAAAAAGGCGTACTTTACGTACGCCGATTTTAAATTATTTGAGCCATAACACTCTCAAAATATTCCTTTGCATTTGCAGCTATTTCATCAATTCTTCGGCATTTTTCCTCAATACCTTCAACAGTAGAAATAACCGACAAAATTTCTGATTTTGCAACCTCGGTCTTACCAAGTATCAAATTAACAAGCTCTCTGTGTTGTGTCTCGCCGTTTGCTGTAAGACTATTACTGTACTGTGCGGCAGACACAACTATTTCACCGATTATTTTAGCGCCATATTCTACATCAGGTTTTAAGGAAGCGGCCTCAATCACCCTTTCTTCAAGCCGCCGCATAGGATCGGCAGGTGATTCTTCGGGTGTTTTATTTTCGTCAAGCTTTCCTTTAAGCTCCTCAATCTGCTGCATTGAACTTTTTAGTTTCTGTTTAAGTTCTGCCACCTCAAACTGAGTTTTCTGCAGCGTTTCAAACAGTGCTAAATTTTGATTTATTAAATCTTTTTTTCGCATTTATTTTTCCTCTTTACAAATTTTTTATATGCTAAAACAGTAAGGAGAGATATTGCTAAAAGTGCCCCTAAGCTGTCGATACAAACATCCTTAAAACTACAGGCTCTGCCTACAACAAAGTGCTGATGAATTTCATCGGTCACAGCATAGACGGCACAAAAGGCAAAGGCTGACAGACTGCGAATTAAAAATTGCAGTCGAGCAAATGTTAATGCCAACAAAGCGGAAAGCACACCTAAAACGAAATATACTGAAAAATGTGCCGCTTTTCTGACAAATACAGTAATTATATTCAAAGTGTCGGTCTGTTGAGAAAGCGGTAAATTATCAAAAGACGGATAAAAAAGATTTATCAGTACTTTTACAACATTTCCGCTTGTTTCTGACGACTGACTTCCATTTTGAGCCGAAAACAGAAAAATAACCGTCATCCACACTATCAAACAAACACATATAACCGCTCTGAACTTAGTTACTTTTTTCATATCAGAAGAACAGCGGATAGGGATTTATCCAACTGCCGTTACGCACGATACCCAAGTGCAGATGATAGCCGGTTGACCAACCCGTAGTACCTACATAACCGAGAATATCACCCTGCTTAACATACTGTCCGTTTGATACAATAATCTTTTGTGCATGTGCGTAATATGCAGCATAGTTTGATGCCGTTCCGTTAATAGTAAGTGTACCGTGGTTTACAACACAATAGTTGCCGTAGCCGTTACCACAGCAGTTACCGTATTTTTTATAGTTATGCGTACATCCGTTATGTGCAAGTGTTACATAACCGTCCGCTATTGCGCGTATTGGTTGACCTGCTATTCCGCCACCTGCAATATCAATACCGTAGTGTGTTCCCTTATGAACAGCGTCATTACTGTGATAACCAGCACTTATATTGTAAAATCCGCTGATGGGCCATTGCAAACCTGTATTTGAGTTTATGAAGGAGCTGTAGTTTTGTGATACAATGCTGTCCTCTAACTGCTTCTGCAGCTTTCTAACCTGTGCGTTAATTGCATCTACATCTGCCTGATTTTCTTTTTGTTCGGCTGCTATATCATTATAAACCGCAGCAGCATCGTTTTCCTGAGCTTCAAGTTCATTCTGTTTAGTAGCAATGGTATCTTTAATAGATACCTGCTGGTCAATGAGTTTTTGTTGTTCCTCATTCTTTTTATTTATCTCATCAATAGCTGCGGTAAGCTTCTCAACAATCTTCTTATCCTGCGCAGAGACAGAGGCGGTCATCTGTGCCATCTGCAAAAAGCTTGAGAAGTCATCAGCCCCTAAAAGTATCCTTACAGGGCTATCTGAATTACTCATATAGATAGCGCGGATGCGTTTTTTGAATGTAAGTTTATCATCCTCAATCTCGGCTTCCATCTTCGCAATTTCAGCCTTGTTTGCTGCAATGGTAGCATTGATATTTTGAATTTCTTCATTACAGCGGCTTATCTGCGCCTGTGTATTGGCAATCTTTTTGCGTATTGCATTAAGAACTGCGCCCTGACTGTTTTTCTCGCCCTTAAGACGATTTATTTCACTTTGAATTTCGGCAGCTTCCTGCTTTAGAGCCGCTATATCACTGTTAAGCTTATTTTTTTCGCTTTCAGTAAGCGCCGACGTATGCAACGACGATGTAACAAGCATTGCTATGCATACCACAATAGTCAGCACTCGTTTAAAACCGAATTTCATAAAAATCCTCCAAATGATTATATTGCCGCAAACTCGCTTCCCTCGCGCTTTAGATACTTACTTATCATAATGACGCTGCCAAGCGCTCCCGCAAATATACCTATGCCGATGAACACAAGTAAAAGATAAATAGCTACATCGCCGTACTTAACAATATCGGTGGTGTTAAGCGAGGTTGCAATTGTTTCGGTAGCCACTCGGTAACAGAAGAACAGCAGTCCTTCAGAAATAAGGGCCGAAAGAAGACCGATAAACATACCCTCAACAACAAATGGAATTCTAATAAAAGCGTCTGTAGCGCCAACAGCCTTCATAATGCTGATTTCAAGTTTTCTGTTATACATTGTAACCCTTATGGTGTTTGAAACAATTACAAGCGATATCACCATAAGAATAGCAATAATCCAGAAACCTGCAACATAAATTCCCTGCTTAATAGCGGTTATTGTTTCGGCAAGGTCGCCCTGTGACTGAATGGTGTCGACACCGTTGATTGCCTCTATCTTATTTATTGTGTCCTCAAACAGCGCCATATCCACCATAGTAACCTTAGCGCATGCTGACAGGGGGTTGCCGTATTCATCATCTAAAAAGGAAAAGTATTCATCCTGTCCGTCAAGCATATTTTCTTTTACAGACTCAAGTCCCTCTTCGCTGGATATGTATTCAGCTGAAGCAACATTTTCAATAGTTTCTATTTCAGCGCAAAGGGCCTTTGCCTCCTCCTCATTATGTATAACATAATCGGAGCTGCTGATACCGTTTGCATCGGCACCCTCTGCCGCTTCGCCTGAGTTTTCTAAACTGTCACTGTAAAGCGCCCAGTTATAGTCCTTCATATAGACCATAACTACATTCTGCTTCTCTAAATTTCCAATAGCCATGGTAACGTTTTCGGAAATAAGTATTGCAAGACCTATAACCACCATACATGCAACCAACACACCGACAGAGGCCAGTGACATAAGACGGTTTGCCCACGCGCCCTTAAATCCTTCTTTTATGAGGTATTTCATACTTCCCATCTTCATTACTCGACACCTCCGGCAGCATTATCTGCTACAATCCTACCCGAATCAAGCATAATTACACGATGCTTAAAATCGCGCACAAGATTGTGATCGTGGGTTACCATAAGAACGGTTGTGCCGCGTTTGTTGATTTCAGTGAGCAGATTAACAATTTCGTATGACATATTCGGGTCAACATTTCCCGTAGGCTCGTCCGCGATTATCAGGTCGGGTGCATTAACAAGTGCGCGTGCAAGTCCCACACGCTGCTGCTCACCGCCCGAAAGTTGCATAGGCATAGAACGCGCCTTATCACCAAGGCCCACCTTGCTGAGTGCCTTAGATACCTCACGGCGAACCTCCCTACCCGAAATGCCGACGACGTGCATAGCAAATGCCACATTGTCAAACACATTCATAGTGGGTATCAGGCGGAAATCCTGAAAAACGATTCCCATGGTGCGACGAAGCATAGGCACCTGCTTACGCGGCATTTTGGTGAGATTAAAGCCATTTACCGAAATAATACCGGTATTTGCCTTTTCCTCGCGCATAATAAGCTTCATAAATGTACTTTTGCCCGCACCTGACGAGCCGACAACAAATACAAACTCACCCTTGTTAATTCTTATATTAACATCCTCAAGAGCATGTGTTCCCGAAGGGTATGTCTTAGATACGCCCCTGAACTCTATTACAGCTTCATCAGGATTTTCGGTTGTCGCAAATTGTTGTAACAATTGTTCAGACATTGGAAAATTTCACTCTTTCAATTAGTATTTTATCGGGTTGCTTTTTAAATACTTGTTTACCATAAGCGCAATCTTAAAGATTATAGCATGGTCAAACTCACGCAGGTCAAGACCTGTAATCTTTTTAATCTTTTCAAGACGATAGACAAGTGTGTTTCTGTGAACAAAAAGTTTTCTTGATGTTTCGGAAACATTGAGATTGTTTTCAAAGAAACGCTGGATAGTAAACAGGGTTTCCTGATCAAGATTGTCAATTGAACCGCGCTTGAATACCTCGCGCAAAAATGTTTCACAAAGTGTGGTAGGCAGTTGATAAATAAGCCTTGCAATACCAAGGTTATCGTAGGAAATAATTGTCTTTTCGTTATCAAACACCTTGCCCACTTCAAGCGCAGTCTGCGCTTCTTTAAACGACTTCGCAAGATTTTTAAGGTTATTTACTGTGGTGCCGATACCGATTACTGTATGCACATAAAATTCACCCGAAAGTGTATCCGCAATGGACGATGCAAGATTTTCAATATCCTTATGCCCGATATCCGACTTGGTTTCCTTTACAAGTGCGATATCAGTCTCATTAATGCTGATAACAAAATCCTTGTTCTTGTCGGGGAAAAGGTTTTGTATGATTTCATAAATGGAAACATCGCCTGCTTCAAGGTTTCTTATGATAATTACCGTACGGGAAACATCACTGTCAAAATAAAGTTCACGCGCTTTAAGATAGATATCCCCGGGCAAAATGTTATCAAGAATTATATCCTTGATAAAGTTACCGCGATCATATTTTTCGTCGTAGTAATTTTTTATGTTTGAAAATGCCACCGCAATAACCGTAGCATACTTACCGGAGATTATATCCTCACCCTCGACAAAAACCGTATAGTCCGTGCCGTGTGGGGAAACAACCGATTTGAAGGTGTATCCGTCTTCACAGAAAGCATCTGTTCCTGACGGCATTACATTCATCTGCTCACCAATCTTTCCAAGTTCACTGCAAGCGATGATGGTACCGTTGCTGTCCAATACACCGAAATTCTTATCAATTGCATCCTTCATTTGATGAATTACACCCTGAAATAAACGGTTTGACATATTTTTGCACATCCCTTATTTATTTATAAAATAACAGTTAATTTTATTTTACACGAAAACTTGACATATTGCAAGTAATATATTAAAAAACGGGTGAACTATTTCACCCGTTTTGTGCATATGCTCATTATGAAATCGCCACTGATTTGTGTTTCAAACACAAAATCGTCTGAAAAGGTATCAATTTTACCGGCATTAGCAAAATTTACACCCAGCATTTTTACAGCCGCCTCTTTTTTTGTAAAAATCTCGATAAAACGCTGCGAGATTAAATCATCGAATTGGTTTACATAATCACTTTCCTGGCGGTTAAAAAACCTATAAGATTCCCTGTGTTTTATGGTTTCAATATATTGAATATCAACACCTACAGGCTGTTGAGAAAAGGCACAGACCACGCGCGTTTTGCTATGAGAAATATTAAAATAGCAAAAGTCAACCAATGGTTTTCCGTGCTCATTAAAAACCATCTTAAAAGCGGTTTTTCCGTAGATTTCCGCAGCACCGCGAAAAAGCAGAATATACCCTGCAAGAGAACGCATTTTATCTTCTGAATGTATCTTCGCATCTATTTCTTTCTTCAGGATATCATCAAGCTTAGTGTACTGTTTTACATAATCCGCCTGTGAAAAATCATTTATATCAGCCCAGTAAATTTTTATCATTTTATTACAGCATTGTTGTAAAGATAATCAAGCACTATACCTTTAACAACCTCCATTTCCGCCATAGCGGTATGTTTGGTATTGTATTCCTCAATAGCCTCTTTATCAATTTCAAGGTTTTCCTTGTCAAGAATATAATACATAACCATCAGTTCTGGAATTCTAATATTTATAGTTTCTTGCTTATAATATTCGACGGTATATCCGTTTTGTGTAATTAAAGTCTCATAATCAATACCGTATTGTGCATTACAAAGCTCGTCATTATACGCCTTAAGGGCATTCCAGTAGGCTTCACAATCATCCTCGGGATACTCATCTATTACAGCATTTTCAACCAAATAATTAAATATACAGTTTTTAGCCGCTACCCTTTTTGTATCAGCAACATATTCCTCTAGCGAATCATAACCCATTTCGCTGTAAAATTCCTCGGGTGTTTGTGCGGGAGTAATATAATTTACTGTAACCGTAAAAATTGCATCAGCACCTGCAAGTTCCTCACTCCCGTAATCCTCAGGGAAGGTTGCGGTAACGTCCACGGTTTCACCTACGGATACACCGATTAACTCCTCCTCAAAATCGTCAATAAATGTACCTGAACCTATTGTAAGGTCATAGCCCTCGGCACTGCCGCCTTCAAACGCAACACCGTCTTTTTTACCAACATAATCAATGTTTGCTTTGTCACCGATTTTAACGGTTCCCTCATAAACCGCATCGTTATAAAAATTATTTTCCTGAATTTCGCTTACTACTATGCTTTCATAATACGAAATAAATTCGTCAGACTCGGTGTTAATTTCAATACCCATATAATCGGAAATTTCGACATACTTTGAAAGGTCTGTCTTTTTAAAAAGTTCACGGTCCTTGCCACCGCAGCCCGTTAAAAAAGACGCAGTAAGCAATATGACCAACAATATACAGATTGTCTTTTTCATAATAAACATCCTTTTTTAGTTGTTTTTAAGTTCACCCTTAGAGGCAGCCTTTAAATATTCGTTAATAAAGCCGTCGATATCACCGTCCATAACGGCATTTATGTTGCCCGACTCAAAACCTGTGCGATGGTCCTTTGCCATTGTGTACGGCATAAATACATAGGAACGTATCTGTGAGCCCCATGTGATTTCCTTTTGAACACCCTTTATATCCTCTATTTTTTCAAGATGTTCACGCTCCTTGATTTCAAGAAGTTTGGATTTCAGCATACGCATTGCCTGTTCGCGATTTTGAAACTGACTGCGCTCGTTCTGACAGGCAACCACAATGCCCGTAGGAATATGTGTAAGACGCACCGCAGATGAGGTTTTATTAATATGCTGCCCGCCCGCACCTGACGAACGGAAAACATCCATTTTTATATCCTCTTCACGAACCTCTATTTCCATATCATCGGTAATTTCGGGCATTACCTCTATTGAAGCAAAGGAAGTATGTCTTCTGCCCGAAGCATCAAACGGGGATACGCGCACAAGTCTGTGAACACCCGATTCGCTTTTTAAATAGCCGTAGGCATTCTCACCCTCAATAAGCATAGTTGCGCTTTTAAGACCTGCCTCGTCACCGTCAAGAAAGTCAAGGACCTTAACGGTAAAGCCGTGGCGCTCACTCCAACGGGTGTACATTCTTACCAGCATTGAAACCCAGTCCATTGCCTCGGTGCCGCCTGCACCCGCATGAAATGTAAGAAGCGTATTATTTGCGTCATACTCACCCGTCAAAAGTGTTTGTAGACGAAGCGATGACAGACTGTTTTCTAACTCATCAACAGAGGCAGTAATCTCCTCAATCAGAGAAAGGTCACCCTCCTCATCACCCATTTCGATAAGCACGAGAAGGTCGTCATAAGACGAGGTGATGGTATCATACTGCTCTACCCTGTTTTTAAGCTTACCTGTTTTTTGCAAAACCGCTTGAGAATTTTCAAGGTCATCCCAAAAGCCAGGTGCTGCCTGTTTTTGCTCAAGTTCTTCAATTTCGCGTTTAAGTGTATCGTAGCCTATTGCGTCGCGCAGGTCCTTTATTTCCTGCTCGTTAGCGGTAAGGCGAAGCTTTAACTGCTCAAATTCAAGCATTTAATTTCCTCCAAATCATTTGGTTAAAACATAAGCATGCCATTCTTCACGGACAAGACTTTCAACAATTTTAAAGCCGTGTTCTGCGGCGGATTTTTCCACCTCTTCAGCACGCATATCGATAATGCCTGATACTATAAGGACTGAACTATCCTTCATAAAATCAGCAACATTATCAAAAAGTCTTATAACAACATCCGCAACTATATTGGCGCATATTATATCATATTTTCCACTGCATTTTTCCGCAAGGTCACCGACTGTAAATTCTGTTTTTTCGGTAACACCGTTAATGTGCGCATTAGCGATGGCGGTTTTAATCGACTGCGGGTCAATATCAACACCGATTGCCGATTTTGCGCCCAATAAATCGGCTGCGATAGCAAGTATACCGCTGCCTGTTCCTATATCAAGAACGGTCTTTTCAGGGGTTACTATACGCTCAAGTATTTCAAGGCAAAGCGATGTAGTTGCGTGACTGCCAGTACCGAATGCAGCACCCGGGTCCAGACTTATAACCGTTCTGTTATCAAGATTTTCATAGTTTTCCCAACTTGGACATACAGCAAATCTGTCGCCTATTTCAAACGCCTTAAAGTACTTTTTCCAATTTTCGTTCCAGTCGTTATCATCAACCAAAACGCAATTAATTTCATTTTCAATTCCGCAGGCATTAAAACGCTCTTGCAGATAAGACACCGCCTCAACCGCATTATCACTCTCGGCAATGTACATATGAATTATTGACCTTGTTCTGTCCTTATTCACAAGTTCATCGTCGATAAGATCTATGTGCGCAATTTCACGCGCATCGGTTTCAAGGTTTGTATAATCCTCTATATAAATTCCGTACGGCACGGTCATATTTGCGATAGCCGCTGCCTCATCGGTTTTTTCTGACGGCACTACTGCCGTTATTTCGGTCCAATCCATAAAGCACCTCAAGTATGTATTTTATCACAAGTCAATATAAATTAAAAGAATAATTTGATTTTATCCGCCGTCTCAAAAACGGTTCCCTGCACCATACCGTTTCTGCCGCCACCGCGGACATTAAGCTGTGACCTGAATTTTTTAAATAAATCGTCAAGTGTATCGTCACCGCAAACGGCGAAGGAATATTCCTCACCACTGCCTGAAAATACACCTCTGACTCCACCGTAGGTCTTATGTAGCTTGTCCGCAATAAGCTGTAAATCCTTAATATCACAGTCCTCGACAAACAGGCAGTTTTCATCAAAACCGGCACTCTTTACCACATAGTCGGCAAAGCGCTTTTTAAGTCCAACATTATACTGTTTTTCTTCATTTAATTTATCCTCAAGCGCAAATACAGCCGCTGCTGCATCCCCTTGTTTTGAAGATAACAGATTTGAAATTTTTGAAATATTTTCGTATTTCACACGGTAATCATCAAGTGCAAAACTACCGCATTTTACTATAATTCGGACTCCGCCGCGCATACGCTCAGTATCAAGAAGTTTTATTACACCTATCTCACCTGTACGGTTTACATGCGGCGCACAGCATGCGCAAATGTCAGTTCCCTCAATTTCTACTATGCGGAGTTGTCCGTCAATTTCCTTTTTGCTGCGGTAATCAATATTACAAAGTTGTTCTTTTGTGGGACAAAACGCATTGACAGAAAGATTTTGCCAAATTCTGCAGTTTGCCTCATATTCAATTTCGCTTAACTGTTCTGTTGTAAGTTCACCGTCAAAATCGACTGTAACAAAATCCTCGCCCAAATGAAAACCCACATTATTAAGTCCGTAAAGTTTATGAGCAAGTCCCGATACAATGTGTTCGCCCGTATGATTTTGCATAAAGGCAAATCGGCGCTTAAAGTTAACCTTTCCCACAACCTGAACACCGATTTCAATCGCCTTTTCGGTGAAGTGGGTTATAATATCATCCGCTATCTGAACATCAAAAACATTAGCACCGTCAATGGTACCGTTGTCGGCAGCCTGTCCGCCGCCTTCGGGAAAAAATGCTGTTTTATCAAGCACCACTGCATAGCCTTTATTCGCTTTATTACAGTCAATTACGGTTGCCGTAAATTCGGAAATATAAGAATCTTTATAATAAAGTTTTTCGGTTATCATTTTTTAAGCTTCTCCAAAATAATATGTGCCACACGGTAAATATCACCGGCACCCATGGTTATTATTAAATCACCGTCATTGGCAGATTCTATCATCGCTTCGGCAAGGGCATCATAATCGCCGATAACCTGTGCATTTGAAAGATTTTCAGCAATCTGCTTGGACGAAACATTATAAGTATTTGTCTCTCTTGACGCAACAATGGGTGTCAGAAATACCTTATCTGCTACCGACAGCGCATCAATCATACCGTCCTTTAAAAGTGCCACACGCGAATATGTGTAGGGCTGAAAAACGACGATAACATTTTTATAATCCAATGTTTTAGCGGCAGTGAGCGTTGCCTTTATTTCGGTGGGATGATGCGCGTAATCGTCGACAACTGTTATACCGTCTGCCTGACCGATAAATTCAAATCTTCTGCCTGCTCCCGTAAATTTTTCAAGCGCGTCACAAATACCGTCAGCCTCGACACCCATATCAAAACATACCGCAAAGGAAGCAAGGCCGTTTAAAATGTTATGTCTGCCCGGGGCATGCATACGAAGCGCACCCACTCTTTCACCGTCGCGCATTACATCAAAGCAATAACCAAATTTACCCGATGTAATATTTTCTGGGTAATAGGTGTTTTTCTTATCAAAGCCATAAGTAATAACATCACACTCAATATCCGAAACAACATTTTTTACACGCTCGTCATCGCCATTTGCGTAACATTTTTTACCCATTGAAACAAACTTTTTAAAGGAATTTTCAAGGTTTTGCATAGTCTTGAAATAGTCCATATGGTCGTCGTCAATATTAAGAAGCACCGTAACATCGGGTGAAAACTGTAAAAAGCTGTCAACAAACTCACAGGATTCGCAAACCAAGGTCTGTGAATCACCCACAACACAGAACGAATTGGCAATCGGTAACTTGCCGCCGATAACCGCATTAGGCTCTCTCTTGTTAATCAGTAAAATTTGTGTTATCATAGATGTAACGGTGGTTTTGCCGTGTGTTCCGCAAACACCGATTACATTTTCATAATTGCGTGTAAGTGCGCCAAGTAACTGTGAACGTTCCATCTTTGGTATGTTCAGTTCATCGGCTGCAGCCATTTCGGGATTGTCACTCGGAATAGCGGCGGAGTACGCTACCAAATCGGCACCTTTTATATTATCGGCAGTGTGGCTGTTCCAAACAGTAATACCCATTTCACTAAGGCGCTTTACATTTTCGTTCCGACTTTTGTCGGAGCCTGTAACCTTGTATCCTTTAGAATGAAGCAGTTGAGCAATCGGATACATACCGCTGCCGCCGATACCTATCATATGGATATGCTGTGCATCACTAAGATATCTATCTTCAAAGCGCTGTTCTTTCATAATAACACTCCCAAAACTATATACATATCTCTATTATACTGCTTTCTGACAAAAAAATAAACCCTTTTTTAATAAGGTGATAAAATGAAGTTTAATTTACCACAGAATATTAAATTTGTACTTGACACAATTAAAAGACACGGTCACAAGGTTTACATTGTAGGCGGTTGTGTTCGCGACCTTTTATCAGGCAAGACTCCGCACGATTTTGATGTTACAACAAGCGCACTTCCAGCGGAGATTATGGCTATGTTTGAAAAAACTGCCGAAACAGGAATTAAACACGGTACTGTAACGGTTATTGCTGACTCAAAACCTGTAGAGGTTACCACATTCAGAACAGAAACAGGCTACAGTGATTCCCGTCGCCCCGACCAAGTGAATTTTGTCGATGATGTGCGTTATGACCTTGCACGCCGCGACTTTACAGTAAACGCTATGTGTTATAACGAGGATGAGGGCTTAATCGACTGCTTTGGCGGTGCCGATGATATAAAAAACCGCATACTTCGCGCAGTGGGTGAACCAAGTGTGAGATTTAGCGAAGATGCTCTTCGTATTTTAAGACTGTTCAGATTTTCCGCAACGCTTGGATTTGAAATTGAGGAAAACACACTTTGCGCTGCACTGGAAAACGCTCATCTACTGGAAAAAGTAAGCGCTGAAAGAATACAGTCAGAGTTAAGCCGTGCGGTTATGGGCGATAACACGGCAGTTCTTGCTCCGCTTTTTTGCAGCGGCGCACTTAAAAAATATGCGTTATCGGGTGACAAGGTAGAAAAGATATCCCTGCTTAAACCAAACAACGATTTGCGGTTGTTTACCCTTTTTTATCTTACCAGCACAAATTTGGGTAAAACATTGCAACTTCTTAAATGCAGCAACAGATTTAAGAATTACGCCGAAAAAATGCAGTATCTTTGCAAACACCAAATAGGCTGCGACAGGTCGCAGATTAAAAAGGCAATGAATTTTGCAGGCAGCGACATCGTGGCGGATGCTTTTGAATATTACAAAACAGTATTACAAATCGATATTGATGCTCATAAAAAAGCATTAGCGTCAATTATTTCAGAAAAAGAGCCGTATCTTACCGAACATTTACAGATATCGGGTAAAGATATTGAAGCATTGGGCTTTTCGGGAAAGGCTATCGGTGAAAAACTGGACTATCTGTTAGAAAGGGTTATCGAACAGCCCAAGCTTAATAAAAAGGAAATTTTAATAGAGTTATTGTGTAACTAAACCGCTTCAAGCGCCATAGAATGTATTAAATTACATTTAAGGAATTTCCCTTGGCGCTTGATTTTTTATATGGCGGTGTGTGGTTATGAAGATTTTAATTTTAGGCGGAGATAACCGTATGAAAGTGGCGATGAAAGAGCTCACAGACCGCGGTTTTAAGGTTGATAGTTTAGGGCTTTATGAGTGTGACTGCGGTGATATATCCGCTGCTGATGTGTTACTGCTGCCCGTTCCTACAACAAGAGACAAAAAGAATATTTTCTGCCCACTCACCGACAGAAAATTGCCGCTTGATTTAATTTACAAAGCGCGCAGCGACGCGCTTGTACTGAGTTGTGGATACACATTTGACAAAATGCGGTGTATTGATTATTTAAAGCTCGACAGTTTTTGCCTTTTAAATGCAGTACCCACGGCAGAAGGTGCAATAGCCAGAGCCATTTACGACACCGATTTTTGTCTTTGGAAAAGCAGAGTGCTGGTTTGTGGTTTCGGCAGAGTCGGTAAGGTTCTTGCGCAAAGGCTTAAGGCACTACAATGCGACCTTACGGTATCGGCAAGAAAATCACACGATTTCGCGATGCTTGATGCAATGGGTGTAAAGCACATTCACACCGATGAGGTATCAGCGCATACAACCGAATTTGACATAATATTCAATACCGTTGATGTGCCGCTTTTTGATGATATTGCCTGCCTTAAAAACTGTTTTTTATATGACCTTTCGACCGTCGGATGTATTGATTTTGAACAAGCGCAAAATCTTGGTATAAACGCGGTAAAGTTGCCAGGCATTCCCGGTAAGACCGCGCCGCTGACCGCCGGAAAAATCATAGCGCAAACTGTAATTGATTTAGTTAGCTAAGGAGTAGGCATATGGAAAATATAACCTTGGGATATGCGTTTTGCGGCTCGTTTTGTACAATACAGCAATCGGTGCAGGCGCTAAAAACACTTAGCCGCCTTAACATAAAAATACAGCCTATTATGTCTGACATAGTATACAAAACAGACACCCGTTTCGGCAAGGCGGCAGAACTTGTAGAAAATGTTGAAAGGATATGCAAAACGCCTGTAATCCATAATATTGCTGCGGCAGAGCCTATTGGACCTAAAAATCTTTTAGACATAATTGTAGTCGCCCCCTGTACAGGTAATACCATAGCAAAAATAGCCCTTGGTATTACCGACACACCTGTAACCATGGCGGTAAAGGCGCATCTGCGCAATAACAAACCCGTTGTTTTGGGTATTGCAACAAATGATGCCCTAGGTGCCAGCGCTAAAAACATAGGCCTTTTGCAAAACACTAAAAACATATACTTTGTACCCTACAAACAGGATGACCCGATGTCCAAAAACAATTCCCTCGTCTGTGATTTTACCAAAATCGAACAAACGGTAGAAAAAGCCCTTTGTGGTGAGCAGATACAACCCGTAATATACTGATTTCAAAAGTCCTTGGAAGAATATTACTTCCAAGGACTTTCTTGCATTAATAAATAGTTTGTGATATACTGTCAGCAATGAATTTTAGGAGTTATTTTATGAGAAGTTGCGGAATTTTAATGCCTATATTTTCACTGCCGTCACCCTATGGAATCGGCACACTGGGTAAAGACGCCTTTCGCTTTGCTGACTTTCTGAAAAAATCGGGACAGAGTTACTGGCAAATACTACCGCTTAATCCCACAAATTACGGGGACTCACCATATCAGTCTTTTTCATCCTTTGCGGGTAATCCATATTTCATTGACCTTGATTTGTTGGTAAGTGATAAACTGCTTACTAAAAAGGATATTGAAAACTGTGATTTCGGCGATAGTCCCGATAGTGTTGATTACGGCAAACTTTACAGCAATCGGATAAACCTTTTACGAGTAGCCTTTTCTCGCTTTAAAGCCGACGGACAGTACAAGGCATTTGTCCAAAAAAACGCATATTGGCTCGATGATTACGCGCTTTTTATGGCACTCAAAAATTCGCACGAAGACCGCGCTTGGTACACTTGGGAAAAAGCACTTCGATATCGCGAGGCAGCAGCGCTTGATAATGCTCGGCAAGAGCTTTGCGAGGATATAAATTTCTACTGCTTTGTTCAGTTCCTATTTGACAAGCAATGGTGCGCTTTGAAAAATTATGTTAATTCTTTAGGCATACGCATTATCGGTGATATACCCATTTATGTGGCATACGATTCGGCAGATGTTTGGGCAAACCCCGAACAGTTTTTATTAGATAGACAATTAAGGCCCACAAAGATTGCAGGTGTACCGCCCGATGCCTTTTGCAAGGATGGACAGGTTTGGGGAAATCCCCTTTATAACTGGAAGCATATGGCGAATACAGACTTTAGCTGGTGGAAGCATTACATAGGACATGCATTTCACAGATATGATGTAACACGCATTGACCATTTCAGAGGGTTTGAGTCTTTTTTTGCCATTCCCTACGGTGATAAAACCGCCCAAAACGGCAGATGGATTAAGGGCCCCGATATAAAACTTTTTGATGCCTTAAAGGCAGAGTTTGGGGATAATTTACCTATTATTGCCGAGGATTTAGGTTTTCTTACACCTGCGGTGCTTAAGATGCTTAAGGCTTCGGGATTTGCGGGAATGAAGGTGTTGCAATTTGCCTTTGACGGAAAATCAAGCAACCAGTATCTGCCCCATAATTTTAATCGCAACTGCGTAGTGTATACCGGTACGCACGACAACGACACCGTTATGGGATGGCTTAAAACCGCACCTTGTGACGAGGTGGAAAATGCCAAACAGTACCTTAATTATAACGATGATAACGGCTTTAACTGGGCAATGATAAATGCAGCATTATCATCGGTGGCTGATACCTGTATTTTAATGATGAGCGACCTTATCGGTGCAGGAAGTGAGGGGCGCATCAATACTCCGTCAACGCTTGGTAATAACTGGCAGTGGCGTATTGACGGCGGGTGTATTAACGATTGGCTTGCAAAAATTATACATAAAAAGGTTTCACTGTACGGGAGATTGCCCCGCAAGGACGGTGATTAAATGTTCAGCGTAATATTTGATATGGACGGCACCCTGCTTGATACGCAGAGAATTTGTATTCCCGCATGGGAATATGCAGGCAATAAGCAATCAATAAAAAATATGGGAAACTGCATTTATGATGTGTGCGGAATGAATGAAATTGGTTGGACAAACTACTTAATACACAATTACCCCACCATTGATGTTGAAACCTTTAAAAAGGATGTTCGTGCATTTATTCTTGAAAAGGGTGATGTCCGCTTTAAAGACGGCGCTGCCAAACTTATTGAATTTCTAAAGCGCAACAAAATAAAACTTGCCTTGGCTTCCAGCTCGTCAAGGGGCTCGATTGACCATCATTTAAAGGCAGTAGGCGCCGAAGGTGTTTTTGATGTTATAATCTGCGGTCATGATGTTAAAAACGGAAAACCCGCGCCCGATATTTTTCTACTTGCCGCAAAAGAACTTGGTGTTTCTCCCGACACCTGCTTTGTTTTCGAAGACTCGGCTAACGGAATAAATGCGGGTTACCGCGCGGGTATGAAGTGCATTGGTATTCCCGATGTGATAGATTTTGATGACCAAACAAAAAAATTACTGTTTGCCCATCTTTCAAATCTGTCACAGGCAATCCCATTGCTAACGGAATACATATAAACGGGTGCTGATTTTACAGCACCCGTTTTATCTTTATTGTGTCTTTGTCATACTTATAAAATATTTCGCGATGGTCTGCGGTGAGGTTTTCATACCCTCACCCATCCACCATGTTACCGTTTCGGCAAAGCTGCCTACCAGATGATTTAAAATAAATTCTTTGGGTGCATCCGCCTTAAAATCTGCAATATGCATTTCAAACATTCTGCGCAGATGCTCTTTAAAATACTTCATAAACAATTCACCGCTGTCGGAAAGCAGTATGCCCGAAAGGTCATTTTTACTGTCACGAATATGCCATAAGGTGTGCGATAACTTTCCTTGTAAATCGTTATCCTGACCTACCCACGGGCAAGGGTCATTTTCAAATATATGGTTAAAAATCTCACCGCACATTGCGCTAAGTAGCATATCCTTTGTTTCAAAATGGGTGTAAAATGTACTTCTGCCAACATCCGCTTCATCAATAATATCCTGCACGGTAATGTGGTCATAGCGTTTGCTTTCCAAAAGGGTGTGAAAAGCACGGAATATTGCTTTTCTTGTCTTCTGCTGTCTTCTGTCCATAAACATCTCCCGAACATTTTTGTGATTTTGTTCATTATCTTACAACAATAGTTATTTGATTATTGTTTTCAAAGTTTTTCTCCAATATAATAAAATCAAACAGAGTGTTCAATAACGAATGTATTATACACCAATTTTAAGTTAAAGTCAATTTGGTTAGGGTAATAAGAATCATTCGAACCCGCCTGAAATGGTGGAATTTCGACATCTTTTTGCTCTTCGTCTTAGGAAAGCGTCAGCCTAAGGAGGAATAAAATGTTTGAAAAGCTTATAGATTTTCTTGAAAGTGTTTACGCTACCGTTATAAGCGGTGCTGTATTACTTATCAGTATAATTTTATCATTGTCAGGGGTTAAAATTCCGCTTTATCTTAACCCCACGTGGATAGCCGTTGCATTCTCCGGTATTCCGCTTGTGTACAGCGCGGTTAAAAAATTAATTTGTAACAAGGGCATATCAAAAATATCCTCTGCACTGCTTATCAGCATTGCAATGGCGGCATCCATTGTGATAGGTGATTTATTCGCCGCAGGTGAAATCGCATTTATTATGGCTATCGGCGAAATTCTTGAGGATAAGACTACCGCAAAGGCAAAACGCGGACTAAAAAAGCTTATTGAACTCACCCCTCAAAAAGCCCGACGCATTACCGACGGAAAAGAGCAAATCATTTCTGCCGAAGAAATTAAGGTCGGCGACATATTGCGAATACTGCCGGGTGAAAAAATTTCCGTTGACGGAATAATAATAAGCGGTGATACCAGCGTTGACCAATCGATTATAACGGGCGAATCATTACCTGTGGATAAAGGTATCAGTGACAGCGTATTCTGCGGCACAATTAACCGTTTTGGCGCTATTGATATCAAGGCTACCTGTGTTGGTGAGGATTCGTCCTTGCAAAAACTTATACGTATGGTAAAACAAGCCGAGGAAAAGAAAGCCCCTATGCAAAGGGTTGCTGACAAATGGGCAAGTTATCTTGTGCCTGCAGCACTTGCACTTGCCGTTATTGCAGGTCTTTTAAAGCAGAATATCACAGTAGCAGTTACAATGCTTGTTGTATTTTGCCCCTGCGCTTTAGTACTTGCTACCCCCACCGCAATTATGGCGGCAATCGGTCAGGCAACCAGGCACGGTATTATCATAAAATCGGGCGAAGCGCTTGAAAAAATGGAAAAAGTAAACACTGCCGTATTTGATAAAACAGGAACTCTTACATACGGTAAACCTGAGGTGTGCGACATTATATCATTTGATGACGGCATAGACAGCCATTCTTTACTAGCGCTTGTAGCCGCAGCCGAAAGCAAGAGTGAGCATCCGCTGGGTAAAGCTATTGTAGGCAAAGCGCACGAGCAAAAAATTGCCCTTTCACCATCAGAAGAATTCCGTATGTCAGCAGGTAGGGGCATTTTTGCGAAGGTCAATGGTTTGCAACTGTACTGCGGTAGCGAAAAACATCTTAACCAAAACGGTATTACTGCCGATGATGATGTTAAGCGTGTCCTTGAAAGGCTCAGAAACGAGGGAAAGGCTACCGTTATTGCCGCAACACCTACAGGTGTAATCGGTATTATCGCCCTTTCTGATATAATTAAGCCAAATGCCGTGGGAATACTTGAAGGGCTTTCAAAAATGGCTGTGGATACCGTTCTGCTTACGGGGGATAACAAAAAAACAGCAGACTATTTTGCAAAAAAACTTGGTATTACAAACTTTAAAGCCGAACTTTTACCTGAACAAAAGGTGCAAAATATTACCAAATTGCAGTCAAGCGGAAAAACAGTCTGTATGATTGGTGACGGTGTGAATGATGCGCCTGCGCTTAAAAGTGCAGATGTAGGTATTGCTATGGGAAGTATTGGCAGCGACATCGCCGTAGATGCAGCAGACATTGCGCTTATGGGTGATGATATTTCTAAGATACCCTATCTTAAGAGGTTGTCAAATGCCACCGTGCGCACAATTAAATTCGGCATTTCCCTATCGCTTTTTATCAACTTTCTTGCGATTGTGCTATCATTTCTTGAACTTCTTAATCCCACTACAGGCGCTTTGGTACACAATGCGGGTTCCTGCTTTGTTATACTGATAGCCGCACTACTTTATGACAGAAAATTTGACAAATAAAAGAACAACCGTAAGGACTCATCACCTTACGGTTGTTCTTTTGTCATTCACCTAATTGTTTATTTCTCTTGTATGATGCCTTTACACAGTCTGCGACGATTGTTTCAAAATCACTGTTTTGAAGAACCTTTACACCCTCAATAGTACTGCCACCCTTTGAGCAAACCGCATCGGTTAACTGCTGCGGTGTTTTTTGTGAACTAAGCAGTAATTCTGCCGCACCCGACATTGTTGCGGCGGCGTATTTGATTGCCTTTTCATAATCGAGACCGCACTGTGTACCCGCATTTGCCAACGCATTTGCAAAAACATACATAAACGCAGGACCGCAACCCGAAACCGAACAGGCAGCATCAATAAGTGATTCGTCTATAGCGTCAAGCACACCCGCAAACTGCATATCGTCAACAAAATCGTCTATTATATCTTTTCCTACAATTTGGTTAGTGCAGTAAAGCACCATACCTCGACCTACACTTACAGGTGTATTTGGCATAATGCGTATAACGGGTAATTTGCCGCCCGACATCTTTTCAATCTTTTCAATTTTAAGTCCTGCCGCCATTGTGATAAGAAGCGGCTTTTTTTGTTGCAGAGTGTCGGCAATATCACCTAGCATATCCCCCATCATTTGCGGCTTGACACCAAGGAATATGCGCTCACACTGACGCGCAACAGCGATATTATCACCTACCGTAAGACCTAATTCGTCCGCTAATGCCTGTGCCTTGTCTGTGTCGTGGTCACAAAGCATAATATCGGTGGTTTTCTTTGCAACAGCGCGTACAAGTGCCGCACCCATATTTCCGCAACCGATAAAACCGTATTTCATTCTGTGTTCTCCTATCTTATATGCCCGTTGCCATAGATTACATATTTATATGTGGTAAGTTCACAAAGTCCCATCGGACCGCGAGCGTGCAGTTTTTGGGTGGAAATACCCATCTCACAACCCAAACCGAACTCACCGCCGTCGGTAAATCGGGTTGAGGAATTAACATAAACTGCCGCACTGTCAACCCCCTGAACAAAAGCGGTAGCGGCAGCGTCGTCAGCGGTTATGATAGCCTCACTGTGACCGGTGGAGTGCTTAGCGATATGCGCCACCGCCTCAGATGTATCCTTAACGCATTTTACAGCCATAATGTAATCAAGAAATTCTGTATCAAAGTCGCTGTCATCTGCGCTTTTTCCCTGTATTACCGACTGCGCTACTTTATCAAGCCGCAACTCTACGGGAACAAGCCCCTTTTGTATGCGCTTAGTGACAAGCCTATCATATACTACGGGCAAAAACTTTTCTTTAATATCTTCATCAACAAGCAAAACCTCCGCCGCATTACAAACGCTTGGACGGCTGGTTTTGGCATTTTCAACTATTTTTGCCGCCATTTGAATGTCAGCTGTTTTTTCAACATAAATATGGCAAATTCCCGTACCTGTTGCAATACAGGGTACGGTGGCATTGTTAACACAGGCATTTATAAGTCCTGCGCCGCCTCTTGGAATAAGCATATCAACAAAACCGTTTGCCCTCATAAGCGTGTTTGCGCTTTCACGCGTGGTATCGGTGACAAGATTAATTGCATTTTCGGTAACGCCCGCTGCAGCAAGACCTTTTTTAAGTGCCGTAACTATCGAAAGCGCAGAATTAAATGCCTCTTTACCGCCACGAAGCACACACACATTACCCGATTTAAGCGCCAAGGCTGCCGCATCGCTTGTAACATTCGGGCGGCTTTCGTATATAATAGCAATAACACCGATAGGTACGGTGACCTTAGTAATTCTAAGACCGTCCTCACGGGTAAAATCGTCAAGGATGTGTCCTACAGGGTCAGGCAACTTTGCAACATCGCGAATCCCTTTTGCCATATCGGCAATGCGGTCGCTGTTAAGCATAAGGCGGTCAAGCATAACATCGCTTACCGTACCACGTGCCTTTTGAATATCAACTGCATTGGCAGAAAGTATTTTTTCTGTGTCAGCAATAAGTGCATCTGCCATTTTATACAGCACTTCATTCTTTTTTTCTTCACTTAAAGCGGCAATCTGTGACTTTGCGTCACGAGCCGCAGTTAACATATCAAACATATTTAATTCTCCGTAAATTTTGTACCAACCGCCTTACCGTCAACAATGTCATAAAGACTCATCGGGTTTTCGCCGTTGGTAATAATCATATCACATCCGCACTCAAGGCATACCTTTGCAGCAGAAAGCTTTGTTACCATACCGCCCGTACCAAAGTCACTGCCCTTACCGCCTGCAAGAGCGAGTATTTCATCACTAATTTCGGTTACCTTTTCAATAAGTACGGCGTTTTCATCTTTATGCGGGTCGGCGGTATAAAGACCGTCAATATCTGAAAAGAGCACCAAAATATCGGCGCCGATACTTTTTGCCACTATTGCAGCGAGAGTGTCATTATCACCGATTCCCAACTCCTGCGTAGCAACCGTATCGTTTTCATTTATAATAGGTATTGCCGAAAGTTCTAAAAGACGGTAAAGCGTATTGCTGAAGTTTTGATGTCTTTCATCATCCTCCAAATCATCTCCCGTCATAAGAAGCTGAGCAACGGTATGGTTGTATTCAGCAAAAAGTTTGTCGTATGTATACATAAGCTCACACTGACCGACAGCAGCCGCTGCCTGCTTGGTAGGTATGTCCGACGGGCGACTGCTAAGCCCCAACTTACCAACACCCATGCCTATAGCGCCTGAGGACACCAATATAACTTCGTGTCCTGCATTCTTAACATCACTTATAACCTTGCATATTTCCTCAATACGACGGATATTCAAATGGCCCGTAGCATGAGCTAAAGTGCTTGTACCTATTTTAACAACAATACGCATACATAAAGTACCCCTTTAGTTAACCATAATTTATATTTATACTTAACATTATACACATTTAGACTAAAAAAGAAAGTTTTTTTTGAAAAATGCTTGACAATGTGTTTTGCCTGTGATAAAATATTCAAAAATTTCAAAGGCTGTGACGAAGACGGCTTAGAATAGTAAGTTTTCAGAGAATCGATGGTTGGTGCAAATCGGTAGCTTTTATTCTTAACATAGCCCATCACTTCCGAGCCGGAAGCCCGAAAAGGTGTAAGCCTTAGTAGATACTTCCCGTGACTGCTGCGTAAAGGCATAGGAATTGTTCGATTCCGAGAGTGGTGGCCGACAGGCTGCAATTTGAGTGGTACCGCGAGTGTTTATTATCACCCGTCTCAAAGTTTTTTGAGACGGGTGTTTTTTATTTTAAAATTTGAACGCAGAAAAGGAGACTGATTAGTATGCAAACCAACACAGCAAAAGAACAACTGAAAGATATAGCTGCGCGAATTAAGGAAATGCGCGAAATTATGGGTTGGTCTATTGCCGATATGGCGCAAAAAACCGAAGTAAGCGAAGAACAATATATTGAATACGAGAATGCAAATATAGATTTCCCCTTTACATTCATACACAAATGTGCACTGGCTTTTGATGTAGAAATGACACAGCTGCTTGAAGGTCATTCAGCAAAACTTTCAAGTTATACTGTAACCCGCAAGGGCGGCGGTCAAAAAACCGCTAAAGAGGATGGCATTGACATTACCAACTTAGCACCTAAGTTTAAGGATAAAATTGCCGAGCCTTACTATGTAAGATATGAATATTCTGCATCCCAACAAAACAAACCTATTCATCTTACCAAGCACTCAGGTCAGGAATTTGACTTTATCTTAAGCGGCTCACTTAAGGTACAAATCGGCGAACACACCGAAATCTTGCATGAGGGTGACAGCATCTATTATAACAGTTCTACCCCTCACGGTATGATTGCTATCGACGGCAAAGATTGTGTCTTCTGCGCGGTGGTGCTCCCCGGCGAAGATACGAAGGAAGATGTGGTAAGAAAAAGCATTGTTTCTGCCAAAAAATCTGAGCAGCTTGTTTGCGAAAGATTTGTTGAGACGGTTGAGGATGAAAACGGTTCACTGCAAAATATTAAATTTAAAAATACCGATACCTTTAACTTCGGCTTTGATATAGTTGACGGTATTGCAGATAAATATCCCGAAAAACTTGCAATGCTTCACCTTGACAAAGACAAAACCGAACGCCGCTTTACCTTTAAGGATATCAAGCGCGCCTCAAATCAGGTTGCAAACTACTTCACATCTTTGGGTATTAAGCGCGGTGACAAGGTAATGCTGGTGCTTAAGCGCCATTACCAGTTCTGGTTCTGTATGGTAGCGCTTCATAAAATCGGCGCAGTTGCAATTCCCGCAACAAATCAGCTTAAGGACCACGACTTTGAATACCGCTACAATGCCGCAGGTGTAAAGGCTCTTGTTTGTACTGCTGACGGCGATACCGCCGAAATTGCAGAGAGGGCTGCAAAAAACTGCGACTGTGTAGATACACTTATTATGGTTGGCGGCGCCCGTGACGGCTGGCACGATTTTGACAGTGAATATAAGCTTTTCTCAGGCAAGTATGACCGTCCCGATGATGCTTCGGCGGGTGATGATTTAGCCCTTATATTCTTCACATCAGGTACTACAGGTAATCCCAAAATGGCAGCGCACAAGCACACCTACGCTTTAGGTCATTTTGTAACCGCTAAGTATTGGCACTGCTGTGAACGTGACGGGCTGCACCTTACCATCTCTGACACGGGTTGGGGCAAATCCCTTTGGGGTAAGCTTTACGGTCAGTGGCTTTGTGAGGGCGCTGTGTTTGTTTACGACTTTGACCGTTTTGATGCGGCTGACATACTGCCTATGTTCGCCACCTTTGGCATTACCACATTCTGCGCACCGCCTACAATGCTGCGTATGCTTATAAAAGAGGACCTTTCAAAATACGATCTTTCATCTATTCACCATATGACAACAGCGGGAGAAGCGCTTAACCCAGAAGTGTTTAAGCAGTTTGAAAAGGCAACGGGACTTCAGATTATGGAGGGCTTTGGCCAAACCGAAACGACACTTACCATCGCAAATCTGCGCGGTACTACACCAAAGATTGGCGCTATGGGTAAGGCTTCACCGCAGTATGATGTTGATATTGTTGACCCTGAAGGTAATTCTGTTGCTGACGGTGAGGTGGGTGAAATAGTTGTCCGCACCGCCGACGGTGTACCCTGCGGTCTGTTTAAGGAATACTATCTTGACGAAGAAAAAACAAATGATGCTTGGTATGACGGTATGTATCACACAGGCGATACCGCTTGGCGCGATGAGGACGGTTATTTCTGGTATGTAAGCCGTATCGACGATGTAATCAAGTCATCGGGTTACCGTATAGGACCGTTTGAAATCGAGAGTGTGATAATGGAACTTCCCTATGTTCTGGAGTGCGGTGTATCCGCCGCTCCCGATGAGATAAGAGGTCAGGTTGTTAAGGCAAGTATTGTACTTACAAAGGGTACCGAAGGCACTGAGGAACTTAAGAAGGAAATTCAACAGTATGTCAAGACACATACCGCGCCGTATAAATATCCGCGTGTGGTTGTATTCCGTGATGAACTGCCCAAGACAATAAGCGGCAAGATTCAAAGAAATAAACTTTAATTTACCATAAATGTAGATTTGTCAATGATGTGAGACCGAGGAAGTGAAAAAATAATTGAAGAACTGTAGGGAATATGTTTTGGAGGAGAGAAGGGCGTAGCCCTGAAAGGAACCAAAACATATTGCGGCGCCTGTCAGAACGGTATATTTTCTAATTCTTGCCGTTTTTGTAGGGGTGTTTTCCAGCCGAGCACTGACATCGGAATGTTGTTAGAACGCTTTAAATAACGCTTCATTTGTGTCACTAAGTCATCATATGAGTAAAACTTTAGGTAGTTGTAGAATCGTTCTTGGTCGCTTCTATGACTTCTTTCTACTTTGCCGTTGTGCCAAGGTGTTCTTGGACGTATGGTTTTATGACAAATATTTAGTTCGGAACACAGTCTGTCTAAAATATGCGTTTTTGATGTATTCTTGGTGTTGCAAAATTCACAGCCATTATCTGTTTGAATTATTTCAGGAGCATATCCAAAGTAAATTATTGCACGCTTTACAAAATCCACGGTTGAGTATCCGCTATGTTCTTTGTAAGGATATATAAAACGTTCTCTGTCAGCTTCATCAAGCATTGTGAACTGATAGAATTTCTCGCCGTCTTTACCTGAATAACAAGCTTCAGGCACATATTTAACATCTAATTGCCATTTTACGCCTATGGTTTCTGGGGTCTCGTATTTACCGTTATGTTTGCTTTTCTTTTTTGTGGATTCAACCTTTTGTCGATATCCTAAACGTACAAATACACGATACAATGAACCGGGATGCCTTGTATAGCCTTTTTCTGTTCGTAATTTGCCGTACAACTCACATATTGAAATACCAGGATTTCGGCGATGGTAATTTTTAATCCAATTTAACTCAAGCTCGGTATGTGCATTAGGGTGCTGCGTCTTTGGTCTATGAGATTTTGGTAACAATGATTCTCTTGTCCCGTCGTACACCTTGTTCCAACGCATCAATGATGCTTTAGATATCTTATACCGTCTGCAAACAAACGATATATCTTTTGTTTGTCGATAAAGTTTTACTGAATATATTTTTGTTGCTATTTCGTGTGGACAATATCTCTTGTTTTGTGTTATACTATTCATGGTGATTGAGTCCTCTCTGTTATTTTGAGTTGTAGCAAACTAATTTTAACAGAACTCAATCACTTTTTCTATTCTTTTGGTCTCACATCTATTGTAACGCTACA
>JAZRPH010000032.1:0-2070 GCA_045649125.1 Acutalibacteraceae bacterium | reverse complement strand
AACAGCAGCTTCAATTGTGAGCAACTGCGGATTGATGTTTGTCATATTCATCGCTGCAAGCTGAACGGGAAGCTTGCCCATATGGCACGGTGTAACACCGCTTGAATCAACAAGACACGGAACTTCAACACAAGCGTCAGCGGGAAGGTTGTCGATAAGCCCTGTGTTGAGCACGTTGCCGCCGATTTTGTACGGGTTGTTTGTAACCATAGCTTCCATAATGTATGAAGCGTATTCCTTTGAACGCTTATGTGTAACTTCACCGTTAGCGAGAATTTCATCTCTCTGCTTTGCCCAGCCTGCAATCTGATCGATGCAGCGGCGCGGATACTCGTCAAGCGGAATGTTATAATCTGCGATGAGGTTCGGATACTTGTCCTTGATATAGAACATATTATATTCTGAATTATGCTCACTTGACTCTGTACAGTAGTATCCCAGACGCTTGATATAGTCGAAACGAACCATATCACCGTGTTTGTCTTCCTTCTTGTCGGAAGCGAGAGCCTTTGCGTTGATTTCAAGAGCACGGCGTCTGATTTCGGGGTAAAGGTCGTTGCCCTGCTTGTCGTGGATTTCGAGAAGCCATGCCATATGGTTGATACCTGCAATTCTGTCATAGAAGTTATCTTCACCGACTTCTTCAAGCATACCAACGTGATCAAGCAAATCTCTTGCACAGCTCTGAACACTGTGGCAAAGACCGACCGTCTTGATGCCCGAATAACGTGTCATATAGCCTGTGAGAATTGCCATCGGGTTTGTGTAGTTAAGGAACCATGCATCGGGGCAGACTTCCTGCATATCGTGTGCAAAATCTTCGAGCACGGGGATTGTACGGAGACCGCGCATAATACCGCCGATGCCGAGCGTGTCTGCAATAGTCTGGCGAAGGCCGTATTTCTTGGGTACTTCAAAGTCGATAATTGTGCAGGGGTCATAAAGGCCAACCTGAATAGCGTTAACAACGAAGTTAGCGCCTCTTAAAGCATCCTTACGGTTTTCAACGCCGCAATATTTTTCGATCTTGCAGCGGTTGTCGTTAATATTGTTGTTAAGTGCGCTTAAAATTATGTAGCTTTCTTCAAGGCGCTCAGCATCAATATCGTAAAGTGCAATAACGCTGTCGCGAAGGCTCTCTGTGCACATACAGTCACCTATAACGTTACGGACAAAAACGGTACTGCCCGCACCCATAAATGTAATTTTCATAGTTTTATTCCTTTCATTTTGTATTTGCATTTTTGTTATTTTTATTTTACAATAATATCAGAAAAACACCATTGATTTTCGTTTGTAAAACTTGTTATAATGTTGGAAAAGATACTAAGGACTTGTGATTATGATTAACTCTGAAGTTGTAATTGACTGTAAATACAGCGGTTTAAACCCCGTTTCCTTTGGCTGGCAAAACTGCGCCCCCGGGCATTCCTACGGTCCGAGAGTAAGAACTTATTGGCTTTTACACTACGTAGTAAGGGGCAAGGGGATATTTGTAAAAGACGGCGTGAGCCACAACGTGAATGCAGGTGATATTTTTGTAATTCCACCTTATGAAGAAACTTACTACGAAGCCGATAAAGACCACCCCTGGCGCTATATCTGGTGCGGATTTACAACGGATGACGAGCTTCCTACTGCACTATACCGCCCCGTTATAAGATTTTCAGGCGCAGGCGCAGTGTTTGACGATATGATGCGCTGCGCAAAAATGGAAAACGGCAGAAGCGCTTTTCTTTCTTCCAAGCTTTGGGAGCTTATGAGCATTCTTTTGGAAAAAGGACCTGTTAAAGCAGATTATACCACAAAGGCCTTAAGCTATATGCACGCAGAATACGCAGGCGGAATAAGCGTTAAGGACGTAGCGGATAGATTAAGCCTTGACAGAAGCTATTTCTCCACTATTTTCACCGAGAGAATGGGTATTTCTCCTCAAAAATATCTTATGAATTTAAGAATGGAAAAAGCCGCAGAACTAATGACTGTTTACGGCGAAAAACCTTCCACCGCAGGAGCTTCGGTAGGCTACCCGGATATCTATCATTTTAGCAAGATGTTTAAAAAACACTT
>JAZRPH010000031.1:0-1528 GCA_045649125.1 Acutalibacteraceae bacterium | reverse complement strand
AGATGCGGGTGTTTCTGTTTTTTGCGGAAGCGTAATATGCGGCGGAAAGGAAAACGGTTTTGAAACATTGCGAAAGTGTACCCAAGACGCTTTGAAACTTCGCGAAATTTACGGTGAAAAATATATACCCGGCTTTCATGTGCACCCAAATTATATTGAAGAATCTTTCAAAGAATTACAGCTTGCTTCTCAAAACAATGTAAAACTTATAGGCGAATTGGTGCCCTATATGAACGGTTGGGAAGATTATTCTTCTAAAGAATTTTCTTTAATTTTAGATGAAATAGAAAAATATAATATGGTTGTGAGCCTTCATACAATTAACCTTGAAAAAATGGAAAAGATGGCATCACAACACAAAAATGTAAAATTTGTTTTTGCGCACCCAGGTGAAAAATCAACTGTGCTTAATCATATTGAGGTAATGAAAAAACTTGACAATGTATACCTTGATATATCGGGTACAGGAATACACAGATATGGGGTTATTAAGTATCTTGTAAATAATGTCGGCGCAGAGAGAATTTTGTTTGGCACAGATTACCCGATAGGTAATGTCAAGTCGTATGTTAACGCCGTTTTGGGCGAAAAAATTACCGACCGCGAAAAAGAACTTATTCTTTGCGGCAATGCAAAAGAACTTTTATTAAAATAACGAAAAAAGGAAACTATCACTATAGATAGTTTCCTTTTTTTAGTTGGAATTTATGAATAATTATGTGTTGTAAGTATAGTATAGAAGTATGACGGTAATTTTGAATTTAAAGGGGCAAAAATTATGAAAATAGGTTGTGCTTTAAAAAATAAATACTTTGGAACTGACGGTTTCAGGGGAGAAGCTAATATAAATTTAACCTCAATGCAGGCGTATAAAGTGGGAAGATTTTTAGGGTGGTATTATGCCGCCTTTAGCAAGAACAAATCAGGTTACAGACCGCGTATTGTAATAGGTAAGGATACACGGCGTTCAAGTTATATGCTTGAATATTCAATAGCGGCGGGAATAACCGCATCAGGCGCAGATGCATATATGTTGCATGTTACTACCACACCCAGTGTTTCGTATGTGACGCGTCAGGACGAATTTGACTGCGGAATAATGATAACTGCATCGCACAACCCGTTTTACGATAATGGAATTAAAATTATAAACCGTTACGGTGAAAAACTTGAAGACGAAGTGACGGCTCTTATTGAAGCATATCTTGACAGTGATTTCTCGGCTTTGGGTATTGATGGTGACGATATACCGCTTGCTGTTAAGGAAAAAATAGGTTGCATAGTTGATTATGTTTCGGGCAGAAACAGATATGTCGGTTATCTTATTTCGTTGGCATCTAATTCATATAAGAAACTTAAAATAGGTTTAGATTGCGCTAATGGTGCAAGTTGGAATATTGCAAAAGCGGTATTTGGTGCGTTAGGTGCACAGCTTTATGTTATTGGAGACCAACCTGACGGCTTAAATGTGAATAAAGATTGCGGCTCAACTCATATTGAAAAACTTTGCGGTTTGGTAAGAGAGAAA
>JAZRPH010000030.1:0-59433 GCA_045649125.1 Acutalibacteraceae bacterium | reverse complement strand
TCTGCCAAAATCATATTTGAAAATTTGGTTGTTGTACCTGAGTTACTGAATTGATATAAACCAAAAATTACACCGTTTCTACCCCTACCGGTTGAATTAAAGGTTATTGTATTATTTGCAGTAACAATGTTGCTTACCTGTATGTTAGGTGTAGCGTTTGAAGCAGGCAATGCACCTATTATCAATGCTGCGTTGAAATCCCTTACTGTAGAATTTACAACAGCTACATTGTTTATCTTAACATTGGTTGATGCATTTGTACTGTAGGTGCCGATAACAACCGCATTACCATAACTAGCATTTGTATCTTCACTGTAAATATAAGCATTTTCAAACTTAACATTCTCTACAGTTACATCGCTGTTTTCTACATACGGTATAAATCCAAGCTGTCTTAAGCCATCGGGAGTTGTACTGTAAAGACCGTCAATAATAACTCCGTTACCGTCAAAGTGACCGCTAAACGATGTCTTGTTAGTTGTTCCATCAGCCCATGTACTGAAATAGTACCACTGATTTTTAGCACTTTCTGTGCTAAGCACAAATCTATCAATACCGTCGGCTACTCTGTAATATGCGCCGCCGCCACCGCTTGCTACCATGTGGTAAAGTTCGGATGCGTTACCGATAATATACGGATCACCCGCAGTACCGGTACCACCCGAAAATTCGGTGTCGGTCTTGTCACCGTTCCATGTTACTACGGAACCGGTGTCAGCGGAAACATCAATGTTTACGGCAACATTAGCAATGAACAATGAGGTTGCAAGAATTGCAACCGCAAGTACGATACTAAGTACCTTTTTTCCGCCTTCCAACAAATTGATTTTCATAAAAAAACCATCCTTTCGCCGCATATCACGGCATTTTATATATTGGCGCCGCCGCCATAGGAAAAAGTGTGAAGTTTTATGTAAAAAATTACAAGAGTGCACAACCCCACACTATATAGTTTTACAGAAACATTATATCGCAAACATTTTGGTAAGTCAATACAATTTTTTTAAAAATGTAGTAAAAATTTTAGAAAGATTAAATAACCCCGACAGCAGTGAGCAAAAATAATGACTACCCGAGCATTTGGGTAGTCATTATTTTTCTTTATTCTGTTTCGGAATTCGGCGTGGTATCGCTGAAATCGGGCTCGTCCGCATCGGGTTCGGTATCAAGTCCCAGACCGCGCCGTTTATCAATGTCAGCATCGGGGTGAGCCGCGTAATACGGATCGATTATATATTTTTTAATGGATGGGAAGGTAAAAAACTGCACCATTAAAAATCTGAACGACGGCAGTAGAATTGCCGCAATTAAAAGTTCGATAAACAGCACTCTTGGATTGGGCATAAACATAAACACGGCGACGAATATGCCGTACACTAAAAGCAGCAACGCACCGCATAAGAGATTGTTTTTTAAATTTGCAAAGACAAACTTAAAGCTGTTTATATAAAGCTGTTTGAGTTTGAAATCAAAGGTTATCATAAGGGTGTATATGTAAAAGTTCATTATTGCAAACACTATAGCCACCGATAATGATACCGCCAAACCCAACAGCGAGAGATAACTGCCCGTTTCGGCATAGGACGCATAATAAAAATAAATTGAAAAGCCAATCAGCAGGGTTATTAGGGTATTAATAACACCCACCGCCAAGGACTGCTTTAAATTTTTGCGTATTGTTTCAAAAAAGTCACTTAGTCCAAAGGAATGTTTGTCACGCGCGATATTACGCGTGATGTTGGTAAGTCCCGCGTGGGCACAGCCGTGGGTGATTATGGGCACACACGCTGCGATGTAGACAAAATTTATAAGGACAAAGCGCCATATATTGCGAAAGAATATTTCAAAAAATACCACGAAGGCCCGCTTTTTAGGTCCGTCCTTTCTGACGCCGCGACCTTCCTTTTCATAATTGAATAGACCGAACAAACCTGCCATTTATTTCACCTGCTTATATATTATCTTTTCGGTAATATTGATGTTCTTATAACCCATTATATATGACACTGCCGCAATTACGGGTACTGTAAGCTGCAAGAGTAACAACAAAAGATACTGCCAGAGTGCAAGTGAGCCCACAGTTTCGGTATTGGCGGTAATTATTTCAATAAAAGAATAAAACTGACAGTTTAACAGTTTGTAAACGGTTATTGGAAAATTTGGTAATGCGCCCAGTCCCATAACGACAAGCGCTACAAACATTAAGATGTATAACGAATTACCCACAAGTCCGATTTTAAAACCGCGAAGCATATCGGCACTCACATGGCCGTGACGGACAAGGTTGCTATCCCGAAAGCCGAGTTTGTACAGCGGTTGGCAGACAAAGAACACCAAAAACGCTGTGCACAGTATTTGCGTCACGACAAGAAAAACAGTTTTTCCGCTTTCGCTTATAAGCTTAAAGGTTTCTGTGGTAACGGTGTAACCCTGCGCCTCGTACTGCGCCCTTTTTAAATCCTCACCATCGGCAAAGTAGTGGGTATAAAGCGCCTCGGCTGACTGTGGGTCATCGACATAGCCTGAGGCGATATAGTATGCATCCTCGCTAAAAGCAATGCCACACAAAAAGTTTATTGTCATACAAAGGAAAAAGCAAATCAAGAAAGCGATGATAAGCTTGTAAAACAAGGTCATACCGTTTTTTAATATAATCTTCATTATTATACCTGCTTTTATAATTAATACAGAGTTAATTATATTATATCAAAACAAAAAAAGCAAGGAGGGAGTTTCCATCCGCCTTGCTTTTTACAATATATTCATAATTAAAATATGATGACCGCCAGTATTGCAAGTGCAATAGCCGCCGATACTGCACATGCCGCCGCTATAACACGCCGTTTTATAATCATTCGGCGGCGAAGCGTTTTATAGCCCTTGCCTGCCCTTTCGTCAAAGCGAAAGGTGAATTCGCTGACCGCTCGGCTTAACTGCTTAGTGCTGAGATTACCGTAATCGGGACTGACATAGAAGACTATTCTATTAAACACCTTGCTTCCGGTATTGTTTACCTCTATAACGGTTTTGTTTACACCCTTTACCACATATATACCGCCTTTCTATAAACATATTCTTGGCAATATTTTCGGTATATATTCAAAAATTTTAGGCTAACGAGAGTCGAACCCGTTACGGTTTCGCTCGTCAGCCTTGGTTGACATAAAAATGTGGATAACTCGGTGGAAAAGTTGAGAAACTCCCCTGTTTTCAAGCAAAAAGTTATCAACAGCGGTTGCATTTTGCGATTATTTTGTAATATTATGTAAATTAATCGGGTTTTTTGCCGATTAAAAATGCTATTGTGCGCTCGACCGAATCGGCGGCAGTGCCCCAATCGTTATTAGAACGGGCATTTCGGTAATCGTACATCTTACAATACTTTGATACATCCGAGTAAAGTGATTTTACATAGTCACCTGTGATTCGGGTGAGATTGTGCTTAAACTCGCCAAGATATTTTGGCATTTTGCGTTTATCTGCAAGAGATACAAGCATTTCGTAGTGCTTAAGACAAAACTGCGGTTGGGAATTAAAAAGCGACCTGAATTCACTTTCGCGCTCGTAACAGCGGAATATGGTGTCTATCATACGCGATACACCCCAATTTATCTTATCACAGATAAAGCAGCTGTCACCTATAGCCTTTGCCTTGTCCGCCTTTTTGTCGGCGGAATTAAAAAGCTTTTTTTCAAATATTTCATCATCAAGTGTTTTTATATGTGTTTCAAGCATCAGCGCCAACTGAAGTCTGCCGCGGTGTGACATCATTTTACCGTAATGGTCGGCGCAAAAGCCTGTGCGGTTGGTCTCGATACGGACATCGGGCTCCATCATAGCGTCACCTAATATATATGTTATAAGATGCTCCTCAACGGTGTGGTACATACGGCATATTGGACAGCCGTCCTGAGTCTCAAACACCTCCGACACGGGTATGGTACAAATATCGTCGCGCATTTAATCACTGCCTTTGTTAATTTTTGATTGTTTACATTGTAACACATTATCGGTATAATTGTAAATACGGGGTGTAAATTATGAACGACATAATTTTTAAGGACAATAAAATATATATAAAGCATACTGCAAACTTTGACCTTTCACAGACGCTTGATTGCGGTCAGGCTTTTCGTTGGAACGTGGATGAGCGCGGTGTATGGAGTGGTATTGCAGGTGGCAGATTTATTAAGCTTTACCGTATAGATAATGATATTGTAATAGACGGTGCTGACCGCACGGACTTTGAGGATTTTTGGCTTGACTATTTTGACCTTAACCGTGATTATGCCGATATTATAAAAAAGATAAGCGACAACGACACCGTAAGGGTGGCGGCAGAATTTGGCAGCGGTATCAGAATACTGCGGCAACAGCCGTGGGAGGCGCTGTGTTCATTTATAATTTCACAAAACAATAATATACCGAGAATCAAAGGAATAATTGAGCGGCTTTGCGAAACTTTCGGTGATAAAATTAAGGGCGGATACACCTTCCCTACCGCCGAGCGTTTAGCCGTGCTTACGGTAGAGGACCTGTCCCCGCTGCGCTGCGGTTTTCGTGCAAAATACATACTTGACGCGGCTAGACGGGTAGCAAGCGGTGAGATTGTGCTTGAAGATTTAAAAACAGCCCACTTTGACGATGCGCGTGAAATTCTTATGCAAATTAAAGGTGTGGGGCCAAAGGTTGCCGACTGTGTTCTGCTTTTCGGTCTTGGTCATATTGAGGCTTTCCCAAGGGATGTTTGGATTAAGCGCGCCATGACCGAACTGTTTGACGGCTGTCTGCCGCAAAGCGCGATAGAGTACGCGGGTATTGTTCAACAATACATATTTTACTACATAAGAAACAATCAGCCGCCGAAGTAATCGGCGGCTGATTTTATTCAAGCGTATCTTTAAACATTACACTGTCACACGGCACAGTGCCGTAGAACATAAGGGTAAAGCTGGTATCAGGAATATCACAAAGTTTTGAAAGCGTTTTGTGCTTTTCGCTGACACAAATTTCCGCTTGGGCAGTACCGCGCGGTAAAGCGGCGACCTCATTAAAGCCTATTTTTTTATACATTCGCTTGAGACTGTCATCGGCGGGCTTTAAAAAATACAACTTACCGTCTTGACAGACGCGGTTTATAAGCGCGGTCATATATCCTTTTCCCTGATGATGTTTATCGGTGGCTACGGCATATATATAATATGCCGTATCTTTTTTTGCGCCTTTTTGAAGTTCACAGGGAATTTTAAAAAGCATTGATACGACACTGCCGTCAACATTAAGAGTTTCTATGCAGTCAGAAAACACCTCAAACAGCATACTGTCAAAGGGTTCATTTTTTCCAAATGCCTGTTGATAAATTTTAAAACACTGCGCTTTTATCATAAATCCACCTTTTTTGTACAGATGTATTTCGGCAGCAATATATCGGGGTGATAGGAAAGCTTTGAACGGCGAAGCCCCTCAAGCCCCAAATCATCCTCGCGGTTTACATACTCATATTCCCTGAGGTTTCTTGCGGCAAATTCACGGTTTATTACTGTATATGCTGTCTCAAATCCGCTGACCGCCTTTTCAATATGAACATTATAAATTCTGTCATTTATGGGTGAGCCGAGTGTAAATGCCACAATCTCGCCGCCGACAGAAATTGCACCGCCCTTAATATCAAGTGTGTGCATATTATCAAGCATAAGCGCTATACCCTTTCGCTCGGTTTTAAGTTCCTCATCAATGCGGCTGCCGTTTTGGCGGTACCATTTATCAGCGCATTTTAATACCGCGTCGGCATTATCAGATGTTATATCCTGATACGACCACGCATACTGCTTTGAAAATGATGAAATATGGTTTCTTTTTGAATGAAGTTTTTTGCCCGAAAGGGTGATAAGCTTTTCCGATTTATAAATATAGTCAAATTCGTTACGGCTTTCTATTATATTATAATGCTGACCGTAAAGGGATTTAAACTGCTCAAAACGCTCACCCGCCTGAGCCCATATGTCAGGATAATTGTTGCCGCATTCCTGTATGATTTTATTCATACCCTTTTTTATATCGCCAAACGGCAGACTGTAGGTTTGCATACAGTCGGATGATGACCTTAGGTATAAAATACCGTCCTCAATACAGAATTCATTATTATAAAGCGGCTGCCAGATGAGCAGATTTACCATACTTATTTCACAGGTAAGTTCATCCGCACTTTTGAGGTAACGGTCAAGAAGCTGTCGGCTTTCAACCGTAATTTTTTGAAATTCCATTATTCTCAAGACCTTGAATTTTAATTAATAGTATAATTTTAGTAAATAATACCACATTTTTGTTTAAATATTCAATACAAAATTGCATTATTTTACCCTACGATAGTCAATTTTAGCCCAAAATATGTGACTTTTGCATAATTTTAAATTCAAAATAGATTAATTTAGAAAGTTTTTTATGCAAATTGCATAAATATATAGAGTAATATTGTCTTTTATAATACTTGAAAAAGTCGGCTGAATATTGTATTATTATAAAGTAAACAATAAATATACCAAATATTTACGGAGATGCTGATATGAAAAAATACACTGTAAGCGAACTCACCGCGGCGCTTGAGCGCAAACTGTCACATAATTTCGGTGTAACTCCCGAACAGGCTTCGGACGAAATTTTTTACAAGGCATGTGTACTGGTGCTGCTTGATATTATGAGCGAACGCAAGGCGCAGTTTAAAAAGTCTGTTGACGAGCAGGGCGCAAAAACCATCTATTATCTTAGTATGGAATTTTTAATGGGCCGTTCGCTTAAAAATAACCTTTACAATCTTGACCTTACCGAAAATATGCGCAAGGCGCTAAAAGGTTATAAGGTAAATCTTGATAATCTTTTTGAATTAGAGCCCGATGCGGGTCTTGGAAACGGCGGACTTGGCCGACTTGCCGCGTGCTTCCTTGACGGACTTTCGACAAGCAGTTATTCGGCAATGGGCTACTGCATAAAATATGAACTTGGCATTTTCCGTCAAAAGTTAGTTGACGGTTGGCAGACAGAGATGCCTGACTTTTGGCTGCCCGGCGGCGAGGTGTGGCTTGAACAACGTCCCTCCTCTGCGGTGGAGGTTCACTTTGACGGTTATGTTGACGACTGGTGGGATAACAACTATCACCATGTTGAGCACAAGGATTATAATAATGTCCGTGCCGTACCCTACGACCTTAAGGTCGCAGGTAAGGATGGCAAGACTGTAAATGTTCTGCGTCTTTGGAGTGCTGAATGTCAGGACTTTAATATGTCGGCATTTAATCAGGGCGACTATGTCCGTGCACTTGAACAGCGCGCCACTGCTGAGGCTATTTCAAAGGTGCTTTATCCTGAAGACAATCATATTGAGGGTAAGTCGCTGCGACTTCGTCAGCAGTACTTCTTGGTATCGGCTTCGGTTCAGGATATACTCAATCGCCATATGCGCAAGTACAGCACACTTGAAAATCTTCCCGAAAAGGTTGCTATTCATATTAATGACACGCACCCAACACTTGCTATACCCGAACTTATGCGTCTGCTGCTTGATGAGTGCGGATACTCTTGGGAAAAGGCGTGGGATATTGTAACACGCACTGTGGCATATACAAACCACACCATTATGTCCGAAGCGCTTGAGTGTTGGCAGATTGGTCTATTTAAGGAAAGACTTCCAAGAATTTATCAGATAGTTGAAGAAATTGACCGTCGTTATCGCGCACAGGTTATTTCTGAAACGGGCGACTTCGCACTGGCTGAGCGCACAGCCGTTATTCAAAGCGGTGTTGTTCGTATGGCAAATCTTTGTGTTGCGGCTTGTCACACGGTAAACGGTGTATCTAAACTGCATAGTAAGATTATTACCGATGAGTTATTTAACGACTACTACAAGATGACACCCGACAAGTTCACAAATGTCACCAACGGTATTGCCCACCGCAGATGGCTTTGTCAGGCGAATCCTAAACTTACCGCGCTTATTACCGAACTTATCGGCGATGGCTTTATTAAGGACGCTTCACAACTTGAAAAACTACTTGCATTTGCAGATGATAAAACCGTACTTTCACGCCTTGCCGAAATAAAGCACGGCAATAAGGTGCGCCTTGCAAATTATATTAAGGAAAATATGGGAATTTCTATTGACCCTGATTCCGTTGTCGATATGCAGGTTAAGCGTCTGCATGAGTATAAGCGTCAGCATATGAACGCGCTTCACATTATCACTGATTATTTGTATCTTAAGGAAAATCCGAATGCGCCGTTTACACCCAAGACCTATATTTTCGGTGCAAAGGCAGCATCAGGATATCTTTTTGCTAAAGAGATTATTCAGATGATTTACAAACTTTCACAGGTCATTAATAACGACCGTGAGGTAAACGATAAAATGCGCGTGGTATTCCTTGAGGATTACCGTGTAACCTTGGCTGAGCTTATGATACCCGCTGCAGAAATAAGCGAACAAATTTCACTTGCCTCTACCGAAGCCAGTGGTACCAGCAATATGAAGTTTATGATGAACGGCGCGATTACTTTAGGTACTGAGGACGGCGCAAATGTTGAAATCCACAGCGCAGTCGGTGACGATAACATCATAATCTTCGGTATGCACACACCCGAGGTATTGAAACTACAAAAGACGAGCTACAACCCGCAGCAGTATTACAATAATAATGCCGACCTTCGCCGTGCACTCGACTTTATAGGACGCGGTATCGACGGCAAACAGTTCGATAATATTTATAACACACTTAAAAATGTTGATAGATATATGGCTCTTGCTGATTATGCCGACTATTGTACTGCTCACAAAAGGGCTATGTCGCTTTACAACGATAAAGATGTTTGGAACAAAATGTCACTTATAAACATTGCAAAGTCAGGTATATTTGCCGCAGACCGTTCTATTGACGATTACGCAAAGAACATCTGGCATATTGATCCGGTTAAATAATATGAATTACTATCCATTTGATTCACGAAACAAGCTATACCGTTCAAAATTGGGCGCCGTGGCTGCAGGGCAATCCCTGCGGCTACGGCTGTTGTTGCATAAAGACGCCCGTGTGCACGACGCGTTTTTGCGTGTTTTTGATGACCGCGACAACAGTTTGCAGGAATTAATACTTACCGCGCGCGAATGGTGTGAGGATTATCAGTTTTTTGATTGTGACCTGACGCTAAGTGAGGGACTTTATTGGTACGATTTTCGTTATACAAGCGACTTCGGTGAGTTTTTTGTTGTAAAAAGTGATGATGCGCTTGGTATTGTATCACAAACCCCTCAGGCACGGTTTCAACTGACTGTTTATGATGAATTTGACACACCCGACTGGCTGCGCGGCGGTATAATATATCAAATTTTCCCCGACAGATTTTATAATTCGGGTGTTGTTAAGACTAATATTCCGGATGACCGTTTTTTATGTGACGATTGGGGTAAGCAGCCTGAGTACCGACAAAACAACGGCGCGTGCTCGCTTGGCAACGACTATTATGGCGGCGACCTTGCTGGTATAAAGCAAAAGCTTCCTTATTTAAAAGAATTGGGTGTTAGTTGCATATACCTGAATCCCATATTTGAGGCGCATTCAAACCACCGTTATAATACAGCCGATTACAACAAGATTGACGCCATGCTTGGCAGTGAGGATGACCTTAAAAGTCTTTGTAGCGCTGCAAAAAAGATGGGTATTGCAGTAATTCTTGACGGTGTGTTTTCACATACGGGGGACGACAGCATATATTTTAACCGCACAGGAAGATATGGGGGCGGAGGCGCTTACAGAGATTTTTCTTCGCCCTATCACAGCTGGTTTAAATTTTTTAATTTCCCCGACGGTTATGATGCGTGGTGGGGTATTAAGACTCTGCCCGAAACACAGGAAAACGATGCCTCGTTTACAGAGTTCATAACGGGTGAAAACGGTATTCTGCGTAAGTATTTAAGGCTTGGTGTAAGCGGTTGGCGGCTTGATGTTGCTGACGAGTTGCCCGACGCTTTTTTGGATAATCTGCGAACGGCGGTAAAGTCCCAAAACCCCAATGCTTATATTTTAGGTGAAGTTTGGGAGGATGCAAGTAATAAAATGAGCTACGGCGCACGCAGACGGTTTTTACGCGGACATCAGCTTGACAGCGTTATGAACTACCCCTTTGCCAACGCAATCCTAAACTTCATAAAATATGGCGGCGGCAAGGCACTTTGCGATACGGTATTCCAAATAGTCGAAAATTATCCCAAGGCTGCCGTCGACACGCTTATGAACCACATAGGCACACACGACACCGCGCGAATTCTTACGGTGCTTGGCAAAACTTACGAATATATCGGCAACCGCGCGTGGCAATCGCAGCAAAAACTTTCATCGACTGAGTATGAACTTGGTATAAAACGCCTTATGTGCGCTGCGGTAATTCAGTATTCACTCCCCGGTGTACCGTCACTATTTTACGGTGATGAGGCAGGTGTCGAAGGCTACGGCGACCCGTTTTGCCGCGCGACATACCCTTGGGGTAATGAGGATACGCGGCTGCTTGAATTTTACAAACAGTTGGGTGCTGTGCGGCGTGCTTGCAAAGCCTTTAAAGACGGTGATTTTTATTGTATTCTTGCAAACGAAGATGTCGTTTGCTACACCCGAAGCAGCGGAAAACACACCGCCTTTGTGGCTGTTAACCGCGGTGTCTGTGAGGCTTCACTACATCTGCCCGACAGTTTTGGTAATGATGTGCATATCTTTGGCAAGTCGCCCGATAAAGACGGTCAAATAGTACTTCAAGAGTATGAGTATGCTATAATTTATAATTAGTTTATTTATGCTAAACATCCCACTCGTGAGAGTGGGATGTTTTTTTACACCGCTTTTTCAATCTGTTTTTTTAGTTTGTTTATAATCCGCTTTTCAAGGCGGGATATGTAGGACTGTGATATTCCAAGTGCGTCTGCAACCTGCTTTTGTGTATATTCTGCATATCCGTTCATACCAAAGCGCATTTCCATAATCTGCTTTTCACGGGGCGGAAGCCTATTAACAAAGCCCTTTAACTGATGCCGCTCATCCTCTTGCTCAATTCCGCGGCCGACTTCGTCACCGTCGCTACCCAATACATCCGAAAGCAGCAGTTCGTTACCGTCCCAATCGGTGTTCAGCGGCTCGTCGATGGATATTTCATTTCGCTTTGAGGCAATCTTTCTAAGGTGCATAAGTATTTCGTTCTCAATGCAGCGCGAAGCATAGGTTGCAAGTTTGATGTTGCGGTCGGGACAAAAGGTGTTCACCGCCTTTATAAGCCCTATAGTACCGATTGAAATCAGGTCCTCAATACCCGTAGGCGCGGTATCGAATTTCCTTGCGATATATACCACAAGCCGTAAATTATGCACAATAAGTTGATTTTTTGATTCGGTGGTATTTTCTGCAAGTAGGGTTTGTTCCTCCTGAGCGGTAAGCGGGGCGGGCAGTGTTTCGGGACCGTTTATGTAATACAGTGGACGAACAAGTCCCAGTTTTACTAATAGTTTTATAATTATTTCACTAATTTTCATTAAGACCACCCCAAAAAAATCATATCGTTAAATCATCAGAATTCACAATCGCCTGACAGTCGCAAAGCGGCGCCTTTGATATCGCAGCAATGGGATTTTTAAATACCGACCGCAGATTATTGTGTGTTATCTCCGCACGGTCAAGACGGTATCCGTCAAGTATTTCGGTACCCGTGGCGGTAGCACAGGGTATCGCGCGGTAGCGCCTTTTTATATCATCTGCCTCTCGGCTTTCTCCAAGCAATATATCAGCAGTGTCCTTACCTATTATAATTATCTGTGACATACCAAACGGGTCGCGTAAGGAATTACCCGTATCCACAATACCGCATAGTGACACTGCGTCCGAGCCCACAAAGAGTTTTACCGAGCACTCGCAATTTTGAGGGAAAGATTTTTTAAGCCACGAACGCAAAAGGGCTGCAATAAAATAACCGACAACAGAAAATACAATAAGGAATATCGGCGATATATTGAAATAAACTACCGAATTATTTATAACCATGCCGTAGGGTTTAAAAAGATACCAAACGGCAATCATACATCCGCTGTATGCGAAATTTACACCGAAAAGAACTGCTACGCATCTTAAATAGTCCCGCACACTGCCAAAGCCAAAGGTTATAAAGGCAGTTATTCCGCACATCAGAATATGTACAAAAATTTCAAGCACTGCGGCAGACTGCGGTAGGAATATGTAGAGTGAAAAAAGACCGCCCGTAAAAGCGCCCAACAACATCCGCCAAAGGCGCGGCTTTTTATGTAGCATCAATGCGGTTAATCTAAGCAGAAAATAATCGACCAGAAAATTAACAAGAACAAGTATGTCTGCATAAACCGCCATAGCAATCACCGTTTCTAATTATACAACATAACCTTCAAAAATAATGTCGGAAAAGCCACACATAAAATGTAGAAATATTATAAAAACAAAAGAAAAAAGCGCTGTGCCATTGCACAGCGCTTTATATTTTATTACCGATTAGAGAACGATGGTATCGTCAGGATCTGTAAGATTTTCATCACCAAAAAAGCTTGTAACGATTACATCGTCTAAGTCTAAATCATAAATCTCAATTTCTGCTTTTTTAAACATTTTGATTACCTCCTACTTAGTGATGTATGTTCAGTTACGCAAAACAATCTGCAAGTAACTTGCTGTAGTATACTAAAGCTTTTGTCACATCTGCTAACGATTTAAGTGATAGATTGCTTTCTGCTGCTGCTGCAGCCTTAACTGCATATCCCTCAACACTGTAGGTTCCGTAGGACAATACCGTTTCGCCGCTCTTAATTGTAACGGTTATCGGTGTGCTCATTTCCTTAGAGCCAAGATCGTATCTGTATGCATAGTTTTTCTGAGCACCTTCCTCATGGATAAGGTCGCCGATTGCAAACGATTTTGTATCCCCACCCTTAGTAAACTCAATAGTAAGATTTTCATCATTTGCATATTCTTCTGTGAAGGTAAAATGGAAAACAATATGAGCATTTGCCTTTACATTAATTGAAGTACCGTAAATGCTTGCGCCTGCAGTATCCTTTGCATGAGTAACATCATCTGCTAACGAAACACTAAATTCAGCCGGCTTATATAAATCAGGGACTACGTCTGTCTTTACGATTTCCTTGTTTCCTACATTTTCTATGTTAACATAAGCATTTGCTGCAATACCGTAATCGAGCAATGCGGCATAAACCGCAGCATATTTGCTTGTAGGATCACTTTCGATTACATAATTACAATAGTCTGCAGCGTTAAGAGCCATTGTAGGACCATACACAAGATTGCCGTTTGTATCCTTTGCAACGATTGTAAAGAGAGTATCCTCAGCAAGTTCTCTTGCAGGAACATTTAGGTAGCTGTACATCTTAGAGCCTGCAGGCAACTCGCCACCGGCTGCAAAAGAATCACCAAGTTCACCTTCAATAGCACTCTTGTTACCATCAGCAGGACAAGCGATTATATCATACTCGGTGTAACCCTCAACATCAAAGTGAGCGTTAAGGGTTATTTTACCGTTAAGCGGATCATGATAGATATTTACAGCATCGATTTTTATTTCTTCATCAAATGTACGATTTGCTGCATCTTCAGGGATAACCTGTATATGCTCCTCATTTCCGCAATCAGGACATACCCACTTCTCAACACCAAATGTGTCTTCACCTGGTTCAACTATCGTTTCGTTATCTTCGTGATCTGGATCAAACGTAGTCTCTTCACCCAGTGTAGTTGTTTTATTAGTTGAATCTAAAATATCGCCAAGACCATCAGCGCCCATCGCAAATTCGGGAGCCACTAAAACTTCAAGTACAGAGTCAACCGTTCCGGTAGTGATCAATGCAACCTTGACTGTTATGGATGTGTAAATGTAATCCTGATCACCGTAAACGCTTGATTCAACAGTGAAACCTTTTGATTTTACTGCAATTTCAGGCGCCGAAGCAGCAATATCACCGTACATAGTGTAATCTACCACATCAACAGATGAAACAGAAAAATTCTGACAAGTAATCTGAACACGACCTGAAACAAAGCCAGGGTTGCCGTTAAATGTCATAGTTGCAGTAGCGGTTTTGGTATCAGCATCGTAACAAAAATTGCCGACTTCATAATTTAGGGTTGCGGTGGCTGCGCTAACGGCACAACCAAAGAATGCGATTGAACAGATTGCCAATACTAAGATGACAGAAAGTAGTCTGTTCGTCAAGCTTTTAAGACGCATTTCAATATCTCCTAACCGGCACAAAAGCCAAATAATGTAAGCCCACAATACCCCTATGGGCAGAAAAATAGAATAGGAAACCACGCCGTATGTATACGGCTTCTGATACATTGTATCACACAATTTTTCAAAAAGCAAGAGGGAAATTTAATATTTTTTGATAAAATATATAAAAATTTTCCCGTTTGAGTATTCATTATGTGATAAAATGATATTTATAATTGACAAATATGCCTTTTTTATCGTATCATTATGTTGACGAGAGGGTGTTTTTTATGAAATTAAAATATGATTTTGTTATAAATAATGTAGCGGGTGAAACCATTGCGGTGTCGGTAGGCAGTACAAGCGGACGCTTTAACGGATATATTAAGCTCAACGAAACGGGCGCATTCATTTTTAAACTGCTTAAAAATGATATAAGCCGTGAAGAGCTTATTGATGCTGTTGTTAATGAATTTAAGGATGCCACCCTGACCCAAGCGACAGAAACGGTGGACGAATTTATTGAAAAACTGAAAGAGGCATCGCTTGTGATATGATTAACAACACAAACACAACGATAGAAAAGTTAAACCGCACGGGCGAAGCCACCTGTCTTACCTCGGGTGTGAGTATGTATCCGCTTATCCGCGACCATCGTGACATTGTAGTGATAAAAAAGTTGTCACAACCGCTTTTGGTCGGTGATGTACCATTATATAAATACGACACGAGTGACAAGCTTATTCTTCACAGAATAATAAAGACTTTGCCCGACGGAAGATATGTTATACGCGGCGACAATACATATATAAAAGAATTTGTGCCCCCAGAAAATATAGTCGGTGTACTCACCGCGATTTACCGAGACGGTAAATATATCGACTGTAAGTCCTCCCGCGGATATAAGTTATATATGTTATCGGTGAAAATAACATTTCCTGTCAGGTGGGTGTGGAAAAGAAAGATACGCCCGATTTTAAGTAAAATCAAACATACATTAATTAAATAAAGTGAAAAACACAAGCCCCTTATAAAGCAAGGGGCTTGTGTTTTTTTATTCGTCATCAAAAGCGCTTGTGTCAATGTTAAATCCGTCGTGATTTTCTGTTTTTGGTATGGGGTCGTCATCAATATCGTCAAGAATGCTTTTTCGTGTGTTTGAAGACAACACTTGGTGCTCGGCTATTGCCTCGGCAATTTCATCGCTATGCCATCTTTGCAAAAGCAGGTCACCCTCAGGATATGATATGCTGTTGGGGTGATTTTTTATATAGATGTTAGATATCACAAAATAGACTATGAAAACAAGTAGTGAGCCCAGTGTGATTTGAATGCCGAGTGTAAGGCCTGGTGTTTTATAATTAAAGCGTACGGTGCTGTCCCCCGCATCGACAGCCACCGCCATAAAGCCGACATTTACCCGCTCGATTTCGGTTTCCTTACCGTTTACGGTAGCAGTCCATCCCTTATCATAAGGAACTGAAAAGAAAACAAGCGATTTTTTATCGCGATGAACACGCGCGGTAAAACCGCCGTTGTCAATTTCGAAGCTGTAAGCGCTGGTTTTAGCAAGACGGGACGCATCCTCTGCCATAGCGCTGTTGCTAAGGATTAATGACACACCCGAATTGTCAACATAGTCACCCGCCGTTTCAAGCGTTGACAGGTTGGTCATATATTCACCGTACTTTTTCACCTGCTCATCGGTAAGCAGCAACGCCTTAAGCATCAGCCGTGAGCGTAAATCCTCGTTATAAGAATCGCAGAAATCATAGTCCATATAGTAGTCATACGAAAAACCGTACGGAATATAATTTGTGTTTTCATACACATAATATCCGCCACTGGTTTTTACATACTCATAATCGGGCATCAGTGTTTTGCCCTGTTCATTGACAAAACCGTCACCGCCCGTACGGTTTATAAGATATTTGACCGAAAGCAGCGGTCTTATGGCGGGTACATCGGTATCAGGCCGACTGCCTACCGAGCGTTCGACACCGATATACTTGTAAAATTCCATAATAGACGAAGGCACTACCGAATGAAAGGCATTGATACTTGGGTAACCCAAATACATACCCGTATTATCAAGTCCGTCATACACATCTATGCGGTAGTTTGTTGTGTCGTCTATAAACACTTCGCCCTCGATAAGCTGGTCAATCATAACCTCTTTAACTTCATAGGAATGTGTTCTGCCAAGCGCCACGAAAACATTTGCATAAAGCACCGACACCAAGCAGACACACATAACTGCAGTGCGGTAAAATTTTTCGCGATTGGTTTTTATAATGCCCAGAAGCGCTTTTAATATGAAAAGCGAGGCTATGGCAATAATGCTTGTTATTAAAAACCGTACGGCGTAGGTGCCGTCCTTACTTGGTGTATAAAGACCGAAAACAATCTCGCCCTCTTTATTTTTCTGAGGAAAGAAGCCGATTACAGCGACAAATGCCGCCGTAATGCCCGTAACCCACTTAAAGCCTGATGACCAGTCGACCGACGCGTCCTCGGTAAGCATAGCCGTAGCGAGTGCCATCATAAGAATGGGCATATAAAACCAACGAGCGTAATATGACGCGTTAAAGGCATAAAAGGCGCTGTTTAGTATCGGCACCATTGCCATAAACACACATATTGCGATTACACGCTTATGCCAACTGCCCTTGCGGTGCGAGAACCACACAAACACACCCACCATGCTGAAAACGGGCATCCAGCCGCCAAGAGATGACCACTTAACCTCAGCACCCGGGAAAAATACGGGCCGCGCAGGAAGGTCGGGCGGGAAAAAGAAGCACTGTATTATGTTAAGGTATATCTGCTCCTTACCGTAGGTTATGCCGCTCCAACCGAGGAGCAGATTTGAAATGCGGGAATTGCTGATTATTGCGGCAATCGACGGCACCAACACCGCCGCCGCCAAGGCAACACCGATAAGCGCCTCAAAAACAAGTGCGGCAAAGCGGGAAAACTTAAAGTTTATCGCGTGGGAGAAGATGCGTACAAGGTAATAGATTACGCAAAATACCACCATACCGAAAAAGAAGAAGTAGTTAGTTATTGCGCAAAGGGTGACCGTTACCGCAAAAATTCCGCGGCGGTTTTCGGTTATAAGCAGTTCCATAGAAAGCAGTAAAAGCGGAAATACAATTATTGCTTCGTGAAAGTGGTTAAAAAATATATTGTAGACCGAAAAACCCGAAAAGGCATACAGCAGACCGCCCAACACCGCCGCCATAGGAGTCCTTGTAAAACGGCGGATGTAAAGGTATGCCGTAAGCGCAGCGCAGGCGAATTTTAAAATGAGTAGCGGTCCCATAAGATATGGCACAAAACTGTTGGGGAACAACAGCGTTATCCAGAAAAACGGACTGCCAAGGAGATAAAATGTATATGAGCCGACAAAATTAGCGCCAAGGTCGGTAAGCCAATTCCAACCTATGTTCCCTTCCCTTATTGCCTGATGGCACATCTGATAAAAGGGAATTTGCTGAACATTAAAATCGCCGTAAAAGGTAAAATACCCCTCGCCCAAAATCATATAGGGCACAAAAAAGCAAGCGGCTGTACCTAAAGCCACTAAAAAAGTAAATAGTCTTTTTTCCTTTTGCGGACGAAGCGTTACCGTTTTGTTGTATGAAAAGGTCATAGTTTACCTCGCAAAAAATACTATATTGATATTATATCAAAATTTGGTATAATGTAAACAAAAACATTTATACGTAAAGTGAGTGATTGTTGTGTCAAGCCATTTTTATGCGATGCTATCCAGAATGAAAAATATATATCGCTGGGGCCTTATGCGAAACACCAGGCAGGAAAATTTAAGTGAGCATACGCTGGAAACGGCTTACATTGCACACGCGTTGGCGATAATAAAAAACTGTCGTTTTGGCGGCAATATTGATGCTAACGCTGTAGCAGTTGCAGCGATGTTCCACGACACGTCAGAGATTATTACGGGTGATATGCCCACACCGATAAAATACTACAACGCTCAAATCAAGACCGTGTATAAGGAAATTGAGGGTGTTGCAGAGGACAGGCTTATCGGTATGCTGCCTGACGATTTGCAGAATGATTTTGCCCCGATTTACAACCCCGACAGCGACACTAAACGGCTTATAAAAGCGGCGGATAAAATTTCGGCGCTTATAAAATGTGTTGAGGAAATAAACAGCGGCAACCGTGAGTTTACCGCTGCTGAAAAATCGACACGCAAAGCAATTAAAGAATTAAATGTTCCCGAAGCCGATGTGTTTATGGAGGAGTTTATGGACAGCTTCTCGCTGACACTGGACGAGTTGCGTTAGGCTGCCGAGAGACGAACTCGATATAACGATAGAAAGAGAGAACAAAGCGGTCATATTGCCGCCTTGTTCTCTCTTTTTTGTGTTAGTCGATATGTTTGCTCTGCAAACGCGATATACTCGCCTTGCTCGTGCGATATATCGTCGCTTCGCTCTGATGCGATATGATATAAATCCTCTCACGCCCCGCAGGGCATATCGCTTGCGCAAGCAAATATCGCTACCATAGGAAATATCGCAAATCCCGCAAGGGATTTATATCGCTGCGCGTTCTCTTTAACGGAGAACACGCATATGCAAACGGGTTTTTGTCTATCTTATTCCGTATTTTTCAATAATGTAATCCATATCCTTATCGCCTCTGCCTGAGAGGTTAATAAGAATGGAACCGTGGTCCATAGTTTTTGCAAGTTTCATACCGTATGCTACAGCGTGGGAGCTCTCGATTGCAGGGATAATACCCTCAAGACGAGAAAGCTTATAGAAAGCGTCAATGGTTTCCTCATCGTCTATAACATCATATTTCACCCTGCCAATACCTTGCAAAAATGCGTGTTCAGGACCTGAGGATGGGTAATCAAGTCCACTTGCTACCGAGTAAACAGGTGCGGGTTCGCCATTTTCGTCCTTAAGCATAATGCTGTTAAAGCCGTGCATTATACCCTCAGTACCGTATTTAAGACTTGCTGCGTGGTCGCCGAGTTTAGGTCCGCGGCCAAGAGGTTCAATACCGTATATATCAACGGGGTCATTTAAAAATCCTGCAAAAAGTCCTGCAGCGTTTGAGCCGCCGCCCACACAGGCAACAATGGATGTGGGGAGATGGCCTGTCATATCAACAAACTGCTCACGCGCCTCAATTCCCACAACACTTTGAAAATCGCGCACCATCATTGGAAATGGGTGGGGACCAAGTACTGAGCCAATGCAGTATATGGAATCCTTATATTCTTTACTATATGCTTCAAAAGCTGCGTCAACAGCCTCTTTAAGTGTCGCAAGGCCGTGTGTAACCTCTATCACATTAGCGCCGAGTATCTTCATACGCGCGACATTGGGAGCCTGCTTCTTTATATCAACAGAGCCCATATAAATATCACACTCAAGACCGAAATACGCTGCTGCAGTAGCAAGTGCTACGCCGTGCTGACCTGCGCCCGTTTCGGCGATGACCTTTTTCTTGCCCATATACTTTGCAAGAAGTGCCTCACCCATACAGTGATTAAGCTTGTGTGCGCCTGAGTGGTTCAGATCCTCACGCTTGGCATATAATTGCACCTTGCCGCCAAGAGCATCCGAAAGCCTTTCAAGATGGGTAACAGGGGTTGGTCTGCCCTGAAATTCCTTTCTTATTCTGCGAAGCTCTGCAATAAACTTTCTTGACTGGCATATAGAATAATACGCCTCTGTGATTTCGGCCATTGCTGCTTTAAGGTTATCCTCTATGTAGCAGCCGCCATACTTACCGAAAAAACCTTCCTTATCAGGATAATTATTAAAATAGGTATCAAAATCAACGCCGTTAAATATCATAATTATCGCTCCTTTAAAAACAAAAATAAAAAGTCCTATCCCTGTACAAAGGGACAAGACTTTGAAAAATCAAATTCCTGCGATGCCACCCTGATTGATGAAAAATCATCCGCTCTGCCCGACACAAGTATGTCGGTTGTACTATAACGGGCACAAACCGTTGACTGCTACTAAGACACTTGCCCTTTCGGTCACCTTCATAAGTCCATTCGTCCTAAAATTCACCGCTGCCATTCCACCGTCGGCCGCTCTCTTGAGGTTTCAATATAGGATTACTACTCTTAATCACAAGTTTATCATATTATATTGGTATGTTAACACCATAAACGGCGAAAGTCAAGATTTTTTTACACAATGCTTGAAAAATTCATAAATATGTATTATATTATATATTTGATATGATATTTATTTATATACCTTGGGAGGTTTTTATATATGTCCGATTATTTAAATATGAGTCAGCCCGAACTTGCAAGTGAATTTGAAGTTGTAAAGACAGAGTATGAGCATCTGCGTTCTTTGCATTTAACGCTTGATATGTCACGCGGAAAACCGGGTTTTGACAATATGGACCTGAGTGAAGAAATGTTTGACCTTGTCGGCAACGACACAGGCTTTAAAAACATTGACGGCATCGACTGCCGTAACTATGGCGGTCTTGACGGATTGTGCGAACTTAAAAATCTTTTCGCCGAGATACTCGGTCTTACCCCCGACCAGATTATAGTCGGCGGTAATTCTTCGCTGAATATGATGTTTGATACCATATCACAGGCAATGACTCACGGTATGGGCGGTGAGCCTTGGGGTAAACAGGACGGTTTGAAATTCCTTTGTCCTGTGCCAGGCTACGACCGTCACTTTGCAATAAGCGAATATTTCGGTTTTAAGCTTATCCCCGTAGAAATGGACGAAAACGGTCCTGATATGGACATAGTTGAGGAACTTGTAAAGGATGAAAAGGTTAAGGGTATTTGGTGTGTTCCTAAATATTCCAACCCTGAGGGTAACACCTACAGCGATGAGGTTGTACGCAGATTTGCAAGACTAAAACCCGCAGCAAAGGATTTTAGAATTTTTTGGGATAACGCATACGCGGTGCACGACCTTTACGATGACGGTGACAGTCTGCTTAACATCTACGACGAATGTGTAAAGGCGGGAAATCCCGACCTGCCGATAATTTTTGCCTCTACCTCAAAAATCACCTTCCCCGGTGCCGGTGTCGCTGTAGAGGCGGGCAGTCCAAACAATGTATCGCTTTTAAAGGGCAGAATGAAATTCCAGACCATAGGCCCCGACAAGCTTAATCAGCTTCGCCACGCAAGAAAGTTCCGCAGCGCCGCTGACGTTTACGAACATATGAAAAAACATGCGGAAATTATAAGACCTAAGTTTGAAAGCGTGTTACACGAACTTGACAGCCGAATAAAAGATACAGGCATTGCGCATTGGACTAATCCAAAGGGCGGTTATTTTATCAGCCTTTATGTTTTAGAGGGTTGCGCTAAACGTGTAGAACAGCTTTGTGCAAACGCAGGACTTATTCTTACACCTGCGGGTGCTGCATATCCCTATGGCTTTGACCCTAAGGATTCAAACCTTAGAATAGCCCCGACCTACCCCTCGGCAGAGGAGATGAAAACCGCAGCGGTTATTTTGTGTTCCGCTATTAAATACGCGGCGCTTGAAAAACTTATCAAGGATAAAGTTTAATTGACTTTGATATATCGTTTCGGTATAATTAAATATATTTAGTAATTGGAGGATTTGGCAATGAAGTCCAAAAGAGTAGGAAAGCCGACCTTTTTTGTGATTTTTATTCTGATTTTAGCGCTGACATTTCTGGCGTTTTTCGGAATTGAAGATTACTACGGCGACATAAGACAGGTATATGTTAAGGGTGCGAGGGACATCCGCTGGGGCATTGATATACGCGGCGGTGTTGAGGCAGTCTTTTCCCCCGACATAACCGATGTTGAAATCACAAGCAACGATATGGAATCGGCAAAAGCGATTATTGAAACGCGTCTTGTAAATAACAACATCACCGACTATGAAGTTTACATAGACAACTTCAATCACCAGATAATCGTCCGTTTCCCGTGGGCTGCTGATGAAAGCGACTTTGACGCGCAGGCGGCTGTTCAGGAACTGGGCGATACCGCTATGCTTACATTCTGCCGAAATGAAAACAGCAGTGATGTCATTCTAAAAGGTGCTGATGATATTAAACTTGCACAGGCGGGTGTTGATCCTGAAGACACTACCAAACCTGTAGTATTCCTCGAGCTTACCGACAGCGGTAAGGCAAAGTTTGCAGCGGCTACTTCCGAGCTTATCGGTCAGACCATATCAATATGGATGGACGATACAATGATTTCCGCGCCTACGGTAAATCAAACCATCACTAACGGTATGGCTACCATAACCGGTATCGGCGATGCAGAAGAGGCAAAGAGCCTTGCCGATAAGATAAATGCGGGTTCTCTTCCCTTTGCGCTTACAGTTGATGAAAGTAAGTTGCAGATAATCTCCCCCTCGTTAGGCTCTGACGCGCTTAGCGTTATGCTTATCGCAGGCGCTATTGCTTTCGCTATAGTATGTATTATTATGATTGCGCGCTACCGTGTAAACGGTGTGGTTGCTGCGATTGCACTGCTTGGTCAGTTGGCAGGCTCAATCGCCTGTATTTCGGGCTTTTTCCCAAGTGCATCAAGCTTTACGCTGACTATACCCGGTATTGCAGGTATTATACTTTCAATCGGTGTTGGTGTTGACTGTAATGTTATAGCGTCTGAGCGCATACGCGATGAATTTAAGCGTGGCAAGTCGATTGACGGCGCGATTGAATCGGGCTTTAAAAACAGCCTTAGCGCTATTATTGACGGTAATGTAACCATCGTTATCGTGGCAATAGTTCTTATGGGCGCCTTCGGTTCCCCCGACAGTCTGCTTGCAAAAATATTCTCACCGATAATGTCGCTGTTTGGTACATCTATTACAGGCTCTATATATTCCTTCGGTTATACACTGCTTATCGGTGTAATATTCAATCTTATTATGGGCGTTCTTGCTTCCAAGTATATGCTTAAGAGCATCTCTCAATTAAAGTTTATGAGAAAGCCCGCTCTTTACGGAGGTAAGAATAATGGATAATAGAATTATTAACACTAAAAAAGCATTTAAGATTTCGGCTGTTATATATGCCGCTATCATTGTTGTAGGAATAATTTTAACGGTTGCTTTTGGACCTAAACTTGATATAAACTTCAGTGGCGGTACAAAAATCACCTACTCCTACACAGGCGATGTTGCCGAGGATGAATTCAAATCCACCGTGGCAACCGTTTTGAAAGAAGATTTTAATGTCAGCAAAAACACCTCGCTCGCAGGTGATGTCCAGACCTATGTTATCTCCCTTGCGGGTAAAACTTCGCTTTCTGCAGAAACACAGGAAAATATAACAAAAGCCCTTGAAGAAAAGTTTAAAGATAATGAAATAACACTTTACGATTCAACTTCTGTAAGCCCATCGGTTGCGGGCAGCTTTTTCCTTAAAAGTTTAGTGGCTGTCCTGATTACTGCAGCGTTGGTTGTGGTTTATGTCGGCATCAGGTTTAAGAAAATCGGCGGTGTGTCGGCGGCGCTTACCGCACTTTGCGCGTTAGTGCTTGACCTTTTGGTTTCATTCTTTGCTTGTGTTATCTTCCGTCTGCCTATTGATTCAAATTATATGGCGGTAGTGCTTACAATACTTGGTTATTCACTTAACGATACAATTGTTATATATGACCGTGTAAGAGAGAATAAGCGCATCGATAACAAGCTTTCGGTAGCAGACAATATGGACAAAAGTATCGGCGGTGTTATAACCCGTAACATCGTCACAACCGTTACAACCGTTTGCGCAGTGCTTACGATCGTTGTTGTATCTGAAATTTTCGGTCTTACGACACTGCGCTCCTTTGCAATTCCAATGGCATTCGGTCTTGTTTCAGGTTGCATTTCATCATTGTTTATTGCAGGTCCGCTGTGGGTTAAGTATAAAGAAAGAAAAGCAAAATAATTTAGTTATTTAATAGTAAAAAGCCGAGAGGAAACTCTCGGCTTTTTAAATGCTATTTAAATATTGTATGCACTCCGTCTACAATTTCGCCTACTGCCTTTACTACCTTGGCAGAGCCCTTTGATACATTGTGTTTATCCTGCATCACCATTTTGCCTACCATCACAGCAGCAGCACCTGCTACCATACCCGCGCCCACTCCTTTGACAAAAGACATTGCTGAACCTTTTTGCATAAAATAAAACCTCCCTTTTGTTTTAGTGTGACCAAAAGGGAGATTTTTATTTGCTTAAATATTATTATTTTTTATACTCGCTAAAGGGCGGATGTATCTTGTCCTTGTCTGAAAGTTTTATTTCCATATCAGCAGGAATCGGCCATTCGATGTTGATATCGGGGTCATTCCACATAAGGCCGCCCTCATCATTGGGGTGATAGTAATCGTCAACCTTGTAAACAAACTCTGCCTCATCAGAAAGCACGACAAAGCCGTGAGCAAAGCCCTTTGGCACTAAAAACTGACGCTTGTTTTCGGCAGACAGGATAACACCTTCCCACTTGCCGAATGTAGGTGAGCCTTCACGCAGGTCGACACAAACATCAAAAACCTCACCGCGAATACAGCGGACAAGTTTTGTCTGTGGGAACTGCTTTTGGAAATGAAGACCGCGAAGCACACCCTTTGTTGACATCGACTGATTGTCTTGAACGAAGTCGATATCAATGCCGCCTGCCTTAAAATCTTCCTTTTGATAGGTTTCCATAAAGTAACCGCGGCTATCACCGTAGGCTGTAGGCTCGACAATAATTACACCGTCAATAGAGGTTTTAATAAAATTAAACTTTCCCATTTATTAAAGCTCCTTCTTGCCGCTGTACATATTGTCATAGTAGTTTTGATATGCACCGCTGGTTACATTTTCAAACCACTCTTTATTGTCAAGATACCACTTAAGTGTCTTCTTAATACCAACCTCAAAACAGGTTTCGGGATACCAACCAAGCTCGTCCTTAATCTTCTGCGGGTCAATACCGTAACGGCGGTCGTGGCCCTTGCGGTCGGTGACATGCTTAATCATATGTTCGCCGACGGTTTCATCAACATTTTCTTTAATGTACTCGATAATAGACTTAACTATAAATATGTTGGGTTTCTCATTATGACCGCCGACATTGTAAACCTCACCCAATCTGCCGCCGCGGATAACCATATCAATGGCTTTGCAGTGGTCCTCAACATAAAGCCAGTCGCGAATCTGCATACCGTCACCGTAAACGGGAAGGTCTTTGTGCTGCAGGGTATTGTTCATAATAAGCGGAATGAGTTTTTCAGGGAACTGATAGGGACCGTAGTTGTTTGAGCAGCGTGTGATATTTACGGGGAACTTATAGGTGTCGCCGAACGCCTTAACAAAGAAGTCCGCTGCAGCCTTTGAAGAAGAATAGGGAGAGTGTGGGTCAAGCGGAGTGGTCTCCATAAAGTAACCCGTTTCACCCAAAGAACCGTAAACTTCATCGGTAGAAACCTGTAGATACTTAACGCCCTCTTTATACTGGTCGTCGCCAACAGTCCAGGCAACCTTAGCGCACTGAAGCATATTAACGGTACCCTCAACGTTTGTCTTAACAAATATTTCAGGATTGGTGATTGAACGGTCAACGTGGCTTTCAGCCGCAAAGTTAACCACATAATCAATTTCGTTTTCAGCAAAAATTTTAGAGATTGCCTCTCTGTCGCAGATGTCAGCCTGAACAAAGCTGTAACGGGGATTGTTTTCAACGCTCTTAAGATTTTCAAGATTTCCGGCATAGGTAAGCTTATCAACATTAACGATTTTTACATCATCGTACTTGTTAAGCATATAGATAACAAAGTTTGAGCCGATAAAGCCTGCGCCGCCTGTTACTAAATAGGTTTTCATAAAATTAGTCCTCCACCTTTGATATATATTCTTTTAAAGCGATTTGCCAATCGCGCATTTCATTACCAACTGTGCATTCAAGCGCCAAATTACGAAGCGATGAATACTCAGGCCTTTTTGTAGGTACATTGAATTTTGCGTTATATTCTTCTGTCGTACAGGGTGTTACTGTATCACCAAGCCCTGAATATTCAGCAATCTTAACTGCAAAATCGTACCAAGAGCACTCGCCCTCACCTGTGCAGTGATAGATTCCGTATTCCTCAGTAACTGCAAGTTTAAGCAGATGGTGTGCCAAATCATTTGCGTTTGTCGGGTTGCCGCGTTGGTCGCATACAACACCGATGCCGCCATTCGCCTTTATTACACGGCGAACCGTTTTTACAAAGTTTTTGCCGATGTAGCCGTACAACCATGAGGTGCGCACCACAAATGAACGACTGCAATATGACATTGCATATTTTTCGCCCAGTGCCTTTGATGCACCGTAAATGCTTTGCGGATTTACGGCATCCCACTCAACATAAGGTTTTTTGCCGTTTCCTGCAAAGACATAGTCGGTAGAAACGTGTATCAGTTTTGCGCCCGTTTCCTCTGCCGAGACGGCGAGATTGCGAACACCCACAGCATTAACCTTAAAGGCGGTTTCGTAATCACTTTCACAACCGTCAACATTAGTCATAGCCGCACAGTTTATTATAACATCGGGACGGTTGTCCGTCACAAACTGCTTTACGGCTGCCGCATTTGTAATGTCAAGACTGTCAATATCAATGGCAAAAACCTGTGCGTTTAACAGGTCCTTCGGTATTGCGCCGATTTCACTGTTGCCGCTTTTTAAGATTGACTGCAGTTCGTTGCCAAGCTGACCGTGACAGCCCGTAATCATTATCTTCACGGTTTACTCCTCCTCCACTTAAATAAAAATTTTATGCAAGAAATAATATGGATTATTAAGTATTTCACACTTTTTGCGCTTTCCCGTTCCCAAGCGTGTGTAACCGAGAACTGCGGCAGCAACATAACCTTGCCGTAAGATTTAGCACGAAGCGCTAAATCGGCATCTTCAAGATACATAAAAAACCGTTCGTCAAATCCGCCCAATTTTTTAAGTATGTCAGTCCTTATGCAGAAAAAACAACCACTGCAAAAATCGATTTCTGTAGGTTTCGTTATCTGCTTTTTCGCCCAAACATATTCACTTCTTATTTTGCCACTCAATCTGCCAAAAAACAAACGCTTAAAGGTAGGGCGCTCTTTGGGAAGTTTTTGCTCACTGCCGTCGGTATTAAGTATTTTTGGCATAGCCATAACAACATCGGGGTTTGCTTCAAAATAATCCGCCATATCGGCAATAACATCCGACTTTAATGTTATGTCAGGGTTTATCACGAAATGATATTTACCCAAGGTGTGTCTAAGCACCTTATTGTGTGCCGCGCCAAACCCCTCGTTTTTATCGTTTTTTAAAACCGTAAAGCCCATATCGGCAATTTTGTTATCTGTACCGTCACAAGAGGCATTATCCACAACATAAAGTTTTAAAGGATATTTTTTCGTATGCTCACGCACACTTTCACAACTTTCGGGGGCGCGGTCAATATCGTTATATGTTACAATAGATGCGGTAACCTTGATTTCATTACCCATATGCGCTCCCCTTTTCTATTAGCCTTTTTATAATGACTATAATCATTATAATACCATTTATTTGAATTTTTAGCAAGACCGACTTATTTGAGGAAGCCGTTTATTATTTCCTCTTCCGCCTGCTGTTCGGTAAGTCCTAAGGTCATAAGTTTAATAAGCTGCTCACCCGCAATTTTACCGATTGCCGCCTCATGAATAAGCGACGCATCAATGTGGTTAGCATTTATTTCCGGAATTGCGCTTACATGCGCGTTATCCATAATAATTGCGTCACATTCGGTATGCCCTGTGCAAAGAGCGTTTCCGTTAATATTGGAACGGAAAACCTGTGCCGAATTGTCGCAGGCAACAGAACGCGATACCACATTGGCACTTGAATTTTCGCCGTTCATATCGACAGAAAAATCGGTTTCTGCACGCTGAATGCCGTGTGTCATAAGTTTTTCATGAATAATAAGCGTAGCGTCCTGCGCCAATGTAGCGCGGGTGACACGGTTGGTATTATCTATACCCTTTATCTGAGTTGTTTCCATTTCAATGTAACCGCCCTCGTCAACATTGACAACGGTGGTAGGATTCATATTTCTGCCGCCCGTTCCGTCACCGTCACCGTAGTGGCGTTCGATATACTTCACACGGGCATTTTTACCCACAAAAAATGTGTGTATACCGTCGTGACGGGATTCTTCACTGCCGCAGTTATGGATGCCGCAACCCGCCATTATAGTAACATCGGCATTATCACCTATTATAAAATCATTGTACACAAGGTCGTTTACACCGCTGTCGCTGATGATGACAGGGATATGCACCGTCTCACCGACGGTACCCTCGCGGATTATAATATCCATGCCCGATTTATCACTTTTTGTGCGGATATCGATGTTTTCGGTGGTTCTGCGTTCAGCCAAAGCGCCGTTAGCGCGAATGTTGTACGCGCCGTCGGGGGCGCCGTCCATATCGGCAATTATTTTAAGTAGTTGTTTTTCTGTGCTGTTCATCACTGTACCCCCTTCATATTGTCGGTAAGCACAGGACACGCCCTATGCGAAACGTCAAGCAGTTCGGGCAGAATATCATCCTTTTTACCGTAGGACTTAAGTTCACCCGCAGAAAGAACTGCTACGCGGTCGGCAATATTAAGAATACGCTCTTGGTGGGAAATGATGATTATTGCGCCGCCCAAGGTGTTGTGCATCTTTTCAAAGACGTTTATAAGGTTATTAAAACTCCAAAGGTCAATTCCTGCCTCGGGCTCGTCAAACAATGAAACCTTTGTCGAGCGCGCCAAAACGGTAGCAATTTCAATTCTTTTAAGTTCACCGCCCGAAAGGGATGCGTTCACTTCGCGGTTAATGTAATCGCGCGCACAAAGTCCCACCTGTGACAGATAGTCACAGGCGTCGGAAATGCTTATCTGCTTTCCCGAAGCCAGTCTTATAAGGTCGTGCACCGTAATGCCCTTAAAACGCACGGGCTGTTGAAAGGCAAAACTGATGCCCTTTTGTGCACGTTCGGTAATTGATAAATCGGTTATATCCTCGCCGTCGAGAAAAATCTTCCCCGCAGTGGGTTTAATAATGCCCGCAATAATCTTTGCCAAGGTCGACTTACCGCCGCCGTTTGGTCCTGTTATAGCAAGAAAGCCGTTATCTATCTTCATTGATATATTCTTTAAAATTTCTTTTTCACCGTCTTCACCTGCGGCAGAAAAGGAAATATTTTTAAGTTCTAACATCTAAATCCTCCAAGACGCAATTATACATATTTTATTATACTGTTTTTATGTCGAAAAAGCAATAATATTATTTACTAAATAATGGTTTTTATGGTATACTTGTATTATATTTTTTATACGGAGATTAAAAATGAACATTAACGAGAAACTTGTAAGTGAATTTAAACTAAAACCGTGGCAGGTGGAGAACACCGTCAATCTGCTAAGCGAAGGCAATACAGTCCCCTTTATTGCCCGTTACCGCAAGGAAGCGACGGGCAGCCTTGACGATCAGATTTTACGCGAACTTGCCGACAGGCTTAACTATCTTAACAATTTACAGGAAACGGCAGAAAAATATAAGACCGCAATAGCCGAACAGGACGCGCTAACCGACGAACTGGCTGCTGCTATTGACTCGGCAGCAACCCTTACAGAACTTGACGACCTTTACCGCCCATACAAGAAAAAGCGCAAGACACGCGCTTCGGTTGCAAAGGAAAAGGGATTACAACCACTATCTGATATTATTTTAGCACAAGCGGCAGACGGTCCGAATCCGCTTGAAATAGCGGCAGATTTTGTAAATGCCGAATTGGGTGTCGAGGATGCCGAGGCAGCGCTTCAAGGTGCGTGTGACATTATTGCCGAAATAATAAGCGATGATGCGGATATACGGCGCCGTATGCGCTTTGTATGTATGGCGCACGGTATTTTAACTGTAAAAGCGGCTAAGGATGAACTTGATGTTTACGAAATGTATGCTGATTACTGCGAACCGCTTTCTAAAATTGCAAATCACCGCGTGCTTGCAATAAACCGCGGTGAAAAAGAGGGTTATTTAAAGGTATCGGTGGAATTTGACCGTGATAAAGCGATGTTTATTATAAGCCGTGATTATGTCAAAGAAGGTTCTCCCTGCACAGAAGTTGTCAAAAGTGCAGCAGAGGACGCATATACAAGGCTTATTTTCCCTTCTGTCGAACGGGAAATGCGTGCCGCCCTTACCGAAAAGGCAAGTGACGACGCAATAAAGGTGTTTTCACAAAACCTGCGTCAACTGCTTATGCAGCCGCCGGTTAAAGACAGTATTACAATAGGTCTTGACCCAGGTTACCGAACAGGCTGCAAGGTGGCTGTGGTTGACGCTACGGGTAAGGTTTTGGATACCGATGTCATCTACCCCGCACCCCCACACAACAAAATTGATGAAGCCAAGGCTAAAATCAAGGCTCTTATAAGTAAGCACAACGCACAAACACTTGCCATAGGCAACGGCACCGCAAGTCACGAAACAGAAACTTTTGCCGCCGATGTCATCCGTGAAATCGACGACAGCGTCTCGTATATGGTTGTAAGTGAGGCAGGGGCAAGTGTGTATTCCGCCTCAAAACTTGCGGCGGAGGAATTTCCCGAATATGATGTATCACTCAGAAGCGCTGTATCAATCGCGCGCCGTATGCAAGACCCGCTTTCCGAGCTTGTTAAAATTGATCCTAAGGCAATCGGCGTAGGTCAATACCAACACGATATGCCACAATCACAGTTATCGGCATCGCTTGACGGTGTGGTTGAGGCTTGCGTAAACTCGGTAGGTGTTGACCTTAACACAGCATCGGTACAGCTGCTTTCTCGTGTTTCGGGCATAAATAGCAGCATTGCCAAAAACATAGTATCGTACCGTGAGGAAAACGGTAAATTCACCAACCGCTCACAGCTTAAAAAGGTTGCAAAGTTAGGTCCTAAAGCATTCGAGCAGTGCGCGGGTTTCCTACGTATAATTGACGGTCAAAAGCCGCTTGACAATACCGCCGTTCACCCTGAAAGTTACGATGCGGCAAGTAAACTGCTTGAACTGTGCGGTTATGATGAAAATTCTGTTAAAAGCGGCAGCGTGAAGGGACTTTCGGAAATCATAGACAGCAAGGGTGAGACAACCGTTGCCGAGCAGTTGGGTATAGGTGTGCCCACACTTAAGGATATTGCCGCAGAACTTGAAAAACCGGGCAGGGACCCCCGTGATGAACTGCCGCGTCCTATGCTTCGTCAGGACATTATGTCCATGGAAGACCTTCGTATCGGTATGGAACTTACAGGTACTGTGCGCAATGTAATTGACTTCGGCGCTTTTGTTGATATTGGCGTCCATCAGGACGGACTTGTCCACATTTCGCAGATAACCAACCGTTTCATCAAGCATCCAAGTGAAGTGCTTAAGGTTGGTGATATTGTAACCGTTTGGGTATTGTCTGTGGAGGCTGAGAAAAAACGCATTTCGCTTACTATGAGAAAGGACAAACTGAATAATGAGAAAAAATAATATTAAGGGCAGTTTGATACTTATTCTTGCGGCGCTTATCTGGGGACTTGCCTTCGTAGTGCAAAATGATGCTGCGGATAAAATTCCGACCTTTACCTTTAATTCACTGCGTTCGTTTATCGGCGCTGCGTTCCTGTTTGGGTTTATGGCGATCAGGTCGGTAACAAATAAAGATTTTGTTCCCGTTCCTAAAAATATAAATAAAAAACTGCTGATTATCGGCTGTATTGTGTGCGGCACGGTACTTGCCGTCTCAACCAACTTTCAGCAATTTGGTATTGCCACCTATCCCGACGGCGTACCCACCGAAGCACGTTCAGGGTTTCTTACGGCGCTTTATGTTGTCATAGTTCCCTTGATTTCACTCTTTGTCCGTAAACGCGTTCCCTTTATAGTGTGGTGTTCGGTGCTTGTAGCGGTGGCAGGTTTTTATATGCTTTGTTTGTTCGAAGGGGTAAGCGGTTTCTATTATTCTGATATATTAGTGCTCGGCTGTACACTTGCGTTTTCAATACATATTATCGTAATAGATAAATATTGCGGCGCTATTGGTGCTGTAAGACTTTCCGCCTTTCAGTTTATGGTTTGCGGTATTATTTCGGGCATTTTTGCGCTGATTTTTGAAATTGATAAGATAAGTCTTTCAAACATAGTTTCGGTAATTCCGCAAATTCTTTATATGGGAATAATGTCCAGCGGTATTGCCTACACACTGCAAACGGTAGGACAAAAATACGCCGAGCCTGCAATCGCATCACTTTCAATGAGTCTTGAAAGCGTGTTCGCAGCACTCGGCGGTTGGGTTATTACGGGTGTCGCCCTTAAGGGCAACGAAATTATTGGCTGTCTGCTGATATTCGGCGCTATAATTCTTGCGCAAACACCCGAATTTTTAAAAAGCAAATCTGTTAGCGGCTAATTTTTCTGTACCACAACAGCATAACCACCGACTTCGGTGTGGCGGGTAAAAAACAATTCTCTGTCATATTTTACTTCACTTTTTAAAGGGTCTAATACAGTAACGGTGGACTCATCATAGCCGATTAACAAAAGGCAGTGCTCGTGCGCGGGCCATGTAAAAAACTCATCGGTATACTTACCGTCTGCTATCAAATTCCACCCTACAAGATGCTGCACGGGTACAAGCGACATCGTCGCCCAAATGCAAACGGGGTGTCCGCTGTCTATATATTTAAGTATTTCCTGTTGCGAAGCGCCTGTTATGTCCCTTGCAGTAAGGTCTGCGCCAATTTCGTCAAATATTTCATTAATTGTGGCAGTAACGGGTGCGGCAAACACACCAAACGAACTTGACTGCCGTGGGTCACCGATAAAATATTCGTTAGGGTGCGGCGCGTATACCTTACCGTCAATCTCCTCAACCTCGAATTTGGGGATTTTATCAGCGACTATCCGCTTATCAATTTTTATGTTATAACAGTTAAGCAGCATCGAAGCGGCAGTCGCTTCACAACCTGTGGGAAGTTGCGGATTTTGCAGTATAATTTCAGCCTTTTGAATGGGGGTTTCGGTTTCAAAATCAAATTCCTCATACTGTATTGTATGAACAGAAAAAAGGTATGTAATTTCGTCGGCAAAATACCAAATAGTACCTGTAGCTAACAGTATCAAAGCCAGAATTACCGAAATTATTATAATTACTTTCTTTACAGATTTTTTCACGAATATCCCCCCTTTTTTAGAAATAAAGCGGCTCGTACGAGCCGCTTTTTACTTTTATTTTTTAAGTGCTATTGCCGCCTTTGCTTTTTCGACAATACCGGGTGCGCGAAGACCAAACAGGTCAAGAAGCTTTGCAGCCGGTCCTGATTTGCCGAAGCAATCGTTTACGCCGAGTTTTACAACCGGTACAGGACAGGTTTCACAAACAACCTCGCTCACAGCAGAGCCGAGTCCGCCGATTACCGAATGTTCCTCAGCGGTTACAATAGCGCCCGTTTCCTTTGCGGCTTTGATTATAATGTCGCGGTCAAGCGGCTTTATGGTCGCCAAATTTATAACACGCGCATTAATACCTTCTACCTTTAAAAGCTCGTGCGCCTGAAGCGCTTCATTAACCATAAGTCCTGTAGCGATTATTGTAACATCGTTACCCTCGCAAAGTTCTATACCCTTACCGATTTCAAACTTGTAGTCATCATCAAAAATTACCGGTACTGCAAGTCTGCCAAAGCGAATATAAACGGGGCCGTCACACTCGAAAGCAGCACGAAGTGCCGCCTTTGCCTCGGTATCGTCGGCAGGGTTGATTACGGTCATACCGGGAATAGTACGCATAAGTGCAATATCCTCGTTGCACTGGTGGGTAGCGCCGTCCTCACCGACAGAGATACCCGCGTGGGTTGCGCCGATTATAACATTAAGATGAGGATATCCGATTGAGTTTCTTATCTGCTCAAAAGCACGGCCTGCGGCAAACATAGCAAAGGAGCTTATAACAACCTTCTTGCCTGTAGCAGCGACACCCGCTGCTATGCTTACCATATTTTGTTCAGCGATACCGCAGTCATAAAATCTTTCGGGGAATGCCTTTTTGAATTTACCCGTCTGGGTAGCAGCGGCAAGGTCAGCATCCATTACAATAAAATCATCGCGCTCGGCGCCAAGCTGAGCAAGAGCCTCACCGTATGACGCTCTGGTAGCAACAGTTTTTATTTCTGACATCTTCCCTACCCCCTTAGTTTAATGCGGCAAGTGCCGCGTTGAGTTCATTAATAGCCTGTTCGTAAAGTTCATCGTTGGGCGCAGCGCCGTGCCATGACACATTGTTTTCCATATATGATACGCCCTTGCCCTTTACTGTTGTGGCTACGATTGCCACAGGTTTATCTACCGTCTTGGCTTCTGCCAAAGCGCTTTCGATTTGTTCAAAATCGTTACCGTCTATATTGATAACATGCCAACCAAAAGCCTCAAATTTCTTATCAACAGGTCTTGCTGAGTTTACCTCATCAATACTGCCGTCAATCTGAAGACCGTTAAGGTCAACGAATGCAGTAAGATTTGAAAGTCCTTTGTTAGAGGCAAACATTGCAGCCTCCCAAACCTGACCTTCCTCAATTTCACCGTCGCCGAGAATGGTATACACATTAAAATTATTACCAAAATGCTTTGCAGAAAGCGCCATACCAACTGCCGCAGAAATGCCCTGACCGAGAGAGCCTGTGGACATATCAACACCCGGAATATTCTTCATATCAGGGTGGCCCTGCAATATACTGCCTATCTGACGCAGTTTTAACAATTCACTCTTGTCAAAATAGCCGCGCTCGGCAAGTGTTGAGTAAAGGCCTGGGGCTGCATGGCCCTTAGAAAGAACAAAACGGTCGCGGCCGTTGTCCTTTGGGTTTTTGGGGTCAATATTCATCTCTTTAAAATAGAGATAGGTCAAAATATCCGTTATGGAAAGAGATCCGCCCGGATGTCCTGACTTTGCTGCGTGTACAGAATCGATGATACCGATTCGTATACGGCAAGCCGTTTGTTGTAACTGCTTTTTAGTAATTGCGTCCATTTTTCGTTTCCTTTCTTAATGCGAAGCGGTTCGGGTTCGACTCTCCTCGCATTATCTTGGTAAGATAATCTATAAAATCGGCAACTGCGCCCTCGCCCGCGCTGCACACCGTAATGTCGGCGGCAGACTTTATGTCGTCGGGTGAGTCAATGGTTGCAGCACCGATATCAGCCGCTGTAATCATTTCAAGGTCGTTGTAATAATCGCCTATTGCAAAGCAACAATTTTCTTTTATACTAAGAATTTCACAAAGTTTCGCCATTGCAGAAGCCTTGGATATACCGTTTGGTATATGCTCACAATAACACCGCTTACGCCCGTTAATAACGGCAGACGAATCGGTAAAACGGGAATGGTGGCGACAACTGTTCATCACAGCTTTTGCTGCCGCCGACTCATCACTGTCGGCGAAAAGATAAATCACCTTGTTCCAATTATACTTTAAAGCGTCCTCATATTCAAGCGGTTTGGTGGAAAGATTTTCATATTCTGCATGGTCGTCGGTTTCTACACTGCGGTTCAAAAGAAAAATATCCTTTCCGCTGTGCGCCTCAATACCCACATTTTTACATACCTTTAATACTTCTTTTACGATATAACGGTCATCATCCGGCAAAAATCTTTCATATATTGCGCGGTCGTTTTCAAAATCATAGATAACACTGCCGTTTGCCGTAATGGAAGGTGAAAGCAGTCCCTGCAACTTATCAATTACGGTGCTAAGCGCACCCACCGTTCTGCCTGTGGACAGCACAAAAGCGCCGCCCTCGGCGACAAAATATTTTATTTTTTCAATATTTATCTGCGGCATTACGCCATTTTCGATAAGTGTTCCGTCCACATCGGACGCGAGCAGACAACCGTCAAACAAGCCCATCTAACTGCGGCACTCCTTTAAAAACTTTGTGAAATACTCGGGCAGGTCGCTTGTAAACTCCATATATTCCCGCGTATCAGGATGAATAAAACCAATTTTTCTAGCATGCAGACATTGACCGCCAAGTTTTGATATCACTTTTTTAGGGCCGTACACATCGTCCCCTGCAACAGCGTGGCCGATATATGCCATATGCACCCTTATCTGATGGGTTCTTCCCGTCTGCAGTCGCAGTCTGATATGCGTAAACCCATTCATTCGTTCAAGCACGGTGTAATGTGTTACAGCCGATTTGCTGTTTTGCGTCGTCACCGCCATTTGCTTTCGCTTTACAGGGTGTCTGCCGATAGGTGCATTAACCGTGCCGTTTTCATTCTTCACATTTCCGTAGACCACAGCCTCGTACTCACGGGTAAGGGAATGTTCCTTTATTTGCTGTGCCAAAAAATTATGCGCATTATCGTTTTTTGCAATAAGCAAAAGTCCGCTGGTGTTTTTATCAATTCTATGTAAAATACCTGGGCGCATTACACCGTTTATCCCCGAAAGGCTCTCGCCACAGTGGTAAAGCACCGCATTCACAAGTGTGCCGCTGAAATTACCCGCCGCGGGATGCACAACCATATTTTTTGGTTTGTTTACAACAAGCAGACTGCTATCCTCGTAAACAATATCAAGCGGTATGTTTTCAGCGCAAACCTCATATTCCTGAGTGTCAGGTATGGTAATCTCCACACAATCGTCAGGCTTCAATTTAAGGTTTTTAGAGGACACTTTGCCGTTTACTGTCACGCCGCCATCCTCGATTATTTTAGCGGCGTACGAGCGTGTGATTTCAGCCGTCTGCGCTACATATAGGTCAAGACGGCGGCTTTCGCCGTCGTCAAAGGTGGTTTTAATTATTTTCATTTTGCTTGCTCTCAGCAATCGCCTGTAAAAGCGCTCTGCGCTTTTCGCGTCGCTCATCAATCATACCCTTAAAGAAGTATAACAGCAACAGTCCCGCACCGACACATATTGCACAGTCGGCTATGTTGAACACGGGGAAATTGGGCATAAACTCAAAATGCAGAAAATCAATAACATTACCGCCGCGGAAAATACGGTCAATCATATTGCCGACACCGCCCGATAAAATTAAAATTATTGCCCAAAACATCAACTTGTCACGAACACCGTACTTTAAAAGCAGTGCCACACAAACAAGTATTATCACACAACTAAGTGACAGCAACAGCCATGTGTAGCCGCCAAGCATACCCCACGCACCGCCATCGTTGTGAATGTAGGTAATATCAATAATACCGGGTATAAATTCATATGACCTTGCCATTGTAAAATTTGCCGCGACATAAATCTTTGAAAGTTGATCGGCTGCCAAAACGACAAGCCCCACAACTGCGGCTAAAATGTATGATACCACGCGCTATAACACTCCTAAATATTATTAAAAGTCTTCCTCGTTTTCATCACTGTCTGTAATATCTGCGTTTATTATAAATCCCATCTCTTCCTGAGTTGTGTCAGATATTATCTCCTCAGGCTCGTCCTGAGGTTCTTGCGCTTCAACAAGCCACGGCTGAACGTCATCCTCAACGAACTGACTGGCATCGGGGGCACTTTCAAGCGCCATAGAAACGGCTGCTGCTATTTCCTTTGGATCACTCGGTACTGTATCGGGAATTTTTGAAAGCAACTCAAGATGCTGTTTGTATTTTGCAGTGATATCTGCCTTAAATGCAGCAATCTCTATCTTAAGCTTATCAAAAAGTACCTGTTGACGCTCTACAGAGTCAGCGGTTGCCTTCTCAATACTCTTCTGCTTACGCTCGGCTTCGGCAAGAAGCTTTTCAATATCGTTTTCAAGCGCTGACTTGCGCTCGCCCGCTTTTTTATCAAACGCGGTGGTAAGTTCCTGCTCCTGAGCGGTGATTTTTTCAATATTCTTCTCGGCGGAAGCAATAATTTCTTCACTCTTTGTCTTTGCTTCTTCAACAATCTGGTCGGCAAGTTTCTGTGCGCTGAGCAGTACGCTTTGTATACTGCCCTGTGAGTTTTTGTATTCCTCAACCTCGGCACGAAGTTGCTCGATTTTAGATGACATTTCACGCAAGGTGCGTTCAAACTGCTCGTAATCAGCCTCCACCTTGTCAAGAAGGACATCTACCTCCTCCTGCTTGTAGCCACCCATTGCTTTTGCAAATTTGACATTCCTTATATCTTTAGAGTTAAGCATAATATTTCCTCCCTAAATATATTTGTTATATTTTAAGATAATTCTGCCCTTTTTTGAAAGTTGGTCGGTATTGTCAATTTCAAACCTGCCCTTGTGCCTTACGGTAATTACATCACCCGCCGCCACAACGCGTGTGGTTTTCTGACAACAGACCGAATTTACCGATACTTCCCCGTTTTGAATATGTTCTGCAGCAGCGTTGCGGGAAAATCCGCAAAGAGCCGCTACAACGCCGTCAAGCCGCAGCGATGCAACCGTATCGGTAAAGGCTGCCTTTTTACTCATTGACGGAAGCGGAAAGGTGCAGCCTTCGGTAACATTAACCCCGACGCTTCCCACCTTTTGGGTTTGGGACGCAACATATTTTGAAATATCACGGGATATAAACGCCACTGCGCGCCCACGCTCAACCAAAATATCACCCACGCTTTCCCTTGTGATACCAAGCGCCATAAGCGCACCCAGAAAATCCCTGTGAGTCAGTGTGTCGCACTCGCGGTATTTAAAGGTAAAGGGTATTATGGGGAATTGCACCTCGTCGCACCAATCGGGAAGCAGCGCCAGTATTACCCGCTCTGCTCCGTCGTAGCCACCGAAAAATCTGTAACTGCAATCAGCATTTTTAAGACAATCGACTGCCGCCGCAGTTTCCGCAGGTGTAAGAAAGCCCAGAAATTTAGGACTTGAGGTCTTAGTGCAAAGCGACTGCGCATCGGCAATGCGCGCAGGCAAAAGTTCACTGTCCATTAAAAGTAAATCTTGCCTTCGTCAAAATCCTCAAGCATAAGTTCGCCCATAACATCGACACCTCGAGCCACAATAATAAATGTGTTCTTTGCAACCTTGCGCATATTGCCATCGTTAGCATAGGCAACGCCGCTTAAAAAGTCTACTATTCGGCGTGACACATCACGGGCAGCATCCTCAAGATTAAGAACTACGGTTTTGCCGCCGTTAAGATGGTCGGCTATGGTAGTGACATCATCAAAGCGGTCGGGCTTGACAAGTACTACCTGAAGTTGACCTTGCGCCTGATTGTAGTTTACGGTTTTTGATTTAATGATTCTAGGCGTAGTATCTGCCCTTCTTGCAGAAAATGCATTATCCTCTGTCGGTTGGGTTTTTGCGGGTGCTTCCTTTACAGGAGTGAAATCCTCATCGAAATCATCCTCATCAGGAATGGTCATAATGTTTTTAATGTTTTCCCAAAGTCCCATAGTCATTCTCCTTATATATTAATGCTGTAATTTCTTCTTCCAAAAAGCGCCGTGCCGAGTCTTACCAGATTAGCGCCCTCAGCTATAGCGCATTCATAATCGTCAGACATTCCCATAGACAGAATATCCATACTACTATTATCTATTTTTTTACTGCCGATGTCAATAAACAGTTTTTGCATTTCGGCAAAATATCTGCGATTTGTGTCGGGTGTGTCACATATAGGGGGTATTGCCATAAGTCCTTTTATTCTTATACCGTCAAGTTCGGCAACACCGTAAACCGCATCATAAAGTTCGTCGGGACTAAAGCCTGACTTACTTTTCTCGGCACCGATATTGACTTCAAGCAGTATCTCTGCCGTGATTCCCCGCTTTATCGCCTGCTTTGAAATTTCACACGCAAGTCGCTTAGAATCAACAGAATGTATAAGCTCAACACGGTCGATTATGTCCTTTACCTTGTTGGTTTGCAAATGACCGATAAAGTGCTTATGCACCTGTTTGTAGTAAGCGTCTTTTGATAAAAATTCCTGAACCCTATTTTCGCCGATATGTGTTATTCCCGATGAAATTGCGTGGTTTATTACCTCGACATCAACCGTTTTTGTTGCCGCAAGAAGTGTAATATCCTTAGCGTCTCTTCCCGTTTTTTCTGCGGCGGTGGCTATTTTTTCGGTTATTATTTTGTAGTTTTCATTAAATATTTCAATCGACGATTTTTCCATCATAAAGCCTCTTTCCCTTTATTACGACCTCGTCATACAGCCGTAAAACATCATCCACACTAGTTTGCTGTTCGCAGATTATATAATCGTCGGTTTGATGTATGACATTAACCTTTACAAATTTCAGGGTTATTCCCGAACGCACATACACACCCGGCTCACCGTCGTCGTTAACACGCAAAGATTTTTTAGGAACTTTAAGTCCCTTATATGTGTTTTTGATTATTTTCATACTGTCGGTGCGCATACTTGCAAGTTCACTGTTCATCTGCTGACAGGAAAATATCAGCACCGCGTTTTCAGAATCTTCCGACACATTTATGCGCTCAACCCTTACGCTAAGTTCGGGACTTGATTTCAAGGTGGTGGATATTGTGAGAGCATCCCCCTGCTTATACTGCAGAGATTCGTTAAAGCTTACCTTTGCAGCTATATACCATTCATAGCCCGAAACAATTTTACCGATTGCGCCGTCGGGTATGTCATCCGCCTGCAACGAATCAATTGATTCGGGGGTTATGTTTTCAATATCCTTGCAGGAAAGCACCGTTTCAAAGCCGTCAACATTTGAAACAAAATAGCCTGATGTGTCGGCTGTTATTTCCCCCACAGGCGTGGGCAGCGAAGCGCTGAGATTTGCAAGTTCGCTTCTTAATGCATCAAGTTGTAAGGAAAAGTCGGTTTGCTCACCGGTTATCATCTGTCTGCGGTTAATATTAGTAAGCAGACGTGCAGTGTCCTGTTCCGCAGAGGAATAGTTGCCGGCAGCACTGTTTCTTATCATTTCGTTAAGCGCAACATTTACCTTGTTGTTGGCAAGTCCCAAATCTGCCGCCTGAACATCATTGTATCCCTGCATTTCCTCGATATCGGCTATGCGCTGGTTTATCTGCGCAATACGGCTTACCGTGACCGAGGTGTCAGCGCTTGAATAAATATCAGCCACTACACCGTTTTTTGACACGCGCGAACCGTCCGACACCAAAAAGTGCAGCGCGCCCGATTTACCGTTTGTTATTATCCTTTCCTCGCGGATTATCACACCCGTAATATTAAGACCGTCGATAACACTTGCGTACTCCGCGCTGACGGTGGTAATCGGCTTATAGACAGAAGAGTAAATCTGGTGCAGCACAAAAATCAAGGCAATAGCGCATAAAAACGCCCTTAAAACTTTGTGTTCACGCATAAATTTACCTCCCTTCTGCAATTTTTATTGCCGCTTTAGTGGCATCCTCAACCTCATCTTTATAAATCCAGTTTATACGCTCATCCCTGTTAAACCATGTAAGCTGCCGCTTTGCATATCTTCGGGTAGAACGCTTTAGATTTTCTACCGCTTGTTCAAGCGGTATTTCACCCTTAAAATAATCAAAAAATTCTTTGTGCCCGATTGCTTGAACGGCGCCATCGGTACGACCTTCAACCTTATTAAAGGCTTCTTTGGCTTCATCCAAAAGTCCGTTATCAAGCATTATATCTACACGGCGATTTATCCGCTCGTACAATTTTTCACGGTCACGGTAGGTAATGCCTATCATACATTCACTGTATGGTGACTTAATTTTGCGGGATGCTTTATCCTGAAAACTTTTTGTGTTGCCTGTACTATAGTAAATTTCAAAAGCGCGGATTATACGGCGCTTGTCATTTTCGTGAAGTTTATCGGCGGCTGCAGCATCAATGCCACGCAGTCGCTCAAGCATTTTTGCGCCGCCCAACAGATCATATTCACGGGTTATTTCCTCACGAAGTTTAAGGTCGGTATGCTGCTTTACAAACTCAATATTGTTTACAAGTGAACTTATATAAAGTCCCGTACCGCCGACAATTATCGGCGTTTTTCCGCGTGAGGAAATCTCAGCAATTTTTTCTCTGGCAGCGGCAACATAATCAGCCACCGTAAATGTGCTGTCGTAATCAAGAAATTCTATAAGATGGTGGGGCACACCCTCGGTTTCAGCCGTATCGGGCGCTGCCGATGCAATGTGCATACCGCGGTAAATCTGCATTGAATCGGCAGATATAACCTCACCGTTAAAATGCTGTGACAATCGTATTCCAAGCTCGGTCTTTCCTGAGGCGGTTGGGCCTACAACATAAATAATCTTTTCTTCGCTCATTGTATTCTACCAAAGTGCTTTTCAAGTTCGCTATGCTTTATTTCAAATGCCACAGGTCTGCCGTGAGGGCAGTACATAACATCATCATCCGATAAGGTTTTTTGAGCAAGAGAAAGCAACTCGCTATCGGAATTTATATGACCTGCCTTTATTGCCGCCTTGCATGCGACGGTATGGTAAATACGGTCAAGTGTTTCAAGCTGTACGCTGCCGCCCTTTATAAGACCTGCTGCCGCTTCGCAGACAATAGACTCGACATCCTGTGTATCAAGTGCGGCGGGTACTGCGCGTACAACCACCGATTCGTTGCCGAAATCCTCAATTTCAAAACCCGCCTTAGTCAAAAGCGGAATATTTTCCAGCACCGCAACATATTCGTCACCCTGAAGTTTTACCGTAAGCGGTAAAAGCAGCGTTTGGGTTTGCGGTGTCTGTGTCTGTTTTAGTTCATTAAATATTATCCGCTCGTGTGCGGCGTGTTTATCAACTAAGAAAATACTGTTGCCGCGCTGAACGATGATATAGGTTGAAAATGCTTCACCGACGAATTTAACCTCTGTGTCGGGTGAATATTCTGTTGCTTCCTCTTGTACCGGCTTGTTTGGTTCGTCTTCAAATATCGGTTGCGGCGGTACAGGTTTCTCGACAGGCTCGTCCACAACAATATCAATATTAACCTTTTTAGGTTTTATTTCAGCGGTGGATTTACTTGCTTTTATAAAATCATCCCTTAAAAAGAAGGGCTTGCTATCCTGATTAAGTTGTACCGTAGACGGTGTCTTAGTCTGCGGTGTTACGGGTTCTGAGTTGTTTGGCAACCTCACCGCTGTCTGACGGTACTGCTGTGTATCCATATGTAAAAAAGCATTAGTCTTTTTTGGGGTGTTTACCGAAATTTCAGGTCTTGTATCACCCGAAAGAAGCGCATTTTTACAGGCTGTAAATACGGCGCCGAACACACGCTTTTCGTCCGAAAAACGAATTTGTGTTTTTGCGGGGTGAACGTTTACATCCACCGTTTCAAAAGGAACGCTGACGCTCAGCACAAAAGCCGGGAATTTACCCACCATAGCGCTGTTTTTATATGTCTGCTCAACCGCCGCCTGAACGGTGCCTGAATGTACAAATCTGCCGTTTAAAAATGTGAATTGATGTGCGCGTGATTGGCGGCAGTACACGGGTTTGCATATATATCCCGATACTGTAATGCCGTCAATTTCGGCATTTACGGGAATAAGTGTTTTTGAAAATTCTCTGCCAAGCACACTGTACACAGCCGAACTTAAATTACCGTCACCGCTGGTGCTTAGTGTCTGTTTGCCGTCACGGATAAGTTTAAAGGCAATTTCAGGATGTGCAAGTGCCTGACGCTCAACAACAGCAGCCACCGCAGTGCCCTCTGAAACATCCTTTTTAAGAAACTTCATTCTTGCGGGGGTGTTATAAAACAGGTCGCGGATGATAATGGTTGTGCCGTCGGGGCAACCCGTTTCTTCAAGTAAAACTTCTGTTCCGCCCTCAATTTTATAGTGTGTGCCAAACTCCTCGTCTGCGGTTTTGGTAAAAAGTTCTATTCTCGACACAGCGCTTGCAGCCGCCAGTGCCTCACCGCGAAACCCAAGTGTTGCAATACTGTCAAGGTCGTGTGCCGAGCCAATCTTGCTTGTAGCATGGCGCTTAAAGGCAATCGGCACATCAGTAGCGGCAATACCGCAACCGTCATCGGTTATACGAATGTAGGTGATTCCGCCGTGTTGTATTTCCACGGTAATATGCGTAGCCCCTGCATCTATTGAATTTTCCACCGTTTCCTTAACCACAGAAGCCGGTCTTTCAACAACCTCACCCGCGGCTATAAGTTCTGCAATGGATTTAGGCAATACATTAATTCTGGGCATCGCTTTTCACCTTTCTTTCTGCTACATTGATTTTGCCTTATTCGCAAGGTCAAATAGTATTCCCATCGCTTCAATGGGGGTAAGTGTATTTACATCGAGCGCCTGAAGTTCATGCATAATATCAGCGGCGCCCTGCATTTCAAGTGACATCTGGTCGTTTTGTATGTTGGCTGTCTTGTAGGTTATTATTCCGCTTTCAAGAGTTTCTTTTAATATTTCTTTCGCACGCTCGATTACAGGCTTGGGTATTCCGCCAAGTTTTGCAACCTCAATACCGTAACTGTCGTCGGCGCCACCGCGTACTATACGGCGAAGGAAGATAATGTCATCACCGCGTTTTTTAACCGCGATGTTATAGTTTTTAATACCCTCAAGCTCATTTTCCATATCAGTAAGTTCGTGATAGTGGGTTGCAAAAAGTGACTTTGCGCCGATTTTACGCTTGTCCGCCACATATTCAAGCACTGCCTTTGCTATCGACATTCCGTCAAAGGTAGATGTGCCGCGTCCTATTTCGTCAAGTATAAGCAGACTGTTTTTGGTGGCATTTTTAAGGATATATGCCATCTCGCTCATCTCGACCATAAAGGTTGACTGGCCCGACGCCAAATCGTCAGAAGCGCCAACACGGGTAAAGATTGCATCCACAATGCCGATTTCCGCCATTTGCGCAGGTACAAACGAACCTATTTGCGCCATAAGTGTAATCAGCGCAACCTGACGCATATATGTAGACTTACCTGCCATATTAGGACCTGTAATAATTGCGCAGCGATTGTCCTTTGAATCAAGGAATGTATCGTTTGAAACAAAGGGCGCACTGATAAGTTTTTCGATAACGGGGTGTCTTCCGCCCTTTATAGTTATGGCACCACTGTCGTTTACAAGCGGTCTGCAATAGTTATTGTCAACCGCAACCTGAGCCAATGAACAAAGGGCATCAAGTCGGGCGATTGCCGCCGCCGTATTCTGCACGCGAACGGTTGCCTGTGATACCGTCTCGCGTATCTGAGTAAATATCTCATATTCAAGCTGATACAGACTTTCCCTTGCGGTCAGCACTCGGCTTTCATACTGCTTTAATTCCTCGGTTATAAATCTTTCGCAGTTTGTAAGGGTTTGTTTGCGTATGTATTCCTGCGGTACTTTGTCAAGGAAAGAGTTGGTAACCTCGATATAATAACCGAAAACCTTGTTGTATTTTACCTTGATGTTTTTAATGCCTGTGCGCTCACGCTCACGGACCTCCATCTCGGCAAGATATGATGTTCCGCCCTTTAAAATTTCACGAAGTTCGTCCACACGGCTGTCATAGCCGTCCTTTATAATTCTACCCTCACGCACATTTGCAGGGGCGGCGGAGTCGATAGCCGCATCTATAAGTCCCACAACATCGTTAAGACTGTCAATATCGTTGAAAATGCCTTTAAGCATCTTGCAGTTCACACCGCTAAGCAGTGACTTTATTTCAGGGAAACGATGCGCGGTTTCAGCAATTCCTATAAGTTCCCTCGCGGTAGCCGTGCCGTATACAATTTTTGTCATCATACGCTCGATATCGCGAATGCCGCTCATAAGTTCACGCGCTTCGCAGCGTAAAACGGTATCGTTTGCAAGTTCCTCAACAGCATTTTGACGCAGTATTATTTCAGGTATAGAAATAAGCGGCTGCATTACAAAACCGCGGATAAGCCGTTTGCCCATCGCAGTTTTCGTCTTGTCAAGCACACCAAGAAGTGAACCGCGCTTTGACTTTGTACGCATGGTCTCGCCAAGTTCAAGATTGCGGATTGCAGTCATATCAAGCTGCATATACTGTGTAGGTGTGTAAATCTCCACCGATTTTATGGAGATAAGACCAACCTTTGCATTTTCCAGAATATAATCGATAGTAGCACCAAGCGCTGACTGTATTGCGTTGCCGCGCTCGACACCGATGTTTTCGGGACTTACTACACCGAAATTTTTGCATAACTTTTCTTCGGTAAGACGATAATTAAAACAACCGTCCTCCCGTACAGTGACGGTACAATGATATCTTTCCCTTAAGAAACTTTCTAACTTAAAAGACATATCCTTGTCGATTAAAAGTTCACTGGGCGCAAAACGCAAAATTTCATTTTTTACTCTGGACAGCGCATCGTCGCCCGATATTTCGGTAGCGTGTGATTCCCCCGTCGAAACATCGGCAAAGCAAATTCCGATTTTGCCATCAATAAAGGATACAGCCGCCAAATAGTTGTTTCGCGCTTCGTCAAGCATCTCGCCCTCAATTACTGTGCCGGGGGATATGATTCTTACAACATCGCGCTTTACTATTCCTTTTGTCTTAGCAGGGTCCTCTAACTGTTCGCAAATGGCAACCTTGTAGCCGCGCTCAACAAGACGGGCGATATATCCCTCACAACTGTGATACGGGACACCGCACATAGGGGCGCGCTCCTCAAGACCGCAATCTCTGCCCGTAAGGGTTATGTCCAATTCTTCAGATGCAGTCTTTGCATCCTCGAAAAACATTTCGTAAAAATCACCCAAGCGGAAGAATACAATGCAGTCTTTATTCTGTTCTTTTATCTCAATGTATTGGCGCATCATAGGCGACAATTCAGCCATTGTTAAGTCCCCTTATTTTAAAATTAAAATCCCCGATTTTGCGAACTGTTGTCCCGTTATCTCCCCTCGTTTTTACGGGGCTGTGCCTCGTAAAAACTCATCTTAATGCGAAAATTGTCGTCAGGCAATTTTTAGGCTGACGGGAGTCAAAGCCGTCACGCCTGACAAACAATAATTTTTTCGCCCTTTCTTGTCTCATCACTTGTAATACGGCAGTATTACTGCGTTCTTCGACTTCGCCTTTTCAAAAAATTATTTGTTTGGCAGGTCAAAGAGTTTCTCACAGCCACCTTTTTTCGAAAGGCGAAGCGTGAAATTTGCAGTAAGGCTGTCGCCTTACAAAAATAAGCGCAAGTAAGGCGGTAAAAGGCGGCGAGCGAAACCGTAACGGGTTCGTCTCTCGTCAGCCTAAGGTGAAAGGGGGTATTGGGGGAAAACAGTGCAGTCAAAATCTATGATTTTGCGAACTGTTGTCCCTCAAATCATTTTAGTGGCATCCGCCGCAGGTCGAACAAGAACCTGTGCAGCTGTGTGTTTCGGGCTCACAGGTAGCAGGGTCCGCGCCGTCTACACACTGCATAATAATGCTGTTTACATCATTGAGTAATGCATCAAGCGCCGCCTTTGCCGTATTGTAATCGAGCATAGCCTTGCTTGACATAACCTGTGTGTAAATGCTGCGAAGCTTTTCGTTAAGTTCCTTTATCTTTTCCTCATCCTGAGTTTCGTTACTCATTTCACGGTCAAGATTCATACGGATGGTATTAAACTCGCCGATTTGGTTTTGCAGAGTTTCATCGTTATCGTTTGCAAGCTTTGCTTTAGCATAAGCCACAAAACGCTCATCCTTTTGAATTGCTGCGCCTAAATTTCTTGCTGCTTCAATAATTTCCATTTTTAACTACCTCTCAAATAAATTTAAATCAGAGTGCCACTTAGCACATTTGTGTATGATGTTATTCTTACATCGGCAAATTTGCCGATAAGGTCAGGCGTCCCCTCAAACTCGACACTTGCATACCCTGCGGTTTTACCGCAAATTTTTCCGTTAGCAGTAACTTCTTCGCATAAAACACGCACGGTTTTGCCAACAAGTTCAGAATTTAACTGCTTTGAAATTTCGTCCTGTACCCTTAACAGTTCGCTAAACCATCTGCCCTTTTGCTCACGGCTGACAGGGTCGGGCATATCTGCCGCAGGGGTGCCTATGCGTGACGAGTAAATAAAGGTGAAAAGCGAATAAAAACGCACCTGACGGACAAGACTTAATGTTTCAAGAAAGTCCTCATAACTTTCTCCAGGAAAGCCGACAATAATATCGCTTGTAAATTCGACATCGGGTATTCTTTCGCGGGCGGCTTTTATAAGCTGCAGATAACCCTCACGGTCGTAGCGGCGGTTCATAAGTTTAAGTATTCTGCTGCTGCCGCTCTGGAAAGGCAGATGTATATGCCGCTCCACCTTTTTGCAATCACGGATAGCATCAAGCAATTCGATTGTACAGTCCTTTGGGTGTGAAGTCATAAAACGAATTCTGAAATCACCCTCGATATCGTTTATCATTCGCAACAGCTTTGCAAAATTGATATCCGCCTTGCAGTTTTTACCGTAGGAATTTACATTTTGACCAAGCAGCATAATTTCCTTATAACCGCTGTCTATCATTTTCTTAGCCTCTGCCAAAATCTCCTCAGGCTCACGCGAACGCTCACGCCCGCGGACGTACGGCACTATGCAGTATGTGCAGAAATTGTCACAGCCATACATTATCGGAAGCCAACCCTTTATATCACCGTCACGGCAGACAGGCACATTTTCAACAATATCACCGTTATCAAGTGTTAGCTCGTAAACACGCTTACCGCCCGTCAGTCTGCGGTAGATAAATTCGGGCAGACGGTGCTGCACCTGTGTGCCGAAAAGTATGTCCACATAAGGATAGCTTTTATAAAAACGGTCAGAAACCGTTTGCTGTTGCACCATACAGCCGCAAACCGCCAAGATTAGATTTGGATTTTTTCGCTTGTACTGCTTAACCGCACCGACATTACCGTAGACACGGTCTTCGGCATGTTCACGCACGGCGCAGGTGTTAAAAAGTATAAAATCTGCCGATTCCATATCATCGGTAAGCTCATAACCGCAAAGGGTTAGCATTCCCTTTATGCGCTCGGAATCGCTTACATTTTGCTGACAGCCGAAGGTGACGATATGCGCCTTGGGTGTACCGTTCATATTCTTTTTCAGAATTTCACCCACACGCGCAGCATATCCCGTTTGTTCGGGCAGATATGTATTGTTGCTTTCGCTTAAAAACAAAACACAAAACTCCTAATAATAATTAATCTTATATATTATACTATATACAGCCCATTTCTGCAAGGATAATATCAAAAAATAAAACCTTTGTATTTACACTAGATTATTTTGTCAAAATTTTTAAAATAAACTTGAAAGAGCAAATTTATTTTGATATACTAGTATCGTATTGATTTTGAGGGGGAAAGAGTATGTCTAAAATCGGTTTTGACAACGACGAATATATAAGACTGCAGTCACAAAATATTCGCAACCGCATTGATATGTTCGGTGGCAAACTTTATATGGAATTCGGCGGCAAACTTTTTGATGACTTCCACGCGTCGCGCGTACTGCCCGGATTTAAACCCGATTCCAAGGTAAAGATGCTTATGGAACTTAAAGACGATGCAGAAATCGTTATTTCAATAAACGCAGATGCAATAGAAAAAAACAAGCGCCGCGGCGACCTTGGCATCACATACGACCTTGATACACTTCGCCTTATTGACGCCTTCCGCGGAATCGGTCTTTATGTTGGCAGCGTTGTTATAACCAGATTTACAGGACAACCCTTAGCACTGGCATTTGAAAACCGACTTAAATCCCTTGGAATAAAGACATACCGCCACTATCCCATAAAGGACTATCCCTCTAACATTCCGCTTATCGTAAGTGATGAAGGCTTTGGTAAAAACGATTATATCGAGACCGAGCGTCATTTGGTGGTAATCACAGGCCCAGGCCCCGGCAGCGGTAAAATGGCAACCTGTCTGTCACAACTTTACCACGACCATAAGCACGGAATTAAGGCAGGTTATGCTAAATTTGAGACCTTCCCCATCTGGAATATTCCCCTTAAACATCCCGTAAATGTTGCGTATGAGGCGGCAACCGCCGACCTTAGCGATGTTAATATGATTGACCCGTTCCATTTGGAAGCCTATGGTGAGACCACCGTTAACTACAACCGTGATATTGAAATTTTCCCCGTGCTTAACGCTATGATGGAGCGCATTTTGGGCAAGTCACCCTACAAAAGTCCCACCGATATGGGTGTTAATATGGCAGGCTTTGCAATTTGTGACGACAAGATTACAAGTGCAGCCGCCAAGCAGGAAATTATCCGCCGCTATTATTCGGCGCTTTGCAATGTGCGTCAGGGACTAAGTGAGCAGTCGGAGGTTGCTAAGATTGAACTTCTTATGAATCAACTTGGAATCACCACCAATGACCGTCCCGTTGTTAAGGCGGCTCTTGACAAGGCAAACCTTACGGGTGCACCCGCTACCGCGATACAGTTAGAAGACGGCAAAATTATAACGGGAAAGACCTCCTCTCTTTTGGGCGCAGGTTCTTCAATGCTACTTAATGTACTTAAGGAACTGGCAGGTATACCTGACGATATTGAACTTTTGTCACCCACTATAATTGAGCCTATTCAAAATATGAAAACGGGTGTGCTTGGTAACCACAACCCACGGCTTCATATTGACGAAATTCTGATTGCTCTTTCAATCTGCGCTGCCACAAACGGCACGGCTAAAAAGGCGCTTGATCAGGTGCATAAATTAAAGGGGCTTGAGGTGCATTCTACGGTAATTCTCGCCCGTGTGGACGAGCAGACCTTTAAAAAACTTGGAATAAACCTGACCTGTGAGCCGACATACCAGACCAAAAAACTTTATCACGCATAAAACTTTTACAGACAAAAAAGCAACCGAAAATTTTCGGTTGCTTTTTTCTTTTGATATTCGCCCTCTTTTTATTTTTATTCTTTTGATATTCGTCCTCTTTTTATGCTTGTGTTTCCGAATTTTTGCCGTATATATTCAATCGAATCCTCTATTTTCTCCTGTCGGTCATTGTCGTCATCCGTGCCAAAAAAATCCCTTTGAAAAGCGATGTTTTCACTTTTAAGACCTACTGCGCGAAGTCCTACCGAACGCAGCGGAAGATGCCAGTCATAGTTTTGCTCAAAAAGTTCCATACCCTGCTTTGCAATAAGTATTGCGGTATTAAGCGGATTTTCAAGCGAGTGGGAAAATTCCTTCACCTTAAGCGCAGTATCACGGGTATGCACCTGAATACCGTAGGCATAAAGTCCCTTTTGCCGCAGTTTTGCCGAAATATCCTCAGCAATTCGCAGATATATGCGCCATATCTCCTCATTATCTGTAATGTCGTGGTCAAGTGTAACACTTCTGCCGACACTTTTGGGCATATCGTCCTGTGTTGGCGGAGATACGGGGGAGTTATCGGCACCTGCGGCGTAACTCTTTAACATTTTTCCGTTCTTTCCAAGCAGCCGCACAAGCATTGCATCGGTGCATTTTGTAAGGTCGCCGATTGTAAAAATCCCGCTTTCACGAAGTTTAGCGGCGGTGCTTTTTCCCACAAAAAGCAGGTCCGATACGGGCAGACACCAAATCTTTTGCTTGAAATTTTCGCGGCTTATAACCGTTACGGCATCGGGCTTTTTCATATCCGAGCCAAGCTTTGCAAAAACCTTATTAAAACTTACCCCTACCGATGCGGTAATCCCGAGTTCACGCTTAATATCGCCCTTTATTTTGTTTGCAATCTCCTCACCGCTGCCGAAAAGCATTGTACTGCCCGTTACATCAAGCCAACACTCATCAATGCCAAACGGTTCAACAAGGTCGGTGTAGCGCTCATAAATTTTATGCGCCGCCGCCGAATATTCGTTGTATTTTTCATAATCGGGAGCCAGTATTACAAGGTCGGGGCATTTTAACTTTGCCTCCCAAATAGCCTCGGCAGTTTTTACACCGTAACCCTTTGCAATTTCATTTTTGGCAAGAATTATTCCGTGGCGCTGTTCCTTACTGCCGCCCACCGCTACGGGTAGGTCGCGTATGGTGGGGTTTGAAAGCAGAGATACGGATGCAAAGAAATTATTAAGATCACAGTGTAAAATTATTCTGTCTTGCACACCCGCACCCCCTTTTGTTTTGAACAAATGTTCTTTATGTATTATAAAATAAATATGCCATTTTGTAAAGTGATAATTTTAGGAAATCACATAAAATAAAGCCTTGAGTTTAAACTCAAGGCTCAATCTTATTCTTCGGTTGTACCTGCCTGAATTTTTCCGTAAAGCGGAATATCGGAATCCTTTTTCGGTTCTCTTGTAGGTACGGCTGCTACTGTGCTTGAACTGCGGCGGCGGTCGCGATCTGGGCCACCACGTCTGCGGCGGTCATTACGCGGTTCGCGGATTTCGCCGTTTTCGGTTGCAATTACAACACGGCGATTGCTACCCTCACCTACAGATGCAGACTTAACACCGTCAATTTCCTGAACGGCAGTATGAATGATGCGTCGTTCATAGGGACTCATCGGCTCTAAAGCGCGGCTACGCGAGGTGCGAAGCACCTGAGCGGATACACGCTTTGCAAGGGATACGAGTGTCTGCTCACGCTTTTCGCGGTAGTCACCGATGTTAAGGGTTACCTTAAAGTATCCGCCGCCGTTATTTGCAGCAAGACTTACAAGATGCTGTAATGCATCAAGTGTTTCGCCCCTGTGACCGATAATTACGCCAAGTCCCTCGCCCTCAAGAATGATAAGGGCGCCGTTTTCACGAAGTGCAACCTTTATGGATACATCCTGACAGCCAAGGTTTTGCAGTATGGCTTTAAGATAGGAAACAGCCTTACCCGCCTTTGAATCGGCAGGGATTTCACTAGCGTCAACCGCATTAACCTCTGCCTTTTCCTGAGTCTCCTGCTTTTTAGACGCAGGTGCCTTTTCTGCCTTTTTGTTTTCGTTCTTTTTCGGTTCAGACTTTTTGCTCTTTTGGTTCTTGCGCGGCTTGGGGTCGGGTCTTTCAACATAAACCCTTACCTCCGCCATAGAACCGCCAAAAATACCTAAAACCTTTTTCTTAGGCATGGATACTATATCAATTTGTATATCTTCATCTATACGGGCGCCGAGCTTTGCAATGGCGTCCTCCTTAGCCTCTTCAACCGTGTTGCCGAAGCCGATTGCCTCTTTAATCAAGACAAAACCTCCCTTTTAATATTATTCTTCAACCGATGCTTTAAACTTATCCTTCTGCTTGGTTTCAAAATCGCATTGCTTTAAAAGCTCCTTAGAACGCTCGCGTGCGAGCAGTTTCTGGGGGCCGTAGAAAAGCTGAACACCCGACTGAATAAGACCGCCAATGAGGGATGAGCATATCCAGTAAAAACCAACACCGCCCGGCAAACCAAAGCCGATAAAAAGTGAAATCAGCGGCATTGTAAGCATCATACCTGCCATAGAGGGCGCTTCGGGATTGTTAATCTTATTTATTTTCATTGAAATAAGGCTTGTAAGAATTTGCGCTGCGAATGCGCCTATCGGTATAAGCCACAGCATCTGCGCATCATTAAATATATCAAATGAAAATTTCGGTGTTTCGGTAAGATTTAATTTCTCGTTACCGAAAAGCAGGTAGTTTACATTAGTTTCTGCGTCTTTTTCTTTTATTGCGATAAGGTCATCTTCTATTTCGGCATATTCCTTTTCGGGAAGTATCTGCTTTAAAACATCCTCATCATTTCTTATGATATTGATAATCATAAGGTCCTTATTGGTGCCACGTTCACTCCAGCCGAGTTGCTTTAAATAGGCGTTGTATTGCGCCTCATCCTCGTCCTTCACTTCCTCCAATGTTTCAGAAACGGTGGAATAGACATTATTTATGTGCGCTGCATCAACATTTGCAATATAAGTAAGCGGTGACATAATAAGGTAATAGATACTCATCATCAGCACAAGACGAACGATCATAGGCAGACAGCCGCCTGACATTGACACGCCCTCTTGCTGATAGAGTTCCTGCTGTGCTTGCGCCATCTTTTGACGGTCGTCGCCATAGCGTTTTTTAAGCTCATCCATCTTAGGCTTTATGCGCATCTGCTGAACAGAAGATTTCTGACTCTTTATGCTAAGCGGAATGAGCACAAGATTGATAAGCAATGTGAATACCGCAACAGCGGCAGCAAAGTCGTTTGCGAAAATGTCCGCAAGGAAGCGCAAAACGTAACCAAGCGGTATATTTATGATATTAAATATAGTTTGCATCTTTTGACACCATCCTGTAGAGTGAAAATTCCACCCTATTTTTTAGTGATTTTTTTCATACTTTTGGGCGGTACGGGATCATAACCGCCGCGGCACAACGGATTGCACCGCAAAATTCTGTAGATCGCAAGTGCCGTCCCCTTAAAAGCACCGTGAATGGTGATTGCCTGCACCGCATATGCCGAGCATGACGGCGTAAAACGGCAACACGGTATTTTTGACGGCGAAATGTGTTTTTGATAAATTCTTATAAGCCATATAATAAATCGGCTTATCGGGTTTACTATTCTACCCATAATTCTGCACTCTTAAGTTGTTTTTTTATAAAGGCGGCGACCGCACAACTTTTATATGTCAGTATTCGTGTCCTTGCCACTATTACAAAATCATAGCCGCACGGTATGTTTGGTAAGCATTGGCTGAATGCCGCCGTGATAACACGCTTTGCGCGATTGCGTTTTACCGCGCAACCAAGCTTTTTTCCCGCTGTAATGCCAAGTCTTACAAAATTCTTTTTGCCCTTGCATACATAAATTACAAAGGCGGGTGTGACAAACGAACTGCCACGGTGATAAGCGCGGTGGAATTCCCAATTCTGTTTTAATTTCTCAAAACCTTTCATGTCTTTCGCACCTTTTTAAAAAGCAAATCCTTCCCAAAAAATGAAAAGCCACATGGAAGTGGCTTTAACTTTAGTAAGATAACTGCTTTCTTCCCTTTGCTCTGCGACGAGCCAAAACCTTACGACCGTTGGCTGTTGCCATTCTTTTAAGGAAACCGTGTTCTTTTTTACGATGCAGCTTCTTAGGCTGATATGTTCTTTTCATTACGCTAAACCTCCTTACCGAGATGATAAAATACATTATAATTTTAAAAACGGAGCGTAATACCCCTTATAGTTTATGATTATAACCCAACACCCACCCGAATGTCAATAAAAAAGTGTAATTTTGCAAATTTTTAACAAATAAAAAACCAAGTGCTTGATTTTTTAGCGGCTATATGATAAGATAAAGAGGCTTTGTGGGGGTGTAGCTCACCTGGGAGAGCGTCTGAATGGCATTCAGAAGGTAGTCGGTTCGATCCCGATCATCTCCACCAAAAATAAGACAGTCTTTTGACTGTCTTATTTTTATACAAGCCGAAGGCTTGGTATGTAATCGCCGTTAGGCGAATGTAATCCGTTCGCAAAGCGAACTGTATGTCATCAAGGCAATAGCCTTGTATTTTCTTTCTTCGCATTGATTGCATCCACGTCTTCGCCGTGATTTAAAATATTTGCGAGTTAGGGCTTATATATTAAAAGCTAAAAAACACCTGATTCGTTCAACTCTATCAAAGAAAACCGCACATCTCGTGCGGTTTTCTAATTTTTTATTCGTTTATGATTATATCTTCTTTACCCTGCTCTTGATAAAGGCGGATATACTGAATTTTAAACTCAATATCACTGGTGTCGCCCGAGCCGCCGTAACGCTGCTCAGGTGGGCCGCCCAAGGGAGCCATATCGGTCATAAAGTCGCAGTCAAAAAGGAAATAGTTGTACTGATTATAACCGTATTTTCCGTCGTAATATCCGTCGCTTTCCTGTGTTAAGTCAATGGTGTAATAGTCGTTGCCGTCAACCGAAAATACCATTTTTTCGTCAGTCCACAAAAAACCGTATGTGTGGTATTCTTCAGGATTTGGAAGATCATAACATTTCGCTTCGGGTAGCAAAAAACTTCCCTTGTTGCAAGAAAACTGGAATGTCCGTCCCTTGTGGTCGTATTCATAGTTTTTCTCACCGACTATCTTTTCAGTGACGTCACATCCATCGTAATCATGAACATAACCGCCGCCGCGATAATCCGGTATACCGTCAGAGGTAAAGCGGTTTCTGTACCATTTATGAAGATTTGGATAGATTTTCGTGCCCATAAAGCTCCAGGTCTCAAAAATATCAATTTCAAGTGTGTACACAGGGTCTTTATCGTCGGTACCGCCGAATTCGGGATACTTAATAAGCGGTGAACCGGTAGAACGCGTCCACCATGCAGGCCACGCGCCGTTGTTAAAGGGAAGTTTTGCTCTTATCTCGGCATAGCCTTTTCTGAACACCATAGTCTGACAGGTTGTAAGCACACCGCCCGTAGCAAAACGCAGTTTTTCATCAACTGGAGTGTTTCTGTAAGTTTTGCTACCTTTTTCATACTTGCTCCAGTCAAAGCAGCCCGCTTTCATCACAAGCTCGCCGTCTTTTATATAGTTGTATTTCTTTCTGTCCTCAACATCCGCGGGGGTGGAGAAATCGGGATAATATATCATCATACCGTTGGTATTCCACTTCTTACCCTTTTCTATCGGTGCGCCGATTACAGTGCCGTGGTCAATGGTGTCACTGTCAAATTCGTCACCCCAAACATAGTTGTACCTTTTACCGTCAATGATTTTAGAGTCCATAAAAACACCTCTGTTTAAGATATTCTGTGTGAAAACGCAACTGCGTTATTTCCATTTAAAATCGCTGCAAAGGAGGGTGGTTTTATTCTGCGCTACGGTTAATATGCCGCCGCCGATTTCTGCCACCCTTTCGGTGTCGTCGGGTAAAACCACCGTGCATTTTCCCATTTTTACCGCAGTGATAAAGGGTATATGACCTGCAAGTACTGCAAGTTCACCCTCTGTTCCCCTAACGGAAAGCACTTGAAGTTCATCGTCAAAGGTGTTGCCGTCAGGGGTGGATATGACTAAATTGTATGTTTTCATTTCTTTGCACCCTCAGCCTTTGCCACCGCATCATCAATGGTGCCGACAAAAAGGAATGCCGATTCGGGCAGACTGTCGTGTTTTCCCTCAATAATTTCCTTAAAGCCGCGAATGGTTTCGCTAAGCGGAACATAGGTGCCCTCAATACCAGTAAACTTTTCAGAAACATAAAAGGGCTGCGACAGAAAACGCTGAATCTTACGGGCGCGGCCTACAAGCAGCTTGTCTTCATCTGAAAGTTCATCCATACCCATAATCGCAATTATATCCATAAGTTCTTTATATCTTTGAAGTATACGCTGTACCTCACGCGCTACAAAATAATGCTCGTCACCCAAAACCTCTGCCGATAAAATTCGGCTTGTGGATTCAAGCGGGTCAACGGCAGGGTATATACCCTGTGACGCAATACTTCTCGACAAAACGGTAGTGGCGTCAAGGTGGGCAAACGCTGTAGCGGGGGCAGGGTCGGTAAGGTCATCGGCAGGTACATAAACCGCCTGAACTGATGTTATAGAGCCTTTTTTGGTGGAGGTAATTCTTTCCTGCAAAGCGCCCATTTCGTTAGCAAGAGTCGGCTGATAGCCAACTGCCGACGGCATTCGGCCAAGCAGCGCTGATACCTCACTGCCCGCTTGGGTAAATCGATATATATTATCAATAAACAGCAGTACATCCTGACCTTCTTTATCACGGAAGTATTCCGCCATAGTAAGTCCCGAAAGTCCTACGCGCATACGCGCACCTGGTGGCTCGTTCATCTGACCGTAAACAAGAGCGGTTTTTGAAAGAACGCCCGACTCGCGCATCTCGTTATAAAGGTCGTTGCCCTCACGGGTTCGCTCACCCACACCTGTGAAGACCGAAAGACCGCCATGCTCTTTTGCAATATTATTTATAAGTTCCATAATCAACACGGTTTTTCCGACACCTGCACCGCCGAAAAGACCAATTTTACCGCCCTTAACATAAGGTGTCATAAGATCAATAACTTTTATACCGGTTTCAAGAATATCGTTGGATGAAACAATTTCAGCAAACGAAGGCGCAGGATGATGAATCGGCCATTGATCATGAGTTTTTATTTTTTTACCGCCGTCAATGGGATTTCCGGTAACATTAACCATTCTGCCAAGAGTTTCGACACCAACACTGATTTTAATCGGCTCGCCAGTATCAACAGCTTTCATACCTCTTGACATACCGTCAGTGGGATTCATTGAAATACATCTGACTTCACCGTTACCAAGATGCTGTGATACTTCAAGAGTATATAATTCCTCATTTACCTGAACGTTTATTTCATTGAAAATATCGGGAATTTCATTTATATCAAATAAAATATCAACTATCGGTCCGGTGATTCTCTGCACCATTCCTACTGAACCTTTTGCCATAAACTATTCTTCCCCCTTTGTTGAGTAGTCGGACGAAACTTCAAGAACATCAGCCGTAACCTGACTCTGTCGCTTGCGATTAATCTGCGTTTCAAGCTGAACGGCATATTCACAAGCTGTGTCATATGCACTGCGCATTGTTGTAAGAGTTGCCGCCTGAGCACCCAAAGCAGTTTCAAGTATTTTTTTATAAAGTATGGAAATAAGTATTTTTTCAGCTGTACGATTTATAACGGTCTGCTTATCCGGAACAAACAATGCATCTTCACACTCTGCCTGTTCTTCACCAAATGAAAACAAACTATCGCATACAGGGCTTTGCTTCATCATATTCTGATATCGAGGATATACAATATTTACTGAAGAAATTCTTCCGTTTTTTATCATTTCTCTGATATCTTCAAATAATTCGTAAGCATCGGAATATGAAGGTATATCAGGAAACAGATAAGCTTTGAGGTAAGCAATTTTTTTGCTTTCAAGATATTCTTTACCTTTTTTTCCGCAACAAAAAATAACCGTTTCATTTTCCTGTTCACTCATATTTTTCTCAAAAAACGAGATAAGTTCGGTATTAAAACTACCGCACATTCCCTTGTTGGAAGTCATAAGAATATACAGCACCGGTGCCTCGGGATTTTCAAAAGAAAAAACAGAATTGAAATCTTTACGGTAATTACGGTACATATGATTACACTGTTCTGCATATTTTTCATAATCAGAATATATGGCGGAAAGTTTTGAATATTTGACAGTAGAAGCAGTTTTCATTGCCTGGGTAAGCTTCCGGGTTGAAAGAATAACCTGCAGTTTCTTTTTTAGATTTTGAATGGTAGGCATAATCAGAACAAGTCGGATCGTAGCC